>NZ_JAVRID010000001.1:0-668687 GCF_031846205.1 Alteromonas sp. W364 | reverse complement strand
ATGCTTAGTTCAACAACAAGGAAGTTATGAAAAAATATTTGAAAGAGCACTGGATATTTTTACTTTTATGCGTCGTGTTTCCTATTTTTTCGATATCACAGGGGCAAGATAGCTTACGGAAAATACTTCTTTATCTATTTGTGTACTTGTTCGTGTTTCCAGTTTGTCATTACATATTTATTAAAAAATTAGGATTTAATAAAACTGGGCCAATACCAATATACCAATCACCAATATTCTGGGTTGGTATTCCTGTTTTAATGGTGCTTTTTTATGTGTTTGTGTAAGGCAAATAACAAATTCATGAAGACGGATTTTGTGGAAAAGAGCCACAAAACAACTTATGCAAAGCGTTAGGTTACCAGCGGAAACATGCGTAGATTTTCAGTTTTAAATAAGAATGCTCAGATAGAACTGCGAGACAGTTTTCCTGATTTAGACAAGTTAGTCGCTGTTGAAGACACCTCAAAGTATACCTATCTCGCCGTTTCAGTATTCGATAGGTGGTTAGGCCATGAAGACTCATTAAAGTTACTTTCAGACGTCTCAGAAGATGAGCAACAAATACGAGATTCAAGGTTTATAAAATTCGCTGAAAAGCTAATACATAATACTGAGATTTTGAATTTTACTTTTAAGGGACGTAGGATTAAAGCTTTACCATCATTTCGGAAATTTACTTCTCACAACGCTAAAGTAAATTATTTGATGTGCACACCACATAACGTGGACAGTTCACATTTTTACATGGTCGTATTACCGGAACTAGAGGCTGTATACTTAGAAAGCTGGGACGATACAAATATTTTTTATCTTCGCAATCCAGCGAAAGCAGCTCAAATAGAAACATGGGCTAATGAGTGCGGGTTGTTCTGTTTAACAAGGTAACCTAACAAGAGATTGAACAGAGATGCCCAGTTCATGTCATGCCGCTTGCATTCGCAACCGACACGCCATAATCTGATCACTCGCTAATCAGGTGTTATATGCCACTGTAAATGGTAACTCTAAATGGTTGAAAAAACACAATTGAAAACAAGGAAAATCTTGGAGGCTCTCGACTCTCATGGCGAGAAAGGTTGCGGTGTCATTTCACTGTCGTTAGATACTGGGTTTAGTCAACAGGCACTCAGAGGCTTCTTTCGCAAACACAAAGAGTATTGCGTTCCAATCGCAGGTGAAAGCAAATACAAACTAAATCGACTTACTGTAGAAAACGGTTCTGTAGAACAAATAATTGATTCAATTGAGCAGCGCCAAGCTGAGGAAAAAGTTAGCGCTAGAGTTTCAAATGCATTCTTTTGGGGTCTAATGTTAGGATTAATTGTTCCGCACTTGGGTGGATGGTTATTCGAGTTATATAAGTGGTTGTTTTGAGTTCGGCATATAACAAAAAAATTCAAGCTGACGTTGCCAAGATCAGCCAAACCGCTTATCAAAAGCGTTACACGTCTATGGAGAGATAAAGATATGAAAAAGCTTTTACCTATTGCCATCGCAATATTAGGTGGGTTATCAATTGCTTTTTTCGGCGCTCATCTAACTGGTTATACGGCAGCCTTTGCAATGCCAAAGTCTTTTAATACAGTCCTATCCATGCTGCTCTGGGATATATTTGTAGTTCAACTTCTAGGGTTTGGATTGCTGGCTGCAGCTTTTGCTTTCTTGTATTCACGGCTATGTACCGGATCCTTCCTTAATAGTGTCATTGTTGTTTTTGGCGCTTGCCAAGTGTCGTTAATGTACCCATTCACTTACTCAATATATTGGGTTAATTTTTTCGTGATCCTCTGTGCATTGATAGTAGGCTATTTAACTGCGAAGGTAACGTATAACAATACGCTTGAGAACGCATACTAATGTGGGCTGGGACGCAAACGTGGCGCGGTTTCGCCATTTTCGCACCACGTCCGCGCCCCTTAGCTTATTGTTAAATACTAAAAGGAAAAATCGAACAATGAGGTTCTTATTAGCAATATTCTTACTCTTATTATCCGCACGGGCCAATGCATGTTCCTGTGGTGAGCTTCCACTCATCGACAAACTAGAAAATTCAAAGAATATTCTAGTTGGAACCGTTGTGAGTCTAAGGGATCTTGCAGTCATCGATGAAAGTGTTCGTCCCTATGATGCTGGCGTAGAAATAACCGTTAGAGTAGAGCAATTGTTGAAAGGTGAAAATCAAGAAAGCATTACTTTATATTCTTCATATGGGGGAGGCGACTGCGGCTTGGGCTCCTCATTTGTTATCAGGCAAAGGGTACTATTCTTTTTAAGCTCCGATAAGGTGTTTATGTGTCAGGGACACGTTACGGAAAACTACTTTTACAGCGATGAATTTGACGATTTTAGTAGTCTGATAGAGGAAGCCAAAAGGTTGATTGATGCTTGCATATAATAAAACGCTCACCGTCATGCAAAAAATAATTGCTTGGATTATGTGCATCACTCTTCTCACAATGTCGAGCCTTTGTCATGCTGATCTTTCAGAGTTAAAAAGTCTTGAAACTAAAAATCTTCTCTCTAAACAAGAAAAATATAATACGACAAGTGGAAACACCCTTACCCTAAAGGTGATAGATAAAATCGATAATTTTGAATCTATTACATGTACCGTCAATATTGAGGAATCATTCTTCGAGGAATATGGACCGTTCATAAGCATAATGCTTGGAGATTCATCTGCCGAAGGTGAGGCTCTACAATTTGGCATGGTTGAAAGTGAAGATTCGCAATGGATTTTTCGTTATGAAGTCTTAAAAGCAAGTCAAAATGAAGGTTTATTTAAAAGGCCAGTGGTAGCGATGTCCATACCAAAGAAAAACGGCTCTATACAACTTACATTAACCAAGTTTCTGAATTTAGTTTATTACAGAGTTTATGTAGAAGATTACGTTTACTCTGAAGGGTATATACCCTATGACGCAAGAGCTTTACCAACAGGATTTTTAACTCTGAGCTCTTCATCTGGGACGTATATGTGTGAGGTATATCGGCCGGAATCCACCCAATAAAAATACATCAGTGTTCAGCCTAAATCTTCGTACAAGGCCGCGCAAAATACCGGTTTGAATTACAGCTTTTTCATAAATAAATTGTAAGTGTTATACGCCCTGAAATATCGCATTAAAAAGGAGTTACAATGGAAGTCATTAGAAGTAAAGAGTTCACCGCAAGCAAGGCATGGGGTGCTAAGGATATCGCCAGTATGAACGGTATTACTACTCGTTTGCATTGGACAGACAAACCTTACAAGTGGCATGTAAACGATGGCGAAGAAGTTTTTGCAGTTATGGATGGTGTTGTCGAAATGCTCTATAAAGAAAATAACGAGATTAAGTCTGCTATTCTAAACACTGGAGATATATTTTTTGCTTCAATAGGTACTGAGCATGTTGCTCACCCTCAAGGCCAAGCGAGAATTTTGGTAGTAGAACGAGCTGGCAGCGTATAACAAATATCACGGAGATATAATTAATGATTAGCGCAAATGAACTGACTACATTTTTCGGTTGGTGTACTGTAATCAATATTGGTATTTATTTGTTCTCAGCGTTTTTTATTATCGTATTTAAACGTTTTACCATTAATCTTCACAGTAAAATCGTCGGCGTTGAAGCGTCTGATTTACCCAACATGTATTTTGCGTTTTTGGGTAACTATAAAATAGCGATACTACTCTTAAATTTATCACCATATATTGCTTTAAAAGTAATGGGTTCGTGAAAACTTAGCTTACCAAACATATTGGACATTCCTGATGAATATCAATACATGGATCAAGAGCTAATTGAGGAGGTGGAGGCGAAAGTCAGTGTAATCGTCAAACCTTTGTAAACTGCAATATGCTATTTCAGTGCCTAATCTTTCTGTAATATCGACTCTAACGTGCTGATATTTGAATCAATCGTGTTGCCAATGGCGCCTGCAAGTTTGGCCCGCTGATAATAATGCAGAGATTCATTGTAGCGACCTTGTTGAAACTTCACTTCAGCAATTTGTAGATTGTACAGACCCTGATGGGGCAATGCATCCGCTAGAATTTGCAGGGTTTTGTTACGCTGCTTTGTGTTTTCTTCAAGCGTATATCGCTTCAAGCTCGTTTCCATCATGTCTAGCCAGGTGATTTTTTTTGCGTAAAAATCCTGGCCTAACTGTTGTTGCCAGTCTGTAGGTTTAGGTAAACGCGGCTTACGCGGATTATCCGTAAAAGGATAGTCCGACGTTAAACCCAGTATAGTGGCGTAACCAAAATACTCTTCTTGAGGTAGAATTAAACGTTCGGCCCACGCCTGTTCAATAGATATAGGCGAGAAAGGAGAGTTATCGCCTTGTGTTTGCCAGAACTCAGCGAAACTATTATAAAAGCTGTTTGCCACCACAAAATAGCCCCTTAGGTTAGGGTGCAGATGCTCAAGCATAAGATTATTGCCGATGATCCTGTCAGTGCTGCGTATCTCCAGTTCTTTTTGAGTCTCAACTACAATGGCATCAAACTTCTGTGCTTGTTCACGAATAATATGGTTAATTGCTTCAGGGGCTCTAAAGCGCAATAAGTCATGTTCCTTTGCTAGGCCGAAATGCGTTTTCGCAATAGACGATTCACCTAACGCAAGAGCAAGTTGAGCGAGTTTGAAATGTAGGGTTGCAGAGGACGACTGCTGAAGCGTTAGAGATACTTTTTTTAGTGAGCTGATATTTTGTGCTTTGGATTGTTGCTCTAGGCTAGCGAATAGTTTTTGAGCGCTTGCTAGATATTCCGATTCTAGCTCAGCACTGACGAAAGGTTTTTGGTCCTTAATGTTGCTGGCAATGGTCGAAATAAACACGGGTATACCAGCTCGTTGATATTTTTGTAGTAGGGCTGATATGTTTTTTTCAAACTGTTCCAAACCAGCGTCATAGAGGTTGGAACCTTTCTCGATGTTTTTATGTTTTGCGACTTTGGCCATAAATGTACGTGCATTGCCTTGTGTCTGTTGCCCCGGTTTTTCGTTTGATGGCGCTTCAGTGTCGGGTGAAATAACCGCAACAGAGAGTTTTTGCATCAGCTGAAACAAGCTCAGTTCTTTTAGTTTTAAAAACCATGTTGTGCTGAGTCCTGCGCCAAATGCGGTATAGTTTGACCCGACTCCAAGTATCCCTAAGTATTCATTATGACCGGTGTAGATCATGATAGCGTCTGGTTTCTGTTCAATGATTTCATCTGCAATATCAATCAGAGTATAGGAGTTAACTGCTGACATGGCGGTGTTGAGCACTTCGACGTGTCGACCAGGTAAGCTTGGCTTAAGGCGTTGATCGAGAATGCCAGCAATGCTCGCACCTAAACCGTATGGAAAGCCAGCCGCGGTGCTGCCACCTTGCACAACAATGCGATAGCCATTTGCGGGTTTCTCTTTCAAGATGAAATTAGCTTCCATGGTTACAGAGGGCTGCTCGGTGCCTTCCGGAAAGTATCTCTGGAGAATGTTTGGTTGCGGTAAAATATAATTTGGGTTGGCTGGGTTTTCGATAAATAAAGGGGTGCTTGTGCCGAAACCAATAAGGCGCAAGCCAAACTCTAAAATAAGAAAAAATAAAACCGGAATGAGTAATGCGATGGCATAGAATGCTGTTTTATTTTTTTGATTGTTGTTTTGTTTAGTCATCGCGTTTAGTTATTCTCTCAATATACGTAGTTATTTGTTTCACTTAAGCATCAGTTCAGCGCACTAGTTTAGTCGGTTTTGTGCGCTAGGGCGGCGAAATACGTTGACGAATAGCCAATGCTTTCTGATTCATTGGCTGCATGACTAGTAATGCATCTAAAACCTCTATGGCTCCATTTACATCGCCTGATTTAAATAAGGTCTCACCCAAGCTTAAGTAGTAATTACCTTGTTCTTCCAATCCGAGCGTTGGCATATATTGAATCGCTTTGCGAGCATAGTATTCAGCGAGGCCCAATTGATTGACACGCAGGTAAAGTAAGCTTGCAATACGCGCTATGTCGCCTCTCTCAGGTAAGGCATCAAACATTAAACCTGCCACTGTTGCTGCCTCGAGCCACGCTTCTTGCTCCTGGTACAAACTTAATAGGGCTTGCTGCGCGCTCAGCCAATCCATACCGGCAATTCGTTTTAAGGCAAGTTCTTCAATGGCATCTTTCGCGGAGGGCAGGCGCACAGTTTGTTTTGTTGCTGTAAATGGATAATCCGATTTTAAGACTGCTATTTTATACTCGGCGAGCATAATATCGCTGCGTAGCATGCTTTGTGTCCGCCATAAGTCGTCAGTTTCAATTGCGCTTTTTGGTGAAGGTAAGAACTGTCCATCCACAATGCCCTCGAGATAACTTAAGGCAATCATAAAATAACCACGTGTATTGGGGTGTAGGTGTTCGAGCATATGTTCTTCGCCAATAATGCCTGTCTCAGTATCGTTGCGTAGCTTCTCGTCGGCGTCTACAAAGGTGACTAGCTTATGACTGGCGGCAATCTCGGCAATGATGTCGTTGAATTCGCTAGGGGCTCTAAAGCGCAATAAATCGTAATCTCGGGCTTTTTTATAGTAAGTCAGCGCATCCGACATTTGATTGGTTTTCTCATAAGCTTGGGCGATTGCGAAGGCTAAATCTGCTGATTGTTCTCCGTTTTCAATAAGCGATACACCTTGTTGGATAATACGTTGAGAGGAGCGCGGCTTGTCTGGTGAAATAAGAGAATTAGCCGAGGTGCTGTTCATAGATTCGAAGGGAGCTTGGTTTCGTTCATTCGACGCGATACTTGATAGTAATACTGGAATGTCGGCTTGACTAAATAGTTTGACGATTGTGCTAAGGTTCTCTTTGAACTGCGTCTTACCGGCTGCATATAGCTCTGAATCAAGTGGGATATTTTTTTCTTTAGCCACAGATGCCATCACGGTTCGTGAACTGTCGTTGTGGTTAAAGGGCTCAGTTTGCGGTTTCAGCCAGTAATATAAACCTTGTACCAACTGAAATAAACGAAGCTCTTTTAATTTTAAAAAGAGTAGGTTAGTTGCTCTACTGTTGCTTTGAGAATATACAGAGCCCACGCCCATGACACCTAAGTACTCATTGTGTCCCGCGTAAATAAGGACCAAATCAGGCTGAATGTCGATAACTTCTTGTGTGAAATCTAACAAAGCATAAGTATTGATACTGGCCATAGCCACAGAGAGGACTTCAATATTCTTATCAGGATAAACCGACTTTAGCTGTTGTTTGAGTAGTCCAGCCGGAGATCCAAAACGGCCATATGGAAAGCCTGCTGCACTGGACCCTCCCATCAACACAATGCGATATGTTCCTTTCTGTTTTTCTTGTTTAAATAGGAAGGTATCGGGTTCTACAGGGGGAGCAAATTCGGGTAAATGAAAGAAACGTTTAACCACCTCAGGGTTAGGCTGTAAATAGCTACCCGATAAGGTGCTTTGCGCCTTAAGTGGACTAGATGCTTCAATGAACAAGGGATACTGGTGACCAAATCCACTCACTCTTAGCACCAGTTCAAATAAAGCTAAGAGCGCAAAGGGAAGCAGAATGGCAATGAGATAAAAAACCGCACGTGACTTTGTTTGATCACGTTGTCCATTTTTTTGCTGTGACTGCTTAGTAGGTTCGGCGCTCAAATTATCATCCATTCTTATTTTACTACCTTGATAGTTTATCGTAAAAATCGACAAAAAAGCATGTTAATACAATGTTGCATACGTATGCGTAGTGTAAATTGAGCATTATCACGCCTTTTTACTAGTGCCTAGGTCAAATATAAGTAAACTAAGTGTTGATTGAGTGTTTTACAAAGGCAAGTATGAATCACATCTTGGGGATTTCCGCGTTTTATCACGATAGTGCAGCTGCGCTGATAAGTGATGGTGAAATAGCTTTCGCTGCTCAAGAGGAACGGTTTACGCGCGTAAAACATGACCCTTCATTTCCAAGTCAGGCGATTCAGTTTTGTTTGAAGGAGCAAGGTGTTTCAGTTGAATCGCTTGATGCAGTGGTATTTTATGATAAACCCTTGCTAAAGTTTGAGCGACTATTGGAAACCTATCTAGCAACGGCTCCGAAAGGTTTTTTGTCCTTTGCTAAAGCAATGCCGATTTGGCTGAAAGAAAAACTATATTTGAAATCGGTCCTGCGCACAGAGTTACGCAAACTTATCCATCAAGAGCGGGCGCTTGCCAATGGTACTTCTTACTATATAGAGCGCCAAAAGCAAAAAAAGCCGAAAGTACCTAAATTGTTGTTTTGCGAACATCATGAGTCTCATGCAGCAGCCGCCTATTTCCCAAGCCCCTATGATGATGCCGCAGTGCTATGTTTGGATGGTGTAGGAGAGTGGGCAACCTCATCCGCTTGGCAAGGTAGTGGAGCAGAGTTAAGTCCGTTATTTGAAATTCATTTTCCGCACTCATTAGGATTGTTGTACTCGGCATTTACCCAGTATTGTGGTTTTAAAGTGAATAGCGGTGAGTATAAGTTAATGGGCTTGGCACCCTATGGTGAAGGCAAGTATGTTGACCTCATTAAACAGCACCTTGTGCAGGTAAATCAAGACGGCAGTTTTTCTTTAGATATGTCGTATTTTGACTATGCTGCGGGCAACACCATGACCAACAGACGTTTTCACGATTTGTTTGGTGGTCCGCCACATCCTAGCGAAGCGCCGACTGAGCAAAAACAAATGGATCTAGCGCGCTCAATTCAGATTGTTACTGAAGATATTGTCTTAACCATTGCAAGGTATTTACGTCAGCACACACAAAGTGACGCACTTTGCTTAGCGGGTGGCGTGGCCTTGAACTGTGTTGCCAACGGTCGACTACTGCGCGAAGGCCCATTCAAACATTTATGGATACAGCCTGCTGCCGGTGATGCGGGCAGTGCGATTGGAGCCGCTTTACAAGCTTGGCACAAGTTTTTTGAACAGGGTCGCGTTAGTCAAATTGGGAATGAAGAGGCCGAAAAGTCAGCGTTGAAAGACCATATGAAGGGGGCATACCTCGGACCAAAATATACAAATGCGGCTGTGATAGAAACGTGTCAAAAAAGCCAATTGCCCTATACGGTGCTAAATGACGATGAGCTTCTTGCTGTTAGCGCCAAGCATATTGAAGAAGGTAAGGTAGTTGGTTGGTTTCAAGGTGCTATGGAATTTGGGCCAAGAGCATTGGGTAATCGTTCGATAATAGGTGACCCGCGCAACACTCAGATGCAATCTCAAATGAATCTTAAAATTAAGCAGAGAGAATCTTTTAGGCCGTTTGCGCCAGCAGTCTTAGCAGAAGAAAGCGCTAAGTGGTTCGATCTAGACACCATCAGTCCTTATATGTTGTTGGTAGCAGATGTAAAAAAAACGCATCATCAAACTGTTGAGATGACAGATGCAAAGGGTTTGGAAAAACTAAATCAAATACGAAGTTCGGTACCCGCTATTACTCACGTTGATTATTCAGCAAGAGTACAAACAGTGCACAAAGAAACTAATCCACGTTTTCATGAGCTTATTAGTACTTTCAAGAAAGTGTCTGGGATAGGCATGGTGATAAATACCTCTTTTAATGTAAGAGGAGAGCCACCTGTGTGCTCACCTGAAGACGCAATTCGATGCTTTTTAGCTACCGATATGGACGTATTGGTCATGGAAAATACGATGCTATTAAAGGAACAGCAAGCTGACGAAGCCATTGAACAAGCTAAACAAGTGACTTTTGAACTTGATTGATAGCGATTACACGACCGCTCAAGTGATTTTACATACAGTGCCAACAATAAATTGAACGAGTCTATAGACCATTAAGAAGGAAGCAGAGTAGCGATGTTTACAGCAATGAAGCAGTTACAAAAAGTGATGTTGCCACTAGCCAGTAAAGATGACCTTTCAGCGTTGAAGTCGTTCGCGATAACGATGGCTATTGCTTTTCCTGTTGTGTTTAGTTTGCTTCTGCCTTGGCTTTTCTCTGCGGAAATGCCAATTTGGCCTTTTGCAGTGAGCATCGTATTAGGCATTCTTTACCTTGTTGTGCCACATTTGCTTTATTACCCCTATGTTGGATGGATGGTCATCGCATCGATATTGGGGTGGTTAAATACAAAGCTACTCTTAGGTATTATTTTCTATTTACTGATAACGCCCATCGGCGTGATGATGAAGGCCTTGGGGAAGTTACAATATAAACACCGCGTTCATGAACCTTCTAATTGGGTGACACGTGACGATAAACAATCTCAGAAACAAAAAGCTCGGCTAGAGGAACCTTTTTAATATGATGGAATTTTTACAAGACTTATGGGCTTTCTTGCGCGTTAGGAAAAAGCTGTGGTTACTGCCCATAATCGTTGTCATGGCCTTACTTGGTTTTGTGGTTGTCGCAACACAGCAATCATCGCTAGCCACCTTTATTTACACTTTGTTCTAAAGTAAAAACCGAATCGGGCAATGATTGCCCGTGTTTTCGTGCCTATGAATACGTATGTAACTTTTTTAACAAGTTGTTAACGGTTATTCTGTGCGTAATATGCAATAAGGAAAACAATAATGCACAACGCTTCTACTTCGTTTACCGTCAAACCACGCTTTTCAGCCAAACGGGCTCCGATCGCTGCACTCTGTTGCTCGGTTCTGTTCTTGTTATCCTGTTCTCCCGCTGAGAAGTCATCCCAATTAACCGAAAAAGAAAATATGATGCAAGCATCAACTAAAAGTCATCCTCATGCAGCCCAAGGTCAAGGTAAGCCAGTGGTGTATCAGGTTTTTACACGATTATTTGGAAACACGAACACAACAAACAAGCCTTGGGGCACCTTGGAAGAAAACGGTGTAGGTAAGTTTAGTGATTTTGATGATACTGCTTTAAAAAGCATTAAAGAACTAGGCGCGTCTTATATTTGGTATACGGGCGTACCTCATCACGCTGTCATTAATGATTATACTGCGTATGGCATAGACCTTGACGATCCAGATGTTGTAAAAGGTAGAGCTGGTTCTCCTTATGCTGTTAAGGATTATTACGATGTGAATCCTGATTTAGCCGATGATCCGGCAATGCGATTAGAAGAGTTTGAAGCATTGATTGAACGCAGTCATGCTAATGATCTAAAAGTCATTATTGATATTGTGCCTAATCATGTAGCACGAGCATATAAGTCTTTAAATAAACCAGAGGGTGTCAGCGATTTTGGTGAAAAAGATGACACTACTGTTGAATATGCCAGAGACAACAATTTCTATTATGTTGTTGGTGAGTCCTTCGAAGTACCAATAGGTGAGAACGGTTATCAAGCCTTAGGAGGAGAACCACATCCTCTGGCAGATGGTAAGTTTGCTGAGACACCAGCAAAATGGACGGGCAATGGCGCTCGTGCGCCACAACCAAGTTTTCATGATTGGTACGAAACTGTCAAAGTGAATTATGGGGTTAGACCCGATGGCACCTATGATTTTGAACGTCTGCCAGAAGAATATGCAAACAAGAGCGTAGTCGAGCATGCGGCATTTTGGAAAGGGAAGTCTGTGCCTGATTCATGGATCAAGTTCGAACAGATAGTTCACTACTGGTTGGACAAAGGTGTAGATGGATTTCGTTATGACATGGCCGAGATGGTGCCAGTCGAGTTTTGGTCATATTTGAATTCCTCAATTAAAGCTAAAAACCCGAATGCGTTCCTGCTCGCCGAAGTCTATAACCCGACACTGTATAGAGAATATTTACAACTTGGAAAAATGGATTACCTGTACGACAAAGTAGAGTTCTACGATTCATTGAAGCTTTTGATGCAAGGTAAAGGAGATGCCCAAGCACTGGAAGACATCCAGCTGAGCCTTGCCGATATAGAGATGCATATGTTGCATTTCCTTGAAAACCATGACGAACAAAGGATTGCGAGTCCTGATTTTGCCGGTAGTGCTGAAAAAGGTCTGCCGGCTATGGTTGTTTCTGCCCTAATCAGTCGCTCGCCGACCATGCTTTATTTTGGTCAGGACGTGGGTGAAGATGGGTCGGAAGAAACCGGCTTCGGTGATCCAACAAGAACCACTATTTTTGATTATGCCGGTGTGCCTGCGCACCAGCGCTGGATGAATGATGGAAAGTTCGATGGTGGGCAATCAAGCCCAGAAGAAAAAGCATTGAGAGCGTATTATGAACGCCTAATGCAAATTTCAGCAGAACACCCAACTATGTTGGGAAAATACGAAAGCTTGCATTCATTTAACGTGAAAAGTAGCGAAAATTACAGCGAGCGTCAGTTTTCATTTGTTCGCTATACCGATACAACAGCACTTGTTATCGTGAGTAATTTTACTGAGCAAAAAGTGCAAGATTTAAGTATTAAACTCCCTCTTAAGCTGATTACCGAATGGGAACTTAACGAAGGTGAATTAAGTGCAGTAGACCTAGTGAATGGCTATGAGTATAAAGTTGCGGTAGGTAAAAAACGGTCATCTGCGGAAATTAATATCGAGTTGGATGCGCTTAGTTCAGTGGTCTTAGAGATTAACTTAAAGGCGAGTAAATAATGAGAGCAACTATCATTAATCCATTCTATACATCTGTGAAATCTGTCTGCTTCACGTTTTGTTTGTTGGTGTTGCTGGCTCCGCTGAATGCCGCTGAGTTGCTCTCTACTGAGAAGCGGGCGCAAGCCTTACATATCAGTAGCGAAAAAATTGAGTTAACTATTACCGCCCTCAATGATAGTACTTTTGAGGTAAGCTACGAAGCGGATGGTGTTAAACAATTACCGTCATTTGCGCTTAGTGAAGAAGTAAAGCAACGCGACCTTATCGTGACAGAGTTAAGCCAAAACGAAAAGGCTTTCACTTTTTCGGCGAAAAATATTAGCGCAGTTATAAATAAAGATTCGTTAGGTGTGTCGTTCTATAGCGATGGTAAATTGCTCGTGAGCGAAGAAGCCGGATTTTTTGCGCATGATACTTTGCGTGGCTTCCGATTCGCTCTGCAAGACGATGAAAAGTTGATGGGCGGCGGGCAGCGTGTGTTAGGCATGGATCGTCGTGGTCATCGCATGCCTTTGTACAACCGAGCGCATTATGGTTATACCACTGAATCCTCACAAATGTACTACAGTTTGCCAGCGGTAATGTCTACGAATATGTACGCAATTGGCTTTGACAATAGTGCTTCCGGCTTTTTAGATATTGGCCACACTGAATCGGACGTTTTGCAGTTCGAAGCGGTTGGTGGGCGTACATCCTATATTATTTCAAGCGGTGAAACCTACGCTGAAATTGTAAAAAACTTCGTGGACGTGACAGGTAAGCAACCATTGCCTCCGCGTTGGGCATTAGGAAATTATGCTTCTCGTTTCGGATACAAAAGCCAAAAGCAAACCCTAGAAACAGTGGAACAGTTTCGCAAAGATGACATTCCGTTAGATGCAGTCGTATTAGATCTCTATTGGTTCGGCCCTGATATTAAAGGCCACATGGGCAATCTACAATGGGATAAAAACACCTTTCCACAGCCAGAGAAAATGATCAAAACACTAAAGAAAAACGGTGTTAAAACTATATTGATTACCGAACCATTCATACTAAGCACCTCGACACAGTGGGATTCAGCTGTCGAAAATGACGCATTAGCAAGAAGCTTGGGGGGGGGCCCTCGTCGTTTCGACTTTTATTTTGGTAATACAGGCTTAGTCGATGTCTTTGATGAAGCCGCACAAGACTGGTTCTGGGACTTTTATGCCGCGCTTGATAAGCAAGGCGTCGCAGGGTGGTGGGGCGATTTGGGTGAACCAGAAGTACACCCAGGCGATAGTATCCATCATTTCAATGGTGACAAGGTTACAGGCGATGAAATTCACAACGTATACGGGCACCAATGGGCAAAAATGGTATACGAACGCCAAACAAAACTGACGCCCAATGAGCGCCCGTTTATTATGATGCGTTCCGGCTTTCTGGGTACACAGCGTTACGGTATTATTCCGTGGACAGGAGACGTATCCAGAGAGTGGGGCGGCTTAAAACCACAGGTTGAACTTAGCTTACAAATGAGTATGTTCGGTCTAGCGTATACGCACTCTGATTTAGGTGGCTTTGCCGGTGGTGAGGTATTTGATCCTGAATTGTATATAAGATGGATGCAATACGGTGTGTTCCAGCCGGTTTACCGGCCGCATGCTCAGGATAATATTGCACCTGAACCGGTCTTTCATGATCAAGCGACCAAAGACATTGTGAGAGAGTTCGTGAAACTGCGCTATCGCCTGTTACCTTATAATTACTCTCTGAGTTTTGAAAATTCTCTATCAGGTTTACCGATGATGCGACCTACATTTTTGCATAGCGCATCGAGTGATATAGAAAATTCGACAAGTTACTTTTGGGGAGATGCATTCCTTGTTCAGCCTATTACCGACCCTGGCGTCACCAATGTAAAAATGAAACTGCCGCCTGGTGTATGGTTCAACTTTTGGAATGACTCAAGATATAAAAACCTGTCTGATGACCAAGAAACGCCATTAGAAATTGAGGTCAGTGTAAGCTTGAAAGAGTTACCTGTGCTAGTTAAAGCTGGCTCTTTCATCCCAATGGCAAAAGATATGCAATCAACCGAAGCTTATGATCCAAGTGACTTAACGGTCCACTATTATCACGATCCATCGGTAACGCAAACGACTTACACGATGTACGATGACGACGGCCAGAGTGCCGATTCGATTAAGCAGGCAAATTATCAAACAATCGATTTTCAGGCAATGAGTTCTGATGCAGGGCTACAGCTTGATACTCAAGTGAAAGGGAGTTTTGCAGATGCGCCTAAATCGCGAGATATTACTTTTGTGGTACATGGCGTGAATGAGATTGTTAGCGAGGTTTTGGTGAATGGAAGTGCAGTGAAAGTGCTTGATGCAAAAGCATTCGTAAAAAGCCACCAAGCCGCCTACTGGAATGAAAAAACACAACAGTTAAGAGTTAAAGCGCGTTTGGAATCACGCCTTGAACTGCTTATCAAGTAGGCTAAGTACCAATAGTCTTGGCTTTTACCTTATAGATGTAAAACACTATCATGCGGCGCAAATTGTTGCGCCGCGTTTTCA
Organism: Alteromonas sp. W364; assembly: GCF_031846205.1. Lineage (NCBI taxonomy): Bacteria > Pseudomonadati > Pseudomonadota > Gammaproteobacteria > Alteromonadales > Alteromonadaceae > Alteromonas > Alteromonas sp. W364. The sequence goes on along the minus strand of NZ_JAVRID010000001.1, from coordinate 653,608 downwards.
ATAAAACGACGCATTTGATTCAATTGATGAGCGGGTAAACGGTTTTCGCTGGTCGCAGGCTTGAAAGCGCCGTATCCAGCCAATAAGCAATACCACGAAATAATAGGATAATAGCTGGTCATCTCTTGCCTTTCTAATATTTCTCCAATATCTTTTTCACTCTGCCAGGCTTGTAAAACAGCGCCTAATTTATCCGAAATATCTGCGTTATCTCGATTATCAATCCAATACTGAGAATCCGTTCGAGTATTCATTTTGTAGTGACAAACAATATAGTCTCTGACGCCTTCAAAACGCCTTCTGATATCGTCGTTAAATTCAGATTTAAGGGATTCAATATCTGCCACTGCTTGATTATATTCATCGCTGACCAACACGTTTTTCAGTTTGAGGATGGTTTCATGCACTAAGTGTAATGCCGTTGCCTCTAATGGTTCTATAAACCCTTGAGATAAGCCAAGAGCCACCACGTTCTTATGCCAGTGTTTTTCTACTTGCCCAACATTCATATCTAAATGCTTAGCCTGCTCTCTCAATTCATCTAATTTATTTGGCGTAAGTGTTTCTGGTTCAAACACATGACTGAATAGCTCAGCTTCAGCGGCTTCGGCACTTAAATATTTGCTGCTATAGACGTAACCATTTCCTGTTCTATTTTGTAATGGTATTTGCCAGGCCCAACCCGCACTCAACGCTGTGGCACGGGTTTCTGATGGCAAAGGATTTAATCGTTCACTGGGAATAGCAATCGCACTGTCGTTAAACAAGCTATTCGCGAAAGACTCAAACTTTACCCCAAGTGCTTTTTGCAATAATAAAGATTGAAAGCCAGTACAGTCTAAAAATAAATCGGCCTGAAGCATTTCGCCTGTGTCGAGCGCAAGTGATTTGATATGCCCATTTTCGTGGAGTGCTATGGCATTTTTTTCACTGCTTATTTTGCCTTGAATATGTTTAACGCCAGCGGTTGTTGCTTTTTCTGCTAAAAAATTACCAAGCTTTGCCGAATCGAAATGATAGGCATAATTTAATGGGATTTGGGGTTTGCCAACTTGGGTTTTAGGGCTAAGCGCATGTTCTGCAAGGTAGGCAGACAGGAAAAAGGTATCTGGTTCAACAGGGACGTCCATACCTTGCATGCGCAATTTATTATGGTACAAAAATGCGGCTGCAGTTTGACGATCAAATGGCGAAGGGAAGGGATGAAAATAGCGATTACTTGAGGTGTGTTCTGTCCAATTAATAAAACTGATGCCATTCTTATAGTTTGCTGAGCAAGCGTTCATCCATTCAGCTTCACTAATATCAAGTTCATCAAACATGCGTTTTAATTGTGGTGTCGATCCTTCGCCCACGCCAATGATGCCAATTTGAGGTGATTCGACTAAGGTAACTTGCCACTGATGAGCAGAGCTGCCTTGTCGTTTTAAGTAATGATTGAGTAAACTGGCTGCCATCCAACCAGCCGTACCGCCACCGACAATGAGTAAGTTTTTTTGCATGCGCTGATTTCCTATTTAGCGATCGAACATTGCGTTGACTGTTGTTTCTCGTTTACCTAATTCTAACAAGTTTGTTCAGCTAAAGCTTGAGCGAATCGTGTCAAAATCCCCCAAATAGCAGTGTGGCATGAAGTGAATACGTATGCACTTGCGTAGTTATTTGTTGCGCTAAGAGGTAAACTTGCTCGCGTAATTAACATCCGGTTTACATACGTCTGAATGAGATCTAATGATTTTATGTGTGTAAACGCTCCGGACACATAAAAAGAGAAAAATATGCAAAAACAACAGCCACAACTCAGTTTTTGGCAACTATGGACGGTCAGTTTTGGCTTTCTTGGTGTTCAATTTGGTTTCGCGCTGCAGAATGCAAATGCTAGCCGAATTCTTTCCGATTTAGGTGCAGACCTACATTCTTTGTCTTTCTTCTGGCTAGTTGCGCCAATCATGGGCTTGTTGGTTCAACCTATTGTTGGTGCCGCTTCTGACCGCACTTGGAATAGAATGGGCCGACGCCGTCCGTTCATACTGGCAGGGGCTATCGCCGCTGCTATTGGCATGTTCCTTATGCCAAACGCTTCGCTATTTGTTGCCTTCATGGCGCCAATGATTTTTGGTGTCTTAATGTTGGCGTTAATGGACGCTTCTTTTAACGTATGCTTCCAACCTTTTCGTGCTTTAGTGTCTGACATGGTCCCCCCAGAGCAGCGTAATTCTGGATATTCTATTCAATCATTGTTGATTAATGTGGGTGCTGTTATCGGTTCAATCCTGCCTTTTGTTCTGACAAATGTAATAGGCCTAGAAAACACAGCAGAGGCTGGCAAAGTCGCGCCATCGGTAATTTGGGCGTTTTATATCGGAGCGACTGTACTGTTGGGTAGCGTGCTATGGACCGTATTTAGAACCAAAGAGTATGCGCCAAAAGACTACTACAATTATAAAGGTCTCGACGCTGCACAAATGGAGAGAGAGCTCGCTGAGAAGAAACCACTCGGTCAGAAGCTGAGCGAGTTCATTGGTTTAGTAAAAACAATGCCTGACACTATGCGACAGTTAGCCGTTGTTCAATTTTTCTCATGGTTTGCCTTGTTTATTATGTGGGTGTATACCACGCCTGCAATCACTCAGCACATTTGGGGCGTTGAAGTGAAGTGGTTCGATTCTAGTTATCTAAGCTCAGTGGACGTGCCTGCATCAATCGTCGCAGCGAAAGGTGCTGCTGGCGATTGGGTAGGGATACTATTTGCTGCCTACTCTTTGTTTGCTGCCGTCTTTTCGGTATTCCTTGCAAAGCTAGCTAACAAAGTTGGTCGTAAAGTCGTGTATGCGGGTTCACTGTTCTTAGGTGGCATTAGCTATATCAGTTTCTTGTTCTTTGAAGACCTCACGCCAACTACGGTGAACTTATTGATTACTGAAGTGACAGTCCCTTATGGTGCAGTTTTGCTAGTGTTGCCGATGGTCGGTATTGGTATTGCTTGGGCTGCTATTTTAGCCATGCCATATGCAATGTTAGCCGGGTCATTGCCTGCTAATAAAACGGGTGTTTACATGGGGATCTTCAATTTCACTATTGCTATGCCGCAAATCATTTGTGGCCTAACTGCAGGTTATATTTTGAAGTTTGCGTTCGACAATGAAGCAGTGAACATTATTGTAGTGTCAGGTGTATCTATGTTGTTGGCGGGCTTCGCAGTGTTTAGAGTGAAAGAACACGTACAAGTTACTGAAGTAAAAGGATAATTAACGCTTTTCATTTGGGTGTCATCCCTACTTAGCCTCAACTTAGCTTTGCTCTGTTGAGGCTTTTTTTATGTTGTGCGCCCGCAAGATTGCCTAATTATCAACTCTGGTGGCATTAGGTAGTCTGTCACAATCTCGTTGTTAATCAGTTTCAATAAATTGGCGACAAGCAGCTCACCTGCCAACTGTGTATTTTGATGGACCGTAGTGAGAGGGGTTGATGCAAACTCACTGATTTGGATATTGTCATATCCTACTACAGCCACATCACGAGGCACTTTAAAGCCAAGACTTCTAATGGCTCTGATTGCTCCCATGGCGATAAGGTCTGACGCACAGACGATAGCGTCTGGTTTGCCAGTATTAAGGATCTCTATCGCGGCATTATAGCCGTCTGACTCTGTAGAAATCGCATCTTTTTGAACAACACTATCGGCGTTGAGTTTACTTTCGGCAATGACACTCATGAAACCATCAAAACGGGCTTTGAATTCGGGGGCACTTTCATCAGCATCGCCAATAAAGGCGAAAGATTTATGACCAATATCAACCAAATGCTGAGTGACCAACACACCACCAAGAAAATTATCGCAACCGATAGATATACCTGGATGTTTCTCGTCCGGCGCGCCCCAACGTAAAAAACGAGTCCCTTGTTCTTCTAACTGAGATAATTTGTATTCGTAGTCCGTGTAACTACCGTAACCCAGTAAAATCAGTCCATCGGCTTTGTTGCTATCTTCATAAACCGCATGCCAATCATCTTTCAGGTTTTGAAAAGAAACAAGCAAATCGTAGCCGGCTGCGGCCGTGGCTTTAGTAATACTGCCCAACATCGATATAAAGAAAGGATTAATAAGAGAGTCATCAGAAGTAGGGTCTTCAAACAGCAGCAGTGCTAAGGTTTGGCTGTGTTGTTTACGGAGGTTACTCGCATTTTTGTCGACCTTGTAATTAAGGTCTTTAGCAATCTGTTTGATTCGATCTCGCGTTTCCTGATTGACCAAGGGGCTATTACTCAGTGCCCTTGATACGGTCGACTGAGAAACTCCTGCCATGTGGGCAATATCGAATGAGGTTGCTTTGCTCTTCATTGGTGACAGATTCTTATTGTTTGGTTACTAGTTTATACACTACTGAGGCCAGCAAGTTCAAATTGTTTCCATTAGTTGGTGAAGTAAAATACAAGGTAAGCAGTTATTTCGTAAATGTGCGTGGAAATATCAAATTGTGACTATGGTATTACGAGCAAGGTGATATACTTAAAGCGATCAATAACTTTATACCGCAAGGAACTCGAAAACATGGCCGAGATTGAGAATCGACCGTCAAATTTTATCAGACAAATCATTGATAAAGACCTACAAAGTGGTCTGCACTCGTCAGTATCAACACGCTTTCCACCAGAACCGAATGGCTACCTTCATATTGGCCATGCTAAGTCTATTTGTTTGAATTTTGGTATAGCTCAAGACTATCAAGGTACATGTAACTTACGCTTCGATGATACTAATCCAGAAAAAGAAGATATGGATTTTGTTAACTCGATTAAAGAAGACGTTTCTTGGCTAGGTTTTACCTGGCAAGGTGAGGCTAGATACTCATCAAACTACTTCGATCAACTTTATATGTTTGCACGGGAACTGATTGAAAAAGGCTTAGCCTACGTTGATTTTAGTTCACAAGAAACCGTTAGAGCGCTGCGAGGCACGCTGAAAGAGCCGGGTCAAAACAGTCCTTATCGAGATACATCCATTGAAGAAAACTTAGCGCATTTTGAAAAAATGAGAGCGGGTGACTATAAAGAAGGTGAATGTAGTTTGCGCGCGAAAATAGACATGAGTTCTTCTTTCATGTGCATGCGTGACCCAGTTATTTATCGTGTGAAATTTGCTCATCATCATCAAACCGGTGATAAATGGTGCATTTATCCTATGTACGATTTTACGCATTGTATTTCGGACGCTATCGAAGGTATCACGCACTCGTTATGTACTTTGGAGTTTCAGGACAATCGACGCTTGTACGATTGGGTAATTGAAAATATTTCTATTGATTGCACACCTCGCCAATATGAATTCTCTCGCTTAAACCTTGAGTACACTGTACTGAGTAAGCGTAAATTGATTCAGTTGGTAGACGATAAACATGTAGAGGGTTGGGATGATCCAAGAATGCCAACGATTGCCGGTATCAGAAGACGTGGTTACACGCCATCTTCCGTGCGTGAATTCTGCCTGCGTATTGGTGTCACGAAAATGGATAACTTGGTTGAAATGAGCATGCTTGAAGCATGTATTCGTGAAGAAATGAATGTGTCGGCGCCAAGACGAATGGCAGTTTTAGAACCTTTAAGAGTGGTTATTGAAAACTATCCAGAAGATCAAGTCGAATGGCTAGATGCTATCAACCATCCAATGGATGATTCTATGGGCACACGCAAAGTACCTTTTACCAAAGAATTGTTTATTGAAAGGGAAGACTTCAAAGAGTCGGCGAACAAAAAGTTCAAACGTTTGGTACTGGAAAAAGAAGTACGTTTAAGAAACGCGTACTTCTTAAAAGCTAATCGTTGTGACAAAGATGATAAGGGCGAAATCACCACTGTTTACTGTACCTATGATGCCGATACTTTAGGAAAAGACCCTGAAGATGGCAGAAAGGCAAAGGGCGTTATTCATTGGGTAAGTGCGAGTGAAGGGAAACCGGCAGAGATCCGCCTCTACGACCGCTTATTTACGGTGCCTAATCCTGCTGGAGAAGATGAATTTACAGCGACTATTAATCCTGAATCATTGATAATTAAGCAGGGGATAGTTGAACCTTCGTTGGCAGATGCACCCGTTGCGAGTGCTTTCCAGTTTGAGCGCACTGGTTACTTCTGTGTAGATAAAGACAGTACGTCAGAAAACTTGGTATTCAATCGCACGGTTGGTCTAAGAGATACTTGGGCTAAACAAAATCAAAGCTAGTTGCTAACAAACCAAGCTCTGCTTTTTATGTATAAAGGCAGAGCTTTTTTATTTGGCTACGTTATTATTTTGGTTGGCAACTCAGAGTCTCACCGTTGATACCCGCACTGTCGTTCGCGGCAAGGTAGTGATACGTTGGCATAATGTCCGCCGGCGTCAACAAGCTACTCGCTTTTTCACCTGGAAACGCTTTTGCGCGCATGTTCGTTCTTGTGCCGCCCGGGTTGATGCAATTAAAGCGTACATGCGTATTCTTATGTTCGTCAGCAAGAACCTGCATCATTCCTTCCGTAGCAAACTTTGAAATACTATAAGTTCCCCAATAAGCGCGACCTTGGCTACCCACTGATGATGTCGTGAAAATAACCGATGCCTGTTCAGTTTTCCTTAATAGTGGCAGTAACGCTTGGACCATAAAGAACTGACTATTCAAATTTACCTGCATCACCTCGGTAAATTCCTTTTCTGTTATTTCTGAAAAAGGACTTAAATTACCTAATACACTGGCATTAAAAAGTACCACATCAAGCTTTTTGAACTGTCCCTCTATACTGGCAGCCATATCGGTATAATTTTTGGGTGTTGCACCTGCAAAGTCTATGGGGACGATAGTGGGTTGCACACCACCGTCAGCGATGATTTGATCATAAGTTGCTTCCAACTTCTCAACGGTTTTGCCCAACAGAATAACTTCAGCGCCCAGTTTTGCATAAGAAATAGCCGCTTCTTTTCCTATCCCATCACCTGCACCGGTAACAAGAATAACTTTGTTGCGTAAAGCGTTTTTAGGCGCTACATATTGTAAGTGAGAATGCATTGTTTCTTGAGCCTTGTAGTGTCGCTAATCAAAAAGCGCAATGTTAGCGTAATAGTCTCTGATGCTAAAGATTTTGGTGAGAAATTATTAGATATTTGTTTTTTTCATTACAAATGGTTAACAAACCTTTGCAAAGTTAATGTAAAGCCAATACTATTAAGATTATTATAACTGGTCATACTTGTTAGACTATCCGCAATACCATCACGTTAATAAAAAGTAAAAATGTGGTGGATAAATATTATCTGCAAGCGAGTGGGGAGAAAGAATGAATAAATTGTTAATTAGCGCTAGTGTTTTAGCTGCATTAGGCCTAAGTGGTTGTGGCGGCGGCGATAGCCTAAGCGACATCAAGGAAGACGCACCGGCACAAACACCGTTTTCTCGAGTTGTGTTTGATCCGGCAGCAGGGAATTTAAATATTCCCAATGACTTACTAATGCTACCAGGGGATGATGGTTTCTTCGATTATACCTTAAACATCCCAGTAGCTGACCCAAGTGATTTTTCTGATCCGCAAAATGCATTAAACGTCCTTGATGGATGGTCAACGACTCAACCGTTTGTTATCGATGTTGTTACACCACCAAACACTAGTTTGGATGAATCCACCTTAAGCCAAGGCATACACTTATATGAAGCGACATTGGGTTTGAACCAAAACGATCCTGATTGTGCGGCTATTCCTATTCCAAGTGCCGGCTGTAAAGTGGGTGATAAACTCGTATTCGGTCAAGACTATATTGTTCGTCCGGTTGATAACAATACTGTAACCGTCATTCCACTTCGTCCATTGAAGCCTGCTCAAGGTTATCTATTGGTGATGACTGATGATTTGAAAGATTCATCAGGTAAAGGAGTACAGGGCTCGACAACATGGGACTTAGTAAAGCAAGATATTAACACTAGACCATTAGCAACAGAGTCACAGTTATCTTTACAGACGCTTATCAACCTGCACTTAGATTCTTTACGTGCTGCTAGCGTAAACACTGACAATGTTACTTATGTATCGGCATTTACGACACAGTCAGTGTCTAACGTGCTTGATACTGTCAAACAATTAATGGTGTCTGAGTTTGCTCAAAGAGCAGCCGCCGGCGACCCAACTGCTGGTCAAGCACTTCCTGCTATCGTAGCAAGAGACGTGGCTACACAACCAAACACTATGGAGTTTTTAGGTTTGGTGTCTCAGGCTTTAGTCGATGGTGCAGTGCAAGTGGGTATTTCACAGTTACCACCTGAAGCAGCACCGATTATTCCAGCAATCAATGCATCTGACTTTTCTTCATTCACGACATGTTCGGGTTTGTTGAATGGTGCTGGCGGTGGTTTCGGTAGTCCAGTTCCGCAAGTTAACGACTTTGCAGCACAAGTAGCAACCGGCGTGTTAACTCAAGTGGGTCCATTCTGCGCAGCAGACCGCTTTGAAGGTAATATTTCATTGCCTTATTACTCTGGTGTGCCTTCAGCGACTAACCCACTGGCTCCTGTTAATACATTCTGGACAGCGGCTTGTGATAGCGGGATCGTACTAGCTAACGCTGCATCTGTGTTACCTACAGCAGAACCCGGTCCTAACGCTGCATTATGTGCTGCTGTCGGTCTTGCTGATGTGAGAGTTAACGGTGAATTACTTGACCGAGATCGCAACTTAACTAAGTTCTCTCCAGTACCTCAAGCTACTGGTGGAAATGAAGGCAATGAAACACTCGATGTACAAATCACTGTTCCAAACCCGATGGTTGCTGGTGCACTTGGTATTACCTTAGAGAAACCTGAAGCAGGTTGGCCTGTAGTGATGCTTGCTCACGGTATTACTTCGCAGAAGGAAGATATGCTCGCAATTACGGGTGCATTATCTTTAGCTGGTTTTGCTACATTTGCAATTGACCAACCTATTCACGGTAGCCGTGGTTTTGATTTGAACGGTGACGGCGTTGATGATTTAAACGCAACAACGGTTAGCGCGACTCACTATCTGAACCTAGGTAGCTTACCAACTGGACGTGATAACTTACGTCAAAGCGTCTCGGATTTACTCGGTTTACGTTTAGGTCTAAACGCGGTAGTCGACGCGACAGCGACACAGTCTGTTGATATCGATACGTCTAACGTATCTGTGTTCGGTGTGTCGTTAGGTGCGATTACTGGTGGTAACTTTGCATCAGTTGCGAACACTGGCTTTGAAGGTCCTTTAGCGGCCTTTGACGGTTTATTTGCAGTCCAAGCGGCATCTTTGGAATCACCAGGTGGTGGTACAGCTAACTTCCTCCTTGAATCTGCGGCCTTTGGACCATTGGTAAAAGGTTTGTTGTTGTCTCAAGGTTCACCTGAGTTCCAAGCGTTCTTAATTGACCGTTACGGTAGCGTGGCAGTATCTGAAGCTGACTTAACAGAAGGCGTTGGTATCTTCCTTGGTGCTATTAGCCCAGAGCAGTTAGCAACGGCAAATGCTTTGTTTGCTCAATTCGCTTTTGCAGCTCAAACAGTGATTGATTCATCTGACCCAATTAACTACTTTGAGACACTGGCTGCTAATACACCAGTGCACATGATGACAGTGATTGGCGATGGTGGTGAAACAAACCTACCTGATCAAGTTATTCCTGTGACTACTGCTTTACCTTTAGCAGGTCAACAAGCGTTAGTTGATATTATGGGACTACCACAAGTATCAACGACAACTGCAGGAACGTCGCCACAAAGCGGTGTTGTGTTCTTCAATCAAGGTGCACATGCAAGCAGTTTAAGCCCTGCAAGCAGCCCAGCTGTTACCACAGAGATGCAGCGACAAGTCGCGAGTTACGTAGCGTCTGGTGCAACGGCGATTGTTGTAACCAACGAAGACGTTGTAGCTAACTAAACTAGTCAAAAAGCAACAATGAAAAGCCAGCTTAATGCTGGCTTTTTTGTGCCTGCAATATAGAGAAGTGCTGTTCACATGTATGAACACTGATTAACAATAATTCACTTAAATTATTGTTAACAAAAAGTTAATTTTAGTACTATGATTAAGGACAAATAAGAATAACAAGGATAAAAATTATGTTTTGTAGACTCAGAACTTTAAAACGTTCGGCCCTGCTAGTTTCGATCATCGCTGGGCTATCAGCATGTGGTGATAAAGATAATCAATTCACCGATGTTCAGCCACCATTACCTCCAGCACCGCCTGAAGCACCTGTCACACCGCCAGCATTACCCTCATTTGATACTGATGGTGTTCTCGAAGCAAATATCAGGTGGACGGACTATGGTGTTCCTCACGTGACTGCAGATAACCTAGAAAGTATGTCATTCGGTGTTGGATATGCATTTGCACAAGACAATCTATGTATATTAGCTGATCAAATCATCAAATATAATTCAGAGCGAGCAAAATATTTAGGACCCGACAGAGTGCCAGGTTCGGGCGATTCAGAACATCTGATAAATGATTTTGGTTTCTTAACCGTTGGCATTAGAGAGCAGGCTGAACAAAATTTTGCTAGCTTGAGCAAAAACAGTCGCGCGATGCTGAGTGGATATACTCAAGGCTATAACCAATACCTTCGAGATACGGGCGTAGCGAACATTGATCCGAGTTGTGCAAACCAACCTTGGGTAGAAGAGATTGATGGTGTGGATCTATTAACCTATTCACTAGGGGTTGCACTGTTACCTGGCGCAGCGAACTTCTTGGGTCCCATGTTTATTGCCGCACCTCCAGGAGAAAATCCGCTTCCTCGCCCTGTAACGGCAAGCGTTACTGGTGAGAACCAAAGTTCAGCTAACAGTAAATTGCCATTTAAAATATCGCCAGAAGTTACATTACCTGAACGAAACCCTCAAGAAATGGGCTCAAACGGTTGGGGACTTGGCTCTGATATGACAGAAAATGGAATGGGTATGGTATTGGGGAATCCGCATTTTCCGCATACCGGCAATCTTCGTTTCTGGCAGTTCCATACAACAATTCCTGGGCATTTGAATGTGATGGGAGGCTCTTTAATGGGCTTGCCTGGTGCAGTGAACATTGGCTTTAATGAAAATATGGCATGGACACATACTTTTTCGACTGCTGAGCATTTTGTTGTTTATCAATTGGCGCTGGATGAAAATGATCCGAGTAACCTAACGCATAAAGTCGACGGAAATAGACGGACAATCTTCGAGCGTGATATGCAAATTGAAGTTGCTGTTGGTCCAGGTGTAACCATTGAGCTAGAAAAAACAAGTTACTACACAAACTATGGCCCTATGATTGTCGTGCCCGGCAACTTTGACTGGGGCAGTGGTAATGCGTTTGCTATAAAAGATGCTAACTTACCGAATTACGATGTTATCGATCATTGGTTAGCGATGAACTTGTCTAGCAATATGGAAGAGTTCAAACAGGCTTTTAAAGATTATGATGGTGTAATTTTTAATAACACAATGGCTGCTTCTAAATCGGGTGAAGTTTTCTATATTGATGATTCAACCGTGCCAGGATTAGGGGCAACAGCGTTGAATGAGTTAGCAACAAATCCAGTCTTAATCGGAACCAAAGCCTTGGCTGGTTTCACTGTTTTGCCAGGCTTTATTAGTGCATTTGATTTTGACGGTCCTGTTCCTTATGAAAATGCACCGAAGTATGAAGGTACTGATTATGTGCAAAACTCGAACGATAGCTTCTGGCTAACGAATTTTGATAATCCGATCACAGGCGTTTCTCCTTTATACGGACAGGTTGGCAACCAACAGTCACTGCGTTCAAGAATGGCGCACAAGCTGTTAGCCGACGCAGCGGGTTCTGATGCTAAGTTCAATATGATGGAAGTTGAAGAAGCCCTGATGGGGAATCGCAATTATCTCGGTGAAGCGATTGCCAATGAATTGATCAGTATTTGCCAAGCAAATCGTGAGTCAAGTATCGACGTTAACGGGACGATGGTTTCTCTTGGTGATGCTTGCGATGCACTCTCAGCTTGGGATGGCACTATGAATAAAGCGAGCGTGGGTGCTCATTTATTCCGTGAATTTGCGTTTCAATTTAGACGTGATCCACAGTGGGCTGTCGAATATGACGTGAATGATGTGTTAAACACACCGAATGGTCTTTTAGATAATGATACAACCTTGACTCAATTAGCTACGGCGGTGGATAAAATTAATCGCGCAGGCATTGCATTAGACGCTAGCTTAGGTGAAGTGCAATTTGTTGAGAAAAGCACAGCTAGTGGCGAAGCAAGTGGTGAACGCTTGCCGTGGGGTGGTGCACATAATGTAGAGGGTGGTTTCAATGTATTTGATGCTCGTACATCAAATAACGGGACTGAATTGCCTCGTCATACCTATCCGTTAATGGATTCAACTTCGATACTGAGCGCAGAAGGTCAGGGTTATCATATTACTTATGGAAGCTCTTGGATGTTTATCGCTAACTTCACTGAAGATGGGCCTGTGGCGCGAGGCTTGTTGAGTTATTCGCAATCTCATAATCCGGAATCTGAGCAGTCAGACGATCAAACCAAACTGTATTCCGAACAACCTCAACTACGTCCACTTCGCTTCACTGAAGCTGATATTGCAGCTAATTTGGTGAAGGAAATGACGGTATCAAACGCAGCAATGGAATAAAGTTACCGCGATATATCTCGTAATGTGATATAAACGGCATGGCATTTTAAAAGGACCTATAAGGTCCTTTTATTTTTTTTATTTGCCCCGATATCTACTGCTGAAAATACGGGATGATATCAATATCATTTGGATAGTTGTTCATAGGAGCGAAGTTTGGAATTTTTATTTGAATATGGTTTGTTTTTGGCTAAAGCGGTCACCCTAGTGGTGTCTATTGCAATCGTTATTGGCTTGATTGCGGGATTGGCAACAAAACAAAAACAAAGCAACGGTCATCTTGAGTTTGAATCTTTGTCGGAGCATTACGACGATATCAAAAGAGATGCACAACAAGTATTGCTAGATAAAGACGCGCTAAAAAAGCGTGAAAAAGAAGAAAAACAAGCACAAAAGAAAAAGAGTAAAAATAAAAAAGAAGATGAGCCTGAAAAGAATAATTTGTTTGTTCTTAATTTCTCAGGCTCTATGAACGCACAAGAAGTCGATACGCTGAGAGAAGAAATTACAGCAATTTTGTGTGTCGCCACAGAAAAAGATGAAGTGCTAGTCAACGTTGAAAGTGGTGGTGGGGTTGTGCATGGCTACGGCCTCGCAGCCTCACAGTTGCAACGAATTAAAGATAAGAACATCAAACTGACGGTGAGCGTAGATAAGGTTGCGGCAAGTGGTGGCTACATGATGGCATGTGTCGCTGATACTATTTTGTCTGCGCCATTTGCAATTATCGGTTCAATAGGCGTTATTGCGCAACTGCCGAACTTTAATAAAGTATTAAAGAAAAACGATATTGAATTTGAACAACACACAGCAGGTGATTTTAAACGCACCTTGACAATGTTTGGTGAAAACACTGATGCTGGCAGAGAAAAGTTTCAGGCGGAAATTGAAGATGTGCACCTTATGTTCAAGGATTTTGTTCAGCAGCATCGCCCTGAACTGGATATTGATAAAGTAGCAACGGGTGAATACTGGTATGGACAACGTGCTAAAGATCTTGGCCTTGTTGATGTACTGCAAACTTCAGATGACTTTTTAATGACTGCGAATGAAAGCAAGCGTCTGTATAAAATATCCTATGCAACCAAAAAGTCGCTCGCCCAAAAGCTTGGTTTTGGCGCCTATCAGGCAATAGAGCAGACCTTCATGCGTTTAGTTGATGCAGGGAATAAGTTGTATAAATAATCTAGGTTTGTGCAAAGCCTAGTCGATATAAAAAAAGCGGCTCTCTTTAATTAGAGGCCGCTTTTTTCTACACAACTTTTTAATTAACGCGGTGCTTTCGCCCCAGGGTTAACTTCTTTAATCTGTTGCGTGTAAAAGTCTTTTACAGAAAAAGATGATGCAGGCTTTTTAGCTTTAGGCTTAGCTTTCGCTTTAGGCTTAGCGGCAGGCTTCTCTTCTTTTGCTGCTTTAGCAGGTTTTTCCGCTTTCGCTGGTTTCTCTGCTTTGGCCGCTTTAGCAGGCTTCTTCGCAGGGGCACTGCCCATACTATCAGCCATTTCGTCTAGCTGTGCTAAACGAACGTTTTTGCCGCCATCGACACTATACCAACCACCTTTTGCTTCAATCGTTGGTGCCTTTCCATTTGCCGCTTCATATGCAGCTGTAAATTTAGCTAAGACGCTGTCTTTGTCTAATTTGCTCATACGTTCTTATGAACCCTTTTTGTTATGTTGATGTTAAACTAGTGACAGTGTAAACCTTTTTTATTTCAAATGTCTAATTTGAGTGATTTGGAGCCTTTTTATAGTGAAAAAACAAGATTTTTTAGCGTTTTTAGAAGAAATACTGCAAAGTCGAACGATAAATGACTATTGCCCGAACGGTTTGCAAGTTGAAGCAAGCGACGAAATTACCAAGATCGTAACAGGTGTAACAGCATCACAAGCCCTGATTGATGAGGCTATTAAACGCCAAGCCGATTGTTTACTGGTGCATCATGGCTATTTCTGGAAGGGTGAAGATCAGCGCATCACAGGTATCAAGATGCGCCGTATCAAAGCACTATTGGATAATGGTATTAATTTAGTTGCCTATCATCTTCCCATCGATGTCCATCCTCAATTAGGGAACAATGCCCAACTTGGTCAACAGCTAGGTTTGGTGAATATTGAAGCGCATCCAGAAGTTAAACCGTATGGAGTTATTATGCAGGGAGAATTGGCCAATCCTATTACTCCCTTGAACTTCAGTGAGTTAATAAATAAAAGTTTGAAACGCGAACCAATGCATATTGAAGCACAGGGGCGAGATCTAATCAGCACCGTTGCGTGGTGCACCGGCGGCGGCCAAAACTACATTGAACAAGCTGCTGAACTAAATGTTGACGCATTTATTTCCGGTGAAATATCAGAACAAACTACTCATTTGGCGAGGGAATTAGGCGTACATTACTTTGCGGCGGGCCACCATGCCACCGAACGTTATGGCGTGAAAGCGCTTGGCGAGTATATCGCGGCGAATACTGAAATCAGTGTCGAATTTGTTGACGTAGAGAATCCAGCATAATGATAATAAAGAGCGTGAAGTGACTAAGAAGAAAAAACAAGCTGCAGCGGCAACTACAGTAAAACAAGATACTTTCTTCGATGGCATAGCGAATAAGTTTGATAAGAACATTTACGGCACCAGTAAAGGCAAAATTAGACACCAGTTATTACTGCATTTTCTGAGCGATTTTATCCATTCAGAAAAGGAACTCAGTGTACTCGATGCTGGCGGGGGCACAGGCATGATGACCTTGCCGTTCTGTCAACAAGGACATCGCGTGACGCTGTGTGATGGATCGGAAGAGGTGCTCGACATTGCGAAACAACGTTTAGCTGAGTACAACAAGTGCACCATCATCCATAGTGAGATAGAAGCTTTAGAACCGGCAAGCTATGATTTAGTGTTGTGTCATGCGGTACTCGAGTGGGTAAATGAACCGAAAAGGCTGCTTCACCACTTGTGTTCTTTGTTAAAGCCCGGAGGTACCTTATCCTTAAGCTTCTTCAATCGTGACGCAGCTTTGTTCAATAATGCGATATGGGGGAACTTTGATTATATTAATAAAGGGTTGAATATCCGTAATCAGGTCCGTTTGAACCCTCATAATGCTCAGAGGCCACAAGAGATTATCAATTTTTTGCAAGAGCACTATCGCGATTACATTATTCGACACAAGGCTGGCATACGGTGCTTTCATGATTACCTGCATGACCGCAATAAGCAAATTGATGAGTATGATGTTTTGTTTGAATTAGAGCTCAAACATTCAAGTGAGGAACCATTCTTGTGGTTGGGTAAGTACTTTCACTTGATGCTTGAGCGCCCCGAGTCAATCTGATGCTTAGGCTGCTAGAAGATTTAGGATATCTTTTTCGATTTGTTCCGGTTTTGTGGTGGGGCTGTAACGCTTGACTACCTTACCTTCCTTGTTAATCAAAAATTTTGTGAAGTTCCATTTGATTCGCTTCGTACCAAGCACACCAGGCGCTTCATCTTTTAGCATTTTGTAAACTGGCGCTGCATCCTCACCATTAACGTCAATTTTTTTTGATAGGGGGAAGGAGAGATTAAAACGCATTTCGCAGAATTGTGCGATTTCGTCATCACTGCCTGGTTCTTGATGACCAAACTGGTCGCATGGGAAACCAATCACTTCAAGACCATTCTCTTTGTGTGATTTGTAAAGCGCTTCTAAGCCATCATATTGAGGAGTAAACCCGCATTTGCTGGCTGTGTTAACGATGAGTAGCACTTTTCCTTCGTATTGCTTGAATGCTATCGTTTCGCCACTGTTGGATGTGTAATCAAAGTCATAAATGGTAGACATAGTACTTCCTTTTTTGTTTTTTGTTATTGTAGCAATAAACAAAATAAGGTCGCTATATTTGTGACTATAGTGAACTATAAATATAATTTACCTCAATGTACTAAGCGACATTGATCGAAATGTCATCCTCTACATCATGGATCTTATAGATTTCAGGGTTAGCTTTTAATTTCTGTTGAATGATTTTGAAACGCTTCTCGTTAGAACTTGATAAGGGTTTGTCGCGAAGCTCTTCAACTAGCATGAGTGCTTTCTGGTCTTTGTACTCTGCTTTTTTGATATCACTTAAACATTGCAACAAGTTCAAAGTGAAAGCAGGTACTTCGGGGCAAAGCAACCGGGCTTTATAGAATAAATCGATAGCTTCTTGGAGTTGGTTAGCAAGGTAATATACCATACCCTGGTCATTGATTTTCTTGGCTTTTTCTTCTGCAAAACCAAGTGACTTTTCGGTTTCAAAAATGAGATTATCTGCCAGGATCTGGTCTATTTGGTCGTCTTTCGCAGAGAGTTTGCGATCACATTCGTTCCAAATTTCTTTGGCTTTCTCTGTATTCCCTAGATTAAACCAGACTTTGATTGCATCAACCATCGACGCGATTTTTGCATTCTTCGCATCATTCACAGTCTTATCTTGCACTATGCGCTCAGCGCGTTGCTTATCACCTTCTAAAATACTAGCGAAAGCCAGCATGTAGTCGCGCTGATGCTGGGTTTGTTGATCAAGAATCGTTCTATTCGCGTTACCAATTAAACACTTGGCGGCATGGAGCTTAGGTGCTCTATCATTCACGGCTGAGTTTTCTGCCAATTGCAAATGATAACGTGCCAGTTCTATTGTGTATTCATCGAAACGCTCTTTTACAGTAAAATTACTCTGGCGTTTCTTTTCAAGCAGACGAATAGCTTCTTCGCTTCGTCCCTGCATTTTGTAAGCGAGTACTTTTAATTTTGTCGCAGGAATGGTGAGGTCATTTTCTTTGATGTTATCTAACAAGCGTTCGGCTGTTGTGAAGTTTTCTTTTCCAATTTCGACGCAAGCCATCCATTCATATGCTTTGTCTTTAGTTAGCTGTTCCGTGATCAAGCTGTCTAACATTGACTGACAGTGGCGCCATTGACCCGCCATGAATTCACTTTTAATAAGACCCCAATGTGCCCACAATACATTCGAACTCTTTTCAAGAATGTCACTGTATAGGGCGGCCGATTCAGTGTAGCGCTGTTCGCCGATTAGCAAACGGCCTTTCAATTTAATTAAGTCTGCTCGTGTGCGCTTGCCCAGATCGTCTGTGAGCATATTGTCGATGAACTTGAGTGCTTTGTTCGGTTGTTCATTATCCAGAAATTCTAATGCGGGTTTAATTTTTCTGCGTACAGCCAAGTAATGCAACATTGATGAATGCAATGTTTTTAGAGTGTAGGGCTTAATGATTAAAATGTCGGGATGAATATCTAAAATTTGACTGATGGTTCGTGGGAGTCTATCTGAGGTCAGGAAAACAAGGCCAGTGGAAGGTTTGATTAACTTACCTTCTGTCAGATACTGAATCCACTCGACACCGTTTTTGCTCTGTCCTAAGTGAAAGTCAGTCACGACGATATCGAATTCAATTGTTCTAAGACCATTTCTCAGCTCTTTGCCGTTGCTGTAGCTTGCAATATCGAAGTCGCCAAGCGACATTAAGTTACTGCGCAAATTCATTCTTGCGGTAGCGTTGTCTTCTACAATTGCGATCTTAGTTTTGTTAGTAGCCATGTATTTCGATTCCAAATTCCGAGATTGGAGCATATCAAGCCACGTGTTGTTTTGCATTCTCATTGCGTAAAAATCCATCAAAATTGGGTATTCACTGCAATACATAGGTAAACCTTGCAGGTGATTGCCTTGCAAATCTTTACTAACCCGTAACAATTACTTTACAAGCGGTGCGTCGCTCAACTACACTTTACGTTTACGTAAAGGGCATGCTTGTTTACTGTAGTGCCATATCGTCTATATTTACCATTCAATATTATATCGGATGAATCATTTAAAGGTTTAGCATGAACAAAATAGCACAATTAATTAACGGTGAATTTACACCGTCTGCGGCAACTCAATTCATTGAAGTGACCAACCCAGCTAATAACGAAGTGATCGCGCTTGCACCTTGTGCAACAACAAGCGAACTTGAAGATGCTATTAAGAGCGCTGAAACAGCGTTTAAAACTTGGAAAAAAGTACCGGTTCCCGAACGCGCCAGAGTAATGATGCGCTACCAACATCTATTAAAAGAAAACCATGACGAAATAGCGACGATTTTGTCGGAAGAAACAGGTAAAACATTTGCTGATGCAAAAGGCGATGTGTGGCGTGGTATCGAAGTGGTTGAGCAAGCAGCCAATGTTTGTTCAATGATGATGGGTGAGACAGTTGAAAATGTTGCGACCAACATTGATACGTACAGCATGATTCAACCCCTAGGTGTTTGCTTAGGTATCACGCCATTCAATTTCCCTGCCATGATCCCTTTGTGGATGTTTCCAATGGCAATTGCGTGTGGTAACACCTTTATCCTGAAGCCATCTGAACAAGATCCAAAAACGCCAATGAAGTTAGCTGAATTGTTTTTGCAAGCAGGTGCACCGAAAGGCTTATTGAACGTGATTCATGGTGGAAAGGACCAGGTGAACTATTTACTGAATCATGATGCGATTAAAGCCGTGTCATTCGTAGGTAGTGTGCCAGTGGGTCAACATATTTATAAAACAGCAACAGACAACATGAAGCGTGCACAATGTTTCGCGGGTGCTAAAAATCACTCTGTGATTATGCCGGATGCAAACAAAGAGTTTGTATTGAATAACCTTGTTGGTGCAAGTGTCGGTGCTGCTGGCCAGCGTTGTATGGCAATTTCTGTAGCCGTTTTCGTTGGCGATAGCGCAGAATGGATCCCTGAATTAGCTCAGCGTATTGGTGAAGTGAAGCCGGGTTTATGGGACGACAAAGATGCAGGTTTTGGCCCGTTGATAAGCCCACAAGCAAAAGCAAAAGTGTTGAAATTGATTGCAGAAGGCAAAGAACAAGGCGCTACATGCCTAGTTGATGGCAGTGAGTTTACCCTTGAAGGCTACGAAAAAGGTAACTGGGTTGGTCCAACTGTGTTTAGCGATGTAAAAGCAGAGATGAGTATCTACCAAGAAGAAATCTTTGGACCCGTATTGTGCTGTATGGTTGTCGACTCATTAGAAGACGCAATTAAACTAGTTAATGCTAATCCTTACGGCAACGGTACATCGATATTCACTGCTAGTGGCGCAGCTGCTCGTAAGTATCAAAGCGATATAGAAGTAGGGCAAGTTGGTATTAACGTGCCTATTCCAGTGCCGCTTCCTTTCTTCTCTTTCACAGGTTGGAAAAACTCATTCTATGGCGATCTTCATGCTTACGGAAAGCAAGCTGTGCGCTTCTACACTGAGACTAAAACCATTACTGCTCGTTGGTTAGATGACGATATTCCTTCTGGCCCTAATATGACGATTGAACTTAAGTAATCGCATTTGGAAGATGATAAGGAGACTGACGTATGAATTTTGAAATGACCGAAGATCAAAAGGCCTTCGCTGAAACAGCAAAACAGTTTGCAGACCAAGAATTAGCGCCAAATGCAGCGAAATGGGATGCTGACCATTACTTTCCGATCGAAGCGATTCAGAAAGCGGGTGAATTAGGCTTTTGTGGCCTCTACACCCCCGAGAGTGAAGGCGGTTTAGGCCTTTCTCGCCTAGATTCATCCATCATATTTGAGCAGCTTTCAATGGGATGTACCACAACAACCGCGATGCTGACGATACACAACATGGCCACTTGGATGATAGCAACGTGGGGCACCACGGAAGTGAAAAGTGAGTGGATGGAGAGTCTGGTAGCGGGTGAAAAAATAGCAAGTTACTGCCTAACAGAGCCTGGCTCGGGTTCTGATGCTGCTTCGCTTCGCACCAGTGCAAAAAAGAATGACAAAGGCTACTTATTGAATGGCTCTAAAGTCTTTATTTCTGGTGCTGGAGCAACTCAAGTACTGGTGGTAATGGCAAGAACCGGTGAAGCCGGACCGGGCGGTGTATCGGCTTTTGTTGTCCCAGCCGATGCCGAAGGTATTGAGTATGGTAAAGCGGAAGAGAAAATGGGTTGGAATGCCCAACCAACTCGCATGATTACGTTTGATAACGTGCAAGTAGACAACACTGCTTTATTAGGTAATGAAGGTGAAGGTTTCAAATTTGCTATGCAAGGATTGGATGGAGGCCGTGTAAATATTGCAACTTGTTCAATTGGCACGGCACAACAAGCATTGAATACAGCTCAGGCGTATATGCAAGAGCGCTCTCAGTTCGGAAAGCCTTTAGCGAGCTTTCAAGCACTTCAATTCAAACTAGCTGATATGGCCACTGAATTAGTAGCGGCGCGCCAAATGGTTCGGTTGGCCGCTAACAAGGTTGACAATAACCACGTTGACAAAAGCACGTATTGCGCCATGGCGAAACGTTTCGCGACAGATGTCGGCTTTGAGGTTTGTAATCAGGCGCTCCAAATACACGGCGGCTACGGCTACATCAAAGAATATCCACTAGAGCGTCATGTTAGAGATGTGCGAGTGCACCAAATCCTCGAAGGTACGAATGAAATCATGCGGGTTATCATTGGTCGCCGTTTGGTATCGTCAGACACTGAAATATTGTAGGGACTATTATGTTAGAGAAAGATTGGCTCTCAGGTGCCAAACTTGCACCAAATAGTCATATTGATGCTCCCGTAACAGCGCATTTGTTGCCTAGGGAGCAAGGCAATACATATCTTGGGGTATTACGTCTTAATAAGCCAAAAGCACTTAATGCACTGGATTTGGAAATGGTACAAGTGCTCACCGGCTTCCTAAGTGAATGGCAAAAAGATGTATCGGTATCTGCTGTTTTGCTATTAGGTGAGGGCGAGAAGGCATTCTGCGCTGGCGGCGATGTCGTATCAATGCATCGCGCCATGCAGAAACAACGAGAACAAGAAAACCTTGCGCCTAATGACACTTTGGATAAGGCGCCTGGCTTTATACAAGACTTTTTTACCCAAGAGTATCAGCTAGATTACTTTATAAGCCAATATCCCAAGCCAATAGTTTGTTGGGGTACAGGTATTGTCATGGGGGGAGGATTGGGTTTATTTGCTGCTGCGAAGCACGCCATCGTTACCGAAACCTCACATATCGCCATGCCCGAGATCACCATAGGATTGTTCCCTGATGTTGGTGGGAGTTATTTTCTAAATAAAATGCCAACAGGGATGGGCCTGTTCCTAGGTTTAACGGGCGCTAGCATCAATGCTAAGGATGCGTTGTTTCTTGGCCTTGCTAAGCATGTCTTGCACTCAAGTGTGCTACCACAGCTTGTCGAACACCTGCTCAGAAGTCCTCAATTAGCTGATCAAGATGTGTCTGCGATATTGGATGATTTACAGGTGAGCCCTGAATCCCAAAGTCCGGAATTAGAAGGCTTAAGCGGTAAATTGCCGCCATTTAAAGATGCTTTCGCGTCATTTGCAGATGTGAATGGTGTGCAGGATATAGAACAAGCACTCAAAGAGATTGCGAGTCAGCATGAAGACAATGTTTGGTTGCAAAAAGCACTGAAAGGCCTGCAACGTGGTAGTCCAATTACGGCCCATCTTGTGGTTGAACAACTACGCAGAGGTAGAGATTTGAGTTTAGCGGCTTGCTTTCAGCAAGAAATAAATATTGCAGTGTCATGTAGCATGCACGGTGAGTTTCAAGAGGGCGTGCGAGCCTTGCTGATTGACAAAGACCGTCAGGCTAAGTGGCGTTACACAGAGTGGGGCGATGTGCCTGCAAGCTTTATTGCTTCGCACTTTACGTATTTTGACGTGAGTGAAAACCCGCTACTACACATTGACTCAGTGCTTACGGCCAACTAGGCGTTTGTGGTGATAATTGAATAAAAAAGGCTAGAACGATGAATAATAATACAAAAATTGCGTTTTTTGGTTTAGGTAACATGGGCGCTTCGATGGCTAAAAACTTAGTATCGGCTGGTTTTCAAGTCAGCGTTTATGATCTTGTCGAAGCGCAGGTAAAAAGTCTGGTTGATGTTGGCGCAATAGGGGCAGACACGCCAGCTCAAGCTTGCGAGGGTGCTCAAATAGTTATCTCGATGCTGCCTGCAGGAAAGCACGTTGAATCACTGTATTTCGGTCCACAAGGGCTTGTAGAAAATATACAAGCCAATGCACTGTTTATCGACTGCAGTACCATTGAATCAAATGCGGCAATTTCTATTGGCCGAAAGTTAAATGATAGCGGTCATCGCTTTGTTGACGCGCCTGTGTCTGGTGGCGTTGCCGGGGCTGCTGCTGGCACGCTGACATTTATAGTGGGTGGACATGAAGCTGATTTTCAACAGGCGAAACCAGTGCTGGAGAACATGGGGAAAAATATTTTCCATGCTGGCGCGGTTGGCGCCGGTCAAGTCGCTAAGATATGCAACAATATGCTGTTGGCGATTTTGATGGCGGGTACCTCTGAAGCTCTGCAAATGGCGATTGATAATGGTCTTGACCCTAAGGTGATGTCAGACATTATGCTGCAAAGTTCAGGTCGAAATTGGACGTTAGAGCTTTATAACCCTTGTCCAGGTGTAATGGAAACTGTGCCATCATCAAATAACTATCAAGGTGGCTTTATGGTTGATCTAATGAACAAAGATCTAGGCTTAGCTATGAATACCGCGAGTCAGCATAATTCTGTGACGCCAATGGGAGCGCTTGCCAAGTCATTGTTTCAACTACATGGTAATGCTGGCAATGGAAAGCTCGATTTCTCCAGTATTTTCAAATCGTTTAAACATTAGGGGGCGCTGCGCTCAGTTACCTTAGAGCTAAAATCGGTCTACTCAAAAATAAGGGTATGTTATCATGCCCTTAAGTTCAGCTAACTATGAATAGAGGCGCAACATGTGGCAATGCCCACTGTGCAAAGACCCGTTTTTAGATATCGACTCGGCAAGTGCCAAGTTAGAAAATAAAACCTTACAGTGTGGTAACAAACATAGTTTTGATCGCGCCAAACAAGGCTATTTCAACCTACTTCCAGTGCAACATAAAAACTCCAAAACCCCCGGTGATGACGAAGGTATGGTGCAAGCCAGAAGGCGATTTTTCGAATCGGCTCCCTATATGCCACTCGTTGAAAGTATCGCAGCGTGCATAAACACGTATCTGAGAGAGTCACATTCAGAAAACGCTGCACTGGGAGATGAAGAGTCAAAAAAATCACCCCTAAAGGTTCCGCGTAACTCGCGTGCATGTGCTGGTAGCCCAATAAAAATATACGATTCCGGCTGTGGGGAAGGTTTTTATTTAAATGCGCTCTCAGCTATTCTACCGGACAATTATCAGTTCGCAGGACATGACATTTCTAAAGCTGCCATTATCGCGGCAGCTAAAAAGAACAAAGATAAGCAATTGGTTGTCGCCTCTACTATCAATATTCCACTGCAAGATAATGCTGTTGATGTGGTATATCAAATATTTGCACCAAGTTGTTCTGACGAGTACCGAAGAATACTTCATCATCACGGATTACTCATTGTCGTTGAACCTGCAAGTGAACATCTGTTTGAGATTAAACAAAAGGTTTATGATAAACCTGAAAAACATAAGGTAGCGGAAGCAGGCATTGCCGGATTTTCTTTATTGGAAGAAAAAATAATCACTTTCCCTGTGAATTTAGATACTGCCGAAATACGCTTAGCTCTGTTGCAGATGACTCCGTTTTATTGGCGAGCGTCCGACGAAAGCAAGGCACAGATCGAAAATGAACTACACTCAGTGACGGCCAGCTTTGTGCTGAGGGTTTACCAAAACTCAAAGGGGACTCATGCATAAAGCCTTGTTTTTAGACCGCGATGGCGTGATTAACGTCAATCATGGATATGTGCACCAGCGCGAAGACTTCGATTTTATTGATGGCATCTTTGAATTGGTGCAACGTGCTAACGCTGCTGATATGAAAGTGATTGTGGTGACTAACCAAAGTGGTATTGCCCGTGGCATGTATACTGAAGAAGCCTTTGAAAACTTAAGCCAATGGATGAGCAATCAGTTTTTAGAACATCGGTCACACATTGATGCCATTTTCCATTGTCCTCACCATCCTAACGGAAGTGTTGAGACCTACCGGTTAGCCTGTGATTGTCGTAAGCCTAAAGCTGGCATGCTTTTGCGTGCAGCTAAAGAGTTAAATATTGACTTGGCAAACAGCATCATGGTCGGTGATAAAAACATTGATATGCAGGCGGCATGCGCAGCAGGTTTGACTAAGGCGTACTGGTTTACACCTGAGGCCAGAGACAATGCAGCCATAAGCCTTATTGAAGAAGAGGCAGTGAAGCTTGCAACAGGCCACACTGCCATCGAGAGAATAGAAAGCTTATTTAGCGTTTTGAGAACTCAGTAATGTGTTTGATTGAACGACTTAACAAATTAGTGTCAATCTCGGTCAATACTTTTTCATTTGTCATGTAGTCTCTAATCTCAAAGCTACCATCTTTACTCACCTCAGTAATCAGACCGTCGTGCACCACAACTAAATGTCTGCCTTGCGTGCTCACCGCCCATGTTCTGATGGGAGATTGCAATGCCTGACCAATCGAATAATTGCTAGGCGTTGCATTGCAACCAAGCTGTTGCAGTATGGTTGGTGCAATATCTTCTGTCGTCGACATGGTCGCTTTGAGAGGAATATTTGAGTACAACTGATGATGCGCTTGTGTATCGTTCTGGGTGACCAGAATGACGCTGGCAGAGCGAGTTAATAGATCTAAGTCGATGCCCTCTAGCGAATCTATAGTGATATTGGCAAAGAACAAGCCACTGTTCGAGCTTTTTAATTTCGCAGAAAAGTCTTCCCATGTTGCAGAGTAATAAGGCTTGTTCAGATTATCTTGATCTGCACTGCTAACATGGTCATGCATAGTGACCTCTAAGTTAAATGCCTTTGCTAGAGCGAGTAAGACGGGTTGAGAATCAGACACGCTAGCAAGTAATGCTTCTGGCAAACCATAAACCACTGATTGCAAGTACTGTTCTTCGAGTGTATTGCTTACAAAGTGGAAACCATAGGGTGTTAGTGTCTCTGGAAGTTCAGTAGGTGTGTTGTCTTGTACACTGATAAATACCAGTTTTTGTTGTGAATCTACTGAGCAATAAATAGGCTTAGGCGGATAGGTGAGGCTAAAGTCAGTATCGTTAAACTGGAGTGTTTGACGCTGGCGGTAGTCCTGTAAATCGAATACGCCAATACGTGACATCAGCGTTTTCGCCGTAGCAGGGTAAGAGAGCGGTAACATATTGTCTTGTTGTAATACGGGAGCATAAAGCTTTGCATCAGCCCAAACATGGATAGCATGACTTAGTACAAAGCACGCCACAAAGGCTGATGACACGTAGGCCCCGATCCGCACTTTCATAAAACGTTTAATTCGCTTGTGAATCGCATTCGCTAGCACTAATTGGAACATTAACCACACAACGACCAGTAGCAATAGGTAAAACCATTGTAGCCATGAAAATGCGCCCATCTGACCTTCTGTCTCACTGCGCAAAAGTTCAGCAGATCGAAAGCTAATGTGAAAACCGGTTTTGTTGTAAAGCAAAGCATCGAATGCAAGCAGAGCCAATCCCACTGCCGCAATGAATGAGCCTATGGCTTTTAGCACCCTCGGTTGCTTTAGTTGATAGCACAAAGGGAGCAGCAATAGAACAAAACCAAAAAAAGTAATAAAGCTGATATGCCCAAGCCACGTCAACACCATGTACAAAATGCTAAGTGGTGTGTTCGAAATAGGGGATGACAACAAATACACAGAAGAAATGACGATTGCCATTAATATATTTGCAAAGGCAAACCAATGTCCCCAAGCAACAAGTTCATTAATCTGTTTTCTTCTTGGTGTTTCATTAAAAATCATAGGACTACTAGTTTCCCTTCACTGCGCGCTTTAACACGTCGCAAAACTGATTAAGCATCGCTTCTCTGTTTCCTTCCGGCACCTGCTGCACAAAGATGTTTGATACCACATTACCCAGGACCATTAAGGACAAATCTCGATTAGCATTATTTTTTTCTAAACTATCGAATATGTCTTGCATTGCGGCTTCAAACTCTTGATTCGAGTAGCGAGATTGTTGAGGCATGAATCTGTCCTGTGATTTTTAGTGAAAAACTGGGTACAATTGGTTTAATAACGGCGGCGGATTATAAAGGCACGCCGAACATTCACCAACAATTGTCTGGCCAAATTCTTTTGAAAGCAATAAATTTGGCAATAAACAGCAGTTTAGCACATTTTTTAAGGTAGTCTTATTAGCATATGAGTGCACTCATTCACCAATTCGTAGTCCATCGCCTAAACTTATCTGACGATGGAAAACTTCATTTTATTCCGCGAAGCACCTGTTTCGACGTGAGTAAAGAAATCGAAGCCTTAGCACAGCAGCTTCATAATACTTTCAATAGTAAACCTGGAAAGGGTGTTGGCGGCTTCGCTGAAGAGAGCGAGTCTACTTTTTCCGCAGATCTTGGGCAAACTCTAAGCAGTGATCTCGATTTTCATGAGTTCAGCGTCAAAAGTGGCGAATTTTTATTACAAACATTGGCGAAGGAAGAGTTAGTTGAAACCGGCTTTCTGATATTCAGTCAATATGAATACTTAGCAACCAACTATCTTATGATTGCATTGATTGATACCAAACAGCATGTTGCAGTTAATCAAAATATGGATTTGGACTATAGCGATCACCTCGACTTCTCTAAAATGCAACTTGCAGTGCGCATTGATATTACCCAATGGCAAGTTACACCAGAACAATTTCGTTATGTGAGTTTCATTAAAGGGCGCATGGGTCGTAAAGTATCTGACTTCTTTATGAACTTCATGGGCTGCGAAGAGCAAGTTGACGTGAAGCAACAAAATAAGCAATTAATGCAAAACGTTGATGAATATTTATCTCAGGAACAATGCGACGCGTACGAAAAGAATCAACACAGAGGGAGCGTTGCCGCCTATTTTAAAGAGCAAATAGATAGCGGTGAAGATGTTAGCGTAGAAGATATTGCTAAATATCTCCCTCAAAATGAAGACGAAGGGCAGTCATTCACTGATTTTAACGCACAGCAAGAGGTTCCCTTAGAGCCTACTTTTCAACCTGACAGAGCCGTAATTAAAACCTTGGCGAAGTTCAGTGGTGCCGGCGGCGGCGTGACGCTTAATTTCGACCGCCAATTATTAGGGGAACGCGTGTTATACGATCCGAATACTGATACATTGACTATCCGCGGTATACCACCAAACTTGAAAGACCAACTACTTCGCGCAAATAAAGGAAACTAATCACAGTTATGAAACTTTTTGTCAATGATTTAACTGTGATGGACTTTTCTTATCTATGCCCAAAAAGAGGGATGGTTGGGGAAAGTTGGATTGTCGATATCGTGCTTGATGGTGGATTGAATGAAGAAAGCATGGTGCAAGATTTCGGTAAAGTGAAGAAAGAACTGAAGCACATAATCGACGAATATGTCGATCACAAGCTTGTTGTGCCTGCCGAGAATCAAGGCGTTGTTATCACCCATGATGCCTCTCATGAACGCGTTCAGGTCGATTTCACTTATCAGCACAAAACTGATTCAGAACAAAAATCGATGCACTTATATTGTCCACCTGAGGCCTATGCATTTGTTTATGCCGAAGAGGTCAATATGGACTCTGTGACTGAGTATTTAAAGGAAGTCATAAAAGTTCACTTACCTGAAAATGTGCACTCGGTGGCTATTTCCTTGCGTGAAGAAGTTATCTTAACGGACTTTTATCACTATACCCATGGTTTGAAAAAACACGATGGCAATTGCCAACGGATCGCACACGGTCATCGTTCAAAAGTCCTTATATTTGAAGATGGTGAGGAAAGCCAAAAATGGCAGTCATATTGGTCGGAGCGTTGGGCGGACATCTACGTTGGCACCGAAGAGGATCTTGTTGCCCCCAGTGATTTGAGCTTTTCACATTCGAATATTAATGAAGAACAATTTTATTGTTTTAAATATGAAGCTTCTCAAGGTGTGTTTGAACTTGCCATTGAAAAAAGTGCGAGCGAGATTATTCAAACAGATTCAACGGTAGAGTGCTTGGCGCAATATATGTTTGATGAACTTAAAACCAAAACTGACAAGCGTTTAGAGGTGAGAGCATTCGAGGGTGTTGGCAAAGGAGCGATTGTTGCCGATGACTAAGGTTCTTTTCCGCGCATTACTCATGTGTGCGTTGACCCATTCTTTATTGCCTGTCACCGCCATAGCGGAGCAGTTAACACTAAATGGTGAGTTGACTCAAGGTACCTTGTTGCGTGGAAACGTTCCCGAAAACAGCAAAGTATGGTTGAACGGAAAGGAGATAAAGGTTTTACCGTCAGGTGACTTTGTCATTGGTTTTGGGCGTGACGCTAAACTAAGTCATACCTTACAATGGCAAGCGCCTGAAAAAAGTGAAAAAAATGCGCATCAGATTTCACTTACTCAGCGAGAATACAACATTCAGCGTATTGAAGGTGTTGCTTCTAAATATGTGTCACCGCCGCAGTCAGTGACAGATAGAATCAGAGAAGATAATCGACAGATTGGTGCTGCCAGAAGAACGTTTAGCAATTTAACGAGCTTCCTTGAAACGTTTATATTGCCTGCTGAAGGTCCAATTTCTGGTGTGTATGGCAGTCAGCGTGTTTTTAACGGTGAGCCCAAACGACCACATTATGGTTTGGATATCGCAGGTCCAGTGGGCACCGCTATTGTGGCGCCAGCGTCTGGACGAGTTAGCCTTGCGCATGATGATATGTATTACTCTGGTGGTACGCTGATTGTTGATCACGGGATGGGAGTGTCTTCTACGTTTATCCACCTTTCTAAAATAACAGTGAAAGAAGGGGAGTTCGTAGAACAAGGCCAAAAAATTGGTGAAATGGGTGCGACAGGAAGAGTAACAGGTCCCCATTTAGACTGGCGTATTAATTGGTTCTCAGAACGTTTAGATCCTGCTTTAGTTTTGCCGGAAGCTTCAAGTCAATCAGACTGAAGCTTCTAGCGAACACCTTATTGAATCCAACGCTCAAATTTTGAGGCATCCTCAATACTGAAGTAAACCGTGTCAAGAATAGCTGCCTCAAGGCGCATACTAGAGTGTATTAATCGGCCTTGTCGCAAATAGGTCAATGTGACCATACTGTTTTCTGCTGCTGTATTTATATCCGACGCGTAACTATCTAAGATAGACTGCAAGGTCGTGCTGCTCACTTGCCACTTATCGATAGCTATCAATATATCTCCAATTTGTAATCCGGCTCTACTGGCTGGAGAACCATCTTGCACTGATTGTAAAATGACTCCGCTGTCCTTGTCCTGATAGCTTGCGCCAAAACCACTCAAGGCGACTTTGTCGGCAGGTGTGCCACCAAGGTCCTTCAGGCCGCTGCGGCTGCGATAATGCAGTTTTAAACCGATAGAAGACAGCATTTGCGAATATGGCAAATCAATAGTGCTGTAAATAGCAATATCTAAGAAGGCGGAAATATCAATATCGAAATGCGCTTTGCAGATATCGTGTATAACGTGATCGTGGGTGCCGATATTTTTGGAACCATAGTCTCGCCAAAGTATTTGCATCACGTTATCTAAACAGTACTTTCCGGCGGATAAATCACGTAAGGTGATATCTAGTAACAGTGCAACGATAGCGCCTTTATTGTAATAACTGACGATATGGTTGTGTGATCCAGCGTCTTGCTTATAAAATTTGGTCCACGCATTAAAACTAGATTCAGTCACTGTTTGTGAATGACGCCCCTGTGTTCTAATTAGCCGAGTTAAGTTCTCGGCTAATATCTGCGCATAGCGCTCATGTGTAATCAGTTTGCTGCGAGCCAGACTCAAATCGTCATAAAGGCTAGTGAAGCCTTCATAAATCCATAACTGCTCCATATAAGCTTCTTGGCTTAAGTCAGGGCTAATCATCACTTCTGGTTTATTTCGTTTAACGTGCCAAGTGTGGAAAAGCTCATGACTGCATAAACTAAGAAAGCGTTGATAATCTGCACTGCGCCAATCATCATCGCTCGTATCCTTGAAGTCTTGTTTCATAGGTAAGTGGAAGCGGGGATACATCAGTGCGGTTGATGCACGGTGTTCTAAGCCACCAAAACCGTCTTCTGTAAGAAGTGTAATAAACCAGTATTCTTCTTCCGGAAAACCATCAAACATAGTCATGTGGTGTTCACATAAAGGTCTTAGATCGCGACATATTTTTTTAATATCAGTTTGCGTGCTACCAGACAGTACTAAGTGAAACTTCGTTTCACCTACTTCGAATGTGTGTTGCTCAAATTGACCAAGTAGCACAGGATGATCGATAAGTTCCTGATAGTCCTCACAGAGGTATTCATAAACAGTCTCTTCATCATTTTTATGTTCAGCAACACTGGTAAAAGAACAAGCGATACGCCAGTTTTGGTCAACTTGATTATTGGTGATAGATAATGAGATTGGTCTGTTGCTCATTTCTTTTACTTCTAAGAAAGTACTCGTACCATTAAAGAATGCATATTCGTCGAATAAATAAGCGCCACGAACAGACAAGTCAAAAGCGTACACTAAATAGTCTACTTGAACCGCTTTCCCTTCATTGATGACTTCCCAAGATTGTTTATCTGTTTGCACAATACTCAGTTCAGCACCGTTTTCATCTTTCGCTGAAATTTGGTGAATATTTCGTGCAAAGTCACGGATCATGTAACTTCCTGGGATCCATGCTGGTAAGCTGAAATGCAATGATTGAGATTCACTACTTGGTACATTTATTGAGACAGAAAACAAATGCTCGCTCAATGATGAAGGACTGATCTTATAAACTAACTGCGCGGTCATACGGTATACCTAAGGTTAATCGGGATGGTATTGAATTTATGTTCTAGAAGACTAGCATGTAGACTCAATGAAAGCATCGCTTGAGCAAGATAGATTCACAATGTAAACTCGTTGTTAATAATGAACGTAAGCCGATAAAATAATAAGTATAAGTTCGTGACTTTGCAGCTAGGTCTGTAAAAGTCTGGCAAAAGTAATACAACTTGAGGTGTAACATGCGCGAAGTAGAACGACTCATCAATCATTATGGTGAAAGTCATACGAATAAAACGAATATCTTGATCCACGCCATTGCGGTACCGTCCATTTATTTTGTGACGATTGGCCTTATCTGGTCTATTCCAGTGCCCGAGTTCATGAGTGCAATGAATATCACCTTTGCCCACATACTGGCTATCCCAACTCTGTATTACTATTTTAAGCTCTCTGGGCCCATTGGCGCAGCCATGACCTTGCTCACGCTTGCCGCATTTGGCGTAATCAAAGTCTTGGTCATGTTTGATATTTCAGTATGGATGTTCAGCCTCGCACTCTTTGTCGTGATGTGGGTCTTACAGTTTATTGGGCATAATATTGAAGGCAAAAAACCTTCATTTTTCGAAGATTTACGCTACTTGTTAGTGGGGCCGGCGTGGTGGTGGGTGCATTGGCTGAAACGCATGAACATCAGCTATTAATCACAAAGCATTGTGGCATGGCGCATGATTGCGCCTTTGCCTAAGTATCAAGATCAGGTGCTTGTACCTACTGGTTATCCCAAACGCGTAATGCGATCTAGTATCTCCACCGAATAACGATTCAGGTTTTTAGTCGTTGTTCTGGTCTGCTCTAGTGGCACTAGTACTGGTTTAGTATGTGTTTCGCCTACCATGACACCTCGTGCTCCATTTAATAAGCTTTCTACAGCGAAAGCGCCGAGTCTTGTTGCTAACATCCTATCTTTACTGACCGGCGAACCCCCACGTTGAACATGTCCAAGAGTAAGGACTCGAAGATCAAAACCAGTCTCAGAGGCTAAAGAATCGGCTAGCACTTGTAATCCTCCAGGCCACAGATTTTCAGTT
The DNA here is from genome assembly GCF_031846205.1 of Alteromonas sp. W364. Taxonomy (NCBI): domain Bacteria; kingdom Pseudomonadati; phylum Pseudomonadota; class Gammaproteobacteria; order Alteromonadales; family Alteromonadaceae; genus Alteromonas; species Alteromonas sp. W364. The sequence goes on along the minus strand of NZ_JAVRID010000001.1, from coordinate 621,066 downwards.
ATGATGATAATATGGCTCGGATTCGTTTTGTTTTTCCGACGCACTTCGAGTTTATCAAGGATTTTAACCAACTCTTCTGCTGCTGAGGTAAACAACTCTGGGACTAAAACATGATCGGAGCCAGAACTGATAGCAGAATCTAAGGCAATAAAACCGGCTTCTCTTCCCATCACTTCTACTAAGAATATACGTTCAAATGCTTCTGCGGTATCTCTTACTTTGTCGATCGATTCGACTGCGGTTTGGATTGCGGTATGAAAACCGATCGTAAAATCGGTGCCGGATATATCATTGTCAATGGTACCGGGTATCCCTACCACAGGCTTATCCCAAACAGTTTGTAGATGCTCTAAACCCATGAATGAGCCATTACCACCGATAACAATGAGTGCGTCGACATTTAACTCGTCAAGGTTTTTTGCGGCAAGTTCAGCGCCTTCCTTGGTTTTAAATTTATCACAGCGCGCACTGTACAATATGGTGCCACCTCGCTGAATGAGGTTGTAAACATCTGCGCGCTCCAGAGTCCGCCAGTCTTGGCGTAGCAGGCCATTATACCCATGTGTATAACCAATGACTTCAATACCTTCGTGTTCACAGGCCAAACAAATTGCTCTGATACAAGCATTCATGCCTGGCGCATCGCCACCTGAGGTAAGTACTGCAATTTTATTTACGGGCATTGGAAACCTTTATTGTAATTGTTGTCGTATAACTTGTAGCATAACAAAACTTTCACAATGGAGAAGATGAGAGTGAAAAAATTCCTAATAATCGGTTTTGTCATTCTGATATCGGGCTGTTCGACCAAGTTTGCCTACAACAACCTAGATTGGTTAGCTTATTGGTATATAGATGATTATATTGAGTTAACGAGCGAGCAAGAAGAAGCCGTTGATATAAAACTTCAGCAATGGTTGAGTTGGCATAAAAGTGAAGAGTTGCCCAAGTATTTAGCTCATTTATCTGAGCTTTCTGAAGATATTCGTAGTCAAAGTATCAGTATGGCTAGGATGGACTATCATCAGGACAAAGCCGCCGAACACTGGCTCCGTTTAAAAACACGCATTGTACCCGACCTCGTCACATTAGCACCGCTTCTGAATGAACAACAAATCGAGGATATGTTTGCAGAAATAGACAAGCAAAATGAGGAAGAAGCAGAGGAGCGTGCTGAACGACAAGAAAAAAGTGAAGCTAAGCGCAAAAAAGACGGCTTAAAGCGTAATAAAAAGAACCTTAAAAAATGGCTGGGTGCGTTAACTCCAGAACAGGATCGTCTAATCGAGAATATGTATGGTCAATATCATCGTAACGGGGCTTTGTGGCAAGCTTACCGGGAACGTTATCAAGCAGAGCTGAAGGGGCTTTTCCAAGAACAGGATCGAGGCGTAAATTTCCAGCAGCGTTTACAAGAGTTATTACTGTATCCTGAAGTTTTTCGTGGTGAAGAATTGAATAGAAGAAACCTAGAGAATGGAAATAAATACAAAGAATTTTTATTAGCAGTCGACACCCTTGTTACTGAAAAACAGCGTAAACACCTCATTGCTGAAATTGCAGATTTTAGTGATGACGTACAAGACTTACTCGGAGACTAGTGCTTAGTCTGTTGTCTTGCCAGAGAGCTTAAACCTGGCGAACAACTTATCGATGCTGGCGCTTTTTAAGGGTTTTACTAAATAGCCCGTGGCGCCAGTTTTTATCGCTTCATCTACCATCGATTTACTTTTATTCCCACTGAGCATTATGAACGGTGTCTGTTTGTTGGGCCCATCTCCGCCAATAGTGCTCTCAACAACATGAACACCTGAGCTATCAGGCAGGTTGATATCCATCAGAATCAAGCTGTATTGTTTTTCATTGATTTTTCGCAGTGCACTGTTCCCATTGCTAGCAGTATCTAAAGCAACCGACCGTTTCGCAAATAAGGTTTTGCTAAGCTGTAAGCTAAGCACATCATCTTCGACAAGTAATATGCCGGGTTCCGTCTCACTTAATTCGAGTATGCCAGTATGGTTGTTTTCAATACCTTCATTGTCTAACTGTATTGGTGGTTCAAAGCTTGAGTTTGCTAAACCAGTCTCGTTTTGCAGTAATTCGAAAGCATAATGCAGCAGTTCGGTTGTTTTTTGTTTGATACTTTGACTCACATCGACGGGGAGTAAGTAGGGCGGCGCGACCAAAGTTTGGAGCAAATCATCAAAATTTAACTGAGGTATGCGTTGTTGCTGAATTTGTTTAATAGCATCTTCTAAATACAGCTCGGTTGTCTGACTGATACTTTGTAGCTTACTGTTCTTTTTATGTTTTTCAGCTAAACCTTCAGTGATGAGTGCTATCAGTTCATCCGAATAATGAGTAGAGGCATCAAGAAATCCTGCCAAACTATAATTTGCTACCTTGGTTTGCTTTAGCTCGTGTAGTTGTTTTTGTAAGACCTGAACTGTCCGGTTTTTTTCATAAATTGGACGGCAAACAAGGTAATCATCTATAACGTGGTCTTGGTACGCCTGAAACGCTTCATGTTCATATTTACGAGGGATGGCAGTGACGACTTTGTGTTCGCAATGAGCGTTTTTCTTGATAACCGATAAACATTTATAATATGAAGCTAAACAAATGCCCAAGGTATTACCAATGAAAACAAACAGTTTTGATTTTGGTTCAAGCATTAATTTGCAAACTTGCTTTAGGTCTTGAGTGGTTTCTACCGCTTTAAAATAATCGTTTACGAGGTCAATCAAAGCCTGGTCTTGCTGACTATTACCTCCAACAATAATGACATTTGCAATAGTAGTAGATGGCATTAAATCGACACCTTATTCATAATTTAGTCTTAGCGCATCACGCAATGTGGTTATTTGTGTTTGTACCGCTGGCCATATAGTGTGCACAGAGTGCTCTTTTTGTGCACTTGCACCTTCGTTGCATGCATTTTCTAATTCTACACAGACTCGGCTCAAACCTTGTGCCCCAATAATTAAAGAGCTGCTCTTCAGAGAGTGGGCCAAGCCGCCGACCTTTTTCCAGTCAGCTTGGCTGATTGCGGCGCTCAAGGAATCGGTCGCTGTGGCAAAGTTGATTAAATACTGGGCCATAAAATCTTTCAATTCTTGTTCGGAAACGCTTCCCAAAATATCTTTAAGAACATCAATTTGGTAAATTATATCGTCACGGGATTGGGAAGCAGGCACCTTCGTTTCGTGAATATCTCGCAAAAGAAACTGGGCAGTTTCAAATAATGAAGAAAGACTTGAGAGTGTTAAGGGCTTCATTACAACTTCGTTAGCACCTGCAGCTAGGCAATCATCAAAACACGATTGTGTTTTATCCGCAGTCACAATGAACATTTGACAAGCGTGTCTGTGTTGAAGCTGTTCAATAGCACGTAAACGTCTGATCAATTGTGCACCATTTAGTTGAGGCATTTGAAAATCACTCAGCACTACATCGTAATTCTGTTCCTTAAACCGTGTGATTGCCTCATCTGGTGACAGCACGAAATCGGCGCTCACATTTAGCCTTTGTAGTTGACGCTCAAAAACAAACATATTGTCTTTATTATCTTCCACAACGAGTGCAGTCATATCATCGAAGAAAAAGGTGTCAGGGTCCTGAGCTACGCCATGCTGTTGCTTGTTGCTAGACGTATTGCTCGACGCTTTTGAAAACGCTTGAGTTTGCTCGCTGGACAAAAAATCTAGTAACTCGCCCAAACGCAGGGGCATTGACGATAAGGAATATATATCGCTCTTTGGTCTAGTATCAGAGCTAGCATTTCCTATTTGACTGACCCGTTTGCGTGAGTCATGTGATAATTGTTCTAACCAATCTTGATAATTTGCGCTGTTGCTTGGAGAAACACAGATGAATTCATTATCATTTAAAGGTTCAGGTAATTCTGCGCAAAAACGGGTTTGGAAACGAAAAAACGGACGATAGAGATTGAGGCATTTAAATAGGCTAGGGTCATTGCAGAGAATTAATTTGTCTTGAAGGTTTGGTAATGCGGGGCTTTCTGCAATGCTACTTTCTATACATGGAAAGCTAAATGTAAATTTGGTGCCTTTATTGAGCACACTGTCGACTTTAAGGCTTCCATTCATCAACCAAGAGATCTTTTGGCAAATACTTAAGCCTAAACCAGTACCACCAAACTTTCTGTGAATGTCAGTGGATGCCTGCTCAAAGCCCGCAAATATATATTTTTGCTGTTCCTCGGAAATCCCTATACCGTTGTCTTGTACGCAGCATTCAATTCGTTTTTCATGCTGATGGTAGCGTATAAACAGTGACAGTTTTGGGTGCGATGCATTTGTAAACTTTAGACCATTACTAATCAGGTTATTCAAGACCTGTCTTAGCCTAATATCGTCAACCTCAATTTCTGTGGGAAGTCGAGGGTCAACAAATAGCGTGAGTTGCGTATGTTGTTTTAGCGCGCTAGCACTAAAGCTTTCAATAATATTTTCACAGAGGGTTCTTATATTGCAAGAAGTGGGGGAAAGGGTGACTTTATTCGCCTCAATCTTTGTAAAATCAAGAACGTTATTGATTAATCCTAGTAAATTATCAGCGTTCTTTTGAATACGCTGTATATACTCGTTATTGCCGATGTAGTCATCTAAAGAACATAAATCTAACATGCTGATGATTGCATTCAGCGGCGTTTTAACTTCATGGCTCATTGCTGCCATGAAGGCACTTTTAGCCTGACTCAATTTTTCAGCTTCGTCACAAGCAGTTTCGAACTGTTTGTGGAGGGCTGATATAGCACTTTCGTCAGAAAAAATACCCACTCTAGAACCGTCAGCTAAACCTTGATCAGTGTACTTCACATGGCGACCATCTTGTTTTTGAAAGTCAACACTGATGGCAGTTGAACTGCTTATTTTGTTACAGATGAAACGTTGGAGGGCCGGTCTACTTCTCGTTTCGGAGTCGTGAATTCTTTCAACAATATAACAAACAAGAAATTTGATGTTTTGATTCATCAGCTCATGCTTTTCGCGACCAGGAAAGAATGAGATAAATTTATCGTTGATAAATGAAACGAAGCCTTGAGGACTGATGATCACCACAGCATCGGTAATATGATCCATTGCATGGACAAATTGTTGTGCTGGAATGTCGTTTTTTTTCATTCGAGTTCACTATTTGGTCATGACTTTTTCAGCATCATCTTTCATATTGTCAAATTTGTGTTGATGAACATTTCTCAATGGCATGTTATTGATATATCGATAGTGCTCTCTGCACTCATGCTGCAGACTTGCGTCACCCATTGATTCACCTTCTAAGCGCTTAATAACGCTTTGCAATAAGTTTAGTGTCACTCCAATGTTAGCAGGAGATATCTCTTTCGCTTGTTTAAATGCATCATAGGCGGCAATGAATCGGCCATTACTGTAGTGCTCGATACCTTGCTTGTTGAATTTTATATAAATACTCTGCTGTTCTTTCACTTGTTTGAACGCATTGTCGATAGAAAATCGAATGTTGTCGTCTAAGTCATGACCTTGCTCGGCTAGCGCTTTACTGACCTTTGCTGCTTCTTCAAAGTCACCTAAGTCCAACATGATTTTTAAACTGTCGGCGGCAAGGCCAACAGGAAATTCGGAAAACTGTTGTTCAATCTTTATCTGAGACTCTTCTAAGGCCACTTTACTTTCAGTTTGTTTGCCTTCTAAATGTGACAATCGGGAGTTAATTAACTTCTCAAAGATATCGAAGTCGAAGCCTTCTTCCATTTTTACAGCATTTTCATCAAGTTTAATTTTTTTCAAAACCATAGCTGCATCGGTCATTAAGCGGTGAGAGGTTTTTTTATTGTCTGCGTGTTCAGCAGCATCTAGGATACTTCTAATGTAAGTACACATGTGATTGACACTGCGGTGCACCGAGCGTTGAGATAATTCAAAAATCGACTGTGAAGAGTGCATTGCTGTTTCAAAGTCATCATTGACTCGAGCAATCTTACACACCATATAATGGCGCTGAATAGATAGTGGAGATAAGGCAATCGCATCTTTGATATATTTTAACGCTTCGTCCGGCATATCATTTTCAAGATAGGCTTCTGATAGAATGTCATACGATTCGACGTCATTACGCGATGAATCAATGGCTTTCTTCGAGAGTTCTATGGCTGCTTGGTAATTTTTCTTGAGTAACTGTGTTTTTGCCATAGCACTTAACGCCCATTGCGTTGAGCGCTCGTCCAACACTTTCTGAAGGAGTTCTTCGGCTTTATCGTATTCTTCGGTTTTCCAGAATAGTTGCACTAAAATTTGGGTGCAGTGGGCAGTATATTTTGTACCAACCTCTAAAAAGTGTTGGCAGGTGTCAATGCTGAGTGCGTATTTTTCGTGTTCAATTTGGCTGTACAGCGCTGATAAAGCTAAGCGTTTGTTTTTTGCGCGCGTAATTCGGGCGTTCAGTTGTGCCTGTGAAAAAGGCTTAACAAGGTAGTCGTCTGGTTGTTTCTCAAGAGAGCCAAGCACCATCGAGCGAGCACTGTCTCCGCTGATCATCATAAATACAGCTGAAGGTTTTATTAGATGGAGTTTTCTAATTTCTTCTAGGAACTCAAAGCCATTTTTTCTATTTGGTCCCAAGTGAAGATCACAGACGACGATGTCATAAGATACTTTTTTACATGATTTCAATGCAGATTCGGCTGATAACTCGGTATCAATTTTCTTTGCACCAAGACTGGTTAACAAACCTTTTAGCAAGTTCAGAAATGGACGTCTATCTTCTACCACTAAGCATCGTTTGTCAGCGTAATCCAGCTTGTCCATAAGAGAGTTAAGACCTTATCTGATGAGAAAGAAATAGTGATGTGGAAATAGCTTTGGAAACATCACGGATGTTAATTAATTATCGTTTCCTTACTTAATTACTTGAGTAAATCCTACCTACAGACGATAACAAATTATACCCGTTTGCACTATCGAACTGATGAATAAACTTGACCCTATAGAATTTAGCCAAGCACAACGCTTAAACCAAAGCACACGTGCGCTCAATACAGACAAAAGCTTATTTTATCTGTACTTGTCGATGGTTGATCTCGACTTGAGTCAACAAACTAGGTTTGTAGATAATGATTCAACGGATGAAATCATATTCGCTGATATAGAAACACATCATTATCGAAGAGCTAATATTAACCAACAAACATCCGATTTTGCTCATCAACCCGAGTATAGCGCACTGGTCAGTGCTCAAGATAACGCTGGTTTATTATTAATGAAATCCATGCATCCTCAAGGCTTAGCTGAATTCAGAACGCCTACTCATATCGACCCGACCATTATTGAAAATACGTCGTACCATACACATCGCCGATATTTAGATGTAGCGGCAGAAACACAAAATAGCGACACTGACTTAGATCAGCAAACTCCACTCGATTCAACACTCTTGTACGACCTCATCCCAAAAGCTTCAGAACTTATATAAACGCCGCCGAGGTATCATTTCAAGCTTTAAAACTTAAGTGAATTTTGGTAAGGTGCGCGCGCAATTTTGCACTGGTTTTACGTTCCAATTAGCAAAAGGATAATTATGAACACTTACATCGTATGTGCGCTGTACAAATTTGTCAGCCTAGATAACTACGAAGCGATGAGAGAACCTCTCCGTCGTTTTATGGAAGAAAGAAGTATCAAAGGTACTTTATTGCTAGCCAGTGAAGGCATCAATGGTACTGTCTCAGCGTCTCGAGAGTCGATTGACGCACTGTTAGATTATCTCAACAGTGATGAACGCATTAATCCAATATCTCACAAAGAATCTTTGCATGAAGAGCAGCCGTTCTATCGCACAAAAGTAAAATTGAAAAAAGAGATTGTGACTATGGGGGTTGAAGGTATAGACCCTCTTAATACCGTGGGAACATATGTTAAACCGAGTGAGTGGAATGCCCTCATTTCAGACCCTGAAGTTACCCTAATTGATACTCGAAATGATTATGAAATTGATATCGGTACTTTCAAAAATGCTATCAATCCAAAGACTGGCACCTTTAGAGAGTTTCCCGATTATGTGGCGAAAGAACTCGACCCAAGCAAGCACAAAAAGGTCGCTATGTTTTGTACAGGTGGAATCCGATGTGAAAAATCCACTGCTTATTTAAAAGAGCAGGGCTTCGAAGAGGTTTATCACCTGGAAGGCGGTATTCTTCAATATTTAGAAGATGTGCCAAAAGACGAAACCATGTGGGAAGGAGATTGTTTCGTGTTTGACAATCGTGTAGCGGTAAATCACGATTTACAAAAAAGCGATTATGACCAATGCTACGGTTGCCGACTTCCGATTACAGAAGAAGACAAGCAAAGCGAGTTATATGAAGCCGGTGTTACTTGCCCTCGCTGTCATGGCACGCATACCCCCGATCAAATAGAACGATTTCGTGAGCGTGAGAAACAAGTGAGACTAGCCAAGGAGCGTAACGAAGAACACGTTGGCACTGAAGCAAGGCTTGTTATCTCGAAAAAGCGTGAAGAAAAAGCGCAACAACAAAGAGAGCGCAGTTTGTTGAAAAATAAACAAAATTCCTAATATTAATGCGGGATAAAGGATATTTACCCTAGACACCTGCGGGTACAAAGGAGTAAACTTTATCTCAAAGACGTGAAGGATCAATTATGAGCCAAGATAAAAAATTAACAGACGCACAAATTGCGGAAATTAGAAAAGATTTCGATTTTTTCGATAGAGACTTAAATGGGCAAATTGATTTACACGAGTTTATTGAATTGCTAACCGTATTGTCGCCCAAAACGAAGGCTGGCAACGTTCAAGAAGGCTTTGCAATGATCGATGAAAACGGTGACGGCTTTATTGATTTTGAAGAGTTTCTTGACTGGTGGAAAGATGGTTGGTGGGAATACTAGGTCCCAGCATCAAATGAATAGAAGAGAAAAGCCCTAGTCAGGGCTTTTTTTGTATTAATACACAACCTTTACAGGTTTTTTCAGTGCTAAACGAGATTTGGTAAGGTAGTAGTAAACCGTCCAGACAAGCGTAATCACGCCAAAGACAAAGAGCGGCCACCAGTCATTCTGAAAATCTTCAATGCTCTGCACATAGTCATAACCATAATACGAGTAGAATCCCACATCTAAGGCCCACGCGACTAAATTATTTAACATATGGCAAAGTATTGGGACGAGTAAGGACTGAGTTTTTAAATATAGCAAACTCATCACTACGCCGTATAAAAAGGCGCCAATGATATCGGTATGTAAAATACCAAAAATCAGTGATGATACGATGATTGCTTTACGCACATTCCATTTTTGTGACCATCTCTGCAAAAGGACACCTCGAAACAAATACTCTTCGAAAACAGGCGCCATAATCACAATACTAAGAAATACGATGATGTTCAGTATGATTGAGTTTGGCTCACTCAATGCGTACGATACTGAGCTTGCATCTAGAACCAGCATATTAACAAGAGATGGAAAAACTTGCGCCAATGGCAAATATAATAAATAGAATGAAAAGAACGAAGCGGCCAACAGGTACAAGGTAACCTGAATGATGGTGCGCTTATCTCCTAGCTTGAGAGGTTTAATGAATCGACGCGGGTCTATTTTTCTAGCGCGCATCATTGTATACAGGATATGAAAACCAAGGACCTGAGTTAAAAGTGATGCAAGCGCTGTAAAAAACAAGTAATACTCATTCGTAGCATCAACCAGAAACAATATTACGACAAAAAATACGCTCGGTAATATCAAGCTAGTAAAGATTGCGGAAGTCGCGCTTATTGGAAAAGCAGTTTTCATTCGTTAACGTCCATGTTGTTAATGCTTATCAATTATTCAGAGTGTTTGGTAATATCCGTTTCTTCATTATCTACGATATCGTCCAATACGGGTTTTTGTTTTCTTTTCATGGGTGAGAAACCAGCATCAACAGCATCCATCGTCGTAATACGTTTTTTGTTGTTTTTACCAGCCACCTTTTTGGGGGCAGAGACTTTCTTTTTGACTACTTTTTCAGCCTTTGGCGTTGCTTTCTTCAAACCGCTAAATTTTGTTTCAATATCGTCATAACTAGAAAAATCGTACTGCTGAGTCATTTTGATTTTAATTGCGCTGAAACTAAACCAATCTTTTTTACTCACGAAAGAAATCGCTAAACCCTTGTTGCCGGCGCGGCCCGTGCGTCCAATTCGGTGTACGTACTCGTCTGCGAATTTCGGAAGGTCATAATTAATTACAAGCGCGACATTTGATAAATCGAGTCCTCGAGATGCTAAATCAGTTGTGACTAAAATGGCGTGTTGGCCTCTCGAAAATGCATTAATGACACTGGAGCGTTGAGCTTGTGCCAGGTCACCGTGCAAGCTAATTGCTTGTAAGTGCTGCTCGTTCAATTGATCCGCTATTCTGCCTGTATCTTCTCGTGTTGCGGTAAATACAATGGCTTGCTCTCTTTTAACGAGGGAAAGTGAACGAAGGAGCAATTGGTCTTTGTGCGAGACACCGTCTGATAGATAGAAACGCTGCTCTATGTCTGCATGTGGAATTGCGGCATTATCAATGACTACCGTTTCTGGGCTATTCAACATCTTTTCAGTCATCGCGTGAACGGATGCACTGTCTATGGTTGCTGAAAACATCATGGTTTGTCTTTTGCGGTGATTGGCTGCAGCATGAATTTGCTGGAGTTGTTCTGAAAAGCCAAGTTCCAGCATGCGATCGGCTTCATCTAGTATTAGCAGCTCTATACCATGTAAAAAGAAGCTTCTACCATTAATATGATCTGCAATACGGCCCGCGGTACCGACAATAATATCTGGGTTTTTACGCAAGGTTTTTACTTGATCATTAAAGTTTTCACCACCTACCACGAGCGCTGTTGAAATGGATAAGTTGCTACAAAGCTTTTTCGCCTGCATAAAAACTTGCTTTGCTAATTCGCGTGTTGGCGCGAGTACAATGGCGCGAGGATCTTTACGGCTTAGCGCTTTTTCTGTAAGCAATCTATTGATTGCAGGGACGAGAAACGCAAAGGTTTTGCCTGAACCTGTTTTCGCACCCACCAAAATATCTTTGCCTCTTAGCGTATGTGGAATGCTCTTTTGCTGAACTTCAGTCATCTCCTCTATTTGTTGAACAGAGAGTGACTTTACGATTCGATTATTGATAGGGAGCTCAGAAAATAACAATGGATAACCTCTTAATATTGCCTAGGTGTTATTATCCGCTAAATGGCGCAGGTATAAAAGAAAAACCCCAAATAAACATAAATGGGGCTTTCGTATTAATCCGGAAAGTGAGTTTGGAGAACTCGAGTCACTAAATATTCATTTCAGCAACGTCGCCCTCAACCACTAATTTACCTGCTGTTTTTTCTTGGATCTCTTCTACACTAACGCCCGGCGCGCGCTCTCTCAGGTAGAATGCTTGATCTTTGACTTCCAATACTGCTAGGTCGGTAATGATGCGGGTAATGCAATTGACGCCAGTTAGGGGTAGAGTGCAAGCCTCTAGGAGCTTTGAGTTACCTTTCTTGTCTGCATGCATCATCGTTACGATGATATTCTTCGCGCCAGCAACCAAGTCCATTGCGCCGCCCATTCCTTTAATTAGCTTGCCTGGGATCATCCAAGAAGCGATACTTCCATTAACATCCACTTCGAACGCGCCGAGTACTGTAAAATCGACATGGCCGCCACGGATCATGGCAAAGCTTTCAGCAGACGAAAAGATCGACGCACCCGTGCTGGCAGTCACGGTTTCTTTTCCAGCGTTGATCATATCAGCATCCACTTCTTCCTCGCTCGGATAAGGACCCATGCCGAGCAAGCCATTCTCAGATTGAAGCATCACTTCAATATCAGCTGGCACGTAGTTTGCCGCTAGAGTGGGGATACCGATTCCCAAATTAACGTAGTCGCCATCTTTAAACTCTTGAGCGACACGCATCGCAATTTGTTCTCTTGATAATGCCATGCTTATGCTCCTTTCGACGTAACAAGACGCTCAATTCGTTTCTCAAAACTACCTTGGATAATGCGGTCTACATAAATCCCAGGCGTGTGAATTTGACTAGGTTCTAGTTCACCCGGCTCTACAATTTCTTCCACTTCAACAACAGTGATTTTGCCTGCTGTTGCAGCCATTGGGTTGAAGTTCATGGCAGTATGGCGATAGACACAATTACCGTAGCGGTCTGCTTTCCACGCTTTCACGATGGCAAAGTCACCGGTGATAGATTCTTCAAGGATATAGTCACGGCCATCAAACTCACGACTCTCCTTACCGTCACCAACAGGTGTCCCAAAACCTGTCGCAGTGTAGAATGCAGGAATCCCAGCACCACCAGCTCGCATTTTCTCTGCAAGGGTGCCTTGTGGGGTTAATTCAACTTCTAGTTCACCATTAAGTAACTGCTGTTCAAAAAGCGCGTTCTCACCCACATACGAAGACACCATTTTTTTAATTTGCTTGTCTTCTAACAATACCCCTAGACCAAAACCGTCTACTCCACAGTTATTAGAGACAACAGTCAGCCCTTTGGTGCCCATTGTTTTTATCTGTGCAATTAATCCTTCAGGAATACCGCATAAACCGAATCCGCCGGCAATGACGGTCATATCGTCTTTCAAACCCGCCATTGCCTCGGCGTATGTTGTTACCACTTTATCAAAACCTGCCATAGGTCCTCTTTTTATAGTTGAGTAAATTTTCTACTACAGTATTTAACACGGTTTATGTTTTGTAAAATTGATTTAATTGACCTATTGATAAAAATAATTTATTAATATGCTTGTGTTTATTTTGCTTATTAGGAGCATAAACTTGGTCTCCATCAAAAACATCAGCGCATTTGTTGCTGTAGCCCAGTCTCAATCATTTGCTGACGCATCTCATCGGATGCATTTGTCTCAGCCAGCGCTGTCATCCGCGGTTAAAAAGTTGGAGGAGCAACTGGGAGGGCGTTTGTTTAGTCGCTCGACTCGACGTGTGAAACTTACCCCTGAAGGTGCTGCTTTTTTACCTGTTGCAAGGCGGCTCATTGCTGATTTAGAGAATGCTATATTCGACGTAAAGCAACTTTTTAACCTAGAACAGGGCTTATTGAGCATAGCGGCCATGCCTTCCTTTGCAGAAGGTAAACTCCCGTCTTTATTGAGCTCGTTTGGTTACGCGCAACCCGGAATAGGAGTTAGGGTTATTGATGAGGTAATGGAGAACGTGATTCAGAGCGTCATTGAACAGCGTGTTGAAATTGGTTTTAGCTTCGCACCTGAAGACAATGATTTAGTCGATTTTACACCTTTATTCACCGACGAATTTGTATTGATAATGAACGAGGCCCATACTTTGAATCAGGTTGAAAACCTTCGAATTAATGATTTATCAGGGCATGCCTTTGTTGCAATGAATCGAGGTTCGAGCACGCGAAATTGGATTGAGCACACCTTTGAGCAGCAGGATTTGAAGGTAAAAGTTGCCGCTGAAGCATCTCAATTTAGTACCATTGGGAATTTAGTAGCATCAGGTTTAGGGGTGTCAATCGTGCCATCTATGTGTATCGAACAAATGCGGGCAAAAGGGTGTGTAGCTAAGCAAGTAGATGGTTTAAATATTGTAAAATCGGTGGGTTATATTACATCAAAAGAGGCGGCATTATCTGCAATCGCAAGTGCGTTTATTAGCACCTTGAGCTTGTAGTAGAGGCCTAAAAATAGAGTCTCTACCACTTTTTCTTTGGGGCGAAAAGCTCATCAATATCTTCGCTTTCTTTTGCCTTTTCTGCCGCAACCTGAGCAAGGTTCGCTTCCTTCATGGCACTCTCTAAACTATTAAGTACTTTCTCGAAGTCAGCGACTCTTTGCGCTGTGTATTCATCTTGTGGCTTGTGAGACTTAAGCGCGTGGACTGCTTTTTCTAAATACTGTCTTGCACTGCCTTGCATCCCAGACGTCAAGGCATCATTCGCACGTTTATTTAAGGTTTCAATGTTCACACGAAGCTGCAAGCGCTCAAGACTCTTGTCTTCAAACGCAAAAACCTTTGGTGAAATATTTCCTTTACCTTGCTCTGAGCGCAAAATAACCCGTAATTTCTTTACTGCTTGAATGTACTTAATAATGACCTTGTCGTTCGACGGCAGCTGAAACGCACTTTGGTCTGGAGGCGGTTGGGCAATCTCAACGTTTTTAAGGTTCGCTGTGGTTTCCCCCAAGCGTTGCTTAAGGTCTGGGTTTGGGCTTTTTTCTAAACTTGATTTTATCGCGTTATGTATGCGTTTCAGAAGGATAGCGATGAGTTGCTGAGATACTGGCATTTGACCTGCCGCGGTCAAAGCGGCCTCAGTTTCGTCAATGATAGCGCGTTGACGACTGACTTCTTCTCTTTTTTGTGTTTCTTTTCGCTCTTTATGTTGCTGGACCGCACTCGCAGATATGCCAGCAATGATCAAAATAGCGATAAGCAGTATTACAATGGTGTAACTCATTTTATATTTCCGTTCCGGAGTATTGTTACATTTCCCTTAAGGTAAAAGTACCGTGAAGATACTACCACCAGTAACACTATTATTACTCAGTTGAATGCTTCCTTGTCTATTTTTATTCTTATGAGCCAGCGCTATCATTCTTGCAAAATATAGCCCCAAGCCAGTTCTTCCTTCGCTAATGCACAAGGTATCCATTGCAGCTGCTGACATATCGAGCATGCTTTGCGGATAACCATGGCCGTCATCTTCTACCGTTAAACATAAAAATTCGTCTTTTATTTCAGCACGAATATCGATGCTTTTTGCACCATAGCGCATCGCATTAACGAGGACATCGTTCATCAACAAAAATAACAAATCCTTGTCCATGTACCAAGACAATTCTTCATCGAGTTTTATATTAACATCGATATCTTTTTGTTTCGTGTAAGTTCTATTGGATTCAACTAATTCTTCGGCTAAGTCGAAAATAAAACATTCATCCACGTGCAATGGAAGGGCATCTAAGCCTGAGCGATATAATGAAAGAACCTGCACTAATGTCGTGTTCATGCGGCTTGCTTCATAATGCAAGTCAACGATGTATTCTTGTGACTTCGATTCGGTTGTGGGTATTTGAGTGTGCAACTCTTCAATTGTATGAAGGAGCAAACTCAACGAGTTTTTCATATCGTGAACTGCAACAGCCATGACCGAAGCAAAATCTATTTTATCATTTAGCTTTTGGTCATCCTCAGACATTGATTCTACAGGCATTTCGGCTTCTTGCATGTGTCACCCTTGTGGATAGTTGTTTGTTATGCGTTAGATAACGCTGGCATATTAAAGCTTATCGACTTAAAGCCCAAATTCTACACTATTTGTACTCGAAAGGTTGCTAGGATTGGATACGAAGGTATCAACTTGTTGTTTGTGTTAATGGTCGGATCAGTCGCTATGAAAATTCTTATGCAATTTTGTTTTAAATTCGCTATTATTTGACTCGAAAGTTTATATGCTTTCCACCTCGCCACCTATCTGTCCGAATGACTGATAAAAGACCGTGAAGTATGACCGCTACGCATCGCCAACCAGACTAGGCTATTAAATGAAATTACAACAATTAAGATACATCGTCGAAGTATTAAATAATAATCTCAATGTGTCAGCAACGGCCGAAACACTATTCACATCGCAGCCTGGTATCAGTAAGCAAGTTCGCATGTTGGAAGACGAACTTGGTATTCAAATATTTGGAAGAAGTGGTAAGCATTTAACGCATGTCACTGAAGCTGGCAAGGATGTCATTAATATTTCTCGTGAAATTCTCGCCAAAGTAGAAAGTATCAAAGCCGTCGCGAGAGAGCACACCTTGCCAGACCAAGGGAAGCTTAATATTGCCACCACGCACACTCAAGCACGCTATGCTTTACCTGACGTGATCCAAGGATTTATGACGAAGTATCCAAAGGTTTCCTTGCATATGCATCAAGGAACTCCGTCTCAAATAAGCGATCTTGCAGCGAAAGGTGAAGCAGATTTTGCTATTGCAACAGAGTCCTTGCATCTATACAACGATTTGGTCATGTTGCCTTGCTACCACTGGAATCGCTCTGTCATTGTAAATAAAGAGCATCCCTTAGCGAAGAAAACATCCATTACCATACAAGACATTGCGAAATATCCTCTCGTGACCTACGTTTTTGGGTTTACTGGGCGCTCAGAGTTAGATCAGGCATTCTCGCAGGCCGGCTTAGATCCAAAAATAGTCTTTACAGCTACCGATGCAGACGTGATCAAAACATACGTTCGTTTGGGTGTTGGTATTGGCGTGATAGCGTCAATGGCGGTAAGTGACGAACTAGATTCTGACTTGGTGAAAATAGATGCCAGCCATTTATTTGACTACAGCACCACTAAGATTGGCTTTAGAAAAGGCTCATTTTTACGTAACTATATGTATGATTTTATTGAGCGCTTTGCGCCGCACTTAACAAAAGAAGTGGTTGAGCGTGCAATGATGCAAAAGAACAATGATGAAGTAGAGGCCATGTTCAAAGGCCTAACGCTACCTGTAAAATAAAACAGGTAGCGCTGGTAGTGCATTACTAGCACTCGATAATATTGACAGCCAAACCGCCTCGAGCGGTTTCTTTGTATTTGGTTTTCATATCGTTGCCTGTATCCCACATTGTCTTGATGACTTTATCTAGTGATACTTTATGGTTTCCGGTCCCTCTAAATGCTAAGCGCGAGGCGTTGATGGCTTTAATGGCACCCATAGCATTTCGCTCGATACAAGGCACTTGAACCAAACCACCAACTGGGTCACAGGTAAGTCCTAAGTTATGCTCCATGCCAATCTCAGCTGCGTTTTCAACAGCAAGCACAGAGCCACCTAAAATTTCAGTCAATGCGCCAGCAGCCATTGAGCAAGCCACGCCAACTTCACCCTGACAGCCTACTTCTGCGCCTGAAATCGACGCATTCTTCTTGTACAAAATACCAATGGCAGCAGCAGTGAGTAGATATCGACAAGCTGTATCGTCGTCGACAGGTCTGATAAATTTATTGAAGTAGCACAAGACCGCCGGAATAATGCCAGCAGCACCATTTGTCGGCGCGGTTACCACTCTGCCGCCCGCTGCATTTTCCTCATTCACCGCTAAGGCAAATAAGTTGACCCAGTCCATGGCTTGCATTGGGTCATTACTGTTTTCATTTTTTAGCTTTCTATACAGTCCAGACGCTCGTCTATGCACTTTCAGGCCACCCGGCAGAATACCTTCAGTACTAATGCCGTTTTCTACACACTCTTGCATGACTTGCCAAATTTTAAGTAAGCGTCCTTGTAATTCCTCTTCAGATATCAAAGACAACTCGTTCCGCATCATTAAGGTACTGATCGAGAATCCGTTTTCATGACAAATACTGAGTAACTCTGCTGCAGTTGAGAAAGGAAAGGGGGCATCGACTTGTTGTTCAGCGAATTTTTCTGCCTTTTGCGCAGCGAACTCAGATTCTTCAACGATGAATCCGCCGCCAATTGAGTAATAGGTTTTTTGCGCGACACACTCTGTGCCGCGATATGCAAAAAAGGTCATGCCATTAGAGTGGAGTGATAGTGTTTTTCGTCGATGAAATACAATAGCGCCATCTCGTGGAAATGCAATTTCGTGTTCGTTATTAAGCCTTAGTACTTGAGTGCTATCGACTTCACTGAGCATAGCATCGACTTTTTTAACAGGCACATTATCCGGCAAGAAACCCATTAGGCCTAAGATGACAGCTTTACCCGTTCCATGACCTTTGCCGGTTTGGCCCAAAGATCCATATAACTCTGTTTTGACTGCTGTAACATCAGTCAGTTGCTCACTTGTTCGCAGATAATCGCAAAATTCGACTGCCGCGCGCATCGGACCAACTGTATGTGAACTCGAAGGTCCAACACCAATCTTAAACATATCGAAAACACTGATCATAACTATATATACCGTTTATTAATTCCGCATTCAGTTTTACATAGAATAGCAAATTAACAAATGAGAAATGCTAATGGCTTGCATGAGATTTGTTAATGGTATGTTAGCTCGTACTGGACAAGTTGGCACTTTAAAAAGGCGGCTAGTACCACTATTATTTGGTATAAAAATCGAGGTGTCGACTCAATAGAGCTGTCATACCGGCGGTCGCTCCCCATATGACATCGTTGCCGAACTGAATAAAGTACACGGGGAATTTTTGTTTTCGGCGCTCAACGTGATGCACATAGTAATTATCTTTTTGCATCAAATGAGCTAATGGCACCTGAAATATACGACTGACTTCGTTCGGATCGATTTGAAGATCGGACTCGAGGTCCATGCTCTCATCAATAATACCGATTACTGGAAGCACGGCAAAGCCGCTTATGGTTTTATATTCGGGTAAGGTACCTAGTATGCGCACATTTTCGGGCGGTAGCCCAATTTCCTCTTGAGCCTCTCGCAGAGCGGTATCAATTAAACTAGCATCAGTATCTTCAAATTTACCACCAGGAAAGCTAATCTGTCCCGCATGATGATTTAAATGCATAGCACGTTGAGTAAATAATACCTGTAAGTCATCGAAAGGTGGTTGTAAGCATATTAATACCGCAGCAGGCCTCGTGTTTGCTGGGAACGGGAAGTCGTGTGCAGGGCCGCCAGACCAAGGTAGATGAAATTTAGCAAGGAAGTCTTTTTCATTCATGCGTAAAGGGTACCTCTAAACTTTCTGCAAGAACAGGGAGTATTTTGGCTACTTTATCCAAACTCTCTTGGTACTCAGC
This sequence comes from Alteromonas sp. W364, assembly GCF_031846205.1. NCBI lineage: Bacteria > Pseudomonadati > Pseudomonadota > Gammaproteobacteria > Alteromonadales > Alteromonadaceae > Alteromonas > Alteromonas sp. W364. The sequence goes on along the minus strand of NZ_JAVRID010000001.1, from coordinate 602,285 downwards.
GCTAATATCCGAATCCAATACGATGCCGCCGCCAGCCCAGCAATATAGATTATTGTTCTCAGCCAAGACTGTTCGAATACAAATGTTTGTATCCATATCCTGGCGAACGCCAATATAACCAATGCTGCCGCAATAAATACTGCGCTTGTCGGGCTCTAACTCTTGTATAATTTGCATCGCTCTGATTTTTGGGGCGCCCGTAATCGAACCGCCAGGAAAAGCGCCTTTTAATAAGGTAAGCGGCGTTGCGTCAGCCTTTAATTCGCCCAATACAGTGCTTACCATGTGATGCACTGCTGGATAACTTTCTAAAGCAAACAAGGCGGGGACCTTAACCGAATGAGGCAAACAGTGTTTGCTCAGATCGTTTCGAAGTAGATCTACGATCATGAGGTTCTCTGCTCGGTCTTTTTCAGAATGCAGTAGTTCCTCGCTCAGCTTTTTATCTTCAAACTCATCTTTCGCTCGTTTTCTTGTTCCCTTTATTGGTTTGGTCTCAACTTGTCCTGATTTCACTTGAAGAAAACGCTCGGGAGACACGCTCATAATGCAAGCATCTTCTAAACGGATAAAAGCAGAAAAAGGCGCTTTATTTACTTCTCGTAAACGTTTATACGCAAGCCATTCACTCCCAGTGTAAGAAGCATTAAAACGCTGTGCAAAATTAATCTGATAACAATCACCTGAATGCAGGTAATCATCAACTTTCGATAAATTTTTCTGATAGTCATCGACACTCAGGTTCGATGTCCATTCTGAGCTTAAGGCAAACTGAGTTGAAGAGGCTGGTGCCTTTGATTTAAGTGGTTGAGTTGCCAAACGAATCATTTCCGTTGCCCGACTTTCATCAAGATAACAACAGAACACTTTATTCAGCTTATTATCAAATATGAGACTTTGATCGTAAATACCAACGCAACTATCCGGCGTGCTATATTGCTTCGGATTGGCATCTGGGATATCTGCTAGACGGGTATTGAGGTCGTAATTGAAGAAACCGAGAGCACCACATAAAAAAGGAAGTGTTGTTTCTTCTTGTATTTGCACTGAATCACAGAAGCGCTGATGAATTTCAGAAATACGCTCAAAAGGACAACTTGCCTCTGTTTCACTCGAAGCACGATCTTTATTGAGTAGGCTTTGCCATGATTGCTCAGCACTTTCGACTAAAAGTGTAGATTCTTGTACTAGCTTTACAACGGGTGAGTAGACAATAATATCGTATCTACCGTCACTCAACTGATTGTTGCAGGTATCAAGTAGGATTGCCCATGGTTGTTCTTGAAAGGCTTCAAAGACACTTTCCGCGGACATGCTGTCCAAAGCGGGTACGTCGATAATGTGTAAAGGTACTGACAAAACAATCCTCGGAAATATTCAGTTTTATAGCGAAAAAATAGTTCGTTAAGTAGTATACTTCTCTCAGTGTGAAAACAATATTATTCTTTGAAAAAACAGGGGACAACATGACAGTCATTCGTCAACAAGACTTTATAGACAGCATCGAGGATGCGCTTCAATTCATTTCTTATTACCATCCATTAGATTACGTAAAAGCAGTTGAAGCCGCTTACAATCGAGAAGAAAGCCAAGCCGCAAAAGATGCGATGGCGCAAATCTTGATCAACTCTCGTATGTCAGCTGAAGGTAAAAGACCACTGTGCCAAGATACGGGTATTGTGACCTGCTTTGTTAAAATAGGCATGGGGGTGACTTGGGATAAAACAGATATGACTGTGCAAGAAATGGTCGATGAGGGGACTCGTCGCGCATATTTGAACCCAGACAACCCCTTGAGAGCGTCCATTGTATCGGATCCTGCCGGTGCAAGAAAAAATACCAAAGACAATACGCCAGCGGTAGTTCACATGGATACCGTCAGTGGCAATAAAATCGAAGTCATGATTGCTGCAAAAGGCGGTGGTTCAGAGAATAAGTCTAAAATGGTCATGCTCAATCCAAGTGACGATATCGCTGAATGGGTAGTAAAAACGCTACCTACGATGGGAGCTGGCTGGTGTCCACCTGGCATGCTAGGCATAGGTATTGGTGGAACAGCTGAAAAAGCTGCAGTTCTAGCAAAAGAAAGTTTGATGGACCCTGTCGATATTCAAGAGTTGATGGAGCGAGGCGCTGAGACGACTGAAGAAAAACTCCGTCTTGATATATTTAAGAAAGTGAATGATCTTGGCATTGGTGCACAGGGCCTAGGTGGCTTAACGACGGTGGTTGATATCAAAATCAAATCTGTACCAACTCATGCCGCGTCTAAACCCGTTGCGATGATCCCTAATTGTGCTGCTACTAGACATGCACACTTCTATCTTGATGGTTCCGGTCCTTCAGAATTGGAAGCACCTAAACTAGAAGATTGGCCAGAAATTACGTGGGAAGTAGGTAAAGATACACGAAGAGTGAATCTTGACGATATTACTAAAGACGACATTCAAGAGTGGAAGGTGGGTGAAACTGTCTTGTTAAGTGGGAAAATGTTAACGGGGCGTGATGCGGCACACAAGCGAATTCAAACGATGTTAGACAACGGCGAAGGCTTGCCCGATGGCGTAGATTTGACAAATAGATTTATTTACTACGTGGGGCCAGTTGATGCGGTAGGTGATGAAGCAGTTGGTCCAGCAGGCCCAACAACGGCAACTCGCATGGACAAGTTTACCGACATGATGCTAGAGCAAACTGGCCTCATCGGCATGATTGGAAAAGCTGAGCGTGGCCCAGCGACAGTAGAAAGTATCGCAAAGCACAAGGCTGTGTATTTAATGGCGGTTGGTGGAGCAGCATATTTAGTGTCTAAAGCAATCAAAAAATCACGCGTGGTTGCTTTCGAAGACTTAGGTATGGAAGCGATCTACGAGTTTGATGTTGTGGATATGCCAGTCACTGTTGCAGTCGATAGTTCTGGTGCAAATGCTCATCAAACCGGCCCAGCTATCTGGAAAGCGAAAATTGCAGATTTAGATGCTGCATTAAAAGCAAAAGTATAAGCGTTGTTAGCCACTCAAGTGAGGTTTACTAGAGTGGCTACAGGCAAGTGTTAAGCATAGCCGCAGTCATTCAAGGCTGCGCTTTATCATAAGAATTTCATTTATAGAATTTCCTGTTCAACCATTCAATAATATCGCCAATCGACAAAAACAATAAAAAGAGAGTGATTGCATGATTACGCCATATTTAAATCAAGAAGTTGCGATAGCCGCAGGAGCGTCAGCGCTATTTATTATTGTTGTGGCGTACTTTATTTTACGGGCAAAGCATAATGCCTTGATTAATCTTTCACATGAAAAAGCATTATTACAACAAGCCTTCGATCAGAAGCAATCGGAACTTGTTGAGGTACTCAGAAAAAGTCAGCAAGTAGAAGATGACTATTCGATGAAGTTAGAAGCAGAACGGATGTTTATTGCCGACAATCAGCGAGAAATTGGTATTTTATCCCAAAAAGCTGATGAATTGGTCAGGCAGCAAAAAGAAAATGACGTATTAAAGAAACAAATCGACTCTGTTTCGAAGGAGTTAGGTGATCTTCAAGCTAAATTTCAGTCTCAACAAGCAAGCTTCAATCAGGAAAGGGTGAACTTTTCTGAAAAACTTTCTCTTTTAGAGAATGCGGAGAAGCAATTAAGTACACAATTTGAGAATTTAGCCAATAAAATATTCGAACAGAAATCAGAAAAGTTCACTAAAACAAGTCAACTTGGTATCGATCAGCTCCTATCACCGTTAAAAGATCAGATTGAAACCTTCAAAAAGCAAATCTCAGATCAGTATGTGAAAGAGGGTCAAGAAAGAGCCTCTCTTAAAACAGAGATATTAGGCTTAAAAGAGTTAAATAAACAAATTACCGAAGAGGCCTCTGCGCTCACAAATGCGCTGAAAGGAGATAATAAGATACAAGGTAATTGGGGTGAACTGGTACTTGAAAGGATCCTCAAAGAGTCAGGCTTGAGAAAAGGCCATGAATACGAAACTCAAAAGTCACTCAAAGATGATGCAGGAAAGCGTTATCAACCTGACGTAGTCGTGCATCTACCAAATGATAAAGACATTGTGATTGACTCGAAGGTATCTCTTATTGCGCACGAAAAGTTGGTCAATGCAGAAAATGATGAAAGCAAACAACTCGCGATTAAAGAACATATTCTGTCTGTGAGAGGACACATCAAAGGTTTGAGCAAAAAGGACTATCAAGATTTACAGGGAGTAAGGACCTTAGACTACGTGTTAATGTTTATTCCCATTGAATCGGCATTTATCTCTGCGATTGAGCATGAGCCGCAATTGATAAAATTTGCTTTAGACAATCAGATTATGCTGGTGAGCCCAACAAATCTGCTGGTTGCTTTAAGAACCATTAACAATATTTGGCAATATGAGTATCAAAATCAGAACGCCAACAAAATAGCGGAACAAGCACGCAAAATGTATGACAAGTTTCATGGTTTCGTTGGCGACATGGATAAAATTGGGCGAAATATTGAAGCTAGCGCTAAAGCATTTGAGAGTGCGATGAGTAAGCTTTCTACTGGCCGAGGAAATTTAGTCAGACAAGCTGAGCAGTTTAAAAGCTTAGGTGTATCACCAACCAAGTCTCTGGATCAGAAGTTGTTGGACGAGAGCACCGAAGATGATTAGTGTTTAGCGTAAGGTAGAATGAACAATGCGCTCGTAAGAGCGTGATAGAGGCTTTGTATATTGATGTTGGAGCAATATCTAAAACCGGTTCAAATCTAAATCTTTACCTTTCACTAAGTTTTGATACTCAGTTTGGCTTAAGTCAAAGCGGTAAAGTAGGGTATAAATAGATTGGGTTTGCAATGGATGATTGTCAGCGTTGGCAATGTTTAAGAGTGACTCTTTTAGCTTCGGGCTTCTGTCCATGACACCCGATTGCAGTGCGTCCAATATATTTGATTGTATTGCATAGTTAGGTTCGTCTTTATCAAATTCTCTGCTGGCTATCTGTTCTCGCTCTCTTGCCGAGCTAAACCGAAGTAGCTGACTGAAGTAATAGGCCTGATTGTCGGTTTCACTATCTGCGATCGCGATAGATAGACGCTCCTTTACTTGTTCACTTTCAACGACCGACATTTCGTAAGGCATTAGCATGTCCAGTGCTCGTAACGTTTCCTCATTATTCTCGCTATAAATAGCAATGTCTTTAATCGCATTGGTTATGTTTGTCGACTTAATACCTGTTCTGGCGATCAACTCTAAAAAGTCTGCTTTGTTGGAGTTTGAGTTATTGTTTAGCGTTTTCTCTGATATTTGGATAATCGCAGTTTGGCTAAGCTCTTGAGGGAGGCCCATGAGTATCGATACCAGCATATAATTCGCTTGAGAATCAATTGGGATTTGTTCAAAGTGCTCGAGCAAGCTTGCTAATTCAGCGCTGTCATTAATTAAAACTTGTCGTATTTCATCTATTTTTTTGCCAAATAAACTATAGTCGCCGTTTGATTGAGTGTAAGAAATCAGTTCGTCAAATAGACTCAATACGTCGTTATTACCGCTGATGAGCTGAGGACTGTCTTCTGCGGTATTAAGTTCGTTCGTTTCCTTTATTGCATCACTTACAACGCTAATCGGAATGTTGTCTGCAGTGATTTTGTTTGTATTTGCTGCTGGGCTCTGTTCGAGTGAAGTGTTGACAGAATGAAGTTGTTTAGACTCAGTGCTAGCATCACTTAGTGTAGTAGGGGAAAAGGAGTAATGGTGATTGCCGACTAAATAGCCGGCAATAAAAACACAAATTGTAAAGCACATGAATAGAATTAACTTCGCTATTGCACCCATGTGAAACCTTTCCTCTTGCGTTAGTTAATCATACGCCTATGACGATTTTACTTCGAAGCTTGTCGTGATGTTGACATTGCCTGTGAGCATAAGCATTACTGAACAGTACTTTTCTGTACTCAATTGTACTGCTCTTGCAAGTTGTTTTTCGTTGATGTCATTTCCAACTACCACAAAATGCGCGTGAATTTCTGTGAATTTTCTGGGAGCGCTTTCGGCTCTTTCAGCGCTTAATTCACAATAGCAACCATGCATGTCCTGTCTTGACTTACGCATGATTTCAACAACATCAACAGACGAACAAGCGCCGACGCTGATCAGAACCGACTCCATAGGCGAAAGTCCATTCCCGTTGCCGTCTAAACTAAGGGTTCTGCCATTGTCCATTGCCCCGTTAAATTCGAGACCCTCTTCGGATGGCTGCCATGTCACAGTTGCTTTCATATCTTATCTTATCCTATCGTTATTTATTAAGCTTAATATGGGTTTTACTGATGGTAATCTTCTTTTGTTTGTACAAATTGCCAATCGCTCGTTTGTACGCGCCTTTACTCACATGGTAGTGAGCTTGAATTTCCTCTGATGGGCTTTTATCAGTGAGTGTGGATAGTCCACCATGAGCGTCGAGATCATCTAAAATTTGCTGTGCTAGATCTTTGCGTGCGTTGCTACCCAGTTTTTGTAAGGATAGATTGATTTTGCCATCTTCTCGAACCTCTTTCACGTAGGCTTTACAACGCTCGCCAATCTTCACTGTTCTGAATAGATCACTCTTAAACAATAAGCCTTGAAAGCGTTTATTGATCACTGCTTTGAAGCCCAGTGATGTTTCATCGAATATTAGCAGGTCAACTTCTTCACCTGGACTAAGTTCGTCTGTCGTTTCTTCCAAGAATCTATGGAGTTTTGTACAACCAATCATTTTATGATTGTCTTCATCATGTATGAGATAGACAACGGAAGACAAGCCCTCATCTAAGGGCTTATGTTGCAGTGACCTAGGTACTAACAGGTCTCTCTCTAACCCCCAATCAAAAAAAGCACCAAAATCGGTCACACCGGTACATGTGAGAACTGCAAAATCATTCACCTTGATAGCAATCGGCTTTTCGCTAGCATGCAGGCTACCATCCTGTGAGTAGTAAACATAAGCATCAACGCTTTGTTCTAATTCCTTTTTACCTTTTGCGTCGTCGATTGGTAAGAAAACTTTTTGTTCGCTAGGGGTATCTTCGCTGATTGCGAGCGTGTAACCAAAGGGGAGTATATCTATTACTAACAGACTGTTTATATTGCCGATTTCGAGCATTTACTTTTCTCTCATACATGACGTGAGCTGAACTTACGGGTAGTATAACAGCTAAGTGTTTTTAAACGTGATGTATCGCTAGGAATTCATGAAATTAAATGCAGATTTAGGTGAAAGTTTTGGTGCGTGGGTGATGCAACATGACGCTTCAATTATGCCATTGATAGATATGGCTAATATTGCTTGTGGTGGCCATGCTGGAGATGCGCTCAGCATGCAAAAGGCAATAACTTCGGCCCTCGCAAACAATGTGCAAATTGGCGCGCATCCATCATATCCAGATATGCAAGGGTTCGGCAGGCGCAGTATGCAAATGTCTGAAGTAGATTTAGTGGCCACAATTCAAGGTCAATTAGCGACTCTCGATGGCTTGGCTCGTTGTCAAAAAACACATATTAGTTATGTGAAACCTCATGGCGCTTTATACAATGACTTGATGACAGATAAGGCCTGCAGACAGAGTGTGTTTAAAGCCATCTCATCTTTCCATACTGTGTTGCCGGTAATGCTTCAGGCCAGTCCAAATAATGAAAAAATTAGAGACGAAGCAAAAGAATTCGGCCTAAGCGTGATATTCGAAGCCTTTGCTGATCGTCTTTATCAAAAAAACGGACTGTTGACCCCAAGAAGTAAAGCAGGAGCGGTATTGACTGAGGCAAAAGCTTTTGCACAGGCGCTTACCTTGATTGATTCAGGTCAGGTGCTTGCTGATGATGGCAGCACACTTTCGGTGCAGGCAGACACACTTTGTGTACACGGTGATAATCAAGATGCCCTTGAGTTAGTGACGAAAATCAGGTTGCACCTACTTTGCCAAGGTAAAAAATGACTGAAGGCTCGCCCACTTTATACCAGGTTAAGCAAAGCAAAGAAGAGAGTTTGTTGGAACTGCGCTTGCCCTTTGGCGAAACGGGTAAGCAAACCATTCACTTACGTATCTGCATTGCAAGTGATTGTGCTCTGATCGTATATGCCGATTTGGATGAATTATTGTTGGCGAACCACGTCATCAAACAGTTAAGTAGGGCGATATTACAGCGACGTCCATCCTATTTACTTGAGTACATTCCGTCTTATAAAAGTTTGTTTTTAGAGTTTGATCTGCTTGAAGCCGATCTTTATAAAGCGCGTGCATTTGTTAAAAGTTGTTTATCTGAGGCAAGTTTCATTCATGCTGTTTCCGATGATTTGAAAGCGCTACAGGGCGGGGCAATTGACGTAGCTTGCAACAAGGCACATCGCATACCGGTTTGTTATGAACTATTAGATTTGCCTAGTGACCTCGAAAAAGTGTCACAAGAAACGTCATTAACCTGCAAAGAAGTAATAGCGACACATTGTACGTCGCAACTGCAAGTCTTTGCCACGGGCTTCTTACCTGGTTTTGCTTATTTGGGGGAGATTGATGAGTCAATTCAAATTCCTCGCTTATCGCAGCCGAGGGCTCGTGTTCCATCTGGCGCTGTAGCGATCGCAGATAAACAGACAGCCATTTACCCTATTGAATCCCCTGGTGGCTGGCATATTCTTGGTTATACTCCTATTAGTCTCATATCTGAAAACCCTGAAAAAGCATCGCTGTTACAGGTAGGAGATCGCATTCAGTTTTATGAGATAAGTGCCAAGGAATATCTGAAAATGAGTTCTGAGCAGGCTTCAAAATGCGAGTGATCAATGCAGGGTTTAAATCAAAGCTAATTGATTTGGGCCGGAGAGGAATGCAACACATGGGCTATTGCCAGTCAGGTCCTGCAGACCAAAATAGCTATAAACTTGCGAATTTGTTATTGAGAAATGCCCCCGATGCTGTAGCGATAGAAATAATGTTTGGTGGTCTTGAGCTTAAAATAGAACAAGATATGTTACTCACTTTGACTGGGGCTGATTGCGATTTATATATTGATGACAAGCACTACACTATCAATCAAATTGTGTCTGTTCATGCTGGCCAATATGTTCGCGTCAGTGCGCCACGTGCTGGTCTATATTCATACCTAGCACTTAGCCATGAGGTCGTCTCTCCCTTACACCTAAACTCTGTTTGCGCGGTGGAACGAGAAAGGTTGGGGGGCAGTGAAAATAATGGTGTTGGCCTTAAAGCCATGCAGTGTATTGAACTCGCTAATCGTCACGTTGAACCAGAGCAGCTAAGTTATGTGTCAATATTAAACGAATCTCCTAATCAGAAGGCGCTGGATGGCATAATGACGCCGATATCAAGGTGTGTCGTTGTTCGATTTGTGCCAGGTTACCAATATTCAGAGTTTACACACACACAAGTCGCTCTTTTCAAAGGGCAGAAACATGAGGTCACTCATCACATTAGTAGCATGGGGGTGAAGCTCAAAGGCTTACCTATCGATATTGGCAAAGTAACAATGTACTCTGAAGGGATCAGTAAGGGTGCGATCCAAGTGACGCCAAACGGGCAAGCGATAATTATGCTTCACGAAAGACAGACGATTGGTGGTTATCCAAAAATCGGTAGTGTAATATCCGCCGATATACCCATCTTAGCTCAATGCCAAGCTGGCACCCATGTTCAGTTTGTTGAATGTGATGTTGATACAGCGCGTGAAATGCTATTACTACGTCATGATAAGTTTCAGCGTTGTTTTGGTTTGAGTTAAGTTTTGACTATAAGCAGTACCTTGTGATGACAGGAGAGTGGATATGCACAAAGTGTTTTTGAATGGCGATTTTGTCGATGCTGATAAGGCCAGCATTTCACCTATGGATCGAGGCTTTTTATTTGGCGACGGCATTTACGAAGTGATACCCACTTATTCTACTAAGCCGGTTGGCTTAGGTCTGCATCTTGCCCGCATGAATGAAGGCCTAAAGGCAGTTGGCATAGAATATCAGGCTGATGAGGCACAATGGCGTAAGGTTATTGGTGACTTGGTAAAACAAACCGACTCAGATTCACAAGCTGTGTATATCCATATTAGTCGTGGGGCTGACAAAAAGCGTTTTCATGCCTACCCAAAAGGTATTCAGCCGACTGTGTTTGCTTATGCTTTCGACATTGCACCGAGTCAAGACTTACAATCCAAGCATACTAAAACCTACCATGTGACATTGGCTGAAGACTTACGTTGGCAGCGTTGCCATATTAAGTCCACTTCTTTGTTAGGCAATGTGATGCATTTTCAGCAGGGACAAGAAGCAGGAAAGGATGAGGTGATTCTCTACAATCAGCAAAATGAGGTTACAGAGGCTGCCGCGTGTAATGTTTTTATCGTTAAAGATGGTCGAATTGCAACACCTCCCTTAGACAATCACTTGCTTCCCGGGATTACAAGGCGAATTGCCATTGACGCTATCCATAAATATACCTCATTGCCTGTTGATGAGAGAGTCGTCAGCCTTGATGAATTGAATGAAGCAGATGAAGTTTGGATAACGAGCTCTAGCAAAGAACTTGGGCCCGTACTCAGTATTGATGATAAAAAAGTGGGTAATGGAGAGCCAGGAAAAATATGGCGAGAAGCGCAAGAAGCCTACAACAAACACAAGTTCAACTGTTAGCATTACTGAGCTAAAAACTGGCTACGAACCTTGAATATAACCGCGGTGGCCAGTCTTTGCTCGTAGAGTAGTTTATTCTGAGTCTTCGTTCTCACAATTCACTTTTTTACACTCACCATAAAGATATAAGCTGTGATTCGTCAGCTTCATATTATTCTGTGCAGCAATTTCGTCTTGCCTTTTCTCTATAACATCATCTTCAAACTCGAAGACTTTGCCACAAGTTAGGCAAACTAAGTGGTCATGGTGTTCCTTGTGGCTGATTTCAAAAACCGACTTTCCACCTTCAAAGTGGTGGCGATTCAGTAAGCCAGCATCATCAAATTGGTTTAGGACTCTGTATACAGTTGCAAGGCCGATTTCTTCACCTTGATCGATCAATATTTTGTAAACATCTTCAGCGCTAATGTGCTGATTTTGCGGCTCTTGTAGTATTTCCAATATCTTCAAACGTGGAAGTGTTACTTTTAGTCCTGCTTTTTTTAATTCTTTATTTTGGTCCATGAGATACTTCGCCGTAAAAACTTGAAATATATTATAGGTGACTTGTAAAGATTTAACAGTATCTGCCGTAATATTTATAATATAATGTTTAAAAGAAATTAAATTGTTGATAAAAAATACGGATAGTTACTCAAGATATGGAAATTTAACTCAATCAGCGTTTAGAAATATGAGGTCGTATTGATTGATATGAAGAATTTACATTTCAGGAGTGATGCATGGCTAATATGATGCGACAACTCACCGTTGTTCGTAAAATGATCCTCGGCTTCAGCGGCCTAGCTGTGTTGTTACTTTTGACTAGCTTTATGTCGTACTTTGGTTTGCAAGATATTAAACAATCTGCGAACACGGTTGTTCAAGAAAAAATGCCAATGCAAAAAGCAATGAACACTGTACGCACTGAAATTCTCTCTCTTTCTAACTTGTCTTTGAAAGCCTTTTACGAAAAAGACGCGCAAGCGCTTGAGCAAATTAAAAACGATTTCGATAGCTTAGTGGATGAACTTAATACTGGCATTGAATCTTTGCGTAACTTTGTATCGGATGAAAATAAGTCGTTGCTTGAATCAAATGTGAAAGCGTCAACTGAATTTATTCGTCAAAGTGAATTGATGTTCGCCGATCTAGCCGCGATTATAGAGCTTAGAAAAGTCCTCGCAGTGGAAAGTGAAAATGCTTTAGCCATTGCAGACGAGGCGAGTGCGCTAATGCTCGATCTTAGCTATGTTGAGGGCGACGGTCGAGATTTTGAAGCCTTGGTTGGTATGGGTAACAACATCGACAATAAACTCACGCTAGTATTAAGCTTGATGCAAGAACTGTCGCGAGCTGAGAGGAAAGATACTATCACCCAAACAATTGACGATTTGGATTATAATATTGCCAATATTGAAGCGGATTCGACCTATCTGAATCGCTTAGCTGAAGGTGTCGAAAATGATGGCTTAGTCGACATGTTCAATGAGCAATACGCTCTGTTGAAAGAAGTACTTTCGTCTGACGATGGTGTTTACGCCATGCACAGAAAACGACTGGGCTTAAACCTAACAATACAGCAGTATCATGACCTTGCAAATGACGCTCTTCTGCTTACCAATGAATCTTTATTGGTGTTGTCTGAAAATATCAATGCATCAACATTACAAGGACAAGAAGATATCCTAAACACGGTGTTGAGTAATGAAATTAAGAATGTTGTCGTTTCCTTATTGGGGATTAGTGCTACGTTTATTCTTGCCCTTATTGCCACCAGAAGTATTGCAAAACCACTTAAGTCTGTGAACAAACGATTGAAGGTACTGAGTAGTGGTAATTTGACTCAGCGAATGAACGATGAAGGTTTTGATGAATTCGCAGAGTTGTCAAAAAACGTGAACCGATTAATCGATTCATTGCGCGCTCTTATTGGCAGTATTCATGAACAAGAAGAAGTGCTGACTGAGATCACAGATAAAAGTATTCAAATGGGAGATCGCAGCTTGCAGCAAGTGGCGGTTCAGCAGGAGCAAATTAGTCAAACTTCGATCAATACTTTGCAGGTAAAAGACACTAGTTTGAATAATCTCCAGCAAATTACGGCTGCAAATCAGCAAATGTCACAGGCGATATCGCAGACAGATGACGTCATGGGGCTTGTGCAAGAAAGCCGTAGACAGGTTGATGAGCAGGCAATACAAGCCGAACAATCTGCAAAAATTATTCATCGATTGGGTGAAAATAGTAACAAAATTGGCAGTATTTTAGATGTCATCAAAACCATTGCTGAACAAACCAACCTGTTAGCGCTTAACGCTGCAATAGAGGCGGCGAGAGCGGGTGAACAAGGGCGAGGTTTTGCGGTTGTTGCCGATGAGGTTAGAACCTTAGCAACACGGACGCATGCATCAACAGAAGAAATTGAGAAAATGATAGGCGCCTTGCAACAAGATGCCAGTGAGGCCGTTGAAGCGATAAACTTAGGTACTGAGCAAGTTAGTCGGGGCGTAGAGTTATCTGAGAAAGTGACGATTCAAGTAGGGGATATACGAGGAATTATTGAAAGCTTAGCTAGCGTTAACAATCAAATTGTTAATGATACTCAAAGCCAAGATGCTTTGTTAGATGATGTTGTCCGCAGCCTACAAAGTATTGTTGATTTGGCAAAAGATAGTGCGCAAAGTACTCAAGAGTCAAATAATGCGACTCATCAGTTAGGGGAACAAATGAACGCCTTGAAAAGCGCGGTTTCAAAATTCAGTTTATAAAGGTGTCATGAATAAACTCTTACTTTGTAAATAATATCTGGCTTAACAGAAACTGAAGACAGCAAATAAAAAAGCCTCCGCATAAGTACGTACTACTTGGCGGAGGCTTTTTGTTAGATGGGTTAATTACAACTCAATGTTGGCTCTCGTTCCCATGCCTGGCCCATATACGATAGCGTTGAGCAATAAGCGATTAGTGCCTAGCGTTGCCCCCCTGAATATAGGCTCACCAGAAAACATAATAATTTGCCCCGAACCGACACGTTCTCGTGTTAGGTATGCCGAATTCGCAATACGTTGCGCTGCCTCTGGCCAAAGTAAACCACTCATTCTCACGTGCAGCTCTTTGTCTTGCGGCAAACTGTACCATGCAATGGCTTTTGCTTTGTCATCGTCTTTGTCTTTCGATTTTTTTGTGGACTTTTTATCTTTGTACACGCCGACAGTGACAACAGCTTCAGCATTTTCTGGCACGACAAGCACAGGTTGACGACCATAAAGCAATGGCAGTTGCTCGTTCGTTCCAAAACTTAACCAATGTTCCTGATCAACGCTACCTGAAACCATGGCACCGGCTGGCATAAACAACTGTTGCCACTTATCACGTTTCTTCAGTTCATCTTCGCTTAGACGTTTTGGGGCGTCATCCCAAGGATAACTCACATCTTCACTCACAGTCGTGGCAAACAAGTCTTCCATATCGTCGACAGATTCTTCAGCTAATAATCTGCGCTGAAGAGCGATATCAAACTTCTCAGCGTCTTTGAATATGTCGCTCACCAGTTTTACCGTCGTGCCATCTTTCGATGCTAAGGCTTGCGTGGCACCCTCATGTGTAATGAGTGTTCCACCTTGTTGAACCCAAGTCTTCAGCGCTTTTGCCGTGCTATCTGAGACAGACCAAGCGCTTGGCATGACCAAAACGTTGTAACGACGCAAGTCAGTTCTGGAGATAGCTGCAGTGTCGAGGTGTGAGTGGCGAATACCCAAATGCGTATCGATGCTCCACCACGTTGCACCAACATCGTTACTGCTAGTACCAGCTTGACCAATAACGCCAATTTGAGGTTTGGTTAACAATTGGAAATGATCGCCTCCCCATTCAGGAAGATCACCCGTACCATAACCTGTCGTGATATTTTGTATCGACAACTTGGTCTCTTTGGCGGTGGTATTGATTAATTCTATCAGGTCACTTGTATTTGGGTTGTCAGTAATAGTGACAACAACCGAACCTCGAACTAAGGTTTCTTTGCCCAGTTGAGTTGCTTTGTCAATAACGCGCACTTGCACACCGCGCTCCATTAATCTTGCAGCAAATCCGACTGACGCATCATCATCGCCATTAACAGCCCATGCGATAGCATCTTTAGCCGAGAGTGTTTGATTTTTATCTTGCGCTTTCCATGGTTCTATATTGTTGGTGATATGGTCTGGTACCGTTAACGCTTCCAGTCCATACATCATCGTTAAATTCCAAGCGGAAGTGTCGTACATAATAGAGCGACCTTCACGCAGAATTTTTTGACGTTCATCCTCAACGGTTTCCGGTAAGATTTGAGCGTCAAACTCCATAATAGCCGCCAGTAGCCTAGCTTCAGGTTGACGATTAGGAATGACCAAACTTCCTTTGCTCACTGTTGTGTTGAAGGTCTGCCCTAGATGATTAGTTGCTTTCTTCACCGAAAAATCTTTATTCGCAACGAAGACTTCAATATCTTGTGCTAATAATTTTTCGACAAGCGTATTCATACGAGTGTGATTATTGTTAGCGCTGACGATGAAGGTTCTATTAGCATAGGGACTATCTTTTTCCACTAATGACTTTCTATCTTTCCAATAATCTTGATACATCTCTTTGCTATATTTATGCAAAGATTCAAGGTTTGCGATGGTACTCACAAATTGATGGTGCACTGACTCTTTGTAAGTTTGAATAGTTCCTTCAGGTCGTCTCACGCCATCTTCAGCCATACGAGATTGTTCGTATAGGATGTGCATGGAGCCACGGTATTCAGCGTAATTTGAGTAGCCTGGATACCAATTTTCAAACCATTCTCCAGTGTAGTAACGCCAGCCTTCTTTATCAAAGGCTTGTCCTTGGTCGATTGAAAATGTTTTTGCCCACTTCTGGACGCTAGGTGCGATATTAAAATTGAGAGGTTGACGAGGGGGGCCCATAAGGTAAGTGTCTTGAGGGCCCATTTCATGACCGTCTATCATTAACTGAGGACGCCATTTGTTGATAAGTGCTACTCGACCTTTCGTTTCGGGTTGGGTGAGATAGAAGAAGTCTCTGTTTAAATCAAAGAAGTAGTGATTAGTACGTCCATATGGCCAATCTCCTCTATGCAGTAGGGCTTGATCATCCACATTGGGTGCCGTTCCTCGATATTGCTCCAAAGACTTCGCAAAACGGTCTCGACCATCAGGATTCATTATTGGGTCAATGACGATAATCATATCGTCTAGCATCTTACGAATTTTTGGATCCTCTGAGGCAGCGTAGTGATAAATTGACGCCAGTGCTGCATCGGCTCCAGAGGTTTCATTCCCATGGATAGAGTAGGCCATCCAAGCAATTGCTGGGAGCTCATTAATCAATTCTTTAGCTTCGCTCTCACTCGTTCTTCTCGGGTCTGACAGAGCGTCTAGCTTTTCAAGTATGTCGTCCATATTTGCTAGATTACTTGGACTAGAGATAAACACAGCGTGCAAAGGTCTATCTTCATGGCTGCGAGCGTACTCGACAACTTTCATTCTGTCAGTTTGAGTGCGCCAAGTTTGAATGGACTTGTTAATCTGGTAGGGCGTTGCAACGCGTTGACCAACTGGGAAGCCGAGGATGCTATCAGGATGCGTTAATGCAGCATCATAGGTACCTTTTAGTATGTCAGCTTGGTAATCTAAATCAGGGTTATAGGTGGGTTTCATCAATAAGCCAGCTTGACTTGTTCCAATGGACAGAGCAAGTAAACCAGCACAAACAGCTATGCTAATGGGCTTTCGCATCTTTCTTCCTTTTGTCTTTTTATTCTAATATTTTTATTATCGAGCACTTTTTGGTGTAAAGAGCGTGAACGTTGAGACTTACTTATTGTTATAGAACCTTTCAATTAGAATTGTCCTACGCTCCTTAGTTTGCGACAAAGGTAGATAAAAACACAAGCGTTTGAGTCAAATTGGTTCACAAGACTTGTAACAAAACGCAACAAAACCATCTAGAAATAAAAAACGCGCCCAATTTTCACTGCGCGCGTCTTCTTAGTATTGCTTGCTTGTTACCAATACATGCTAACGAACTAGGCTAAATCAGCCAAACACATTTCTTCATTCAGCTGTTTGCACCAAGCCTTGACTCGTTGTTCTGTGAGTTCAGGTTGACGATCTTCGTCAATGCCTAGACCGACGAAGTGTTCGTCATCAGCCATACCTTTTGACGCTTCAAAATCATAGCTTTCAGTCGGCCATTGACCAATTAATATTGCGCCTTTGGGTTCAACGATGTCTCTGATCATGCCCATCGCATCAAGGAAGTATTCAGCATAATCTTCTTGATCACCACAGCCAAAGATAGCTACAAGCTTGTCTTCAAAATCAATTTCTTCAAGGTCAGGGAAGAAGTCATCCCAGTCACACTGGGCTTCTCCATAATACCAAGTCGGAATACCGAAGATCAGTAAATCGAACTCAGCAATTTCTTCCTTGCTGCTTTTAGCGATATCTTTGACGTCAATGAGCTGTTTGCCCAATTCTTTTTGGATCATTTTTGCGATGTGTTCTGTGTTACCAGTATCGCTGCCAAAAAATAAACCAACGCTAGCCATGCTTCACCTCTAAAACGTCTAATCTCGTGCGGAGCTAAGAAACACCGCTCGCACTGTAAAATAATTGAATAATGCCTTTAGCTACAAAACCTGCAGCACCCAAACCTAATACGCCATAAGCAACAACTTTGCCCACTAATGGAACATCGTTTTTTTTCAGAACATCATGTATTGCTAGACCCAACAACACAAACAACAACACTAGGCTTAAATTAAGCACCACCGATTCAATCACTTGGTAATTGTCAGCATTCATGTTCTATCTCCAGCGTAATCTTGGGCGCGGATATTAGCACATTTTATTGCAATTTTTGAAGCTACTTAGCTGAATAATCAACTATCAGTGTTACTTTTCCGTGCCAAGTAAAATACGGGTTAACAGCGTGTTAACAAGTTGTGGCTTTTCGGCATGTAGCCAATGTCCAGCGTCCACAATTTTCGCTTTTGCTTTTGGGAACTGTTGCATGATTGTCGCTTGATGTTGTTTGCCTATGTAGTCACTGTTTTTACCCTTGATAAATGTGACATCACCGTTGTACAACTCACCAGAAAAAGGCCAATCACTTAACAGAGGGTAATCCCTAATAATCAAGGGGAGGTTGAAGCGCCACTGCCAAGCCTTTTTGTCATCTTGATAAAGACTTTTCAGCAAGAATGCGATAGTCCCTGAATCGACAATATGGTCTGATAAGCATTGCATTGCTGCTTTTCTATCGGTAATAGTGCTTAAATTTACCGAACTCAAGCCTTTAATTACGTTGTGATGTCTCGCTTCATATTTGACAGGCGCTATGTCCATCACTACCAATTTCTTAATGATGTCAGACGCTAGGCTCGCTGCTCGCATAGCCACTTTTCCACCGAGTGAATGAGCAACGACGTAACATATATTTATATTTGATGCTTTTAAGGTGCTCAGTAGCATTTTTGCGTAGTGGTCAAAGCTAAATATATCCGTCCGCGGAGATTGACCGTGGTCAGGTAAATCTACACTGAGTACGTGGTGGGTCGTCTCAAAATGCCGACGTATCACAGCCAAGTTATCGCTATTACCAAACAAGCCATGGATTAGAACGATAGTTGGCTGTTGAGGTGATGACACCCGAAAGGTGTCACCAAATGATTGCGCGTGAAGCAATTCAGTCATGATAGTTGGTTTCTTATCTACATATTTGGATAGTTAGGACCGCCAGCACCCTCAGGAACCACCCAGGAGATGTTTTGATTGGGGTCTTTAATATCACAGGTTTTACAGTGCACACAGTTTTGTGAGTTGATTTGCAATTGCTTTTCACCAGCATCATTATCAATGACTTCGTATACACCGGCAGGGCAGTAGCGTTGCGCAGGTTCGTCATACTTCGGTAAATTCACTTGAATTGGTATGCTCGGATCCTTTAACACCAAATGACAAGGTTGATCCTCCTCATGGTTTGTATTGGATAAAAACACGGAAGATAGTTTATCGAAGCTCAGTACACCGTCAGGTTTAGGATACTGGATTGTGGGCGCGTCACTGGCCAATTTCATACCGACATGATCTGGCGTTGAATCGCCGATTGAAAATGGCAATTTACCGCCAAAGATATTTTGATCAAGCGTGTTGTACGCGCCACCAAAGAAATTACCAAATTTATGAATCGCAGCACCGAAATTGCGTGAACGATATAACTCGTCATATAACCAAGAGTTTTTAAATAATTCAGTGTACGAGCTTGGGTCAACAATAGGGGCATCGGCATTCGCCAACTCAGCAAACAGAGCTTCTGCTGCTAATATGCCTGACTTCATTGCGGTGTGGTTCCCCTTTATTTTCGAGAAATTCAAAGTGCCCGCATCGCAGCCGACCAATAATCCGCCAGGGAATGTCATCTTCGGTAAGGACTGAAAACCTCCTTTCGCTATTGCTCTCGCGCCATAAGTCACGCGCTTCCCATCTTTCAGGGTATTGGCAATAACCGGGTGATGTTTCAAACGTTGGAACTCGTCAAAAGGACTCAGGTGAGGGTTATCATAATTGAGGTCAACGATCAGTCCTACAAATACCTGGTTATTTTCTGCGTGATATAAATAACTGCCGCCTGTTGCATCACTCAATGGCCAACCTGCCGTGTGCACTACCAGTCCTTCTTGGTGTTGTTCGGCTGGAATATCCCAAATTTCTTTGAAACCGATTGCGTAATGCTGAGGTGATACGCCTTTATCCAGAGCAAACTGCTGAATAAGTTGCTTACCTAGGTGTCCACGACAACCCTCTGCGAAAACTGTGTATTTCGCACTTAGCAACATTCCAGGCATATAGCCGTCTTTTTGCTCGCCACTTTCGCTCAGACCCATGTCACCAGTAATGACGCCGCCAACACTACCATCTTCGTTGTAATGCACGCTGGCTGCCGTAAAACCTGGGAATACTTCGACACCTAGTTGCTCCGCTTGCTCTGCCATCCAGCGACACATATTGGCCATGCTCACAATATAATTACCTTCATTGTGCATGGTTTTTGGGGTCATAAAGTTTGGTAGCTTAGTCGAACCGGTTTCACTATTGAGTAAATATATATGGTCTTCGGTTACTTTAGTGCTTAATGGCGCACCAAGTTCTGCCCAATTTGGAAACAATTCATCTAAAGCTCTAGTCTCGAAAACGGCACCTGATAAAATATGTGCACCTACTTCTGAGCCTTTTTCCAGTAGACAGACGTTTAATTCTTGACCTTTTTCGTTCGCTAATTGTTTCAGTTTGCATGCCGTTGAGAGCCCTGATGGCCCCGCACCAACTACAATTACATCAAATTCCATTACTTCTCTTTCCACTTGTGCCTCCGAAACAACTCTTACCAGTTATAGTGAAATATTAATTAAACGAATATTACAGCTTGTCAAAACATTGTAAAATCTAATTACAGTATGACTGAGAATATTTGTGAATTCAGGTTGACGTTTACGTAAAGTATCAGTAAATTTTGCGTCAACATATTAGTATGGCTGCTATGATTACGTGAATATGTAATGAAAGCGAATAGTATTTTTTTATTTATAGCCCTAAATAGAGGTGATTATGAAAATTTTGGTACCGGTAAAGCGGGCGATAGATTACAACGTGAAAGTACGCGTTAAACCAGATAACTCTGGTGTTGATTTGAACAATGTAAAAATGGCAATCAATCCTTTTTGTGAAATTGCTGTTGAAGAAGCCATTCGTTTGAAAGAGAAGGGCGTCGCGACAGAAGTGGTCGTCTTGTCAATTGGCGATAAAACTTGCCAAGAGCAAATACGAACTGGTTTGGCCTTGGGCGCAGACCGCGGTATTCACATTGAAACTGATGCGGGTGCCGTTGTTGATTCTTTGCAGGTTGCAAAGCTTCTTCAAAAAGTCGTTGAAGCGGAATCACCGGACATTGTTATTCTGGGTAAACAGTCAATCGATTCAGACAACAATCAAACCGGACAAATGTTAGCAGCACTTACCGGCATGCCACAGGGAACATTTGCTTCAGAAGTTGTTGTTGAGGATGGTTCAGTCAATGTCACACGCGAGATCGACGGCGGCCTACAAACAGTCAAGCTTAGCTTACCTGCTGTCGTAACAACTGACCTACGCTTAAACGAACCACGTTACGCTTCATTGCCAAACATCATGAAAGCGAAACGTAAACCTATCGACGTAAAACCAGTTGCTGATTTTGGTGTTGATATGAATTCACACGTGAGCGTGCTAAAAGTAGAAGCACCGGCGCAACGCAGTGGTGGTGTGAAAGTCGCAGACGTTGCAGAATTAGTGGGTAAATTGAAAAACGAAGCGAAGGTGATCTCATGAGTGTATTAGTATATGCAGAGCACGATAATGACTCTTTAAAAACAGAAACAAATAAATTGGTCACTGCTGCACTGGGTGCTTCAGATGATGTAGTTGTTTTAGTTGCAGGCTCGGGTTGCGCAGCAATTGGTGAAGCGGCCGCTAAAATTAACGGCGTATCCAAAGTTCTGGTTGCTGACAATGAAGCGTATGAACATCAGTTGCCAGAAAATATTGCTGACTTAGTTGTTGAACTTGCAGCTGATTATTCACACGTTTTTGCAGCAGCAACCACGACCGGTAAGAACTTTATGCCACGCGTTGCCGCGCTATTAGACGTTGCTCAAATCTCTGACATCATCAAAGTTGAGTCAGCAGATACCTTTGTTCGTCCGATATATGCAGGTAATGCGATAGCGACAGTTCAAAGCTCTGATACAAAGAAAGTGGTAACCGTTCGTGCTGCTTCTTTTGATGCCGCTGGTAACGATGGAAGTGCCAGTACAGAAGCACTTTCAACGGTTAAGACATCAGATAAATCAAGCTTCGTTTCGGCTGAATTAACTGAATCAGAACGCCCTGAATTAACCGCTGCCGATGTCATTATCTCGGGTGGACGTGGTATGCAAAATGGCGAAAACTTTGCTTTGTTGAACGGGATTGCCGACAAACTAGGCGCAGCAATTGGTGCGTCTCGTGCTGCAGTAGATGCCGGCTTCGTTCCAAACGATATGCAAGTAGGTCAAACTGGTAAAATTGTTGCTCCACAATTGTATATTGCTGTGGGCATATCAGGGGCAATTCAGCATTTAGCGGGCATGAAAGACAGTAAAGTGATTGTTGCCATCAACAAAGACGAAGAGGCACCGATATTCTCAGTTGCTGATTACGGTCTAGTCGGTGACCTATTTGACGTGCTGCCTGAGCTAGAAGCAGCTTTATAAAAGAAACACACGTTTCGATAGTAAAAATGAAAGGCTAAACAATAATGTTTAGCCTTTTTTATTGCCAGCGCAACGCAGCTTGTTTATCACTTTGTTTTGCTTCCACCCAATAATCACCCTCAGCAGTACTTTCTTTCTTCCAAAACGGGGCCTTTGTTTTCAAAATATCCATCATGAACATACTTGCTTCGTAGGCAGATTTGCGGTGTGTACTGCTCACACCTAAAAATACAATTTGTTCATCTGGCCTGAGTGTGCCAACTCTATGAATAATTGTGATTGAACCAAGTTGCCAACGCTCACGTGCCTGTGCAGCGATTTCTATTAGCGCCTTTTCAGTCATACCCGGGTAGTGTTCCAATGACATACTTTCAAGATTGCCATGTTGGCTTAACTCACGCACTAAACCTGTAAAAGTAACGATCGCGCCATCAGAGTTCGCTGCCATGCGCAGGTGTGCATATTCGTTCCCAATATCAAAGTCTTCTAGTTGAACTAGGATTCTATCCATTACTTATTTTACCATTGTATTCATTGGACCTTTTATCATCAGCACTATCTTAGCAGTTTATGGCGCTTGCGAAAGAGGATTATCTTGTCTTAAATAAGCGTAGTATGATGCATAAAACAACTGCACGTTGTTTAAAAATGAGAGCGAGAACCCAAGGTTGAAGCGTTTATTACGAGACACACCACCTAGCTATATTTTGATAGGCGAATTATTGGTCATCTTCATGCTCATTCCTATCATCATCGCTTTTAATCCTCTGCATTACCTAAGCGTAGTGTTGGTGTTATTAGCCTTACTATATGTTATGTGGCTTACTCGTTTCAGTTTCAGACTGGAGTCAAAGGGTACGAAAGCTGAAGGTCTCATACGAAAACATATCATTAGAATATGCCTAAAGTTTATTACGTTTGCACTGTGTTTACTGGTCATCATGGCGCTATTGATGCCTGGTAAATTATTTTTGGTTATTGGGCAATCACTTGTTTTCTGGTTTGCAATTACCTGCGTCTACGTTTTTCTATCAGTTTTACCTCAAGAATGGCTATATCGTGTTTTCTTTTTGTGGCGATATGGGGTTTTATTCAACTCACTCTTAAGTAAGGTGAACCAAACAGTCTTCATTCTCTTCAACGCCACACTTTTTTGTCTGGCACATATTATGTTCTTTAATCTGTGGGTATTAGTGCTCACCTTCTTTGGTGGCCTTTTATTTGCCTATACTTACGTTAAAACCAAAAGTTATCGCCTAATAGTCCTTGAGCACAGTTTATATGGATTATGGTTATTTACCGTTGGTTTAGGCGAAATACTAGCTTTTCCTGTGCACTCGCCGTAGTGCTTAAGGTTGTAAACTATTAATATTCGACACATTTATTAACAATTGTTAACTATTGTAAATAGGCCTTTACGGCACTCGTTCAGTATAATCACTATCAGTATTTAAATCTGTAACTGACCAAGGTTTACATTAATGAGTCGTACCTTAAAGAAAGCTGGCATCCCAATGATTATTATTTTATTGGCGATCGCTGTGATGTTCGCACTAGCGAGTTTAAAAAAACAACCAGAGAAAGAAGAGGTGGTCACAAAAGATTTTTTGGTTGACGCAAAGCCTATTGAGTTTGGGACCGTAGATTTTCTCGTCTATTCACAAGGCTCGGTACAAGCAAAAAACAAAACGATGTTGAGTACGCAGGTGAGCGGCAGGGTTGCCTCTATAGCTGACAACTTTGTCGAGGGTGGCTTCTTTGCTAAAGGCGACGTACTTGTCGAACTCGAAGATGCTGACTACCGAACAGATTTATTGTTGGCAGAAGCCGAATTGGCAAGAGCCCAAGCTTCATTGGACGAGGAAAAAGCAAGAGGAATGGTTGCCGCTGAGGAATGGCGTTCATTTAATCAAGGAACGCCACCAGAATTAGGATTGAGAAAGCCACAACTAGCCCGAGAGCAAGCGACTGTGAAAGCAGCCGAAGCTGGTTTACAAAGAGCAAAACGAAATCTAGAAAGAACCAAAATTCGTGCGCCGTATGATGGCCTGGTAAAAACGCGTAATGTCGATTTGGGACAGTTCGTTACCTTAGGCTCACAACTTGGTGAAGTCTTTTCTACTGCCATTGGAGAGGTACGCTTACCGTTAACTGATGATGATGTCGCCTTTCTTGATGACTTAAGTGATACAAACCCAAAGGTAATTCTGTCAACAGATATTGCTGGTAAAACGGTTCAGTGGACTGGCGCTCTAGTGCGTGATGAAGCGATTTTAGATGGTAAGAGTCGAGTTATTTATGGTGTTGTTGAAGTCGTTGATCCCTATCTTTTGCGGTCTGAAGCGGCATCCAATGCACAGCCTTTGCGATTTGGTCGATTTGTGAGTGCGCAAATTAGCGGTATCAGTTCACCAAATATTGTCGTTCTACCTCGCAATGTACTTAGATTAGACGGAACCGTGCTAACGGTTGATGAGAACAAAGAAATTAAAATCAACTTCGTTACTGTACAACGAACAGATGAGGATTTTGTCTACATCAGTGATGGTTTAAACCCAGAACACCAAGTGGTGATGAGCGCAGTGCCCAACCCCTATAATGGCATGCCAGTCAGGTTTTTAGGCGATGAAGACAAAGAGCCAAGCGCTAACGAAATCCCAGCAAATAACAACGCCATTGAGGTGAAGTAATGAGTCAGATTAGTGATAATAAAATTGACACTGAAACTGGCATAATAGCGTGGTTTACACGAAACAGTGTTGCAGCGAATCTCTTGATGGTCATGATAATACTGGGCGGGATATTCGGTATTATTCGTGTACAAAAGCAGGTGTTCCCGGCGTTTGAAGTCAATGTCATTTCTGTCCAAGTTCCTTATTTAGGTGCGGCTCCACAAGAAGTAGAAGAGGGGGTTATTTTAAAACTTGAAGAGGCTGTCAAAGATCTCGAGGGTATTAAGAAGCTCACGTCAACTGCGAGAGAAGGCGTGGGCTCCTTGAGCATCGAAGTTGAAGATGGTTATGACGTTCAAACCTTATTGGATGAAGTAAAGGTACAAGTAGATGCCATCCCCAGTTTCCCTGGCAACACTGAAAAGCCAGTCGCATATAGAATTAAGTTTCCGCAGGACGTTCTTTGGGTCTCTGTGTATGGTGATACCACTGAGAGAGAGTTAAAGCAATATACGCAAAGCATTCGTGACGATATCGCAAACCTACCTGGGATTTCAGATGTATCGGTTGTCGGTTCTCGAAACTATGAAATTTCAGTTGAAATATCAGAACGAAAACTGCAAGAGTATGACCTCACTTTTAACGAATTAGTAAATGCGATTCGTCAGTCATCCATTGACCTTCCGGGTGGTTCCATACGTTCCGACAATGGTGATATTTTATTGAGGGCAAACGGGCAAGCCTATAACGCATGGGATTTCGCTAAAGTAGCTTTAATTAGTCGCGATGATGGCACTCGTTTACTTCTCGGTGATATTGCAACAATCAATGATGGTTTTGTAGAAGATAATCAATATGCATTATTTGATGGGAAGCCAGCGGTTAGTATCAGAGTGCGTGCCGTGGGTGACCAGAACGCCTTACAAATTTCCAAATCAGTCAACGAATACCTTGATAAAAAACGTGAAGAGATGCCAGCAAACATCAAGGCTGATACATGGGGCGACAGTTCCTTCTATTTAGCTGATCGTTTAAATATGATGATCAAGAATATGCTGGCCGGTGCCGCACTCGTATTTATCGTGTTATCCCTGTTTCTTAGAGTAAAGCTAGCTTTTTGGGTGATCGTGGGCCTTCCCGTTTGCTTTTTAGGCACACTGATGTTTATGCCAATATCACAAGTTGATGTCTCCATTAATATGCTCAGTTTATTTGGTTTTATTCTGGTACTGGGGATAGTGGTAGACGATGCAATCATTATGGGCGAATCGGCCTATTCAGAAATTGATAAAAAGGGTCATAGTACAGACGCCGTCATACGGGGTGTCAAGAAGGTGGCAATGCCAGCAACCTTCGGTGTATTAACCACTATTGCCGCTTTTTCACCCATGTTAATGGTGAGTGGGCCAACAAGCGTCATTTGGAAAACCATAGGTATGGTGGTTATCTTATGCTTAATCTTTTCCTTGATTGAGTCCAAGTTAATTCTTCCTGCCCACTTGGCACACATGAAACTGAAGCCTTACGACCCAAAGAAAGCTAATGCTTTTCAACGTTTTAGAGATATTTTTAGTATCGGTATCAAGACCTTCATAAAAGACAAGTATGTACCGTTTCTAGCAAAGGCAGTTCGCAACAGGTATACCACCTTAGCCGCTTTTATTGGCATGTTGATTGTCACCATTGGTTTATTCAGCAGTGGTTTGGTGCGCTGGCAATTTTTCCCCAATATTCCGTCTGATTTTATGCAAGCAAGCGTTGAACTTGAGCCTGGCTCATCGATCGCACAGAGAGACATCGCGATGAATGCAATGTTAGATGCGATGTACAAAATGGATGAAAAGGTAAAAGCAGAAACCGGCTCTAACGCAGTCAAGCATGCTATTGCTTTTGATAACGGCACTTTAGGTGGGACTGTGTTTGTTGAGTTGACAAAAGGCGAGACTCGCGAATTGACCGACGTCCAAATGCAAGACGAATGGCGCGCACTACTTCCAGAAATACCCGGTGTCAGAAACTTCAACATTGGTAATCCCGGCGGACCAGGTGGTGCCAATGGACTTGATTTTGAATTCAGATCCAATGATATTCAACAATTAGAAAATGTCGCCAAAGAGCTCCGCAGTTACTTGGGCGCCTACGCAGGTATCACTGAAGTGACGGATACCTTCAGTGGTGGTAGTGACGAAATCAAGCTTGATTTAAAACCTGAGGCCGAGTCTTTGGGATTAACGCTATCCTCATTAGCTCAGCAAGTGCGAAATGGGTTTTATGGTGCTGAAGCTCAAAGGATACAGCGTGATGATGAAGAGATTAAAGTCATGGTTCGATACCCTAAGGACGAGCGAAATTCTATTGGTAATCTGGAGAATATGCGAGTCCGAGCGCCAAATGGTGACGATATTCCGTTTCGCGAAGTAGCTGATATCGAATTGGGCAAAGGGTATGCGAACATAATAAGAGTGGATGGTTCACGTTCTGTTTCTGTGTCAGCCAAAGTAGATACGGACATTGTCGATACTCGCGACCTGACAGTTGAAGTGCAAATGAAGGTGATTCCCGAGATGCTGGAGCGGTATCCTGCTGTCGAATTTAGATTACAAGGTAATTCAAAAGACGAGCAAGATGCCGTCGTTTCGTTGGCGCAGGGTTTTTTGTTTGCTTTAATCGCTATTTACGCGCTGATGGCGATACCTCTTAAGTCATATTTGCAACCCTTGATCATAATGTCGGTTATTCCATTTGGCATGGTCGGTGCGATTGTCGGACATTTAATATTCGGGCAAGCGGTGAGTGTCCTATCAATCTGCGGCATTATTGCGTTAGCGGGAGTGGTAGTGAATGACTCATTGATTATGGTCGATTTTGTGAACAAGGCGAGGGCAGAAGGTCATAACTTGATGGACGCTGTCTTGAAATCGGGGAGCGAACGTTTTAGAGCAATTGTGTTAACTTCATTGACCACGTTTATGGGCTTGATGCCTATTGTTTTTGAGCGAAGCCTACAAGCTCAGGTAGTCATACCCATGGCTATTTCCTTAGCGTTTGGTATTTTGTTTGCCACCGTCATAACATTGCTTTTGATTCCTTCCCTTTATTTAATACTGGATGACTTCACAGGCTTGTTTAAACGAGACAAGGCGAAAAGCGGGCTACAACAGTCTACTTTGGAAAGTACTCAGACTCGAGGTTAGAAAAAAGGGGTCAGAGTTAATTAAAAAAGGGGTCAGAGTTAATTTAATTGCCGATGGCATATTAAATTAACTCTGACCCCTTTTTAGTTGCTTTTCTAAACGATTATAAACGCTTAAAAGAAGCTAATTTTACCTTCGATACCAATAACGCGCGGCTCATTTACAATCCCCGTCAGGTTATTGAAATCAATTGCACCTTTTACGTTATCTTCGTCTGTAATATTACGACTATAAAGCGCGATGCTATAGTTGTGCTCGAAGTTTTCATAGCCGATACGTAATCCACCTTCAACATTATCATCCGTTTGAAACTCAACAGAGTCATATAAGAACAGGTTGGTTTTGCCTTGGAATGCCCAGTCTGTATACGCAAATATCTCACCGTTTTCACCCGCCGGTATACTGTAGCGAGCAGTAAAGTTGAAGATAGTTTCAGGTGCTTGTGGGAATGGGTTTCCATCAATGAGTGCGCGATTATCATCTGTTCTTGGATTAAGCACTCTACAATTGCCACCGAAGTCGGCATTTGCACCACATGGGAAAACAGACAAACTGTCATCTTTTATTTCGGTGTTGTTGTAACTGTAACCACCAGTTAAAACTAAATTGTCGTTGACGATATACGTTGCATCGATTTCGAAACCAAACGCAGTTCCTTTATCAGCATTGATAAGAGCCGTATTGTTCGCTCCGCCACCAATGGCAGAGAATTGAATGTCATCTACAACATAATAAAACGCTGCCGCATTGAGTCGCAAACTGTCATCTAATAGATCAGATTTAAAGCCCACTTCAACGCTATTAATTGTTTCAGCTTCAGCGACTGACGGTGCGCCTTCGAAAGCAACATCACGGCCTTGAATACTCTGTGCTCTAAAACCATTAGCATAGCGAGCAAATAATGATGTGTTCTCGTCAAGCTTGTAGTTTGCGCTTAGTTCATAGCCTACTTGGCCGTCATCGACGTTAATCGGTGCATACTCTTGGATTTGAGCTGCGTCAATAACCAATGCGAAACCGTCTACATTTTGGTCGCCAACTCGGAGAGATTTCTCATCTTCTGTGTAGCGTAAGCCACCGGTTACAGTGAGTTTTTCGCTTACTTCGTAAGTACTCTGACCGAAGACTGCCCAAGTAGTATTTTCATGGAATACAGTCGTTGCACCAAAGAAACCGTCGATACTGGTTACATTGAAAGATGAGTCATAGTAAAACGCACCTACTTGCCAGCTCAATGCATCGTCACTGTTACTGGCTAAACGGAACTCTTGCGTAAATTGCTCTAGGTCATTTAATTTATCTTGAGTTACCGCAGTAAAAGGAATGAAGCCGGGTACAGAAGTATCACCTGAACCTGCGCCACCGTCTACATCACCTAGACTGAATCCTTCAGCTTCTTCATTTGCAGTAATTGAAGTAAACGTTGCCTCATCGAAATCGTAGTCAACCTTTACAGAAAATCCAAAGTTTTCATATTCCTGTGGGTTGTTATCAAAACCGTTACCTAAAAGGTTACCGTCATAATAAACAGTGTCGCGATCGTAGTTTTCATTTAGGTCGTTAGAACCACGAGTGAAGACGTTTGCTCTAAAGATAGACGCGGTGCCTTCTAAGTCTCTTCCATGCAGGTTAACGAGAACGTCTAATTCAGCAGTTGGTGTAAACAACAACTGCGCACGCCAAGCTAGCTCGTCATAGCCACCAATCACATCGTCTTCACCCGAAAATGCATTGTCGATATAGTCATCGCGTTGTTGCGATAAAAATGAAAAGCGACCCGCAATATTGTCAGCTAAGCCGCCACCAACAGCTCCTTCGACATTCACGGTTCCAAAAGAACCGAACGCCACTTTACCATATGCATCAAAGTCTTCACTTGGCTTAACGCTGTCAAACTTGATGATACCTGCAGTGGTGTTACGTCCAAAAAGAGTACCTTGTGGTCCACGAATAACTTCCACTTGTTCAATGTCAAATAGAGGGAAACTTTTGAGAACGACGTTTTCTTTGACCACATCGTCCATAATGATCGATACCGGTTGAGATGCTGCCAAGTCAAAATCGGTGTTGCCTAGGCCACGAATATAAAAACGCGGAGCAACTCGACCATTAGACGATTCGGCATACAAGCCCGGCACACGAACAGCGAGCGCCAAAATATCTTCGCCACCTGAGAAAATGCTTTCAAACTTCTCACCATTTAGCGTAGCGATAGAGATTGGAACATCTTGAATTGACTGCACTCGTTTTTGAGCTGTCACCGTGATTGTTTCCAACACCGCTTCGTTTTTTTCAACTTCTTGAGCGGATAGTGAGGTAGTTTGCAATGCTGCACTAATACAAATTGCCAGGCTGGCTAGCTTGTAGCTTTTCATTTATTGAACCTTTAGTAGAGTTTAAACATGAGTTTGTAAATCGCGCGCGAGTGTATCAGTTTCCACTTATATTTGCATTCAAGGCCAGCCTCACAAGGCTTACTGTCATAATAAATTCATAAAAGTGTCACATAAAAAGTCGTCTTTATGAAAAATGAGTTGCTGTTATTCAGCAACTTTGTATTTGTCTATTCATATGTTTAATTGGCATAGGAAATCGCTTGTATGGTGTTATACGTATCATGTGTATTGTTTAGTATGTTACGGCTTGATACCAAATCGATTAAAAATATCGACAGAATGTCTATTGACAATTTTCGACCAAACTTCAGCCAAGCAGTTTATTAAAAAAGGAACCCTTATGTCAGAGAAGCTCATACCCGATTTAGAAATGCAATTTCAATTGTATGATGTGCTCGAAGCGGACAAGTTATGCCAGTTTGAAAAGTTTGAAGAGCATAGCAAAGATACTTTTTCTGCGATGTTAGGAACAGCTGAAAAGATAGCGACCGATCTGTTTTTACCGCACAACCATATCGCGGATAAAGATGAGCCTACTTTCGACGGTCAAAAGGTCAGTATGATACCTGAAGTGAAAATGGCCTATGATGCATTTTGCGAGGCGGGTTTTATTGCAGGACGCTATAGCTTTGAAGATGGCGGGATGCAACTGCCTGAGGTGCTAATGACAGCAGCATCTGCCTATTTTATGGCAGCAAATCCTTCGTCTACGGCTTACCCATTCTTAACTGCAGCAGCAGCCAACGTGATTAACCATTTCGCCTCTAGTGAATTAAAAGAAACCTTTATGCCTCGTATGTTGAGCGGTGAGTTTACCGGTACGATGGCGCTAACCGAACCGCACGCTGGTTCGTCTCTAGCTGACATCACGACAACCGCGACGAAGCATGAAGACGGAAAATACCGCTTGAAAGGGAGTAAACTGTATATCTCGGGTGGCGAGCACGAACTGTCGAGCAATATTGTGCACCTTGTGTTAGCAAAAATCCCTGGTGGTCCAGCTGGCGTAAAGGGAATTTCATTGTTTGTCGTACCAAAGTTCCGCTTGGATGACAAAGGCGAGATTTTGAATCGAAATGATGTTCAGTTAGCGGGCCTTATACACAAGCTTGGCTATCGTGGCACAACCTCAACAGCCTTAACCTTTGGTGAAAATGATGATTGTCATGGTTATCTCGTGGGTGAGGAACATCATGGTTTGCGCTACATGTTTATGATGATGAATGAAGCGAGAATCGGTGTCGGTTTTGGCGCAGCAATGATTGGTTATCGCGGGTATCAATATTCTTTAGCTTATGCCAAAGAGCGAACTCAAGGCAGAAGCGCAGAGCACAGCGACCCCTCAAAGCCATCTCCTATCGTATTGCATGGCGATGTGAAAAGAATGCTTCTAGCGCAGAAAGCCTATACAGAGGGCGGCATGGCGCTTTGTTTATACGGTTCTCACCTTATTGATCGCATTAATGTGTGTGAAGACAAAGAAGAAAAAGAATCACTGCAAGAGCTTCTTGATTTACTCACGCCTGTATTCAAAGCTTGGCCCTCAGAATTTGGTCCGAAAGCGAATGATTTGGGAATTCAGGTGTTAGGTGGCTCAGGGTATACCAGAGAATATTACGCAGAGCAGTTTTGGCGTGATAATCGCCTAAACCCAATTCATGAGGGGACAAATGGAATACAAGCTTTAGATTTGTCTTTCCGCAAGTTGTGGCAAAAAAATGGACTTGGGCTCAAGATCTTGCAACGTGAAATAGAAAAAGACTTGGCCACTATGTCTGGACCGAAAACAGGGAAATTAGTGAAAGAATTCCTGCCATATCTACAAAAGCTTCATGACATCCTAACGCATGTAGCAGGAACATTGCAAAACGACAAGCAAGCGACTTTGTTGGCGAATGCGCAAGCTTTAATGAGTGTTTTCTCGCAAATCGTAGTGACTTGGATATGGCTTCGTCAATCACATGTGGCGGAGCAAAAGCTGGCTGGTGACAATGTAACAGAACAAGAAACTGCTTTTTACGAAGGCAAATTAAAAGCTGCGGCCTATTTCGTTAGCTGGGAACTACCCACTATTGAACGAGATATCAAAATATTAAAACAAGACAACGACGTTTGTTCAACAATGCAAGCAGACTGGTTCTAAGGAGAAGACGATGACGATAACAAACAAACAATGGCAACTGGCACAGCGCCCAATAGGCGCACCTGATGAAAGTACTTGGAAAATGGTTGAGTCTGACCTTCCTGAACTTAAAGAAGGGCAGTTATTAATAAAAGTGTTATACGTTTCACTAGATCCTGCCATGCGTGGTTGGTTAAACGATGCAAAATCATACATTGAGCCGGTTCAAATTGGCGCCGTTATGCGAGCAGGTACCGTTGGTAAAGTGATATCCAGTAAGCATGATAAATTCCAAGAAGGTGACTTTGTGTGTGGCTATCAGGGAGTGCAAGAGTATGCAGTATCTGATGGCAGTATGTTGCACAAGGTTGATGCTAATCTCGCACCATTGTCTTACTATCTAGGTGTGCTGGGTATGCCTGGCATGACAGGTTATTTTGGTTTGCTAAAAACGGGAGAACCCAAAGAAGGCGAAACCGTCGTTGTAAGCGGAGCTGCAGGTGCTGTTGGTGGTCTAGTGGGTCAAATAGCAAGAATCAAAGGTTGTCGCGTAGTTGGCATTGCTGGCGGTAAAGAAAAGTGCGATTTCCTTGTTAATGAGCTTGGCTTTGATGCCGCAGTTGATTATAAATCTGAAAACGTGAAAAAGGCACTCAAAGTGGCCTGTCCAAAAGGCGTGGATGTATTCTTCGACAATGTCGGTGGCGACATTCTTGACGATGTTCTGACTCAAATAAACATGAAAGCAAGGATCGTTATTTGTGGTGCTATAAGTCAATATAATAATACCACCCCAGTAAAAGGCCCTTCTAATTATCTCTCTTTACTTGTTAACCGAGCAAGAATGGAAGGCATTGTTGTTTTCGATAACGTCAGTGAATATCCAAGTGCGATGAAAGATATTGCGGGGTGGATTCAATCAGGTGAGATGAAGGTAAAAGACCATATCATTGAAGGGATAGAAACATTCCCGAACACCTTGATGATGTTATTTAAAGGCGAAAACTTCGGGAAGTTAGTCCTTAAAGTAGGAGATGCAGAATGAATCCAGCAGCAAACGTAGAAAATAAACGCATTCTAATCACAGGTGGTGCATCAGGCATTGGCGCTGAGCTTGCATTATTGCTTGCACAGAGAGGTGCTAAAGTCATGATTGCTGACTTGTCTGCAGAGAACTCTGAAAAAACTAAAAAACAAGCGTCAAACCATGGCACATCGCTATTGACCCACGCAGTAGATGTGTCTGATGCGAAGTCGGTAAAAAACCTGTTTGCTGCTGCCATGCAACAACTGGGTGGCATTGATGTCGTTATTAATAATGCGGGTATTGACCACGATCCAGCGCCGATGCATGAGTTAAGCGATGATGATTTTGATCGAAACATAGCCGTGAATCTTAAAGGTGTGTGGCATTGTATGCGTGCTGCGATTGCGTGTATGGCTCCGAATGGTGGTGGACATGTAATTAATGTGGCATCGGTTGCAGGCTTGCGCTCTTCGCCAATGATTTCTGCCTATTCCGCTGCTAAACATGGTGTCGTGGGGCTAACTAAATCTGCCGCTGTTGAATATGCCAGAGCGAATATTCGTTTTAATGCGGTTTGTCCAAGTTTTGTGGACACACCTATGGTACAAAATACAATGGCGAAACTTGATGAAAGGGGACGTAAGGCATTAGTCAAAGCGAACCCAATGAAGCGACTAGGCAAGCCAGATGAAATTGCAGGTGCAATGGCTTGGATGTGTAGTGATGAAAGTAGCTTTATGACAGGACAAACCATGGTGCTAGATGGTGGAATGCTAGCTTAAAAAGTAGGTGTTTTAGCGCCAAGAGAAGCGTAAACTCACTAAAGTATATAATTCAGTTTGAAAGGAGTTAACATGAAAGATTTGTTTGATCTAAGCGGCAAGATTGCCATCGTTACTGGGGCTAGTAGAGGCATTGGTGAGTCAATCGCACGTTTATTGGCTGCAAAGGGGGCTCACGTGCTTGTTTCGAGTCGTAAAATCGAAGCTTGCGAAGAAGTTGCACAAAGCATTCGAGATGATGGTGGGAAAGCCACTGCATTCGCTTGTCATGTAGGTGAAATGGCGCAAATAACGGCGCTATTTGATTTCGTAAAATCAGAGTTCGGTAAAGTCGACATCCTAGTGAATAATGCTGCTGCCAATCCGTATTTTGGACATATTCTAGATACTGATCTGGGAGCATATCAGAAAACCGTCGATGTAAACGTGCGTGGATACTTCTTCATGTCAATCGAGGCGGGTAAATTGATGAGAGAGCAGGGATCAGGCGTCATTCTGAATACGGCGTCAGTAAACGGTGTCTCGCCTGGTGATATGCAAGGTATTTATTCAATTACGAAAGCCGCTGTGATCAGTATGACAAAGTCATTTGCAAAGGAATGTGGCAAGTTAAATATTCGAGTAAATGCGTTGCTACCTGGTTTAACTGATACTAAGTTTGCATCGGCGTTGACGACTAATGACTCTATTTTGAAACACGCGCTTAAAGTCATCCCACTGGGTCGTGTCGCTGATCCTGATGAAATGGCTGGTACAGTGCTATATTTAGTGTCTGATGCCTCAAGCTACACTACCGGTGCATGCATAAATGTTGACGGCGGAATGTTAGCCTAATGCATATATGGGTAGATGCAGATGCATGTCCTGGCGTTATCCGAGAGGTGCTTGTAAAAGCATCTCAACGCACTTCAATTCCACTGACGTTTGTGGCGAATCAACATATACCGGTGCCTCCAAACGCGCATATCACCTCCTTACGAGTGAGCTCTGGTTTCGACGTAGCAGACGATGAGATTGTATTGCGTTGCGAGCCAAATGACTTGGTCATTACCGGAGATATTCCGCTAGCTGCTGAGGTCTTGGAGAAAGGTGGGCAAGCCGTCAATTTCCGCGGTGAGGCTTATGATAACGCGACTATCAAGGCAACCTTAACGATGCGTGATTTTATGGACACCATACGGGCTAGTGGCGAGAGAACTGGTGGGCCTAAAGCGTTTTCGCCAAAAGACAAAATGAATTTTGCAAATCAATTGGACAGAATTATCGCGAGTTCAAAATAAAAAACGCAGTGGTATTTCTACACACTGCGTTTTTTGTTTTTTCAAAGTGCTCATGCTCAACTTATCGGGGGACTTTCTACAGTACTCCGGCGATCGCGGCGGCTAAAGTCTCAACATTTTTGGTATTGATACCGGCGATATTGACGCGGCTAGAATCTACAAAGTAAACACTGCTCTCAGCGCGCAACTTCTGCACTTGTTCTGGTTTAATACACAAGAAAGAAAACATGCCTTTTTGTTGGTTAATAAACCCAAAATCTTTACTCGCACCTTGTTTAGCTAAGTTATCTACTAATAGTGCTCGCAATTGAATCATGCGCTCTCTCATTTCTGTGACTTCGTCCTGCCATAGAGAGTTTAAGTCGTCATTCGCAAGGATAATATCAACTAGCGCACCACCGTAAGACGGAGGCATAGAGTAGATGCCTCTAGCAACATACTGAATTTGTGACTGAACAATGTTGCGAGTAGCGGAGTCATTACAAATGAGTGCTGCAAGACCGACACGTTCACGATAAAGACCAAAATTCTTGCTGCAAGATGCTGCAATGATGACCTCTGGCACTGACTCAACCATCAGTCTTATACCGTATGCATCTTCTTCTAAACCAACACCAAAGCCTTGATAAGCTACGTCAATGAAAGGCAAAAACCCAACTTTATTAGCTAATTCAGCAACAGCGCGCCATTGCTCATTTGTCAGGTCAGCCCCGGTTGGGTTATGACAACAGCCGTGCAACAGCACCACATCGCCTTTTTTAACTTGGGCCAAACATTCCATCATTTCATCGAATTTAATGCTAGCAGAGCTTTTATCAAAGTAAGGGTAAGTAGCTAGCTCTAGCCCCGCATTTCCGATAAGCGGAATATGGTTAGCCCAAGTAGGGTCACTGACCCAAACTTTAGTGTCCGGGTTACAACGTTTGAGCAGTTCGGCCAAAATCCGAAGTGCGCCGCAACCCCCAGGTGCTTGAACAGCCGCGACACGGTTTTCCAATATTACTGGGCTTGCTTTACCTAAAATCAAACCTAGCATGCCATCAATAAACCCTTGAACCCCTTGAGGCGTGATATAGACCTTTGATGTTTCAGTTTCCTGCAAAATAGCCTGTGCCTTTGCTACCGCTTTTAATATCGGTGTGTTTCCATCTTCATCTTTGTATACGCCTACACCAAGGTCAATCTTGGCAGGGTTCGTATCTTGTTTAAATGCAGCGGATAGACCCAAAATTGGATCTGGAGCGAGAGCGGGAAGAGTTTCAAACACGAGTGTTCCTTAATAATATTTGGTTATTTACTTAGTTGTGTTTTCTGTGTTGGTAGTTTAATTCAAAGCGTTTTTATCGTTCTATTTCACACCTTATTGTGAGTATTTATTATGACAAGGTGTTTGTGCTTTGTTTGTGTCGCTATTATGGCATTTATGAGGACTTAATGTCGAACTCAAAATGCTGGACAGACTCTTGTTCAGCCTGCGGGTTAAAGGTTCTTTCTTCCCATGTAACATGTTTGTCATGGTCAACGAGTAAAACAGTTGACGAACGTGTTCCATAATCATCGCTTTGAATGAAGATAGACGACAGTTTGCGTTCCCACTCGATAGGCACACCGGTTTTAGGCAAAGCTGCATCATCAGCAGGCGCGTTGTTCTTTAGGAGTTCAAACAAGTGCTCGGTGTCCAAAACATTTGCATGCTGACAATAGCGAGCGAGAGCATCTCTACCCGTGGCTATTTTGGGCCAAGGACTGTTGAGTGATGCATTTGATAGCCCGTAAACACCATCCTCTAAAGGCACTAAAGAATCATCAAAATTATTATAAACATAGAGTTTATTCAGATCACCGAACAATAGATTATAACCATTGTAATTGTGCCTTGATTCACTGAGCACTTCTGCGTATTTTTTTCGTTGTTTGGTTTTACCGTTCAGGTAATTCATCACTAACTCACCGCGCGTTATCGCATTTTCAACTTCGCGACCTGGCGCTCTGATATTAGTTAGGGCCGAAATGCTTCCGTCTCGGTTTATTCCCATCCATGTGCCACCCGCGAGCTCATCCTTTCCTGCTAGAATAGCAGGCTGGTCTTCCCAGTATCGAGAGTTAGTAGTGGGTCTTTGGTGAAATTCATCGCGGTTAGCAGCAATAATAAGTGGGAATTTTGGGTGTTGATTAACCGCAATAAACAAAATACACATGCGTAAAACTGAACCTATTAAATAGAAAATAAACGCTTAGCGATAATCCGCAATTAGCATAAAAAAAGTGAATTTGTTCTAAGGGAGCTACCTAGAACAGGCGCACAACTATGTTATTATCCGAGTCACAAGTCAATACGAGAAACACCATCAGTGAAAAAATTAGCTTTTGAAACCCAATTGGTTCATGCCGACCGACTATTAAACAAGCCACAGTTTGGTGCTGTGCACGAAGCAACGAACAACAGTGTGCTTTTCGAGTTTGAAGATGTGCAAGGTTTGGTTGATGTCTTTCAAGGTAAACAAGCTGGGCATGTGTATTCTCGTAGTTCGAGTTCTTCGGCCGTTTCACTTCAAAATATGCTGAACGCTTTGGATGATGGCGTTGGAGCAGTGGTTTTTGCCACAGGCATGGCTGCAATTAGTGCGTGTTTCTTATCTTTACTAAAAGCGGGTGACCATGTTGTCGTTAGTCAGTATTTGTTCGGCAATACGCGAAGTTTTATGGACAGTATTGAAAACTTTGGTATTGAAGTGAGTTATGCGGACGTGACAGATATTACTGACCTAAAGTCACACATTAAAAAGAATACCCAATTGGTATTTTGTGAAACGATTGCAAACCCGGTGACACAAGTTGCAGATCTCCAAGCCATTGGTGAATTTTGTGATGCCCGCAGCATTCTATTTGCAGTTGATAACACCATGACGCCAAATGTCTTATTTGATGCGAAAGCTGTAGGGGCTTCGCTATTACTCACGTCATTGACCAAGTACATAGGTGGTCATGGGAATGTGTTGGGCGGAGTGTTAGTCGATACTGGCTTATATGATTGGACTCAGTTTCGCAATATCGCTGATAAATATAAAGTGAGTGATAAAAAACAATGGGGGTTAACCCAGATTAAGAAGAAAGGTCTTCGAGACATGGGCGCGACATTGGCGCCTCAGTCGGCTCATCAAATCTCTATCGGATTAGAAACGCTGACGATGAGAATGCGTAAAACATGTGCAAATGCACAAGGTCTAGCGAAGTATTTAGATTCTCATAGGGGGGTTAATGCGGTCCATTATCCAGGTTTAGAAAATCATCCCCAGCACGAAAGAGCTAAGGCATTGTTCAATCGAGGTTTCGGCGGCATATTATCAATGGAGCTCAATGCAGATATAGATCCACATGTTTTCCTTAACCATTTATCGTTAGTGATCAGTGCTACTCATTTGGGAGATACTCGAACATTAGCACTTCCCGTAGCATCCACTATTTTCTACGAAAATGGCGAAGCCGAGAGAATGAAGATGGGGATCAGCGATAATTTAATTCGTATATCTGTCGGTATAGAGGAGCTAGACGATATTCTTGCCGATTTTGACCAGGCATTTGAAAAAACTGTTCGATAAAATAGGAGTTAAGCTCCTATTTAACGCGATTTTAATTCGTTTATATGGGTATATAATTTGTTTATCTTAGAAGATTGGTAAACAAAAATGAAGAAATTGCTCGTTATTAACTCTAGCCTACAAGGCTCAGAAGGAAACTCATCAAAACTAAGTGCGTCGTTTGTTGATTCACTTGCACAGGTGACATCCATTGATGTCACACACCTAGATTTGAACGCTGAAAACTTGCCGCATTTAACTGCTAATGAAATGGCAGCGTGGCAGACGGCAGAAGCAGAGCGTACGCCACAACAAATCGAACTGGCTAGTTACTCAGAGCGTTACATAAAGCTACTAAGAGAAGCTGATTACATTGTGATGGGCGTGCCCATGTACAACTTTGATAGTCCATCAGTGCTAAAAGCTTTTTTTGATCGTATCGCCAGAGCGGGTATTACATTCTCTTATACTGAAAATGGTCCTGTTGGTTTGATGAAAGACAAAAAAGTATTTGTGTTAGCTGCTCGCGGCGGCAAATATGAGGGGACTGCTATGGACACACAAAGCGCATACTTGCGTAACTTTCTTGCATTTTTGGGCATGGAGAATGTTGAGATTGCTTATGCTGAAGGTTTAGCAATGGGTGAAGAGTCTGTATCTCAAAGTTTTTCATTATTTAATGAAAAAATATCTGAACTAATTAAAAATTTGGAAGACTAATTAATTACTGATAGCTGAAACGTAGCAAAGCTCGTAGTCAAAGCTTGTAGTCGTAAATTGACGTTTAAGTTAAAAGTGTGTTCCTAGTTGAGTGTGTTTTAGCCCCGCCATAATAGCGGGGCTTTTTTATGTTTGTAATATTTAACGCGTCAGAATTACATAGCTAATGCAGCTTTGATATCACCCACTAGCTTTTCGTCATCAGGTTTAGTGAATGAGCCATACGAATCTTTCACCTCTCCATTTTTGTCTACCAAATACTTGTAGAAATTCCACTTTGGTGCTGTGCCTGCTTTCTCAGCTAATTTCGCGTAAAGTGGATCCGCATCATCGCCGCGTACAGACATTGTTTCGAACATAGGAAAATTGACGCCATACGTTAGTTCGCATAGAGCTGCGGTCTCTTTCTCATCGCTGAATTCTTGATTAAAGTCGTTCGAAGGAAAGCCTAATACTACAAAACCCTCATCCTTGTATTCGTTATATAGCGCCTCTAAACCTTCAAATTGTGGGGTATGGCCACATTTGCTCGCCGTATTAACGAAAAGAATAGTTTTGCCTTTATACGCATTACACATGTTGACAACTTCTTGCGAATTTAATTTGCGTTTTGCGTGTTTCAGTAAGTCTGGGCATTGCTCAGCTGACATTGCAACCTGACTAAATGCTAGGGCAAAAATGAGTGTTATCGCTTTTTTCATTTGAACGTTCCTTTAATGTTATTCAAGATGATTAGATTGCTTTTATCAAGGGCACTTAGCGCTTGAAATTTAACCGCTGTAAATAAATGTTACCTGAATTGTTGCCAATCAGGTTCAGCCTCTACGTAATTTGCAGTAAGATGTTAAGCTCAAGTTAAATATAACGTGATAACCACCTTTAAAGAACACTAATAATGACAAAATATTCAAAAATACTTTATTCGAGTGTAGGTATAGCTTTACTAAGTGCCTGTTCAGCGACATCAACAACGCAATCTGCACCAGCATTACAGACAAATGAATTTCCAACAGAAACAATGTCTCAGGCGGCAGTTATAGCTGATGGACAACAACAAATTGAGTTAACGTTGAAGCAAATCATGTCTGATCCAGACTGGTTAGGCCGAGAACCTGAAAATGCTTTTTGGTCATCTGACGGTAAGACGTTGGGCTATTACCGGAAGCAAGAGGGAAACCCTATCCGCGACCTTTGGCTAATTGACGATGGAAGCGTGGGAAATGGTCAAAAGGCAGATTTGTCAACTATTCACCAATATGAGTACGATGAATTTATTCAAGATGAGGATTTTCCTTTTGTTGCTTGGATATTTGAAGGTAATATTTTTGTTCAAGACATTAATACAAGCGTAATTAAGCAACTGACGCTCAGTACCGACGGTGCAAGAAACCTGCAGTTCCTAAATGACAACGCTCTTTCTTTTCAAAGAGGGAACAGTTTTTACTCAGTAGAGGTAAATAGTGGACTGCAGGAGCAAGTGCTCAGTTGGCATTTTGCAAAAGAGCAAAAAGCTGTAGAGGCTCCAGAAGATTACATTGCACAAGAGCAAATAAAGCTAATCGATTACGTTCAATTGCAAAGAAGAAATCGACAACTTAGAGCTGATAATGATGCTGCTTTAAAAGCCACGAATAATACTATTATGGCATCTTCATATTACTTTGATCCTGCACATCGCACTGTACTGGCAAGCTTAGCACCGAATGGTAAATGGGCAGTTGTGGTCACGACTGAAAATAAAGCGCAACGTTCAGATAGCGATATCATGCCAGATTACATTGAAGAGAATGGTCGAATAAAAGCGCAAAACGTTAGGCAACGAGTGGCCGATGCAAAACCGATTGTCCACGATGTTTGGCTCATCGATTTAAGTTCAGGCGATAAAACATTACTCGATTATAAAGCGCTACCTGGCTATAACGAAGACGTGTTAGCCGAGGTAAAGCGAGAAAATGCAATAGCAAAGGGAGAAGAGTATCAAGAAAACCGTTTACCTAGAGATATAGGTCTGTTGTTTGATTGGTATGCAACTGAGCCTCCTGTGAAATGGCATGATGACAGTGATAAAGTGGCTATCATGTTAGAGGCATGGGATAACAAAGACCGCTGGATAACAACGGTAGATGTGGATGAAAAAACGCTAGTCACACAGCATAGAATGCACGATGAAGCTTGGGTAAACTATCGATTTAATGAGTTTGGTTGGTTTGATAATCAAGAAACGTTGTATCTTTTGTCAGAAGAATCTGGTTACTCACAGCTTTATGCCAAACCTTTAGAGGGGAACCTCAGAGCCTTGACCCAAGGCAACTTCGTTGTAGATAACGTTACCTTAACGAAGGATGATAAGTACTTTTACTTTAAAGCAAACAAAAAGCATCCAGGAATTTATGAAATATATCGAGTAGGTGCAGATGCTCAAGGCACTGATTCAATTGAGCAATTGACTGATTTGAATGGCATGACAGACTATGTGTTGTCACCAAATGAAAACAAACTATTGCTTACTCATTCAAAATTAGTATCGCCACCTGAACTATACGCTATGGATATTAAAGCCTCGGCTGAACCGGTGAAGCTAACTAGCACAGTGAGCGAAGCATTTAGAAGTATCTCTTGGACCTCACCATCTATTGTCGCTGTACCATCATCACATAGTGACCAGCCGATATACTCCAGAGTATATGCACCGCAGGGCCCACAAGACGATAAAAGTCGAGCGGTTGTGTTTAACCACGGTGCGGGTTACTTACAAAATTCACACCTTGGGTGGTCTGGGTACTTTCGAGAGTTTATGTTCCACAGCTTCCTTGTATCTCAAGGTTATGTTGTCCTAGATATGGATTACAGAGCATCAGCAGGTTACGGTAGAGATTGGCGAACCGCTATTTATCGTCAAATGGGGACGCCAGAAACTCAAGATTTAAAAGATGGTGTTGATTGGTTGGTTGAAAATGCGAATGTTGATCGTTCACGGATAGGCACTTATGGCGGGTCTTATGGTGGATTCATGACCTTTATGGCGCTATTTACAGAACCTGATTTATTCCAAGCGGGTGCTGCCTTGCGACCAGTGTCAGACTGGGCTCATTACAATGACCCTTATACCTCAAATATTCTCAATAGACCTGATGTTGATCCGATTGCATACGAACGTAGCTCACCGATCTACTTTGCTGATGGCTTAACTAAGCCACTGCTGATAAATGCACCAATGGTAGACAACAATGTATTTTTTGTAGATGTCGTTAGGCTGGTACAAATCTTAATTGAGAAAGAAAAGGAAGATTTTGAAACCGCGATTTACCCAGTGGAACCTCATGGTTTTGTTCAACCAAGCTCTTGGTTAGATGAATACCGTCGAATATTTAAATTATTCGAAGAGCATTTATAAAGCCAGCCAAGCTCTTGCTTCCTAGAGCTTAAACCAAAGAAGAAGGACCCTGTTATTGCAATGTAATGTCAGGGTCTTATTTTTTTGATTGGCGATAGATAGCAACAAGGTAGGTCATAACACCGATAACAATGCCAATTCCGGCCCCATATAAGTGACTATCGATAGCAACGTTAGCTTCTATTAAATCGGGCATCAAACTACCAGCGCCATTGATTTGTTCATTACCTACCTTAATGACCAAACCGATGACTAAGAGCCAGCCACTGATCAAACCTTTACTGATGTCTTTAATACAGCCCCATGCAAATACGCCGTGAATGGCACC
Source organism: Alteromonas sp. W364 (assembly GCF_031846205.1). NCBI lineage: Bacteria > Pseudomonadati > Pseudomonadota > Gammaproteobacteria > Alteromonadales > Alteromonadaceae > Alteromonas > Alteromonas sp. W364. The sequence goes on along the minus strand of NZ_JAVRID010000001.1, from coordinate 558,824 downwards.
TGATAGTCCAACATACCAGCTAATTTCTGGCGAAAATAACAAGATTAAAATGGATATTCCGACACACGTTAATAGGAACTTGATAAGGTAATAATATGCGTCGTAATCATCACCATGTAACATCCATAGTAAGAATACACCAAGTAAATTAAACGCTAAATGAACGTAGTTAGTATGCAAGAAATGACCGCTGATTGCTTGATAATAGTTGCCTTGCTCCCACCAAGTGCTTTCTAGTGCAAGGTGCGCCGATGAGTAGGGTTCACATAAAAAAGCGAGGATACTGAGTGCCGCGAGTAACAAGGGGCCAAGATATTGATTAGGCTGAACAGGGAAGGTCATTTTCACTGGTGATAGGTCTATTTTGTAAACACATATTGATGAGATGAATGATAGCTTATCATTACAAAACAACAAAATAAGGATTATTTCTGGTAAATTAAACAGTCACGATTTTAGGATGCCTTATGATCAAAATATCAAGACAAAATAGAATACTCGTCATTCAAATTCATCGACCAGAGAAGAAGAATGCGCTCGTTCCAGACATGTATCGGGATATGGCAAGTGCGCTTGAATCTGTTACAGATAATAATGATAAAGCAGTACTGATAAAAGGTGCGACTAATTGCTTTACCGCGGGTAATGATATTTCGGACTTTGCATCTAATGCAAAACCAGAGGATGTAACTGTTTCTCATCGCTTCATGCTGGCATTGCTGCGTTGTCAGGTACCTGTTGTTGCTCAGGTGCAAGGAATGGCAATTGGCATTGGCACCACTTTATTATTACATTGCGATTTTGTGTATTGCGATGAAAGTGCGAAGTTTGCTATGCCATTTATCAACCTTGGTTTGGTGCCTGAATATGCGTCCTCTTATATCTTGCCACGCATATCAGGGAACCTAGCAGCAGCAGAGCTTCTTATGTTAGGGGAGGCTTTTGGCGCTGAAAAAGCACTCAAATGTGGTATCATCACAGAATGTGTACCTTCTGATGATATCGATGCTCACGTCGAACGCGTGCTCTCAAAGTTAGTTTCTCTGCCAAGTCACGCGATGCAACAAACCAAAGCGTTATTGAGAAATCAAGAAGTGGCGATTACGCAACACATAGAAACCGAGTTAAAAGTCTTCGCTGAAGCGATGGTAAGCGCTCCTGCAAAAGAAGCATTCGCCGCGTTTTTAGAAAAGCGACCAATCAATACTGACATTTACAAATAGGCCTGTTTAATGCGTAAACCCCTCATTTTAGTAACATCTTTTTTCTTTATTTCGTTTATAGCCTCAGCTCAAGTGAGAGAAGACAGAGAGCCTGAAGCGGATACGGGCAAAGCCCAAAAAGCGGCTTTTGAAAGTCAAGAATATATGGTAGTGGCCGCCAATCCGTATGCTTCCTGGGCCGGAAAGAATATTTTAGAAAAGGGCGGCAATGCGATCGACGCAGCTATCGCTGTGCAAGCTATGTTGACCTTAGTTGAGCCACAATCGTCTGGTATTGGCGGTGGCGCTTTCATTCTCTATTGGGATAATGAAAACAAAAAACTTCATACATTCGATGGTCGAGAAACGGCACCTCAGCAAGCTAGCCCCTATATTTTCATAGATGAAGGCAAACCTATGCGTTGGTTAGATGCTGTGGTTGGTGGTAAAGCGGTTGGTGTGCCTGGCGTTTTAAAAGCACTGGATATGGCCCACAAAGAATTTGGTGAGCTAGAGTGGCGTGTATTGTTTGATGATGCCATCACAACAGCTCGTCAAGGATTCACTGTATCGCCTCGCCTTGAAAGGCTTCTATCCTTAGATATTCACCCAGGGTTAAACAACTTTGTTACCACTCAAAATTACTTTAAGCCTAACGGCAATATTATTACCGCAGGCAAGAATAAAAAGAACACCTTATTAGCGAATACCTTGCTGCAAATAGCAGGGAAGGGTGTCGACTACTTTTATTCAGGTGAGTTAGCAGAAAAAATTGCCGAAGCAACTAGAGTTGCGACGATTAACCCAGGTTTTATGACAGCAACGGATTTGGGTAACTATGAAGCGAAAAAGCGTGAGCCGATTTGCGGAACATATCGCAATAAAAAAATCTGTGGCATGGCACCGCCAAGTTCTGGCGGTATTACGGTGTATCAGATACTTAAAGCGCTTGAAAAGTATGAATTAGAAAAGTTTGGGCCGCAAAGTACTGAATTTGCCCATCTATTCTCGCAGTCTAGTGCACTTGCCTTCGCTGATAGAAATCAATATATCGCAGACACAGATTTTACTAACTTACCCGCGGTTTCACTGATTAACAGCGCGTATTTGAATCAACGAGCAGAAGGTGTCGATCTAAAACTTCCGTTTTCTAAAGCTGAACCGGGTAAACCTTATATGAATGCCCAAATAGGAAAAGACCATACGGCAGAATTACCAAGTACCAGTCACTTTTCAATTGTCGATAAAAAAGGAAACGCGGTATCGATGACAACCAGCATAGAGTTCATGTTCGGTTCAGGCATTATGGTAGAAGGGTTTCTACTAAATAATCAACTAACCGATTTTTCTCTTGCACCATCAAAAGACGGTAGGCAAGCGCTTAATCGAGTTGAACCCAATAAACGTCCACGCAGTTCGATGTCCCCAACGATGGTATTCGACGAAGATGGAAAGCTCGAACTCATTATTGGTTCACCTGGTGGTAGTCGTATTATTAACTATGTCGCACAAACTATTATCAACGTAGTGGATTTCGATATGGATATCCAAACTGCGATATCCTCGCCGAGGATCACGAATCGTAACGATTATACAGCATTGGAGAAGGGCACCAATTTAGTTGAGCTAGAAGAGTCACTGAAGGAAAAAGGTCACAATGTGCGTATTTTGGACCTGAATAGTGGTCTGCATGGTATTCATATAATCGATGGAAAGCTAGTTGGAGGTGCTGATCCTCGCCGCGAAGGTGTGGCTGTAGGGCGGTAGAGCGAACTACTAGGGAAGTGGGTCCCGTGGGGAAGATACTAAATCGTATCTTCCACGCCAGAAATCTTCCAATCGCCACTTTCTCTAACCATATAGACAGTTTTAAGCTCGATAATACGTTTGTTGTTGTAGGAGCCGCTAATCTTCACATCAACAGTGGCTTCTTTTTTGAAATCCGTAATGCCTTGAAAACCGCCTGAAACTGGCTCAACAGTCATTTCTGACAAGCGTAGATTAAGTACGTGGCGCTGAACACCGCTATTTGTATGGTAAGAGCGTAGTAGACGCGCAAATTTGTCGGTAGATATTTTAACTGCTTCATCTAAGGTCTTTTCTTCATATATAGCCATAATGAAAACGAGTGCTGCATATTGCGGCGTTTCATCACTCATCATACCGTAACGGCCAGCTTTGATTTCTTTTGCTGGTTTACTGCATGCGCTAATTGAGATGGCGATGATGCATATAAAGACTACTCTTAAAACACTTTTCATATAAACGTTATCTTCTTTTGAATATTACACAGTTATAACGGCAAAAAATAAAGGGGCTTTAGAGCCCCTTTATTAAATAACATATTTTATACTCAATAGCATACTTTTCGACTATTTGAAGTTAAATTAAGTTTGGCAGTGAGTGCCAGATTTATTGTACTTCTTCGAGTTCTGAAAACTGACCAGCGAACAATGGGCTACTTAAGTAACGTTCTGTTCCACTCGCTAACAGGACAACGACAATTTTGTCCTTATTTTCTGGACGTTCTGCAAAGCGCTTCGCCGCGACAACTGCAGCACCTGAAGAAATACCGGCTAAGATACCTTCTTCTTTCATCAGTTTCTGTACCATTTCCATGCAGTCATCATTGGATACTTGCTCTACTTCGTCTACCAGATCGATATCTAAGTTGCCAGGAATAAATCCTGCGCCAATCCCTTGTATCTTATGAGGACCCGGCGTTAATTCTTGACCCGCTTTTGCTTGCGTAATTACCGGGCTGTCAGTTGGTTCAACTGCTACAGTGGTAATCGCCTTGCCCTTTGTCGTTTTGAGATAACGACTCACACCAGTGATCGTGCCGCCTGTACCCACACCAGCAACGAAAGCATCAACTGTGCCTTCGGTATCATCCCAAATTTCAGGACCTGTTGTTTTCTCATGAATTTCAGGGTTAGCTGGATTATCGAATTGATTTAGAGGAACATAACGTCCTGGTTCAGCATCCATTAACTCTTGCACTTTGGCAACAGCACCTTTCATGCCTTTGGGTGCTTCTGTCAGTATCAATTTTGCACCAAGGGCTTTAAGTAGTTTGCGTCGCTCTAAGCTCATGCTGCTTGGCATTGTCAAAGTGATTTTGTATCCACGCGATGCAGCCACAAATGCCAAAGCAATACCCGTATTACCACTGGTTGCTTCAATAAGCTCTTTACCTTCAGTTAGTAAACCTTTTTTCTCTGCATCCCAGATCATGTTTGCGCCGATACGGCACTTTACGCTGAAGCTAGGATTTCTTGATTCGATTTTCGCGTAGACATTGCCACCGGTCACTCGGTTTAATTTAACCAGTGGTGTACGACCAATGGCGAGTGAATTATCATCAAATGCTTTCATTTCTTTTCCTTATACAGCATGAGTGGATGATGTTGGTGAGATACTGTAAGCATACAAGGTATTATGCGTGCTACTATCACCAAGATTTACCCATCGCTATTATTAATCTTTACTGTTCTGTTCGTCGTAAAACTTTTACAGTTATAAGAGTATGCACAATTTTGAAAAAACAAAGTTTTTTTTTGCTATAAGATATTTTGTTTTTACATTTTTCACACAATTTGAATTGAGGATCCTCATGGGTTTTACGGGAACTAAAAACTACATTGCTAGTAAAGAGCTACAACTTGCGGTTAACGCCGCGATCACTCTGGAGAAACCGCTACTAATAAAGGGTGAACCAGGGACTGGGAAAACGATGTTAGCAGAGGAGTTAGCCAGTGCCTTAGATACCGATTTACTGCAATGGCATATAAAATCGACAACAAAAGCGCAACAAGGCTTGTATGAGTATGATGCAGTATCGCGTCTTCGAGACTCTCAACTAGGTGACGATCGTGTACACGATATCAGTAATTACATTGTTAAGGGCAAGCTTTGGCAGGCCTTCACTGCAGGTAAACGTCCTGTTTTATTGATTGATGAAATAGACAAAGCGGACATCGAGTTTCCAAATGACCTATTACTTGAATTAGATAAGATGGAATTTTTTGTATACGAAACGCAAGAGCGTGTAGTTGCCAAGCAGCGTCCAATTGTCATTATTACGTCGAACAATGAAAAAGAATTGCCAGATGCGTTTCTACGACGCTGCTTTTTCCACTATATCCAATTTCCTGAAGCTGAAGAAATGCGTCAGATTGTAGATGTTCATTTCCCTAATATTAAAAAGGACCTCTTGGACAAAGCCTTAAGTTCGTTCTTTCAAATTCGTGACGTGAACGGCATTAAAAAGAAGCCGTCAACCTCTGAGCTGATTGATTGGCTGAAGCTATTAGTAGCCGATGATATTCCCGCGGATGTGTTGCAGGATAACGATGCGAAAAACGCCTTGCCGCCGTTATATGGCGCGTTGCTTAAAAATGAACAAGATATACATTTATTCGAAAAATTGATGTTTATGGCTAGAAGATAATGTTAATCGATTTTTTCTTTAAATTAAGAGAATACAAGCTTAAAACCAGCATCACAGAATGGTTAGATCTTATCGCCTGCTTGGATAAAGAGGTGGTCTTTGCTGATGCTGAGGAGTTTTATTACTTGTCTCGCGCGGTGATGGTCAAAGATGAAAATCAGTATGATAAATTTGACCGTGCTTTTGCTGACTACTTTAAAGGGGTTCAATCGATAAACTTGTTTGATAAGGAGATCCCTGAAGATTGGTTGCGCTCAGAGATGGAAAAGTATCTGAGTGACGAAGAAAAAAAGAAAATTGAAGCAATGGGTGGCCTAGACAAACTCATGGAAACGCTTCAGGATCGTCTCAAAGAACAAGAAAAACGTCATCAGGGTGGCAATAAATGGATTGGCACGGGAGGCACTTCACCGTTTGGTGCAAATGGTTATAACCCCGAAGGTGTCAGAATTGGTCAGGATAAGAATCGCAACTTCTCTGCTGTGAAAGTGTGGGACAAACGGCAGTTTAAAAATTTATCAAGCGATGTAGAAATTGGGACTCGGAACATTAAAGTTGCCTTAAGGCGCTTGCGAAAGTTCGCTAGAACCGGTGCTAGTGAAGAGTTGGATGTAAATGACACGATTAGTTCTACTGCAAAAAATGCAGGGTATCTGGATCTAAAAATGGCACCTGAACGCCATAATGCTATCAAGTTACTTTTGTTTTTCGACGTCGGTGGTTCGATGGATGCACACATCAAGCAATGCGAAGAATTGTTTTCTGCGGTGCACACAGAATTTAAACACATTGAGTTTTTCTATTTTCATAACTGTATATATGAGGGGGTTTGGAAAGATAATCAGCGTCGTGGTCAACAAACCATCGATGTATATCAAATTATTCATAAATATGGGCCAGATTATAAGGCGATATTTGTCGGTGATGCTACAATGGGGCCTTACGAAATTACCTACCCAGGTGGTAGCGTAGAGCATTGGAATGAAGAGCCCGGCGCAGTTTGGATGGAACGATTACTCAATCATTTTGAACATGCTGTTTGGTTAAATCCACAACCAAAAGAGTACTGGCATTATCATGCGTCGTTGCAGATTATGTTAGATATTATGAAGCAAAAAATGTATCCGCTAACCGTAGACGGTTTGACAGAGTCGATTAAGGCATTGTTGAAAAAGAGTTAGTGGCTATTGCAGTTACATATTCTGGAGAAGCTATGTTAAAACGCCTAAATAAATATATCAGTGACTCAGGCTACTGCTCGCGCAGAGAGGCCGATGCCCTGATAGATAAGGGTGTTGTCATGGTGAATGGTAAGGTGCCAGAACTCGGTACAAAAATTGGTGACGGCGACCAAGTGACAGTGCATGGCAAAGAGATCAAGCCTGTTGCAGAAGACAAAACAGATAGAGTGTACATTGCTTACAACAAACCCGTTGGGATAACGTGTACCACAGAGCGAAAGGTAAAAGGGAACATCATCGATGCTATTGGCTACAAACAACGCATCTTTCCAATAGGACGTTTAGATAAGCCATCGGAAGGACTCATTTTATTGACCAGCGATGGTGACATAGTGAATAAAATACTGCGAGCTGAAAACGCTCATGAAAAGCACTACCGCGTGATTGTTAACAGACCTGTTAGTGATAGTTTCTTACACAGTATGGCCAAGGGTGTTCCCATTCTCGATACGGTTACCAAGCCATGTAAAATAAAGAGAGCGGGGAAGTTTGGTTTTGATATTATTCTCACTCAAGGCTTGAATAGGCAAATCCGCAGAATGTGTGAATACCTTGGTTATGACGTGACGCGTTTAACTCGCAAACGTATTATGCATATTGATTTAGCTGGCATTAAGCCAGGCACTTATCGCCATTTAAGCGATTCAGAGATGCAGGAAATGAATCGGGCATTAGCGGGGTCAAGTAAAACGTATCAGGCTGCAGACTAAATCTAAAACGTCAACTAAGCCCCTTATTTTAAAAGCTTGAGCTGCCACCATTTTAGTCTAAGCGAAAGCCGATACATCAGCAGCAACGCGTTTTTGTATCACTTTCACTCGCCAAAACATCAATACCGCTGCACAGCTTAATCCCGAAATAAAACCTATCCAAAACCCTTGCGCTTTCATGACGGGGAATATCCAGTCTGTTAAACCTAATACAACACCAACCGTTAAACCAATTAGCCAATAAGAGACGAAACTAATGAGGAACATAGCAAGGGTGTCTTTGTAGCCTCTTAAGGCATTGGCTGAGACTACTTGAATGCCATCACTAAACTGGAACAGGGCGGCAAAGAACAAGAGACTAGAAGCAAGATAAATGACCTCTTGGTTTTCAGTATACAAACTTGCTATTTGAGTGCTCAATATCACTGTCATTGTGGCTGTGAAAAGTGCAATTACTATCGAACAGAATAGCCCACAATAGACCGCTATTTTTGCGTTAAGCGCATCTTCTTTACCGATTGAGTATCCGATTCTAATTGCCACAGCAATACCTATGCTCATTGGTAGCATAAACATCAATGATGAAAAATTTAAGGCTATTTGATGGGCTGCAACGACAGAAGCACCAAATCGCGCGAGCAACAGGGCGACCACACCGAATAAGGTTACTTCGAACACGATAGTGAACGCGATCGGTAAGCCAATCTTTAGTTGGTTCAATTGCAAAGCCAGTCGAGGGCGATGAAATTGAGAGAATAAATTGTAATCTTTCAGCTTCCGAGCACTTAAGGTATAAATGAGAGTGCTTAACGCCATGACATATATGACGATCATCGTTGCGATACCACAACCAACACCACCAAGCTCAGGTAGCCCGAATAAACCGTTTATCAGAATATAGTTTGCAGGGATATTTACCAGTAGGCCTGCAAACATGATAACCATGGTTGGTCGGGTACTAGATAGGCCTTCACAACAGTTCCTCAAGCTTTGATAAAGCGCAAAACCAGGGGCTGATAAAAGTATGAATATTGTATATTCGATGGTGATAGTTCTGAGTGCTTGCTCCATTTCCATTAAAGCAAAAAAATCATCAACTAGAGGGATTAAGCATACACAGATAAGACTGATTATTAGCGATAAGCAAATAGACTGATGCAAGGCACTCGCGACTTTGTCGGTTTGGTTGCTTCCTTGTAAACGAGAAATAATGGGAGAAAGTGCCAGTGTAATACCTTGAATAAACATCAAAATTGGCATCGTAATACTGAAACCAATGGCAACTGCAGCCATATCTGTGTAGCTATAACGGCCGGCCATAATAGTGTCTGAAACGCCCATGAGAGTTTGGGTAACTTGGGCAATAAGCAGTGGCCATGCCAAGGTGAGAAGAACTTTCATTTCTTTTAGAAAGAGTGCTTTAGTAACTTTGTTTGACACGATATTGGACTGCCTAGGGTAATTCGGGAGAACATTTTGAAGATGTGATAAATGGTATCACAAACTACTCTATATCCTATGTAAAACAGCGTTGTAGGCATAAAAAAAGAGCCAATATAGGCTCTTTTTATTTCCATTTACCAGGTCGTTTAGCTCCGGCGTTCGCTAGACTGGCGCCTACGCCAAGCAATAAACGGGATCAGGAGTAAACTAATCCATGAGTGGCTACCACCGCCGCCGCTGCTTCCACCGGTACTTCCTCCGCCAGTGCTTGGAGCAGCTGTCACGGTTATACTGACTGTTTCAGTAACGTCATTGATACCATCGCTCGCAACAACTTCAAGGTTCAATGTGCCCGCACTATTGGGTGCTGTGCGCGTCAGACTAGTCCCCGAAACACCATCAATGGTAACACTCACGTTATCACCCTCTGGATCACTTGTACTGACACTTACCGTATAGCTTGTTCCGCCGACAACTGAGCTTGGTGCCGTAATTGTAAGGGTGGGTGCCTCATTATTATTGACTGTTACCGTTGCACTTGCGGTTGCGGTGTTCCCTTGTGGGTCACTGACGGTTGCTTGCAGTACAATCACTTCTTGCTGGTTTACTTGAGGTGCTATTAGACCAAGTGTCGCTTCATTTGGGCTACTCAAAACGGCATCAGGACCGCTGATTTGTTCCCAATTAACCGTTAGCTGGTCTCCATTCGGATCACTGACGTCTGCTGTGATTGATAAGGACAATGTTTCAAATACACTGAAGTTAGCGTCTTGTGCCCCGTCAATACTAATCACAGGTGGTCTATCAATCTGCAAGGCAGTACGTAATATCGACTCTTCTGATTGGGCAACTTGAATGTTAGTGACATCAGATCGTATAGCGAAGCTCAGGTCATTGTCACTAATATCTGCTGAGGGTATTAACTCAAAGCTAAGCGTTTCGGCTTCAGCTTCATCGGCACGTTTCGTTACATTCCAAGTAACCTCTTCGCCAGATATTGCGCCGCCTTGTTGAACAGAGCTCGGAACAAGCGTAAACCCATTCGGAATCGGTAAGGTAACATCGTAGTTTCTGTTTTCGGGTGAGCTGGTACCAAGAATATCGATCGTAAACTCGGTGGCTTGTCCAATGTTTATGCTCGGGTTTGTGGTATCAAGCTGAACATCGTTCTCACCTCTAAGCACGTTCACTGCCGTTCTTGAAACTGCACTTTGGTTACCGTTTGTGCCAAAGCCAATGACGCCAAAATAATTATCGCCAGCATCACTGGCCCCAAGGTCCCAATTTAATCGGACATCATATGGAACACCACTACCTACAGAGGAAGGCACGTCGGCACTTAAAGAAATTGTGCTGTCCTCTTGATCGACTACAGCGTACATTAGCCCATAAGTATCACTTTCACCATCAGTAGAGGCGGTGAAATTTTGAACCACAATCCAATGTCTACCTGCACTCAGATCGTCTAAATCAACGTCTATACTCTCGATTGCGCCAGAACTAAGACTGCTTGCAACCACTTCAGATTCCTCAGGTATGTCATTGTCATTGGCATCAAATACCAAGAACAAGTCTATATCTTGTGCTGAGCTCTCTGTGACTCTTGCAACGACTCTTTGTGTTTCAGACGTTGCAGTAAACTCATATAAATCAATGCCCACGGCCGTATCATCAAATGGTTCTCCCGGGCTTGGGTCTTGAGCCAGTTGGCCATCAAGGTTCGTTGCTTTCGTAAAGCCAAATGTTGTTGCTCTGAAGTTAGTTTGCGCTAATGTTTCGACATTTTTGATCAACAAGGAATCTGCGTCGCGTCCTGCCGTAGTGCTAATGAGTTCAGGTATTGAACCATTAGCGGGGATCACAGAAACAGGTAAATGCAAATCAGGCTGTCCGTTCGCCGTTAAATTGATTGCCCCAAAGCGCCATGTAGAACTTGTCGCTGCAGTCACATCAATTGTCGTCGTGACTGTCTGACTTTCGCCAACAGACAGTGAAAAAGTGCTTGGAGAGACTGAGATAGAAATATCATTAGATATTTCCTCTGCGCTGACTGTCCAGCTACCAGATTTAGTGGCAGTAAACGTGCGTGTCCATGAACAAGTGCGCACACAATCGTTATCAGTAATCGAAGGAATATTAAGCGTTCTAGGATCACCACCAGTATTTGGGTTTGCATTCAAATAATTAGCCGCACTTTCTTCCATGACTAAACCGGCCTCAACGGCCAAGTCGACTTGAACACGACCAGAGCCTGAATCAAACCAATCAGCGGCAGTGACACCGTTTTCCTTTTTAACGGTACGTGAGGCTGTCATAGCAAGTGCCGAGCGAATGTTGTCTGGCGTCCATTCAGGGTTCACAGCCTTAAGTAGGGCTGCGGCACCAGCAATATGTGGACTCGACATAGAGGTGCCGGACAAGTAATTATAATCGCCAGCTGAGGGCTCATGACCATCATGGCCAAACTGTTGATCGGCGTAGGCAGCGTAAATTTGTACGCCCGGCCCGCCAATGGTCGGAGATAATGTGCTGATACTGCTGTTCGGTCCTTTAGACGAAAAGCTAGCTAATACATCCTGTCTTGCTTCGTTTACCACTAACTGGCCTGAGGACGCGGTAATAGTTGCAGCATGATTAGTGCCTGCGGCTAACCAATTGCGTAGCGCTGTGCCTTGAGAACTACCAATGTGAATGCCCGGTACAACATATTGGTCAGCAACGATGTTGGTTGCTCCTCCTACAACATTGGCAAGGACATAGCCGCCAGCGCCACCGTCTCTGACATTGACCGCTTTTTGAACACGCGCAATTTCACCACGGTCACAGACAACAATCTGTCCACTGAATGTGCCGGCAGGAAAGGGTTGTAGACACTGCGCGCTGTCATTACCTGGATCATTTGGATTTTCAAAATCGCCTGCATAAACAATGGGGGCTGTAATACCATCACTGTTACTCACGCCGGTGAGCGTTTGTAAGCCGGTATTCCCACCTGTAAAGTTACCTATTTGTTTCGCATAAGAAATACTTCGGCCATGCTCTGCAGCAGCAACTGCCGTGTACCAAGGTGCATGCTTTCTTGTACTTCCAGCATCTGGCCCACTATTTCCAGCCGATGTCGCCACAAAAATACCAGCATTGCGTGCAGACAAAAACGCCATTTCCGTTGAACTATTCCAAGGTTGGCCACCGCCACTTATTGAATAATTGATCACATCAACTTCGTCCTCAATGGCATCTTCAATTGCCTGGTTTATTGCTGCACCGGTACAATCGCCATAGGTATCTCCCGCGTCACTGCGTCCACCCCAACATACTTGATAAGAAATCACATTAGCTCGTGGTGCAACGCCAGATATCCGAGGAAACACAAATCCAGTTGCAATGCCGTCACTTTCTTCAGCATCAAACTCAGGTAAAGACTCGGGCACATCTAGCAATGTATTACCAATAGCTGTGCCTGCAACATGGGTCCCGTGGCCACCATAATCTTCCCCGTTTTGCGCTAGCCCAACTGGGAAAACGTCTGTATCGGTATATGTATCTGTAATGACTGAATAGCTGTAAACCCCTATCAGCTTGTCGTTACACAAATTGGCGAATTCGCCAGCACAATCACCTAGATAATTATTTGCTCCTAAGGGATTGGTATGGTCGTAGCCATCATCAGCAACGTCTGCAAAAGAAGGATGGTCGGTATTGATACCCGAGTCGATAATACCGACAACAACACCCTCACCATAGTTTCCGACACCACTATCAAGGGCGACGCCAGACCAAACGCGTGGCGCACCAATGAGCTCTGGGCCGGTATCGGTATCTAGTGCATACGTTCTGTCTTTTACGACTTTCAATACATAGGGTAATTTTGCTAATTGAGCCGCTTGGTTTTGAGTAACACGTATGGCCATGCCATTAAATGCGTATTTGTAGGTGAAAATAGGTTTGAAGTTTTTTATCGTCGCGGAGGCAGCTTTCAAAAATTGCTGATGTTGTTCGTTTAGATAAGTAGTGTAGCTGCGAACTTCAGGTGATTTCAACTGGAGCTTACTGTCGCTTTGTTTTGTTGCTAATAAGCCGGGAATACCGCCGTTATAGAGTGCAATGGGAGCGTCGTTAAAATGAACAATGTACACATGCTGGCCTTGAGCATCTTCCATGTTGCTTATGAAACTTTCAGCTTGTAGATAAGCTGGTTTAGCCATGGTTTTTGCTGGTCCGGCAGTGTCCTTTTGTGGCACGGCAACAGGGGCAGAAAACGATGGGTTTGTAGCGAAAGCAATTAACATTGCCAGTGACGTTTGTTTAAACAAATCAACCTCCAAACGAAATTAAAAAGCCGCACAGCGGGCTTAGCAGCATAAATTGATACTGTATTTTTCAAAAATAAGCGAAATATTTCGCAAAGTCGAAAGGATTATCCTAGCAACTATTCTTTACAAGAAATGAATATCAATCAATGGGTCCTTACTATTGAGTGTATATCGGCAAGCGCATTAAAAAGGGTATGTAAATTACAGCAAGCTTGTGAGCTGTGATACTTACATCGCTATTTTTTTACATGCTCGACCGCTTTTATTATCAAATTTTTAACATATAGGATGAATACTCTAATACATGGGCTAAATTAGAACAAATATCATCGCTTGAGCAATATTTATAAAAAAATTAGCAAAACAGTAGGGTGAAAGCTTAACTACTATATACGCTTAAATAAAACTCTAATGGATGTTGATAATGCAAGACAGAAATCACCTTTCGAATGTGAAAACGACTCACGAGGTCGCACTTATCGAAAATGGCTTGTTAGAAATACCAATGATTCAATTGCTTGACCAAGAAGGCGGCGAGACAAACCCAGATGAAACACCACATTTAGATGAAACGACGGCTAAAAAAATAGCGTCCACAATGCAGTATATTCGTTTGCTAGATGAGCGTATGGTTGGTGCACAACGACAAGGTCGTATTAGTTTTTATCTATCATGTACAGGTGAGGAAGCCTCTACGGTTGGCAGTGCAGCGGCACTTTCCGAGCATGACATGATCATGTCACAGTACAGAGAACAAGGTGCTCTTGCATATCGCGGTTACACAACCGAACAATTTATGAACCAGATGTTTAGCAATAAGCTTGATCCGAATAAAGGCAGACAGATGCCAATTCATTATGGTGATAAAACGCTGAATTTCATGACTGTTTCTTCTCCACTCGGCACTCAAATACCACAGGCATCCGGTTATGCTTACGGTCAAAAAATGGCGGGTAACGATGCAATAACCATTTGTTATTTTGGAGAAGGCGCAGCCTCTGAAGGTGATTTTCACGCTGGTGTGAATATGGCGGCTGTTTTAAATTGTCCAGTGATATTCTTCTGCCGAAACAATGGCTATGCCATCTCAACGCCAGCTGAGGAACAGTTCAAAGGTGATGGTATTGCATCTAGGGGCATTGGATATGGCGTGAAAACGATCAGAGTAGATGGCAATGACGTCCTAGCTGTTTATGCTGCGACAAAGAAAGCGAGAGAGATTGCGCTTGCCGAGAATTGCCCTGTGCTTATTGAGGCTATGACCTACAGATTGGCAGCACACTCGACGAGTGATGATCCCACAGGTTACCGCTCGAAAGACGAAGAAGAAAAATGGCGTGCGAAGGATCCTATCGATCGCTTCACTCGCTGGCTAGATAAAAAAGGGTGGTTTGATAAGGAAGCGACAGAGCAGTTCCTAGATAAATCTCGCTCAGATATTCTTGCCGCTGTAAAAACAGCTGAAAAAGTCGACGTAGCGCCAATAGAAGATATTGTTGAGGATGTATACGATACGCCACCTTGGCACCTACAAGAACAACTTTCAAGCCTCAAAGAGCATATTAAACGTTATCCAGAACACTATCCGAAGACGGCAGGGAGAATTAAGTAATGGCAAAGATGAACTTACTCCAAGCGATTAACAACGCGCTGATCACTGCAATGACGGAAGACGAAAAAGTCATGGTGTTTGGTGAAGACGTAGGCCACTTCGGCGGTGTTTTTAGAGCCACAAGTAATTTACAAGAGAAATTTGGTAAAGGTCGTTGCTTCAACACTCCGTTAACAGAGCAAGGCATAATTGGTTTCGCCAATGGTTTGGCTTCTCAGGGCTCAGTGCCAATTGCTGAAATTCAGTTTGGTGATTATATTTTCCCCGCATTTGACCAAATCGTGAATGAAACCGCCAAATGGCGCTACCGTTCGGGCGGTCAATTTACCACGGGAACGTTGACCATTAGAACGCCGTATGGCGGCGGAATCGCTGGCGGTCACTATCATTCACAGTCGCCAGAGGCTTTCTTTGCGCACATTCCTGGAATGAAAATCGTTATTCCACGCAATCCTCGTCAAGCGAAAGGTCTATTATTATCGTCTATTCGTGATGACAACCCCGTGTTATTTATGGAGCCGAAAAAACTATATCGTGCCTCAGTAGGTGAAGTGCCAGAGGAAGACTACGAGTTACCTTTGGGCAAAGCCGACCTTGTCTCAAGCGGAAGTGATATCACCTTACTGGCTTGGGGAGCTCAAGTAGAAATCATTGAAAAAGCAGCCGCCATGGCCAGTGAGAAGGGAGTGTCTTGTGAAGTGATTGATTTGCAGAGTATTCTACCTTGGGATGTGGAAGCTGTTTGTGAATCGGTGTGCAAAACCGGTCGTCTATTGATTAATCATGAAGCTCCGTTAACAGGTGGATTTGCAAGTGAAATCGCTGCCACTGTACAAGAAAGATGCTTTCTGCATTTAGAATCACCCATTGCGAGAGTGTGTGGTCTTGATACGCCTTATCCTTTGGCACATGAAAAAGAGTATATGCCAGACCACCTGAAAACATTCGAAGCTATCATGCGCACGATGAACTATTAAGGAAGTACCATGAACGAATTTATTCTACCCGATATTGGCGAGGGTATTGTTGAATGTGAACTTCTTGAGTGGTTAGTCAATGAAGGCGACCAAATAGAAGAGGATCAGCCGGTTGCCGAAGTCATGACCGATAAAGCAACTGTCCAGATACCAGCAATGCACAAAGGCGTTGTGCGCAAGCTACACTATAAAACAGGCGATATTGCAAAGGTCCATGAGCCATTGTTCGCAATGGATATTGAGGGTGAAGCGAGCACAGAAAGCGTTTCTGAAAATGTCACTGAATCGACCAATAACGTAATCGAAGAAAGTGTTGAAAAGCTAGCGTCTCATGAAATAAATCAACAAGGAAGCCAGCAAGAGGCGTTCATTCTGCCAGATATTGGTGAAGGTATTGTTGAGTGTGAGATTGTGAAGTGGTGCATTCAAGAAGGCGATTTGGTTGAGGAAGACCAAGTGGTTGTCGAAGTCATGACCGATAAGGCTGTAGTAGAAATTCCAGCGAAGCATCAAGGTGTTGTGACTAAGTTGCATTATGCACAGGGCGATATTGCACAGGTGCACACGCCATTGTTCGACCAAACAATCGCTGGTTCAGCAACTATCGCTAGTGGCGAGCCGGAGCGTGTAATTCAAACGACTGAAGAACAGCAAACAGTGCAGGAGGCGTCTGCCAGTCAGGTATCAAATACCAAAAATGGCAAAGCGCTAGCGAGCCCAGCGGTGAGACGTGTCGCCAGAGAGAAAAATGTCGACTTAAGTATGGTTGCTGGCAGCGGTAAGAAAGGCCGAGTCCTAAAAGAGGATATTGAGCACTTTTTGTCGAACAATGCTCAGAAAGGACCGTCAAGCCAAAACAAGTCACAAAGTAGCTCGCATTCTACTTTGGTTAATACAAGTGAAAGTTCAGACATACTTGAAACGATTCCGATGCGCGGTATTAAGGCTGCTATGGCAAAACAAATGCTTGCCAGTGTTACGACGATACCGCATTTTACGGTCTCAGATGAATTGGTGATGGATGAACTCATCGCTTTAAGGCAAGCACTTAAGCCACAGTTCGAAAAGGAAGGGGTAAAGCTTAGCTTTATGCCTTTTTTCATAAAAGCACTGTCATTGGCTTTACATGAGTTCCCGGTAGTAAATTCTCGATTGAATAAAGATGAGACAGAGCTACACTACTTGCGTTCTCATAATATAGGCATGGCAGTCGACTCAAAGATCGGATTATTAGTCCCGAACATCAAAAATGTACAAAACCTATCGTTATTTGAAGTTGCTAAAGAATGCGACCGCATTATTGCTTCTGCGAGAGAGGGCAAGCTATCTAACGCAGACCTATCAAATGGTACCATCAGCATTTCCAATATTGGCGCGATTGGCGGTATGACAGCAACACCTGTGATCAATAAGCCGGAAGTTGCAATAGTAGCTTTGGGTAAAACGCAAAAGCTCCCTCGATTTGACGAAACCGGTGAGGTATTTGCGCAAAGTATCATGATGCTCAATTGGTCTGGTGATCATCGGGTGATAGACGGTGCAACCATGGTGCGTTTTAACAACTTGTGGATGAGTTATCTACAATCACCTCAACTTATGTTGATGCATTTAAAGTAAGGACTGCTATTTCTGGAACTTAGATGTAATATTAGGATACTCGTATCGAATCAGGACCCGCGCGAAGCGGGTCTTTTTTTATGAAGGATGCTTAATCTTTGCTTAGCTACCAACACGTATATCACGCAGGTAATCACGCAGATGTGCTTAAACACATCACTTTGATGTCCATGCTCAAAAAGCTTACTGTCAAATCGAAACCGATGTTCTACCTTGATACCCACGCGGGCTCTGGTGTGTATCACTTGAATTCTGAGCAGGCTCTTAAGAATTCGGAAGCCAATACAGGTATTAAAAACTTGAATGACAGCGCTAATCATCTTGAAGGCTTGATTGCCGATTACTTAACAGTGGTTGCGCCGTATCAACAATCTTCTCAGTATCCAGGCTCTCCTATGATTGCAGATGAGCTTTTGAGAGACCACGATACTGCGTTTGCTTGTGAGTTGCATCCTCAAGCGTTTAATGAACTACAGAGCAACAGTAAACATTCGATAATAAAAGCGCAAAATAGAAATGGGTTTGAAGCATTAAAGGCGATGTTACCGCCTTCGCCTAACCGCGGTATGGTACTCATCGATCCTCCTTACGAAAATGCTGAGGAATACACTCAAGTTCTTGAACAGATGAAGGTCGCTGTAAAACGATGGCCGATAGGCAGTTACGCAATATGGTACCCACTATTGTCCCCACAACGTGTTGACTATAAAAGTGGAGAGATCGTTGCAAACCCCAAAGCAAAACTGAGCAAATTAATGTTAGCGTCCTTAGCTGAATTGCCAGTAAAGTCGGTGTTAAACGTGTATTTTAGTCCGTCATCGCCAAGTCCAAATACAGGTATGTATGGTTCTGGTATGTGTATACTCAATCCACCGTGGCAGCTAGCTGAAGAGTTAGAAGAACTGATTCAGCAACTATGTTCATGCTTATCCGGTGATGCGAACGAATACTGCGGCGTATCTTGGTTGAAAACTGAAGCACAGAAGTAATTATCATGCCGGATCAATCTAAGTCAGCTCCCATCAAGCATTTCTACATTCCAGACGACCAATCGATCTATTTGCTATCCCATAAAGATGCCAAAAAGCTAAAGAATTGGGTCAATCTGTGTATGTCGCAATTGGAAAAGCTTGGGTATATTGATATTGAAATGATTGGTAAGGGAGCCTTTGGTTTTGCCTTCTCTGGCACGGCTAAAAATGGAGAGCAATTGGTCTTTAAGTTTTCCCGTATTACGCTCCCGCAACACATTCAAGATCGCTTAGAAGAAGAAGCGTTCATGCAAGCCTTAGTGATTCACCCAAACGTGCCAAAGTTGTTAGAGTTTCAACAAATTAAAAAGCAATCAATTTTGGTAATGGAGCGAGCAAAGGGGATTGATTTTGAAAAATACTCACTTCAATTCGGACCTTTGCCTCCTCGCTTAATTATAAAAATTGCGATACAGCTATGTGAAATTTTGGCGTTTTTAAGAGCGTTTACTCAAGGCGGCGCGCTCAGACCCATCGTACATGGCGATATTAAGCCTTCAAATTTAGTTTGGGATAGTGAAAACGAAGCGGTAAGCCTCATTGACTGGGGGTCATGTGTGTTTGCCCAGATTGATACAAACGGTCAAACTATTACAAGCAATGTGATGGATTTGATGTCTTCTGACCTTCAAGAAACCAATGCTCGGCTTGGCGACGTATATTTTATCGGCGATGACCAATTAAATGGAAAACTATCCAGCCCGCGATTTGATGAACAAGGTTTAGCGAGTACGCTTTATGCCTTAGCCTCTGGTCAAAGTTCTCGCTATGGTCGTTTAGCAATTCCACCCAGCGCATTGGGCTTACCGAAAGAATTCGCTAAGGTATTACAACATCTGATGAGTGACGAGCGAAAAGAGCGAGAGCAAGCAGGAGATTACTTGCTTGTGAACTACCCAAGGTTTCGTCATTTAGTATTCGCTGATGACCAGGTTAATGAAAAACCTTGCATGGTTCCTACCTGGATCCACCAAGAAGTGAAAGATATTGAAACGGTGGTTTACAGTTCAAGGAAATCTTATCTACGCCAACAAGACGGCATTAATCTTGATGATCTCAATTACGTAGATGATGCCCAATTTGAACGTTATTACAAAAATTATTTACAAGGGATGGGTGAAACAGAAAAAGGATTTATTGCTGCCGTGAGTCGCCTCGGTAAATATCCAGTTGTGGGTGGTTTGGCAATTCGTTGGGAAGAAGAGGGCATCTTCGTTGATTCAAGCTTAAATCTTTTTGATCCAAGCCTTAAATTATCGTTCGACAGAAGCGTTGACAATGTCATCAATCTAGCGCGAGCGATCACTCGAAGTGGTGTTTTTAAAAGTTGTATGTTCAATGCAAAAAACACGCTGCATGTAGAGCGCCGAAGTGATAAAGCGGCCTTTAAACCCCATGCTCAATTAGAGATTCCATATGAATTGAGTAAAGTATCATTATCAGAAGATGAGAGCAGAATGCACTCGTATTTCGAAGATGGCGAAGATCCGGATGAACTACTAAAACTGCCAGAAGCATTAATGGCAAAAATTAAGAGTTTGAACGCAATTCATCACACCGGTTGTATTATTTTTGAAGCATTACCAAAACATCTTAAAATTCATAACTATTATACCTTGCTAGATCACAATATGGAGCTAGAATTCAGGAGTCTATTGAAGGAAATTATCGACCTTATTCCACAAATAGATGGCCTTGGTATTTCGGGATTTATGAAACTGCCTTACAAAGATACGCGTTTCTTCGAACATCAAGAAGTAGCGAAAGAACACTATTACCCTAAAGATCCAAAACGGAGAAAGTAAGTTGTCAGAAGCAAGACTTGAACACCTATTCGATTTAGAAAAGATTGAAGATGGATTATTTCGTGGCCAAAGCTGGGACCTCGGGTTTCGCGCCTTATTTGGCGGACAAGTATTGGGGCAGTCTATTGCTGCCGCCTATCATACGGTCGATCCAGATCATGTCATCCACAGTTTGCACTCCTATTTTCTTTTACCGGGTGACGCGCAAAAACCGGTGCTTTACGATATTGAAAACGTCAGAGATGGACGTAGTTTTTCATCTCGAAGAGTGAAAGCGATTCAGAATGGCCGGACAATTTTTGACATGACGTGTTCCTTCCAGCGACCGGAAGAGGGCTTATCACATCAGTTTGCTAACATGCCGCAGGTGCCAGAACCTGATGATGTTGCCCAAGATATAAAATTTTACGAAGACAATTACGAACGCCTTTCCGAGCGCATGAAAGAATCATTAAGCTACCATCGCCCAGTAGATATTCGAACAGTCGATTCGGCAAATTCATATACTGCCGAAAAGCGAGATCCTAAGCGTTGTATTTGGCTGAAAGGCAGAGACAAAATGGATTGTCCTCTGAGCGTGCATCAAGCGTCCTTAGCTTATGCATCGGATTACCATTTTCTGAGTACGTCTCTACAACCTCATGGCTTAGCGGTGCATGACAAATCACTCCGGCTCGCCACGATTGACCACGCTGTTTGGTTTCACAAGCCCTTTTCTTTTGATGACTGGTTGTTGTACGAAATGGAAAGTCCTTTTAGTGGCACTGGTAGAGGAATTGTTCAAGGAAAAGTGTTTGATAAATCCGGTGTGTTGGTTGCGACAACGATGCAAGAAGGGTTAATGAGACAAATTAAGTAGGAGTAAAAACATGATTTATCAACTAGGCAATGAAAAAGTCAGATTGGGCAATAACACCTACGTTGCACCTAGCGCACAAGTGATGGGAAAAGTCATTTTACAAGACAATGCTAGCGTCTGGTTTAATGCGGTGATAAGAGGTGACTGTGATCTCATCGAGGTAGGCGAAGGATCCAACGTTCAAGACGGTTCTGTGCTGCACACCGATTATGGCTACCCGATGCAAATAGGCAAAGGTGTAACAATAGGTCATAAAGTCATGCTTCATGGTTGTACTATTGGTGACTATTCTCTTATCGGTATCAATGCGGTGGTATTGAACGGCGCTAAAATTGGACATCATTGTGTTATTGGCGCCAATGCACTGGTCACAGAGGGAATGGAAATTCCTGACTATTCAGTAGTGATGGGATCGCCAGCCAAAATTGTAAAGCAGGTAAATGAAGCTCAAGCGGTAATGCTGGAAAAGTCTTCGGAACACTACCAAGAGAATGCTAAGCGTTTCGAAGCCGACCTGACTGTTCAAGAATAGTCACATTTATGAATCGCAATGCTTAGAACACAAGCCCAGAAATAAAAAGGCCCGGAACAAACGTTCCAGGCTTAGGGGAATGGCCCATTACTGAGCCGTGCGCTAACTTTTACTACTAATACACTTGGTTAATTACAATTAGTAAACAACTGTCTTTCAAACCAATCATGCTTAACCGATACTACGTATTTGAGTACAACGTCCATATCAGGGAGAAGCGTGTTACAAAATTAATCGGACAGATATAATAGACTAAAACTGAGTAAAATATAAACAGGTTTTTGCAATTAATTTATGAAACTTCAATAACATAAACATAGCATACAATATTTGTGAAATCTAAACCTTTTAAAGTCAGTAGCTTAGCTAATTATTTGTGAACAGTTTACACATAGGAAATAAACAATTTATCCACAGATTTTTCCACAATCATATGGATTTTGTTCTACCAAATTACCTTCGTTCACATATACTAATGCACCGAGACCCAATAATAACGAAAATAAACAAGGGACTAAATGTTACATAAAATCTGGCTATTCTTTATTGTAAGTGCGTTTATTGCCACGTGCGCAAAAGTGGCGATTACAGGTGACTTAGGCGGGTTTGAAGAAGTCATGAATGCGATTGTGTCCATGGCAAAAACGAGTGTTGATATCGCGATAGGTTTGATCGGTTTGCTTGCATTTTGGTTAGGCATATTTAAAGTTGCTGAACATTCAGGCCTAATCGCTAAATTCTCAAGAGTTCTCGAACCTTTACTATGCCGCATTATGCCTGATATTCCGAAAGGGCACCCAGCCTTGGGAAGCATCACAATGAATATGTCAGCTAATGTGCTTGGGCTAGATAATGCTGCCACGCCATTCGGTATTAAAGCGATGCAAGATATGCAAAGCCTCGCGCCAGTGAAAGACACCTTAACTAATTCTCAAATTTTGTTTCTAGTACTAAATACATCATCAGTGACTTTGTTTCCAATTGCCGTCTTCCTTTATAGAGCAGAACAGGGAGCCGCGCAGCCTACAGATGTTTTTATCCCAATTCTTCTCGCCACAAGCGCTTCTACCTTAGCTGGTTTGTTCATCACTTGTGCGGTACAGAAAGTAAATCTGTTTAATCGAGTTGTGCTCGGGTATTTAGTCGGCGTCTTTAGTCTATTGGCTGCGATTATTTTGTATTTTTCAAATTTAGCGGCAGAGCAATTGGCCTCACAGTCATCCTTGGTCGCTAACTTTTTATTACTGCTATTTATCGTTCTAGTGTTGGTCCTAGGCTGGCGCAAGAAGAAAAACACCTATGAATTATTTGTCGACGGCGCTAAGCAGGGTTTTGAAGTCGCGATTACTATCATTCCATTCTTGCTCGCAATGCTGTTTGCCATTGGTATGCTGCGAGCAAGCGGCCTGCTCGATATGGTTATGCAAGGCATTGCCTATATGGTGTCTGCTGTTGGTCTTGATACGCGATTTGTTGACGCGGTTCCTAATGCATTGATGAAGCCCTTGAGCGGCAGTGGTGCAAGAGCGTTGATGATAGAAACGATGCAACATCATGGTGCCGACTCTTTTGCTGGGCGACTTGCATCTGTGATGCAAGGCTCAACTGAAACCACATTTTATGTGCTCGCGGTTTATCTTGGGGCGGTCGGCATCAAACATAGTCGATATGCTGTTGGTTGCTGTCTAGCTGCTGATGGTGCAGGTATTTTTACGGCCATCATGGTGAGTTACTGGTTCTTCGGTTAAGGAGTTATGTGACGGGCTCGTGTTAAGCGCTGGTATAAAGGTGTATAAATAAACGGCGTAAAACTGTCATAAAAAAGACGATTTGCTTGAAACATGAACGTTGACACAAATAGATACAATTAAAAATAATAAGTCCTTTAAAAGGCTTCTATAAGATTTAGAGCGAGTGCTACTATACTCCGCTGTAACCTAAACGCAGAGGCCTTACTTGGCACATAAATAGTATTTTATGTCGCTTTCGTAGTATCTCCACAGCTATATATAAGAATGAATGAACGATAAACAAAAACACTATCAGTTAATTAATGCTCAAGTTGCTGCTTTAATTGATTCGGAGCCGGATCGCATTGCGAATATGGCGAATATTTCAGCGGTTCTCTACAATCAACTAGCTCAGGTAAACTGGGCCGGTTTCTACTTGTTCAAAGAAGAGCAATTAGTATTAGGTCCATTCCAAGGTCAACCAGCATGTATACGTATTCCAATGGGAAAGGGCGTCTGTGGCACATCCGCAGCAACACAAAGTACCTTACTAGTAGACGATGTACATCAATTTGACGGCCATATTGCCTGCGATGCTGCTTCTAATTCTGAGATTGTAATCCCCATTATTTCGGCTTCCGGCAAGCTATATGGTGTCCTAGATATTGATAGTCCTGTACACAATAGATTTGACCAAGATGACAAAGCTGGATTAGAAGCGCTTGTTGCACAATTTGTGTCAACCTTCGATGAGAGTATAAGCGAGTAAACATGAAACATTTTGTTGATATACACACGCTTTTGAGTACGCCAGATGACATGGAAGACATCCATGATGATGCATATGATGCCTCAGAAAAACTGAATACTATTTTGCATATGGTCTACGACGCTATTGATGAAGACGAAGATGCCGATAGAATTAACAGAATAATGGAAAAAACGTGGGAACATTGGCACCAAGATCGCTATTTATTAGAGATTGAGGTTGACGACTTGGTTGATTGGGTGGATCATCTACTATCAACTTGGGATGATTCCGAAGAATCTTAAAGACGACAGAACACGAAGTAATTTAATGGAAGAACAACAAAAATTAGCAAACAGCAAAGAAGTATTAGCTTTTCTTGCTGCAGAATACCCTAAATGCTTTTCACTGGATGCAGATGCAAAGCCACTTAAAATTGGGATTTTCCACGACCTAGCCTTACGTTTAGAGGGTGACCCTCGAGTAAGTAAAC
The DNA here is from genome assembly GCF_031846205.1 of Alteromonas sp. W364. Classification (NCBI taxonomy): domain Bacteria; kingdom Pseudomonadati; phylum Pseudomonadota; class Gammaproteobacteria; order Alteromonadales; family Alteromonadaceae; genus Alteromonas; species Alteromonas sp. W364. The sequence continues at coordinate 534,058 of NZ_JAVRID010000001.1, read as the reverse complement.
GCTTGTTGAGAATGTCACTTCGACACTACACCAGTAGTTGGAAGTATTTGGCGTCAATCAAAGAAGGTGTACATCGCGTAGATCTCGATGGTAAAAACGGTGACTTAGTCGAAGGCGAACATGCTGAACACGCTGCGCAACAGTTACAAGAAAGCAAAGCGAAAGCAGCCGAAAAGCGTCAAGAGCAAAAGAAACAAGCGAATGACAAAAAAAGCTATAAGAATAGAGCCAAGATTCCAGGTAAGGGCGCTGCTGGTGATAAAAAGCCAAGTGATAAGCGATCTAAACCAGCACCAGCGAAAGTAAAAGTAAGAGAACTTAACGATGATGACCTAAAAGTGGGTGTTCAGGTTTCTGTCAAGGTAGGCAGTACACCAATGGCAGCTACCATCACGGACATTGCAAAAGATGGCATTCAAGTGCAACTTAATTCCGGCATGACGGTCAAAGTGCAACGAGCCCAGTTGAGGCTTACAGTTTAAGGTCGGGCAAATTAGTAAGGTAGATTAAATGCAGAGTAATGTAGTAAAGACTTTTAAAAAACGATTTGTTTCAGTTGCAGTCACCACGTGTTTAGTTGGTGGGATCTCTTTTTTCAGTTACAGCCTACCCGGGCCCAGCACAGAAACTACAGGTGTGATTCCTGAGCTTAAGCAAGAGTCGCAACATGGTAAATCGGCAAAACGAATTACTGACCACTTTACTCGATCTCACTACAAGAAAATTGATATTGACAATGCTTTGTCTCAAAAAGTCTTTGACCGCTACCTGCGTTCACTTGATTTAAACAAAAGCTTTTTTTACGCCAAAGATATTGCGAAATTTGAAAAGTTAAAAAACGACTTTGATGATGCCATTCGTAAAGGTGATCTCGACATTGCTTACGACATTTACGAAGTAAACTTAGAGCGTCGTGCTGAACGATTTAACTATGCATTGACGTTACTGGACCTTCCGTTCGATTTCGAAAGAAAAGACGATAAGTATTTTTATGATCGTGAAGAGTCGGCATGGGCAAGCACTGAGGACGAGTTAAATGAAGTGTGGCGTCAACGTGTGAAGTATGATGCTTTAAATTTAAAGATGGCTGATAAAACATGGGAAGAAACCCAAGACATCTTGAAAAAACGCTATGAGCGAGCGATTAAACGTTTGTCTCAAACTAAGAGTGAAGATGTTTTTCAGACTGTGATGAATTCATTTGCTCGTAGCATTGAGGCGCATACTTCGTATTTAAGTCCACGCAATACTGAACGTTTCCAGATGGAAATGAACTTATCCTTGGAAGGCATTGGCGCCGTACTGCGCAGTGAGGAAGATCACACTGTTATAGTTAGCTTAGTGCCAGGAGGCCCTGCTGATAAGTCTGAAAAGGTAAAACCAGAAGACAAAATCGTTGCTGTTGCACAAGACGGGGAAGAGTTCGTTGACGTTGTTGGTTGGCGTTTAGATGACGTGGTGCAGTTGATCAAAGGTCCAAAAGGCAGCGTTGTTACTTTGCAAGTATTGAAAGGACAAGGCGAGGGCAAGAAATTAGCTGAAGTTACAATCACACGTGACAAAGTGAAATTGGAAGACCGAGCTGCCAAGTCTGAAGTTTATATTCCTGAGTCTGGTCCAAATAAAGGGCAGAAATTAGGTGTAATCAATATCCCAAGCTTCTACCACAATCTTCATGTGGACGTTAAGAAAGAACTTGATAAGTTAAAAGAAGAAGAAGTGAAGGGCGTTATCGTTGATTTACGAGGTAACGGCGGTGGTTCACTACCTGAGTCTATTTATTTAAGTGGTTTGTTTATTGAAAAAGGCCCGGTTGTTCAGGTCAGATATGAAAATGGACGAATCAGTGTCGACCGTGATACCGACGGGGTGGTACATTATGCAGGCCCCTTAACGGTCATGGTTGATCGATATAGCGCCTCTGCAAGCGAGATTTTTGCAGCAGCCATGCAAGATTATGGTAGAGCCGTTATTGTTGGTGAGCAAACGTTTGGTAAAGGCACTGTTCAGCAACACCGTGGTTTAAGCAGAATCTATGACCTTGACGAAAATCCATTGGGTGCAGTGCAGTTTACTATTGCGAAGTTCTACCGTATTAGCGGTGGTAGTACCCAATATAAGGGGGTTACTCCTGATATTCTTTACCCTTCACCCATTGATCCTGCAGAGTGGGGCGAAAGCAAGGAAGAAAATGCGTTACCATATGACAGTATCCGTAAAGCAAACTACAGTCAGTTAGGTCGCTACGATGGTATGATAGATGTATTAGCTGCCAAACATTCAGCGCGCGCAATGAAGGATCCAGAATTTGGCTATATCTTTGAAGATATCGAAGAGTACAACAAAAACAAAGATAAAGACTATATTAGTCTTGTTGAGTCAGAGCGCTTAGAAACTCGCGCGGAAAACGATGACCAAGCCTTAACAAGATTGAATGAACGTTTAAAGCGCATGGGGCTTGAACCAGTAGGTTCCTTGGAAGACGATTTACCAGACGAGATTGATGAAATCGATCCATTCCTAGCTGAAGCAGCGAATATCACGTTCGATATGATCAGTACTGGTAGTTACGCATTAAACTTAAAAGAGTCGTAAAAAAATAAAATAAACAATAAGGCAGCGTTTTGGCTGCCTTTGTTGCTTTTGCAATACCAATATCAAAAAATAAAAACAATAATACAGTGATGGGGTAATTATGAGTGCACGCGGTGAGTTCTCCTCGCGAATAGGATTCGTGTTGGCGGCGGCAGGTTCGGCGGTTGGCCTTGGAAATATATGGGGCTTTCCTACGAAGGTTGCTGAGAATGGGGGAGCCGCGTTTGTGCTCATGTATTTGATAATGGCCTTTCTTTTGGCTTATCCCGTACTCATGGCCGAATTGATCATAGGTAGAGCTAAACGCGCCAATATGATCGATGCACTTAGAGACATCTCCAGCAACAAAGCGAGCAAAGTAGCTGGCGTTATGACCGGTTCTCTGGGCTTGTTGACGGTTGTTTTCATCCTTGCGTTTTACAGTATTGTTGCCGGATGGATGATCGCTTTTTTCATCGACGCTGCGACTAATATGTTCTCACTCAATATCCCTTGGTTAACTGAGTTCTCTATCCCTCGAAACCTAAGTTTCATGATTTTATTCCTATGCTTGACTGGCTACGTAGTCAGCGGTGGTATTAGTAATGGTATTGAGAAATGGTCAGTTCGTTTAATGCCCACTTTGTTTGCAATCATTATTATTCTAATTATTTACGTGAGTTTTCAGGACGGAGCTTTAGAGGGCTGGAAGGCTTATTTAGTGCCTGATTTTAATCGCGTGCTAGATCCAGACTTATTGATTGACGCAATGGGTCAAGCATTCTTCTCAATGTCCTTAGGTGTCGGGACTATGTTAGTTTACGGGTCTTACATACAACGTAATGAAAACTTACCAAAGCTGGGTGCATCTGTCGCCTTAGTTGACATCGGCGTTGCCGTATTTGCAGGGATGTTAATAATTCCTGCAATGTACGTAGCAGCGAATAACGGTGTACAAATATTTACTGAAACGGGTGCACTAATTTCAGAAGATAGCCTTATTTTTCAAGTGTTACCTGCTTTGTTTGCCACAATTGATTTAGTCGGCTTTGTCGTAGCGACCGCGTTTTTTGCGCTGATGGTCATAGCTGCACTTACGTCATCTATTTCAATGCTTGAAGTTCCTGTGGCATATTTGGTTGATAGCAAAGGCATTAGTCGTAAAAAGTCTTCAGTCTTACTGACATTCTGTGTGATGCTTGTGTCGGCGCTAATTGTATTTAACTTTGAAGCATTGTTTGTCTTGGTCATTACTTTAACAACTAAGTATAGCCAACCACTACTCGGTTTTGTGTTGTGTATTTTTGCTGGCTGGGTATGGCGCAGAAACGATATCCTCAACGATCTGAAGCATGGCAATGATAATATTGAGGGTAGTTGGTTCTGGCGAATTTGGCCTTGGTACGTGCGTTTTGTGTGTCCAGCTGTTATCGCCTTCATGTTTTATCGTTCATTAGCGTAAGGAAATCTAATGTCATCCACTCAATTAAAAGAGCCGTCACTTGTAGACGCTTTGATCCCTATTGTATTACTAGTGTTTTTTATGGGAAGTGCGGTATTTTTATATCGCGAAGACTCTTCTTATGGACCCAATCAGATAGCACTATTGCTCGCGATGGGTGTTGCTGCGCTAATCGGTATTAAAAACGGGCATAACTGGAAGTCGATAGAAGCAGGTTTAGTGAAAGGCATTTCAATGTCTTTAGGTGCCTGCATGATATTATTTGTGGTTGGCTCGCTAATCGGCACATGGATGTTATCTGGCACAGTACCTACATTAATATACTATGGACTGAGTTTGTTAAACCCCACTTTCTTTTATGCTGCTGCTTCGCTCATCTGTGCCGTAGTGGCTATGAGTATTGGTAGTTCATGGACAACCGCGGCAACCGTTGGTGTAGCGCTGATTGGCGTCGCTACAGGTATGGAAATGTCACTCGCAATTACGGCGGGGGCGGTTGTTTCTGGTGCTTATTTTGGTGACAAATTATCACCTCTATCAGAGACCACAAACTTAGCCCCTGCGATTGCCGGTACTGATTTATTCGAGCACATAAAATACATGCTTTGGACCACGATCCCGAGCTTTGCTATCACCCTCATTATTTTTGTTGTGATTGGTTTTACCGAAGATACCAGCGAGGTTTCCGACAGTATTGAAAAAATGCAAAGCACATTGCGCGAACAATTTGTCCTTGGGTGGTATCTATTGGTGCCCCTTGTTGTGTTATTAACGCTTGCCATTAGAAAAGTACCAGCCTTTCCTGCAATCGCCATCGGCGCCTTGTTGGGTGGTGTTTGGGCCTTAATCTTTCAAGGCGACCTGGTCGATTCAATGCTCAGTAATGAACGTGCTCCATTTATACAGAATCTGATGGTTGTATGGAGTGCATTGTTTGAAGGCGTATCTTTCGAAACAGGTGACGAAAGTTTAGATAAGTTACTCAGCAGGGGTGGTATGGCTAGTATGCTTAACACCGTATGGTTGATTATTTGCGCCATGAGTTTTGGTGCTGTCTTAGAAAAAGTAGGGCTGTTAAAAGCCGTCGTTGCCACCTTTTTGAAAGGCGCGAAGAGTGCTGGTGATATGATTACGCGTACTATCCTAACGTGTATTGGCACCAATATTATTACTGCAGATCAGTATATCAGTATCGTAATGCCAGGTCGTATGTACAAAGAAGAGTTTGAAAAACGTGGGCTGGATCAATTGAATTTATCTCGTAGTTTGGAAGATGGCGGTACCTTAACGTCACCTTTGATTCCTTGGAATACATGTGGTGCTTACATGTCAGGTGTTTTAGGGGTATCGGTTTACGACTATTTTGTTTACGCATTCTTTAACTTAATAAACCCTGTGTTAGCTGTTATCTACGCATTCTTGGGCATTAAAATTTTACGCTTGACGCCCCCGAAAGTAGAAATTGTAGACGGTAAAGCATAAAGTAGGCTGCAGTTGCAGAGGCTAAGTAATTGAACTAGGCCCAATATGGGCTTAGTTTGTATATTCATTTTATTTAAGCTAGGACTTTATGACTCAGAGCATTAGCAAAAAGCGCAGTGATTATCGTGCGCCAGAATACCTTATCGACACCATCAATCTTTTCGTTCGCTTACACCCTACTGAAACTAGCGTTGTATCGGAACTTAACATCCGCTTGAACACTTCCGTAGAGCGCCATGACGCGGATTTGTGTTTAGATGGCCAAGACTTACAGCTTAAGGCTGTGTTATTAAATGGTGAACGTGTAGATTCCTATGTTCAAAACCAAAATCAGTTGATCATTCCTTACGAATCTATTAAAGATTTAAAAGAATTCACCTTGAGTATATCAAATACGATAAACCCTCAGGATAACGGTTCTTTAGAAGGCTTATATCTTTCAAACAATGCCTACTGCACCCAGTGTGAAGCGGAAGGCTTTCGAAAGATCACTTACTTCTTGGATCGTCCAGACGTTTTGTCAGTCTACACGGTCAAAATTGAGGCTGATAAACAACAATTTCCTCATGTCCTTAGTAACGGTAACTTAATTGAAGATACTACGAATGAAAGGGGCCTTCGCTGTGTTACTTGGCATGACCCTTTTCCAAAGCCGTGTTATCTCTTTGCGTTAGTTGCTGGTGACTTTGACAAATTAAGTGATTCTTTTACTACGAGCTCTGGTAGAGAAGTGGCACTCGAATTATTCGTTGATAAAGGAAAACGTGAACAAGGTCATCATGCTTTATCCTCATTAAAGAAAGCGATGAAGTGGGACGAAGAGGCCTTCGGCCTAGAATATGACCTAGATATTTATATGGTTGTGGCAGTCGACTTTTTCAATATGGGGGCAATGGAAAACAAAGGACTAAACGTTTTCAACAGCAAATACGTGCTAGCCGATGCGAACACAGCCACCGACGACGACTTCTTTAACATTGAATCTATTATCGGTCATGAATATTTCCATAACTGGACAGGAAATAGAGTGACTTGCCGAGATTGGTTTCAATTGAGTCTTAAAGAGGGCTTAACCGTATTTCGTGATCAAAAATTCTCTGCTGACATGTTTAGTGAGCTCGCTACAAGAATCAATCAAGTGAAAGTAATGCGAGAGCATCAATTTGCTGAAGATGCAGGCCCTATGAGCCACCCAATCCGTCCTGACGAAGTAATTGAAATGAATAACTTCTATACGGTAACGGTTTACGACAAGGGTGCAGAGGTTATTCGTATGCTGCACACTCTGCTAGGTGAATCAGGATTCAGGGCTGGTATGGATTTGTATTTTGAGCGGCATGACGGACAAGCCGTCACTTGCGATGATTTCGTTAATGCGATGCAAGATGCCAATGATGCCGATTTAAATCATTTTAAATTGTGGTATTCCCAATCTGGAACGCCGGAGGTGACGGTAGAGAAAATACCGAAAACTGAACATGAACCAATGCGCTTACAATTTTCACAAACGACCTCACCGACAAGTGACCAAGTTAACAAACAGGCCTTGTATCTACCGATTAAGCTTGAATGTATTGAGTATAATGGGTCCAGTGTGGCATTGGACCTACAACAAGGCACGTTCGTTTTAGATACAGAAACCGCAAGCTTGGATGTACATGCCAATGATTGTGTGCCCGTTTTACTCAGTGACTTTTCTGCTCCAGTCAAAGTGCATTACGACTATTCATTAGAAGAGCTCTTACTTATTTTACAGCATGCGCAAAGCGACTACTCTCGTTGGGACGCCTCTCAGTCTATATATCAACGCTTGATCACGCAGCATTACGAATCGATGACATCTCAAAAGAATAAAGACGTTGTTCAAGCGAGCAGAATCGATAATGATGTGATAGAAATCTTGCAAAAGGTCTTTGTTGAATTAGAACATGAGCCAGAGTTACTTAGCGAGTTGTTAACTGTTCCCAGCACTGAGTCTTTAATGCAAGGTCTCAGTGATGTCGATCCTTTATTACTGGTGGCCGCTAAAAAGAACGTTATTGGTGAGCTCTCAAGAGCGCTGAGTTCCTATTTAATTACTCGTTATCAGGCCTTAACTAAATTAGACAAAGACTATGTTTACAACAAAGAGTCAGCTAACCATCGCCGATTGAGTAATGCCATGTTGTATTTACTGGCGAGTAATGACACAGAAGAAGTGCAGGCCATGATACAAGATCGGTATCGGCGAGCGGATAATATGACCGATTTGCTTGGGGCACTCAAGGCAGCGCAGCAGTCATCACTTTCTTTGTTTGAAGACTTGATGCAAAAATTTGAAGAAAGCTACCAAGATAACGCTGTTGTGATGGACAAATGGTTCTCTTTGCACGCAACAACGAGTTATTCAGATATTCTGGAGCGCTTGACCTTATTGGCAAGCCATCGTCAGTTTAATATGAAAAACCCAAATAAGGTTCGTTCTTTAGTAGGTAGCTTCGCTTTTTACAATACGGCTGGGTTTCATGCCAAAGACGGTTCTGGCTATCGGTTCCTTGCCGACTACCTCATTAATTTAGATGCGATTAATCCGCAAGTAGCCGCACGACTGGTGACGCCATTAATTCAGCGCAATGGCTATAATCAACATTGTAATGATTTAATGAAGAAGCAGTTGGAAAGAATAATGGCAAATAAGACCTTAAGTAACGATTTATTTGAAAAGGTCAGTAAAAGCTTGTTATCAGACGCTGACTAATAAAACACGCAAGATTGCATGAATGAAACAGTATATCTTTAATATTAAATTGAGTTATCGAGAATGTGAAAATTTATACGAGAGCTCAATTCAATCAATAGTGGTCACCGCAATCACAGGCGAAAGGGTTCAAATCCCAAGCACGAGACTGCGCCGCTTTGTTGAACCAACTGGCATAAGCGGGAAATTCTGCTTAATGGTGAATAAAGAGAATAAAATTCACTCCTTTGAAAGGGCAATTGATTGAAAAAAAGCCATTTGTCGGCCTTTTTTAGTCCCAGTTCCGCTTTATTACATGAATATTGCTGAACTGGTACGATTTGTTCTTGCGATTGATGTAAAATGATGTAATCATTTTGTTAATAGTTTACGTATTACTAGAAAAATATCGTTAACAACGATAGTTCGGGAGAAAGTAGGAACATGACAAATAAGCCTCGCGCATTCAAAAAGTCTACATTAGCAGCAGGTATCGCTGCGTTGTTGGCGGCGTCTTCACAAAGCGCATTAGCAGCTGATTGGGATTTCGGTGACGTTTCCGTTACCTTTGACTCAAACTTCACACTAGCAACAAGCATTCGAACTGAAGATCGTGATTTCGGTCTTATTGGGCACAGTAATCAACCCGGTTTGGATTGGACTGGCTACAACGCTGCCACTAACGTAATTTATCCATCTGCTGACGTTTGGGCGTTAACAGACGGTGCATATTCGGCAAACGGCGATTTGGGTAACCTTAACTACGACAAGGGTGATGCCTTTTCAACCCAGTTCGTTGGTTTACACGAACTAGAAATAGCTTATGGCGACTTCGGTTTCTTTGCTCGTGGATTCTATTTCTACGACTTTGAAAACTCGGACAACGACCGTGCTTATGCTAATCCAATTAATGGCGATGTTTATGACGTGTGTCGTGACGATAGAGCGTCTGAAGAGCTATGTAGCGATTTCCGTCTATTGGATGCTTTCGTTTATGCCGATTTTTATGTGGGTGACATGCCTGTTTCTTTGCGTCTAGGTGACCAAGTCGTCAGCTGGGGTGAAAGCACCTTTATCCAACACGGTATCAATACAACCAATCCAGTTGACGTTACTCGTGCTCGCGCACCAGGTGCAGAATTGAAAGAAGTATTCATTCCAGTAGGAATGCTATTTGGTTCTGTGGGTCTAACAGATACGATTAGCTTATCAGCTTATTATCAATATGAGTGGGAACGCTCAAGATTGCCTGTGGCAGGTTCGTACTTTGCTGGTAACGATTTTGCAGGCGAGGGTGGTTCGTATAACAATATTCAACTTGGTTTTACTGGAAACCCTGATATTGATTCGGCAACCTTGATTACGCAATTAAATGGCCTTGGTGCAGCGCTAGCTGCTGGTGCTGATCCAGCGACGATTGGCCAAGCTTATCTAGCTTACCCAACAAAGGTTGCAGTAAGAGCACAAAGTGATGAAGCACATAATGACGCCGATGACCAAGGTCAGTATGGTATTAAGCTGTCATGGTACGCTCAAGAGTTGAACGAAACTGAATTTAGTTTCTACCATATTAATTACCACAGCCAGCGTCCATTAGTAGCAGGTATTACTTCAGACTTTAGTCCAGAAGCAATACAAGCTGATTTAGCGTTACTAGTGCAAGGCGTTAATCGCGACAATTTAGCTGATTTGCGTGCGTTCACGAAGTCAGAGTTTGATTACCCTGAAGACATTAAATTATACGGATTTAGTTTTAACACTAATATCGGTGAAACAGCGTTTGCTGGTGAGTTTGCTTACCGTGTAGATGAACCATTACAAATAGACGATGTCGAATTGTTGTATACGGGGATGCCGGAGCAACTTGCTAACGCAGGTTTACGTCCAGATTTAGCGGGTATATCTCAACTAAACAACATTGGTCGTAACGTTGGTCCAGGTCAAACTGCAGAAGGTTTTCTGACATCGGATACATGGCAAGCACAGATGACAGCGTCACACGTGTTTGGTCCAAAGTTTGGTACAGATAACTTTATTTTATTGGGTGAAGCAGGTTACGTGAAAGTCACCGACTTCCCAGACCCTGAAGTGATTCGTTTGAATGCGCCTGGTACTGCAAGAACACCATCACTAGAGCCGGTTAGAGATTCTAGTGGCAACATCATCAGTGATAGAGCTGGTTTACATGTTGGCTTATCTGATGGTCCAGAAACAAACCCATTCGCGACATCGGGAGCGTGGGGTTACCGTTTATTGGCAGTTGCCGATTTCAATAACGTATTTGCAGGAATCAACTTGCGTACTAGAGCTACTTTTGCTCATGACGTAAATGGCACAACGCCGGATCCATTATTCTTATTCTTGGAAGACAGAAAGTCAGCTAATTTATCATTTACTTTCGATTACTTAAGCAAATGGTCAGCTACCGCTTCATACAACGCTTTTTGGGGTGGTATTGGAACCACAAACGCATTAGCTGATAGAGACTTTGTATCTTTCAATATTAAATACGCAATTTAAGGACGTAGTAATGATTAAAAAACTAGGTTTAATCGCAGCAGGGCTTTCAATTGCTTTGGCTGGACAAACTTTTGCTAAGGTTTCTGAAGCCGAGGCAGCTAAGTTGGGTAACGAATTGACACCACTTGGCGGAGAGAAAGCAGGTAATGCTGATGGTTCAATCCCAGCATGGACAGGCGGAATTACTGAATTACCAGCAGGTTACAAGCCAGGCGATTTCCACATCGACCCTTTTGCTGACGATAAAGTGTTATTTACCATTACAGCGAGTAACTACAAAGAGTACGCTGAGTTCTTGAGTGATGGTCAACAAAAAATGTTTGAAACATATCCGGACACCTACAAGATGCCGGTATATCAGACACGTCGCTCTGCATCAAATCCACAAAGTATATATGACGCAACTAAAGCCAACGCAACGCGCGCTGAGTTATTAGATGGCGGTAATGGTATTAAAGGCGCTGCAAAAGGGATTCCATTCCCAATTCCAGCAAATGGTTTAGAGGCTATTTGGAATCATACTTTACGTTTCCGTGGCGAAGCAGTACAACGTAATGGCGGCCAAGCTGCAGTAACAGCAAGCGGTGCGTTTAACGTTATCGGTTTTGATGAGCAACTAATGATTAAATACGCTGAGGACGATGCTACTCCTGAGTCTTTGGCTGCGGATAACATCTTATTTAAGTTTAAGCAAAGTGTTACCAGCCCAGCGCGTTTAGCAGGTACTGCACTTCTGGTTCACGAAACGGTTGACCAAGTGAAAGAGCCTCGTCAAGCGTGGACATATAATACCGGACAACGTCGTGTTCGTAGAGCACCAAACATTGCTTATGATGCTCCGGGAACGGCAGCTGATGGTCTTCGTACAACCGATGATTTCGATATGTATAACGGTTCACCTAACCGTTACGATTGGAAATTATTGGGTAAAAAAGAATTGTACGTTGCCTATAATAACTACGCTTTGCATAGCGACAAAGTAAGTTATGAGGACATTTTGAAGCCAAATCATGTTAACCCAGAACTAACACGTTTTGAGAAACACCGTGTTTGGGTTGTTGAAGCGACTCTGAAAGAAGAGTTCCGTCATGTTTATCAGAAGCGTGTTTTCTACATCGACGAAGATAGCTGGCAGATCCAAGTGGCAGATATGTACGATAATCGTGGCGAATTATATCGTGTCGCAATCGCACATGGTGTAAACTATTACGACGTTCCAACACAGTGGTCTACATTGGATGTATACCATGACCTAAACTCTCGTCGTTACTTGGCGATTGGTTTGGATAATGAAGAGCAAATGTATGACTTCACTATCGAGCCAGATGACCGAGAATTTACGCCTCAAGCGTTACGACGCGCAGGCAAGCGATAAGATAAAGATGAACGGTTGGCTGAGCCAGCCGTTTTTTTTAACTACGGTGTATAAATGACATTCAAACTTAATAAACTTTTCCTAACGGGTGCTTTTATCTTCGGTGCCAACGCACTTTTGAGTTCAGCCTACGCTGAAACAGCTTATCTCGCACCTCACGTTAAAGATTCCCTTTTGCTCGATATTGATGGTAGCAATCCAACTGTTATCGTCGGTGAAAGAGGCCATATTTTACTTGGCCAAAGTGCTGAGGGCGGTGCTTTAAATGATGCTGATTTTAAACAAGTTAGTGTGCCTACCAAAACAACCTTAACCGCTGTCACCCAGGTAAATGACAAAGTGTGGGCTGTTGGGCATGATGCGAGTATCCTGCACTCTTCCGATAAAGGTAACACATGGCTTGTTCAATTGAGTATGCCAGAACTTGATCGCCCATTCTTAGATCTTGTTTTTTTCAATGAGCAAGAAGGTATTGCTGTTGGCGCCTACGGTCTTTTTTATCGAACAGAAGATGGCGGTGTTACTTGGGAAAAGGAACTGCATGCATCCGTATTACCACAAGACGACATTGATTACTTAGAAAGTATTAAGGATGATCAGCAATTCTACGAAGAAGAATTGTCATTTATTCTGCCTCATTTCAATCGACTTTCTGTCAAGGGTGGCCTAGTTTATATGGCTGGTGAGGCTGGTATGCTGGCTGTCAGCGAAGACAAGGGACGTTCTTGGAAACGATTTGATATTGACTATATGGGCTCCTTCTTTGATGTGTCTAGTTTAGGTAATGGACACATTTTGGCTGTTGGTCTACGTGGTAATGCCTTTGTAAAGCAAGTTGAGTCTGAACAGTGGGAACGTCTAGAGACGTGTGTTACCACATCTCTCAACTCAATTATTTTGGGTAATGAACAATCAACATTTGTTACCGGTAATAATGGAGTCGTGCTAGCCATCGATAACCAAAAAGTCATGCTAGATGAGGTTCAGGCCGAAAATGAAGAAGGCTGTGCGATGCACACATCAATGAAGCGCATAAAGAATGAGTTAAATGACGCTATTCTTAATGGTCGTTTTATCAATGACGCTATATTAGCAGTTACCGCCTCTGGCATTAAGAAAGTAGAGATAAACTAAATACAATGACATATTTAATTAATCAGATTGAGAAGACTGTTTTTCGTCATCGAGCGATTGTCATCGCATTCTTTGCGGTCATTACTGCTTTTTTGTTGTACAACGCGTCACAACTTAAACTCGATGCAGGCTTCGAAAAAAACATTCCATTGAATCACGAGTACATGCAAACGTATATGAAGCATCGTCAGGACTTTGGTGGTGCGAATAACGTATTAGTATCGGTGTGTGACAAAAATGGAGAAATTTTTAATACGAATTTCTTCGACACATTAAAGAATGTTCATGACCAAGTATTTTTCATTAATGGTGTTAACCGTTCATTGGTGACCTCATTATTTTCACCCGCCACTCGTTTTACAGAAATTGTAGAAGGGGGATTCTCTGGCGGCCCCGTAATTCCTGCAGATTTTGATTCAACTAATCCTGCTGCACTAGAGCTGGTGAAAAAGAACATCGAAAAAGCGGGCATCGTTGGGCGTCAAGTGTCGAGCGATTTTACGTGTGCTATGGTGACGGCCCAGTTGCTAGATATCGATCCTGAGACAGGATTGGAACTAGATACCCTTGCCCTAGCAAAAGAGTTGGAAGACCAGTTACGTGGTCAATATGAAAACGAAAATACATCGATTCATATTATCGGCTTTGCCAAAATGATTGGTGACGTAGCTGAGGGCGCGAAAGACGTACTGATGTTTTTCGGTATTGCTATTGCCATCACAGCTATCATGGTTTTCTTCTTCTCAAAGTCAATTATGCTCACCGTTTTACCCTTGCTTTGTTCTATCATTGCGGTGGTTTGGCAACTAGGTTTACTGACGTTATTTGGCTTCGGTCTCGACCCAATGTCAATTTTGGTCCCATTCTTAGTCTTCGCTATTGGGGTTAGTCACGGCGTCCAAATGATTAATGCGGTCGGTAAGAAAGCATCAACTGGCATAGACGTTAAAGTTGCTTCTCAGCATGCTTTCCGTTCACTCCTTATTCCCGGTGGCGTAGCGCTTCTTTCCGATACTGTCGGCTTCATGACGCTGTTGGTTATTGATATCGGTATTATCAGAGAACTAGCGATTACAGCAAGTATGGGGGTTGCGGTAATCATCCTAACTAACTTGTTATTGTTGCCAGTATTGATGTCGTACGTGAAGTTGTCTGACAAATATAAGCAAAAATTTGCGAAGGCAAACGCAGCAAGCAGTGACGCGTGGGATCATGTTGCCAAATGTGCGAGCCCTAAAGTCGCTATTGGTATTGTGGTAGCGACAGCGATTCTGTTTACCCTAGGCTTTATGCAGGCTCAGCAATTGAAAATTGGTGATTTACATGCAGGTGCACCCGCACTGCACGAAGAGTCTCGTTACAATCAAGATACGTTTTTGATTACGGATAAATACGAGATTACCGTTGACTATATTTCGGTCATAGTCGAAACAAAAGCGGAGTCGTGCACAGAGTTCGACACCATGTCTGCGATGGACGAGTTCCAGTGGAAAATGGAAAACGTCCCTGGAGTTCAATCTGCAATATCGTTACCTTCAGTGGCCAAACGAGTCAATGCAGGTTACAACGAAGGAAATCCTAAATGGGAAGTCCTTCCGCGAAATCAATCAACAATGGTTCAAGCAATATCGCGCGTACCTACGTCGACAGGTTTATTGAATAGAAATTGTTCAGTCATGCCAATCATTTTGTTCATGGAAGATCACAAGGCAGAAACGATTGAAACTGTTGTACAGGCAGTTAAAGAAGTAGCAAGTGAATATGAAACAGAGGACATGAAGTTTAAGTTAGCTTCAGGTCCAGTTGGCGTTATGGCGGCGACGAATGAAGCTGTAAAAGAATCGCAAGACCCGATGCTCTATTACGTATTTGGTGCTGTCATTATCTTGTGTTTACTCAGTTTTAGATCGCTACGCGCAACGTTAGCGGTAGTTATTCCTCTGTATGTGGTGAGCGTGCTCGCTCAAGCATTAATGACTTACCTCGAAATCGGGCTTACGGTATCTACCTTGCCAGTTATCGCGCTTGGCGTCGGTATTGGCGTTGACTACGGTATCTACATTTTATCTACTATGACGATCAAGTTAAGGGAAGGCTACTCAGTCCAGCAATCTTATTTAGCAGCATTAAAGGAACGAGGAAGTGCGGTCTTGTTTACCGGAATTACTCTAGCCATTGGTGTTAGCACTTGGGTTTTCTCGACGCTTAAGTTCCAAATGGATATGGGAATTTTGTTAACGTTCATGTTTATTGTGAATATGTTAGGGGCAATAATTGTACTTCCTGCTATAGCTAGACTATTGTGGTGGAAGTCGGTAGAAAAATAATTTTGCTTAATTATTTGAAAAAAGGCCGAAAGGCCTTTTTTTATGCATAAAAATAACATCCTTATGCAATTTGTAAATTAAAGGTTAAATAGTGCTTTCAAATAATTAATATTTTCGAGAAAATACCGATAAATAAAGGGATAGCAAAAAATCCCACTCTCAACACAACAAATAGAGAAATTAAATGTCGGTAACCAACCATCAACATTCTGTTTTACTTGAACGTGTATTTTCCCTTATTAATGAAAAAGTCGAAAACGGTGATGCGCCGTTGATTCAACAATTCGGCCGCTTGTTATATAAGAATATGTCCTTTGAAGATATTAAGGGCAGAAGTGATAGTGATTTATATGGCGCAACATTGAGTTTGTGGCAACAGATGCAAAATCGAAAGGCATCAGAACCTTGTATTAAAGTATTCAATCCTGAAATTGCCAAACATGGCTGGCAATCTAGTCATACTATCATCGAGATTATCGTTAAGGATATGCCATTTCTGGTAGATTCCGTGCGCATGGCGATCAACAGATTTGGGATTTCAGCGCACTTGCTATTGCATTCTCCAATGTATTTAACCCGTGGGAAAGACAAAAAAGTTAGCGCATTTGTCGACAGTCAGTCAAAAGAGAAAGGAGTTTCGGCTGAGACTGTTTTCTTGATTGAAATTGATCGTCAAACAAAGCGTTCTGACATTGATAAACTGAAAGCAGAGCTCCACTCAGTTGTGGATGAAGTGTCACTATCCGTTGCTGATTGGCAGCCGATGAGAGAAAAGTTGGCCAGTATTACAAAAGGGTTTGATAAGTCTAACTCAAATGCAATACAGGCAGTTAAATCCCAAGGTAAGACCTTTCTGAATTGGTTAAATGATCACAATTTTACTTTGATGGGCTATCGCCATTATCAAGTAAAAGCGATTGAAGGCGACCACCGTTGGATCCCAGATAATGAATCAAGTTTAGGCTTGATGAAAAACTCGATAAACGATCGTCAACGACTTATTTCTAATTTGCCTGCCAGCGCGAGAGACGAAGCGTTAGGCGATAATCCTTTAATTTTAACTAAAACAAATAGCCGGGCAAGAGTGCACCGTCCTGCGTACATGGATTATGTTGGAATAAAGGAGTTTGATTCCAACGGCAACGTTATTGGCGAACACCGTTTCCTTGGCTTATATTCAGCCTCTTTCTACAATAGTAGTGCCACCGATCTTCCGATGTTAAAAGAGAAGATTGATAGAATGTGTGCGATATCCGGGTTTGACAAAGGCACTCATGCTTACAAAGCGTTCGTTAATATTGTTGAAACCTACCCGCGAGATGAGTTATTACAGACTTCTGATGAAGAGCTAGCTCAAATTGTGCTCGGTATTTTCCAAATGCAAGAGCGAGGCATCTCTCGTCTGTTCGTTAGGAAGGATGTTTTTGGTCGATTTTACTCTTGCCTAGTTTACGTCCCAAGAGAGCGTTACAACACCCAATTGCGTCGAGAAACACAAGCACTTCTCAAACGTTCGTTCAAATCAGACGAAGCAGTTGAGTTTAATACCTACTTTTCAGAATCGGTCTATGCGAGAACGCATTACATCGCCCGCGTGAAAAATAATAATATGGAGTTTGATGTGAACGAGATTGAAGATAATTTAATTGAGCTAACCAAGTCTTGGCAAGATAAGTTAGCCGCTAAAATCACATCTGCGCATGGCCAAGCTAAAGGTAAGGCACTCCAGAAGAAATACGGTAACGCCTTCAGTAGAAGTTATTCAGAGCAAAACCTACCTGGTGCTGCTTTAGTGGATATCGATAGAATTGAGCTACTGAATGATGACAAAAAGCTCGATATTTTATTCTATCGTCCGCAAGAAGAGAGTGTTGAAAGCCAGAACGTTAAATTAAAACTATATCATCGAGATGTACCTATTCACTTAAGTGATGTTTTACCCATGCTGGAAAACTTTGGATTACGAGTCATCGACGAAAGTCCATATAAAGTGACCAATGATGATGGTGAAGTAAGTTGGGTAATGGACTTTTCGATGCTGCATAAAAACGGTAAAGATTTCAACATGGAAAAGGCTCAGGAGTTATTCCAAGATGCATTTTCGAAAGTGTGGAACCGAACCCTTGAAGATGATGGTTTCAACCGTCTAATTCTAAGTGCAGAGATTACTGGCCGTAATGTGACGATTTTACGCGCTTATGCCAAGTATATGCGCCAAATTGGTACGTCGTTTAGTATCGACTACATGGCCAACACGCTCGCTAATTACCCGGATATCGCTACAGACGTTATCAGTTTATTTAGGTTAATGTTTTGTCCTAAAACGAAAAGAATGCCTAAGAAAATTGAAAACTTGAAAGAACAAGTTCTATCTAAGTTGGATAAAGTATCGAACCTAGATGATGACAGAATTATCAGGCGTTACCTTGAGTTATTAAATGCCACTCTGCGTACGAACTTTTATCAATCTGACGAGGAAGGTCACGAAAAGTCATACATATCATTCAAACTGTTACCCAGTGAAATAAGTGATATGCCTTTGCCTATGCCTAAGTTCGAAATCTTCGTATATTCTCCAAGAGTCGAGGGCGTCCACCTTCGAGGTGGTAAAGTTGCTCGTGGTGGTTTACGTTGGTCTGATAGACAAGAGGATTTCAGAACTGAGATCCTTGGCCTAGTCAAAGCACAGCAAGTGAAGAACACCGTAATAGTGCCTGTCGGGGCGAAAGGCGGCTTTGTCTGTAAAGCAATGCCAGAGAATGGCGGCCGTGCTGCGATTCAAGCTGAAGGTCAGGCGTGCTACAAAATTTTCATCCGCAGTCTACTCGACATTACAGACAACATTGTGAATGGTGAAATAGTACCACCACGAGATGTTATCCGTTTAGATGAAGATGACCCTTATTTAGTTGTTGCTGCAGACAAAGGAACAGCAACATTTTCCGATATTGCCAATGGAATATCAGAAGAGTTTAACTTCTGGTTAGGAGATGCATTCGCATCGGGCGGCAGCGTCGGTTATGACCATAAGAAAATGGGTATTACCGCTCGTGGTGCTTGGGAGTCTGTTAAACGTCACTTCAGAGAGATTGGCATCGATTGTCAAACGACGCCATTTACTGCTGTCGGTGTGGGCGACATGGCCGGTGATGTTTTCGGCAATGGCATGTTGCTATCAGAACAAACACGCATTATCTGTGCGTTTAACCATCTGCACATCTTTTTCGATCCTTCTCCGGATGAGAAGAGCAGTTACGCTGAACGACAGCGTTTGTTTGAAGATCCATCACTAAGTTGGGATGACTATGATCGCAAGTTGATTTCGAAAGGTGGTGGTATATTTAAGCGCTCAGAGAAAGCCATTCCTTTATCACCTGAAATGAAGAAATGGTTGGGCACGCGTCAAGCCACAATGACACCAAACGATTTAATTCACAATGCTTTAAAAATGCCTGTCGACCTTATTTGGAATGGCGGTATAGGCACTTATGTGAAAAGTTCGAAGGAGTCACATGCTGAGGTTGGGGATCGTGCAAATGATACGACTCGTGTTAACGGTAAAGACGTTAAAGCCAAAATTGTAGGTGAGGGGGGTAACTTAGGTTTAACCCAACTGGGTAGAATTGAGTACGCTGCAAATGGCGGCTTAGTGAACACAGACTTTATCGATAATGTTGGCGGTGTTGATTGTTCGGACAATGAGGTCAACATTAAAATATTGTTGAATACCTTGGTGAATGCCGGTGACTTAACGGTTAAACAACGAAATGAATTGTTGTATGCGATGACTGATGACGTGTCTGATATTGTTATACAGGATTGTTATCGTCAAACACAATCAATTTCGATAACAAACCTAGCGGGTGTTAAACAATTAAAAGAACAACTCCGCTTTATCCATGGTTTAGAGCGTGATGGTTTCCTAAATAGAGAGCTTGAATTTATTCCTTCTGATGATGAAATATCAGAACGTGTAGTCACTGGGCAAGGTCTCACTAGACCGGAACTATCGGTATTGATTGCCTATGGAAAAATGGTTTTGAAAGACCAATTTAATATTCCAGCTATCACGGATAACCCTTACTACGATCGCTTACTTGTTAATGCTTTCCCGCCAGTTTTGCGAGAGAAGTATCAAGCACAAATGCAAGAGCATCCTTTGCGTAGCGAAATAATCGCCACTAAATTAACCAATGAGATGGTTAATGATATGGGCTTGAATTTTGTCTATCGTTTACAGGAAGAAACAGGGGCGTCAATTGAACAAGTTGCGGAAGCTTACACAGTTGTTAAAGGCGTGTTTGGTATGGGCAGCTTATGGGAACAAGTCGAAGATTTAGATAATAAAATCGATGCGCAACTTCAGCTTGAGATGCTGGATGCTATGCGTCGTATTCTGCGTCGCACATCTCGTTGGTACATTCGTCATGGTGGTAAAACGAAGGATATCGAAAGCGCTATTAAACGTTATCAACCTGCTTTCAAAGCTGTGTCAGATAACCTAAGTGACTTCTTGGTAGAGAGTGAATGCAAAGCCGTTCATGATGAAACTCAACGTTTAATATCCTTGCAAGTACCGAAGGATATTGCCTACCGTGTCGCTTGTCTGAGCAATATGTTCTCTTCAATGGATCTTGCACAAATTGCAGAGTTGGAGAAGCGTCCAATCGAGGTTGTGGCTAGATTGTATTATCAGCTAGGTTCTCGTTTTGAGTTGCATTGGTTCTTAGATCAAATTAATCAGCAGTCAGTAACTAATCATTGGCAGGCTCTTGCTCGTGCATCTTATCGAGAGGAGTTGGATTGGCAGCAACGTGCACTAACTTCGGTACTGTTGAATATTGAACCGAAAGCAAAGGATGCCGACAAGATACTCAATTCTTGGTGTGAAGATAATAAAGAGGCCTTAGAACGCTGGTATCATATGATGACGGAGTTCAAAACCTCAGATAATCACGAATTTGCTAAATTTTCTGTCGCTTTAAGAGAATTGATGCTGTTAAGCGTGAAAGCAAACCATTAGAATACACATGTTTGCAAACAGCCCTGCAAAAGCAGGGCTTTTTTATAGGTTATGTTTTGTGTATTCATTAGTTCAAAATTTTCTTTTAAACCGTGACCCCGAATGGAGTCATGATTTTACTATTGGTTTTTTAAAGCGTTCTCAAGGTAACGTCTTAAATAAGCTTTACTCACAGTCAGTTCCAGCAAAGCCTGTGGAGTGCTTGGGGATGAGCTTTAAAAACCCAATTGGTCTAGCGGCCGGTTTAGATAAGAATGGGGAATGTATTGATGCATTCGCTGCCATGGGTTTTGGTTTTGTAGAAGTTGGTACAGTCACACCTAAGCCTCAAGCCGGGAATGACAAGCCGCGTCTATTTAGATTGTCTGAGCATCAAGCCATCATTAATAGAATGGGTTTTAATAACAAAGGTGTCGACTATCTTGTTGAACAAGTAAAGCAGTCTAACTACAAAGGCATTTTAGGCATTAATATTGGTAAAAATAAAAACACACCTGAAGAGAATGCATTAGAGGACTATCTTATTTGCTTGGACAAGGTCTATGCATATGCTTCGTATATTACGGTCAACATTTCATCTCCAAATACGCCTGGCTTACGTAACCTGCAATATGGTGAAGCGCTCGATAAGCTATTAGCTGGCTTAAAAGCGCGTCAACTGAGCCTAGAATTGACCTATGGTAAATATGTTCCTATTCTGATAAAAATCGCGCCAGACCTTAGCAAAGAAGAAGTTATTTCAATTGCTAGTTCACTCATCAAAGCGAAAATGGATGGTGTAATCGCAACCAATACGACTCTAGATAGAGCGCCTGTTGAAGGCCATGAACATGCAGCGGAAGCTGGCGGTTTAAGCGGCGCAGTGCTGACACACAAAAGTCTTGAACTCACAAAAATACTAGCAGATGCGCTAGAAGGTAAGCTACCGATTATTGGCGTCGGTGGAATTTCTAATGCAGAAGATGCTAAAGCCAGGCTCGATGCTGGGGCGACACTTTTACAGGTATATTCGTCATTTATTTATCAAGGTCCACCACTTATTAAGGAATTGGTAAATGCCTGAAATCATTGTAACCAGCTCAAAAGGGCTCGATGAACTTTTAAAAACAGAAGTTCAAGACATCCTATCAAAAACCAGAAATGCAGGAAGTGACGAACCCGCTATTCAATTAAAGCCCGGGCAAGTTTCGTTTGAAGCCAGCTTAGAAGATGCCTACAATTTATGTCTACATTCTAGGTTAGCAAACCGTGTGCTATGGGTTGTTGGTAGTGGCAAAGTGAATAGTGCGGAAGAGTTGTATGACGTGGTAAAGCAGGTCAATTGGCAATCGCACTTTGACTCATATGTTCCTTTCATGATCCAATTCAATGGCACAAACAATGCCATTAATAATAGTCAGTTTGGTGCACTAAAAGCAAAAGATGCCATAGTGGACCAATTTCAAGAGTCTGGCGAAGAGCGACCCTCGGTAGATAAAACCAATCCAGGTATTGTGATTCAAGCACGACTAAGAAGAGAGACATTGCACTTGTGCATTGACCTCTCTGGCGGCAGTTTACACCGTCGCGGCTACCGTCTCGATGCGGGTGAAGCGCCTTTGAAAGAGCATGTGGCGGCCGGTGTACTCATGCGTAGTGGTTGGGCGAATAATAGTAACAATGTGCTACTTGATCCTATGTGTGGTTCTGGCACCATCGCGATTGAAGCTGCTATGATTGCGGCAAACATTCCGCCAAACCTAGAAAGAGAAACATGGGGCTTTAGTCACTGGTTAGGACATGAGCCAGCATTGTTTGAAGCTGCAGTAGCACAGGCAAAAGGGGCAATCACAGAGCCTAAACAAACGATTTATGCTTACGATTTAAGCACGAGTTTGGTTGATTTAGCGCGTAAAAATGCAGAAGTAGCAGGCGTGTCGCAGTTCATTGAATTCAAACAATGCGATGTGCTAGACAGCTCAGTAACTCTGCCACAAGCAAGTGACGCACTGGAAGAGGATGGATTTGCTGGATATATTGTATCCAACCCCCCGTATGGTGAGCGCTTGGGTGAGTATCAAGCTTTGCTACCGCTATTTGATAAGCTTGGAAATCATTTTAAGTCACACTTCGCACATTGGCACTTATCACTGCTGAGCTCAAACCCCGACCTGCTAAAAGCACTTAAATTACGTTATACCCGTCAATATAAAATGATGAATGGTAAGCTCGAATGTAATTTGGTTAATTATGTGTTGAAGGGACAAAACCTAGAAGTATTTGAGCAGCAAACTGATGATAATCATGAGTTTGCAAACCGCTTGAGAAAGAATCTCAAGCGCTTAAAACCTTGGTTAAAACGCACAGATACGAATGCCTATAGAATCTATGACGCTGATCTTCCACATTATAATGTGGCAGTCGATATCTATGACAATTGGGCAATCGTGCAAGAATATGCAGCACCGAAAGAAGTGCCAGAAGAAAAAGCGCGCCAACGTCTCCAAGAAGTGTTGATTCATGTACCAAAAGTATTGGGCATTAGTCCAAGTAACATGGCAGTAAAAACACGTCGTCAAAATAAAGGGAAAGAACAATACGAAAAAGTCTCATCGAAGGGCAAACGTGTCGTTGTGCATGAAAATCAAGCTCAGTTTTATATTAATCCAAACGATTACTTGGACGTTGGTTTGTTCTTAGACCATAGAGATACTCGTTTAAGGTTCAAACAGTTATGTCGTGCAAAAGATGTACTTAACCTTTTTGCTTACACTGGCAGCGTTTCAGTACACGCTGCTCAAGCGGGAGCCAACTCTGTCACCACGGTTGATATGTCCAACACCTACCTAGATTGGGCAAAGGATAATTTTGCTTTAAATAAACTCAATGGGGCGTTTCAGTTCGTGCAAGCTGATTGCACTAAATGGTTGGCAAGAGAACATGGGAAATATGATTTAATGTTTATTGATCCGCCTTCCTTTTCAAACTCGAAAAGAATGGATAATACCTGGGATGTCCAGCGTGACCATGTCGAGCTACTAGCGAATGCGAAGCAATGTTTAAAAGAAAATGGAAAAATATTCTTCAGCAATAACCTACGTCAATTCACCTTGGCTAAGTCTGATATTGAAGCATTAGGCTTCAATGTTGAGAATATTAGTGCTTCGAGTATCCCTGAGGACTTTAAACGTAGTCCAAAAATACATCAATGTTGGATATTGTCACTGTGATACTTACTCTCTATACCGGACCGCAGTGTTCGCTCTGCGAAATGGCAGTAAAACTTGTAGAAGAACACAATGCACAAGGCTTTCCTGAGATAACACTTAACAAAGTGAATATCAGAGATTCACATGATTTGTTTCATTTATACGGTGCCAGAATTCCCGTATTGAAACGCAGTGACAGCCAAGCTGAACTGGCTTGGCCTTTTGAATTAGATAACTTGGTCCAATTTGTAAAATGAACTTAATGCAGTTAAAAAACGCGTCTATTCTATTTGGGCAACCTCCTTTGCTTGATAGAGCTGAAGTTAATATTCAAAGTGGTGAGAGAGTTTGCGTCGTCGGCCGAAATGGTAGCGGCAAATCTACATTGCTTAAAGTGATCGCTAATGAGATTAAGCTCGATGAAGGGCAACGCATTGCGCCCAGTGATGTGCTTATTTCTCGCTTACCACAAGATCCACCGCAAGATGTGAGTGGTGATATTTTTGATTACGTTGCGGAAGGTCTTGACGATGTGGCTCAAATACTGAAAGAGTATCACCATATTACGTCGATTATTGGTGACGATCCGAGTGAAAAAAACCTCAGCAAAATGCAACAACTACAGGAACAGTTGGATGCGCGCAATGCTTGGCAATTTGAGCAGCGAATTAATAATGTGCTTACACAACTCCAACTTCCCGCAGAGCAAAAACTATCGGAATTATCAGGGGGCTGGCGAAGAAAAGCGGCATTAGCACGCGCGTTGGTGTCACAACCTGATTTACTTCTTCTGGATGAACCCACCAACCACCTTGATATTGAAATGGTGCTTTGGTTAGAGAAAGCCTTGCTTAATTATGAAGGTGCTATCGTTTTCATTAGCCATGATAGGGCGTTTATTAGGAAACTAGCCACGCGCATCATTGATATTGATCGAGGGCAAGTAAAAAGCTATCCCGGCGATTACGAAACCTATTTAGCCCAAAAAGCGCATGACCTAGACGTCGAAGAAACACAGAACAAAGAGTTTGATAAAAAACTAGCTAAAGAAGAGGTTTGGATTAGGCAGGGTATCAAAGCACGTCGAACGAGAAATGAAGGTCGAGTGCGAGCGCTGAAGAAGCTAAGAGATGAGTACAAATCTCGTCGCAATGTAACAGGCAATGCCACTATACAACGCAATACTGGTGGACAATCGGGCAAACGGATTTTTGAAACTGAGCATCTGAGCTTTAGTATTGCTGATAAATTATTGGTGAAAGACCTTGATTTATTAATTACTCGAGGCGAAAAACTTGCTCTTATCGGCGGTAATGGTTGTGGCAAGAGTACATTGATAAAATTGTTACTCGGCGAGCTTGAAGCGAATAGCGGTGATATTTTCCGAGGTACAAACCTGGAGGTAGCATATTTTGATCAACATCGCTCAACGCTTGAACTCGACAAACCAGTGATAGATGTTATTGCTGATGGTAAAAGAGAAGTGAGTTTCAACGGCAGCACTCGACACGTGATTGGCTACTTGCAAGATTACTTATTTTCAGCCGATAGGGTGAACGCACCAGTATCTACATTGTCAGGGGGCGAGAAAAATCGACTGATGCTTGCCAAACTGATGTTAAAACCAAGCAATTTATTGGTCCTCGATGAACCAACGAATGATCTCGATGTCGAAACGCTCGAGTTGCTTGAATCTTTGTTGGTTGAATACGAAGGTACCGTCTTATTAGTTAGCCACGATCGAGAGTTTGTCGATAACGTTGTTACCTCAAGTCTGGTATTTGAAGGTAATGGCCGAATAAATCAGTTTGTAGGTGGTTATTCGGATATGAAACGTTGGTATGATGAAAAAGAAGCAGAAAGTAAGGCTCAAGCCGATGAGCGACCTAAAGTCGAACAGAAGCAGAGCCCATCAGAAGCTAACAAGCCTTCTGTTAATAAGCCGGTTAACAAGTTATCATACAAAGACAAAAGGGAGCTGGAAAGTTTACCCAAAGAAATAGAAAATATGGAAGAAAAGCTTGAGGCCTTTCAACAAGACGTCAATTCAGCTGAATTTTTCCAAAAAGACCAAGAATATGTTCAGGCAGAGTTGCAAAAACTCTCAGAACTCGAAGAAAAACTCTCGCATGCCTATGAGCGGTGGGATGAATTAGAAAGTTTACAAAATAACGAGCAGTAACAGGAATATTAATGAAATTTACTCGATTGGCGTCAGCTGTAGTTTTAGCGACTACTTCTTTACCTATTTTAGCCGCGTCTTACACAGTAACAGAATTACCAGCTAGAGAGCTCAGTGAGAATCAATATGCTTCTTCTATCGATAATACCGGCTTAGTACTGACCACTTTTCAGAATAACTATAATCCACCAATCGATCTCCGTTTAATTGACTTAGACAGTGACTTTTTTGCTGCTGCACTGACCGACATTGATGCTGTTCGGAATGGCGATCCTAATTTAAGCGATTATAATTTTTTAACTAATTATGTTCGCACAGGTTCAAGTAACTTCAGCGTATTGACTCAGCAACTGGGACAATTCTTAGGTTATAAGTATGTAAATGATTCTTTCGAATATATAAAAGCGTTTGATGAAGAGAGTGACGAACTCGGTGGTTTTAGTTTTTCTATGGAAACCACACTTCGAGATTCCACCAACGGTACTCATATAATCGGAAACACCGAAGGGCCAAACCGTATTATTGAATACACTAACGAAAATGGTGATGTGCTGACATACAATGTATTTGATTTTGACCGACGTGGCTTTGTTCAGGTTGGCGACACCACAGTAGGACTTGTACCTGCAGATACCACGCTTGGCGGCAGCAGCCTGGTAAACTCTATTAATCAAAACTATGTAGTGGCGGGTGTGGGTTCAGTTGCACCAAGTGATGCATTGGTATTAGCTAATGCAAATTGTCTTGATGAAGAAACCCGTGGTGATCAACCAGTAGAAGTCTGTCAGGCTCGATTACGCACATCTACAAGTAGCACGGGTGCTGTCAGTCGACGCAGTGGTCTGTGGACAGAGAGAGCAACACTTTGGTCATTAGATGTCGAAGGCAATATTATCGATACAACGGTTTATGGAACATTAGTTACTGATGAAGAAGAGATTGCAAATGCCGGAACGAGTCAAGCATTGGACGTTAACGTTAATGGCGTAGCTGTCGGTGTTGCATCGCTGAAGATTGGCGAAGATCAACTTTTCTCTACCGCTGCAGCAATATTCCAAAACGGCGTTGTTACGCGCATGATAGAAGATGATGATTTACTTCCTAACTCGGCATTACACATTAATGACAATAATTTTGTCACTGGCGTAAGAAGTGAACGTATCAATAATGTGTCCAGAAGTCGTATGTACGTATATAACTTAAGTACCGATGACATCGATTTTGTAGACGGATTCTTTGTGAGTTCTAGCACTCTGCCGCGAGCGATGAATAATGAAAATATCATTGTTGGTTCCGCTGATGTTGATGTGGTGACAGGAACTACTCAACGCCCAACGGCAGGTTTTATGTATGATATTGAATCGCAAACTTTCACCAATCTAAACGATTTATTGCCTTGCGGTACTGATTACAACATCATTGAAGCATTAGATATCAATGACAGTAACGTGATTATGGCTTCAGCATCAACCAAGCGTCCCGTTAGAAATGTGCGTGGTGAGATCCTGACAGACGATGATGGGAACGAAGTACTTACCGATACTGTAGTTGCAGTAATGCTCAATCCTACTGGTGCTGAGCCCTCTGATTGTTCCGCTGACGAAGATACTTTAGAGAGGCAGGGTGCCAGTACGGGCGTCTTGATGTTTGCAATGTTGTTCGTTGCCAGTATTTTCCGCCGTCGAAAATAAGCCAGCGTAATTAAAATCAACTTAGAAAGCCCCTATATAAGGGGCTTTCATGTTTTTAATAACTTCCCACTCTAAAAATATAGTTTTTATAAACAAATAACCCATCAAAACATTTCAATAAATATCAGACTCTTATTGAGATTCAAGAATAGTGTTAAAATAAAATCATTGAAACTTTTTAGAGCAAGCGCTATCTATATAGTGTGGCTTGAAAAAACATGTATGTACCTGTCTAGCTGTGAAAAAACACACATAAGAAAATAGACATCTCAGCTTTTTCTAGCTACTTATTTTAACCAAATGAGGTGAATCAATGAAAAGACAAAAACGAGACAAACTTACACGTGCACACGCAAAGGGTTATCAAGCAGGGATCTCAGGTCGTTCGAAAGAAAATTGTCCATTTCAAGCAACAGTAGCAAGGTCTGAATGGTTAGGAGGGTGGAGAGAGGCACTCACCGACAGACAAGCAGGCTTAATCGCCAGATAAAAACCTAATTTAATACAAAAAAGCCCGAGTTAATCGGGCTTTTTGTTTCTTGCTGATTATTACAACCTGCTTCTAAGAATTTAGTTACCACATTAGAATGCGCTCGTATCCTGAAATAAACCCACTTTCAGGTCTTTGGCTGCGTAGATTTGTTTCCCATCAACAGAAACAGTTCCATCAGCTAGGCCCATAAACAAGCGACGCTTCACCACTCGTTTTAAGTCGATTTCATAGGTCACTTTCTTTGCGGTTGGTAGAATTTGGCCTGTGAATTTCACCTCGCCGACGCCAAGGGCTCGACCCTTACCTGGTCCGCCAGACCAACCCAAGAAAAATCCGACTAATTGCCACATTGCATCCAGTCCTAAACAACCTGGCATGACAGGGTCGCCAGGAAAGTGACAATCGAAGAACCACAAGTCAGGAGTGATATCTAGTTCAGCGATGATATGACCTTTTCCAAACTCGCCACCTTCTTCCGTAATGGTTACTATGCGATCCATCATAAGCATATTTGGCGCAGGCAGTTGGCTATTGCCAGGGCCAAACATTTCGCCGGAGCTACATTTTAGAAGGTCTTCTTTATTAAATGTTGATTGTCTATTTGTCATGTTTAATTCTATTGTTATACAAGAACCTGTAATTTAGCGAACACTTGTACGCTAAACAACTCTGAACAGTGAATTTTTCTAAAAAAAAAGCAATTTTTGCAGTACACTATTAAAAAATATGCAATAAGTACAAAAGTTAATCATGAAGAATCCGAAAAAAAGTGCCAATGCTGAAAAACAGCGTCGCTTTCGAGAGAAACAAAAAGCCTTAGGTAAAAAACTGATACGTGGCTATGTTACGCCTGCTGCCATGGAAAATTATAAAGAATTGGCAGAGAAGACGGGCTGGACTGACAGTGATATGCTGTCTAATTCATTACGCATAACCTATGCAGCCTATAAAAATGGTCAAATTCGTTTGTTGAATCAGTGGTTGAAAGAGCAAGACTTAAAAAAGAAAAAACAAGCTGCATCTGCTTCACCACAGTCAGTGCCGTCACAAATCGAAGAAACACAATCTGAGGTCAAAAATGGTAACAGCAAGGGTGATAGCGCACAGTAAGCCAATAAAAATAAGCTTATACAGTATGTTTACTGAGTATCCTGCTAGCCTCTTTTTTCACCTCAACTTTTGATTTAAACGCCCACATTCTGTCTCTCGCTTCACGGGCTGCTTGTTCAATGTCTACAATTGGTGGGCAGTAATCACGCATCAAATCGAAATCATACATCGCAAACTCCATGGGAGATAAACCCCATGGCTGATGGATTATTGGTGCGGGCAAGTTGTTCAGTTCAGGTAGCCATTTCTTTATAAATATCGCATCTGGGTCTTTATCAATAGATTGCTTTACCGGGTTATAAATTCTGAGGGTATTTACCCCAGTCACGCCTGCTTGCATTTGAAATTGGGGATAATGAATGCCAGGTTCAAAATCAAGAAACTGTGCACCTAAATAAGCTGCACCTAAGCGCCAATCTACATTTAAGTGGTGACACAAAAAGCTCACTAACATCGCTCTCATTCGAAAATTTAAATAGCCTGTGGCACACACGGCTTTCATACATGCATCAACTATCGGTACGCCAGTTTTCGCTTGTTTCCAAGCGTTTAGACGACTTTTCTGAACGTCGCCGTCACAATATGGGAAAGTTTCATATGCCTTGTTAACTGCTCGAAATTGCATTTCACATTCGCTTTCAAATTTTTGAATGAAGTGACAGTGCCAGTGCAATCTTGATTGTAAGGCCGAAATAGAGCGCGCCCATCCGGGGCGTTTTCCCTGTTTAAGCGTATATTGATAGACTTGCTTTAAGGATATATTTCCCCAAGCCAAATAAGGGGATAGTCGAGAGCAGGTTTCTCTGGCCACCGTGGGATTACCAATGTTCCCATAATATGATTTACCCCGCACTTTAAAAAAGTGCTTCAAGGTAAACCATGCTCTTTTTTCTCCACCTAATTGCATTAGGTCATTGGCTTGTTGCCACGCTGTTGGTGGATTAAAAATATACGGTGTTAATGACGGACAGTCTTTCAATGACAGTGCTGTCGCGTCTTCAATCGAATATGTTGATAGCGGAGCCAAAATTCGTTTATTCCAGAGCGTTGCCCATGATGCTCTATTGGTGAGTCTGCGATATACCGCACCATTTTCACACTCATGCCAGTGAACTTGAGTGTTTTCACAATGTTGCTTTACGGCTTTATCTCGTTCAAAGGTATGCGCCAGGCCGACTTCTTCATGACTAAAAAGGTGTTTTACGACATGCGAGCTTTGTATCGCTTGAAGCACTTCTATTGCTGAGCCTTTAACAATATGGATGCTATGCCTCGACTCATCTAGTTGCTCATTTAGATCGACAATAGATTGATAGATAAAACGCCAATGACGGATATCAAAGTGCGGGTCAGCCTCTTGCTCTGGTTCAACTATGTAAAGCAATAAAAGAGGCAATCCACTTTTAATTGCTGCCTCTAAGCACGGATTATCTCTTAGCCTTAAATCACGCTTAAACCACACGACTGAAATCTCTTGTTTCAAAGCCATTCTGCTGCTTTACCTACTTTACAAGCCACTGTTGTATAAACTGTCTGGAGGGATCATAGAACTCAGTTTGCTTAACGAGATTAAATTGACGGTGGCCGCGAGGATCTGCACCAACCCCCGCCAAGTATTGCCAGTTACCATAATTGCTTGCCACATCAAAATCGATGAGTTGATATTCAAAATAGGCTGCGCCATAACGCCAATCCAAATTTAATTCATGTACGAAGCAACTGGCGACAAGTTGACGACCTCGGTTAGACATAAAGCCGGTTTGATTCAGTTGTTTCATGCACGCGTCAACTATGTCGTAGCCTGTCGTTCCGTTGCACCAATCGTCATATTTACTTTGGTCAAAGTGAGAGGTAATTTCAAGCTGTTTTGGGCCCGCCTTATCAAAACTGGAAACCCCATTCTTGACGTGCTGCCAATGAAAAAATTCTCGCCACAACAATTCAAAAAACAACCAATATGTTGAGTCATTTTTTGTTCGCTGATGCTCATACTCTGTAATAGCGTCAGCCACCGTTGTGGGGCTAATACAACCATGCGCGAGCCAAGCAGATAGTTTACTGGAAAAATCCCAACCATCCAGGCCGTTGCGAGTTTGCTTATAGTTAGAAAGTAAATCAGTATCCCAAAGATAATAGTCTAGTTGCCTTTTGGCCGCACTTTCTCCACCAACGAGTAGTGGGTAGTGTGGCTGACTTTCTTTATTTTCTTTCTTTGCTCGGCTTGAAGTTTCCTTCATAGAGTAGGGAGGAGGTAAGGAACCTACATGAAGACAAATAGGGCGACGTGTTGATCTTTTTTCTACTTTTTTCCTAAACGGCGTAAATGTATCTGGCAATTCATCTAAGGGAAACGGGAGTCCACTCTGATCATACAAACTACTACTATTACACTGAATAAACTCTAAGTCAGGTAGAGATTCTTTTAAGACTTCCCATTGGGCTCTTTCATTGAAGCCGCAATGCCACTCGCATGAGATTGCACTGATATTATTGGCTTTGACCATTTCAACTAAAGCAGCCACAACTGAGTGTTGTTCATCTAGTTCGATTAGCGTTTGGCCTAATGCTTCTAGTGATTTGTTTAAGTCATCTAGTGATTCACGCAAAAAGCGTTTTCGATGATTACCTTTTACCTCGTGCTTGCATAACGAATATTCAATATCAGGAGAAAGGTTTTGACTTGAGTGAATATAAACGCAGATGACGTGATCGACTGATTTAGCAAGTGCTTGCAGGGATTCATTGTCCTGTAAGCGTAAGTCTTTTCTAAACCAATGGATACCAATTCGAGACATAGAGTCGACCTTTTGTTTTGAGCGAATAAAGTACTTACAGAATATAAGGTTTTTTCGATCTAATTAATTAGCAAGAGAGTAAAAGTTACTTGTAATCTATTATGTTATGTCCAAATAAAAAGGTAAGAAATGACGGCAAATAATTCTCAAAATAACGTGTGCATCATGTGGTTTCGTCAAGATCTCAGGTTATTGGACAATCCAGCCTTTTCCTTTGCCGCAGAACAAGGCAATGTGCTCCCTGTATTTATATTCGATAATACCGCACCAAAAAACGCAAAGCTGGGCGGCGCCAGTCAATGGTGGTTGCACAATTCGCTAAAGTCATTGAATAAAAGTTTAGACAATCACTTGCTTGTGCTGAGTGGTGATCCAAAAAAACTCATTCCTCAACTATGCGAAGAATATAGCGCGAGCTCAGTTGTTTGGAACCGATGCTATGAGGAATGGCAAAGAGAGCGTGACGCTTCAATAAAATCAGAACTCAACAAAAATGATATTCCTGCGCGGAGTTTTAATGGTAGTTTGTTATGGGAACCAATGCAGGTCCTGAAAAAGGATGAAACTCCCTATAAAGTATTTACACCCTATTATCGAAAGGGCTGCTTACAAAAAGACCCACCTCGTTTTCCGGTAAGTAAACCTGAAAATTTAACATTGTGTGAGGCGAAAGGCGCAGGCGAGACGGGCATCGAACAGCTAAAGCTTACGCCGTCAATCCCATGGTACAAAGACATGGAAAAGATGTGGGAGCCAGGAGAGGAGGGCGCAGCAAGTCGCTTAAGTAGATTTATTGAAGTAGCGGCACAATCATATCAAAATGATAGAAACCTGCCTGCGGTAAAAGGTACTTCCTTGTTATCTCCTCATCTACATTTTGGTGAAATATCACCCAATCAAGCATGGTTTGCGATACTAGGGGCCTTTGATAATGCCTTTGATCATAAAGACTTAGATGTCTATCTATCAGAGCTAGGTTGGCGAGAATTTAGTTATTATTTGTTGTATCACTTCGATAATATTAACGAAGTTAACTTTAATGCAAAATTTAATCACTTCCCGTGGCGTAGCAGTCGCAAGGACCTTGAGGCTTGGCAAAAAGGTCAAACGGGTATCCCTATTGTTGATGCCGGAATGCGTGAGCTATATAAAACTGGCTACATGCATAATAGAGTGCGGATGATCGTCGGCTCCTTTCTAGTCAAGAACTTACTGATCGATTGGCGTGAAGGGGAACGTTGGTTTTGGGACTGTTTACTCGACGCAGATATGGCAAGCAATTCTGCCGGTTGGCAGTGGGTAGCGGGCTCTGGAGCGGATGCGTCGCCTTACTTCCGGGTGTTTAATCCGCTGTTGCAAGGTGAAAAATTTGACAAAGAAGGTGAGTATGTCAAAACGTATTGTCCTGAATTAGCAAAACTACCCAGTAAACTCATTCATCAACCTTGGGCAGCTGAAAAGAATGTCTTAAAAGCCTGCGGTATTGAACTTGGGAAAGATTATCCTAAACCTATTGTTGATCTGAAAGCCTCTCGACAAAGAGCATTAGATGCATTTTCAGAAATGAAAGAAAGAAATGAGCAGGCTGAATAATGGATAAACTCGTACTTATATTGGGTGATCAGCTAAACTTTGACATGTCGAGTCTGCAAGGTTTCGACTCTAAAACCGACAAAGTGTTAATGGCAGAAGTCAAAGCTGAGGCCACTTATGTAAAACATCATAAAAAGAAGCTCGCGTTTGTGTTCAGCGCAATGCGGCACTTTGCCCTAGCTGTTAAAGATAAAGGTTGGCCTATTGATTATTATCGCTACGACGCTAGTGATAATTGCGGCTCACTCGGAGCTCATGTTGAGCATGCAATTAAACAATACCAACCAAACAGTCTTGTCGTTTGCCATCCTGGTGAATATCGTCTATTGGAAGAAATTAGCGGATGGTCTGAGCGTTTTAATATCAATGTACAAATATGTGATGATAATCGTTTTATCGCAGCGCAAAGTTTCTTCTCCCAGTGGGCTGAGGGTAAAAAGCAGTTTCGTATGGAATTCTTTTATAGAGAGCTCAGAAAACAAACCAGTATATTGATGGAAGGGAAACAGCCGATTGGTGGTAAATGGAATTACGATGCTGATAATCGTGATTCGTTTAAAAGTGTACCGACAATACCGGCTCCGTCTAGTTTCTCTATCGATAACATTACTCAAGAAGTCATTGATTTAGTAGATGAAGAGTTTGCTTCTCATTTCGGTACGCTCAAAGGCTTTCATTTTGCTGTAGATAGAGAAGGTGCTCTGCGAGTGCTGCACACTTTTATTGAAGAGCGACTTTGTGATTTCGGGCAATATCAAGACGCTATGCTGGAAGGGGATCCATGGCTGTATCATTCGCACATTGGCTTGTATTTAAACACAGGCCTTTTGATGCCGATGGAAGTCATTCAAGCTGCAGAACAAGCATATTTTGATCAGAAAGCACCGCTTAATTCAGTCGAAGGGTTTATAAGGCAGGTACTTGGGTGGCGTGAATATGTACGCGGTTTCTATTGGCACTTTATGCCTAATTTGAAGACCGATAACTATTTGAATGCAGCGCGCAAGTTACCAAACTTTTACTGGACTGCAAACACTAAAATGAACTGCTTATCGCAATGTGTCTCTGATACTCAGGAACATGCATATGCGCATCACATCCAAAGATTGATGGTATTAGGTAATTTTGCTTTACTTGCTGGTATCCAACCTGACGAACTAAATGAATGGTTCTTATTAGTTTATGCTGACGCTTATGAATGGGTGGAACTGCCAAACGTAAGCGCGATGGTTTTGTTCGCGGACGGTGGAAACTTAGCGAGTAAGCCATATGGGTCGAGCGGTGCCTATATAAACAAAATGTCTAACTACTGTAAAAACTGTCACTACAGCGTAAAAGAAAAAACGGGCGAGAAGGCTTGTCCATTCAACTATATGTATTGGCACTTTTTGCACCGCAATAAAAGTAAATTTGAAAATAATCCTCGCATGGCTATGATTTATCGAACATTCGGAAAAATGGATGACGCAAAAGTCACTCGTATTCTTGAAGATGGTGATATCTTTCTACAGAAACTAGACAATAATGAAGAAGTCTGAACTTCCTAGTAAGATTTGCCCTGTTTGCCATCGTCCATTCACGTGGCGTAAAAAGTGGGAAAGGGACTGGCCATCGGTTAAATATTGTTCTAAACGGTGTTCTAACGAGCGCACAAAGTAGCACTTTAGGTATAAGCGATAACCTATTGTTATCATTGATTTATATTTAAAAAGAGGGCGATTAATAGTCTAAAGCTTGCGCATTTGGTATGTGGTGGTATACTCGCGATGTGTGGTGATTCTATTTGATTGGAAGAATCCAACGTAGCCGTGTTCACAGTTAGTGGACTTATCTCACAACCATAATGAAGCGCCTGTCAGTCATGAATGATCAAGACAAACAGATTGAAAGACTACAACGCCGTTTACTCCGCGAAAAAAACGCTAGAGCGGAAGCGGAAGATATTCTATCGGCGAAAAGTCAGGAACTTTACGAGAAAAGTGTGGAAACCGAAGAGTCAAAGCGCTTGCTCGAAATGGCGCTTTGGGCAAGTGGTGAATCGATTTGGAGTTGGCAAAAATCGAATGATTCTTTTCATTTTAGACAGTATGAAAACCACGCTACGCAAGTAGAAGAACGAGTTGTTAGCTACGACGACTTTGCAAAATCAGTACACCCGGACGATTTAGATAATCTGACCCTAAATTGGTCTTTACATAAAATGGGCTTCTCTACTATTGTCGATGGCGCTTACCGCATTAAACAAGGCAAAGACTATGCGTGGTTGCGCTTCAAAGGACGAATTGTGGCCTTTGATGATGATGCGGCGCAATCAATCGTCGGCACACTGAAAGACGTCACAGACCTCGTCGAAGCGGAAGCTTCTTCAAAATTAATGTCCTATGCTTTTTCACGTTCAACAGAACCTATGTTGATCATAAACAAATCACTTCGCTTGCTTGAGGCTAATCAGGCGTTTTGTAAAATCTCCAATTTGTCTGGTAAGACAATAGGTCGCTACAGTCTGTCGAAGTTTATCAAGTTTAGTCGATTGGAGCTTGAGGAATTGAGAAAAGACGAATCACTTAGTATTGAAACAAACTTACACTTAAGTGATCAGAATGTCATCGATGTTGACCTCAAAATAAGTGAATTTAAGTCAAACGAATCCGCTTCTGATTATTATGTTGTCGCACTTAGAGATCTAACAGACAAGAAAAAGTCTGAGCGCAAGCTGTATCAACTTGCACATTTTGACCCGCTTACCAATTTGCTCAATAGAACATCGTTAAAGTTACAGTTTGACAGGCTTGTGAACAGTTGTGAACAGATTAAATTCTCGGTTGTTTTTGTTGAGCTTGAAGGCTTCAATGAAGTTAACGATCGTTGGGGGCATGAGGCATGTGATTTACTTATCACTCATCAAGCAGATGCATTCTCAGCTCTTTTGGGAGAAGGTGCGCACCTTTGCAGATGGGGAAGCGAAGAGTTTGTATATATTCTTCCTCACACACAAGAAAGTCTCTTGCTAGAAAACGGGGATGAAATAATTCGGTGTGTTAATAAAATGGACTTTGAAGTCGAAGGCCAAAAGATACCGATTTCGTGTTCTGTCGGGATCGCTGTTTATCCAGATAATGGAAAGTATTTTGATGAAATAATTCGCGCAGCTGACTCCGCGATGTTCAACGCTAAATCACGTGGCAAAAATGAAGTTCAAATTTTTTATCAAGGTATTACTGACGAAGCAATGAAAAAACTGAATATGCTGAATGAGCTTCGGGAAGCAGTAAAATCTGAGTCTTTGAACTTTGTTCTGCAAGGTAAGTATAATGAGCAAAGACAATTAATCGGTGCTGAATTACTTTGTAGGTGGCATTCGCCAAGTTTTGGTCATGTGTCTCCTGGTGTTTTCATTCCAATGATAGAACAACACGGTTTAGAATCAGCTTTAGGTTTATTAGCAGTCAAGCAAGCTGCCGTTTTTGGAAACGTCTTAGCAAACTATGGTGTTAAAATACCTATTTCAGTAAACATTTCTTCCCCACAAATTTTAGACCCTGAGTTCCTACCTCAAATTATCAGTATATGTTCTGAATACGATGCGGCACATGAACTCATTGAATTAGAAATTACGGAGTCGGTGTTCATGTTAGAGGACGAAAGCCCTACAGCAAGGCTGCTGGAAATTCAAAAAGCCGGTTTTAGGATATCGTTAGATGATTTCGGAACGGGTTATAGTTCCCTTAGTTATCTGCGACAGTTTCAGTTTGACGTCGTGAAAATTGATCGTAGTTTTATATTGGATTTAGAAAACAGTGAACGCGCTTATAATCTTTTTGTTGCGATTATGGATATGTGTAAAGCACTGAGAACGGACACGGTCGTTGAAGGCATCGAGACAGAAAGGCAATTTGAACTCTTGAGCAAGGTTGGCGTGAATAAGTACCAAGGCTTTTTACTCGGTCGCCCCATTATTTTGGACGACTTTGTAAAAGATAACATGCACTAGCTTAACAGGTAGTTTAGCTAAGCACTTTCCACAGCTGTTCTGCTAATTTGCCAATGGCAATTGCGAAAGAGAAACTAAATAGAGTGCCTAGCATTATGTATTCAGTAAGTTTTCTATCCGTTTGACGTCGCATATCACCAAAGCGAAATACGCTTTTTGCTGCTAACAAAAAACCAACTCCAGCAAATTGGCCAATCAGGATAAAGCTAAGTATTAACCCTCGTTCGAAATACCCAATGAGTTCACCAGCAGTCGCCAAGCCATCATTCGCTTTTTCAGATTCATCAAATTGTGCAGTATATTTTTTCAGCGCTAAACTAATGACCAATGATGCCGGTTTACACACAATAACAAATGCACAAACAATCATGAGCACCTTCGTGCTCATAAACCCATTGATGCTTTGTAATATTGAATCAAGAGTAAGCTCGTTGAGCCACAAACTAATGGCGACAATGACAACCAAATGAGCCAATTGATCCGCAAGAAAAAAGCGAAGTTCGAAAGATTGATAGGTCTTCCATATATCAATCAAATAGTGAGATACAATGATAATAAATAATGCTGAGAAAAATGGCAGTCCAAAGCCAATGCCAGCAAAAAATAAAGCAATAAACGTAAGAAGAAAGTGAACAAGGATATGTTTGAATAAACCGAAGGAACGGTGCTTATTCTTAACTTTACACATTATCCAATCGTGCTTTTGTAGGTAAAAATCCGCTACGTAGTGAGCCAATAAAAGTAAAAGAAGTAGCTTCATTACCTTGTCCTTTGGTTAATTGTGGAACTCTGGGAATCAGAGATAAGTGCTTCATAAGTTTCTATGTAAGCTCTAATTAAGTCAGCACCACCTCGTTTTAGATGGGTCGCGACATTCTGTCGTGTCATATCTAACAATTCTGCAATGACTTTTTGTTCTGGTCCATTCAGCGAAACATAATAGAATAAAACGCCACTTTGTTTCTCAGTGAGACCGGCGAGTAAATGGTTGAGAAAGCGAGTAGACAGGCTGAGGTCTACTGACGGTAAGCCGTCACACATGTTGAAGACAAACTCTCCACGCTGAGCTTTATCGAGAGCGCGACCCGATAAAATAAATGCTTGTCCAACTGATGTCCCAGGTTTATCCGATAGTTGCTCATACTCGCCCAAAGCCAAAGATTGAGTAAGCTCGATACTTGGACAGTCAATGCCAGAGCGAAAGTAAAAACGCAATGCCATACTGGCTCTCATCGCTTGTTGAACATCCTGAAAATAAATTTGAAAACTGTCCCCGCGATAGATTTCATACGACGCATCCTTTCCATCTATTTCGCGGTCTAAGTATGTTTTTAACGTAGTTATTATCGAGTTATATTCTAAAGTACTTAACTTTGTCGAATGAACGATATCAGTGGTCAATACTGCAACAATGTTCACAATTTTTGCCTGTTATTAAAAAGAACCACATCACTATAAAGCAAACTATATTGTTTGCAAGTGTCACATGCAAACAATTACATAGACCAAAAAACAAATGATTGTCTGAATTCGCAATCTGTCCAATACTACGTATGATTACATTTACTCCTGACAAAAACACGTTGCCAGTAGCTTACACATAAAATAATAATGATGAAGTGTACAACATGACAAAAAACATTTTCATAATAATAGGGCCGATATTAGCTCTAGTGACATACGCACTGTTACGTTTTATCGAGCTGGATTACGAGCCAAGTGTTACCGCAGCTGTAGCAATACTCACCATTACTTGGTGGGTCACCGAAGCAGTCCCAATCCCGGTAGCATCAATCGTTCCCTTTGCATTGCTACCAATGTTTAATGTGCTTAACCATAAAGATGTATCAGCTGCGCTCGGTAGCCACGTTATACTGTTGCTAATGGGCGCATTTATGCTGTCTAAGTCACTGGAAAAGTCGGGCGTACATGAGCGTCTAGCCATCATGATGGTTAAAGTGGTGGGTTTAACAAGTGGAAAGCGATTGGTTTTTGGTTTTATGTTGGCATCAGCACTATTATCAATGTGGATATCAAATACAGCGACTATTCTTATAATGCTGCCCATTGCTTTAGCTGTATTAAAGAAAGTGGAAGATAAACATCTTAAAGTTGCCCTAATCTTGGGGATAGCCTATGCCGCGAGTGTAGGTGGGCTAGGTACATTAATCGGAACCCCGCCAAATGTGATTTTTGCTGGTATTTATGAAACACAAACTGGACAAGAATATAGCTTTGTGGATTGGATGAAGATCGGCATTCCAATCGTTTTAATAGCTGTTCCTATTATGGCCCTGTGGTTAACTCGAAATATTAAAGGCTTACCAGACGTCAAGCTACCCGGTCTTAGTGATTGGAGAGTTGAAGAAAAGCGCACCTTATTGGTATTTGGATTGACTGCGCTCGCATGGGTAACAAGAAATGCACCGTTTGGTGGCTGGAGTGATATCCTAGGGGTGAGCCAAGCAGGGGACAGTACAGTTGCTTTAGCTGCTGTGGTGATTATGTTCATGGTGCCAAATGGTAAAGGCGGACGATTACTCGACTGGGATACTGCCGTTAGTATTCCTTGGGGAATGTTATTGTTATTTGCGGGCGGTATTGCGCTTGCTAAAGGATTTACAGCTTCTGGTTTAAGTTTAATGCTAGGTGAGGGGATTCAGCAGTTAACAGAAATGCCGTTATTTTTGATGCTAATTGTAATGTGTCTTTGTGTCACCTATCTAACAGAAATTACCAGTAATACAGCAACCGCGACATTACTAATGCCCATACTCTACCTTGTTGCCGTGTCTTACGGAGTCGATCCTGCAGTGCTTATGATACCTGCGGCAATGGCCGCGAGTTCTGCATTTATGTTACCTGTCGCAACTGCGCCAAATGCAATTGCTTACGGAACGGGCGAGATAGAAATTAGGACCATGGTAAAAGAAGGGGCGGCACTCAGTTTTATAATATCTTGTTTGATCGCGAGCGTTTGTTACGCAATACTTAGTTAATACTCTACATAATGGAAAATAAAATGAATAAAAGACTAATTGGATTGAGCGTTGCTGCGCTCTTTGTCACAGCATGTAGTAATGAAAAGGAAGCCGCAGTGGAAGATATCACGCCCGACGTTGAGGTGAGCGAATCAGAGCTTGCGCCGCTTTGGCTAGAAGAGGTTGAAGGTGAAAAAGCCCTTGAAAAAGTGCAATCCTGGAATAAATCGACTCTAGATAAGTTAACTGCAGATCCGCGCTTTTCTCAGTTTCAGAGTGACGCTTTAGATGTCGTTAATGCAACTGACCGTATTCCATATGGCAATTATTATGGAGGATATGTTTATAATTTTTGGCAAAATGCAGAGCAAGTAAGAGGGGTTTTACGTCGTACCAGTCTTGATTCATATTCGTCTGATTCAACCGAATGGGAAACCATGATTGATATGGATAAGCTCGCAGCGGATAACAACAAGAATTGGGTATATAAAGGCACGAACTGTTACGACGAAAACTATGATATGTGCCTTCTTTTGCTATCTGATGGCGGGAAAGACGCCGTCGAGGTGAGAGAATGGAGCCATGCGACTAAATCATTTGTTGAAAATGGTTTCGTCCTACCTGAAGCGAAAAGCAGCGTTGCTTGGAAGGATGAGAATACTCTTCTTGTTGGCACTGATTGGGGAGAACAGAGCTTAACCGAAAGTGGTTATCCCTTTATCACTAAGATCTTAAGTCGTGGACAAGCCTTAAGCGATGCAAAAGAGATTTTTAGAGGTGAAGTAACAGATGTTGCTGCTGGCGTGTATATGGTAGAAATCGCTGAAGATCAAAAAATAATGATGGCATACCGTGCAACCTCTTTTTTTACTAGCGAATACTATTGGTTGAAAGGTGATGGAACCAAACCAAAATTGCCGATACCAGAAAAGAGCAGTCCGTTAGGGGTATTCAAAGGGCAATTGTTAGTTAGTTTGCAAGACAATTGGCAGGCGACTACCGACAAAACCTTTTCTAAAGGTAGCGTGGTTTCTTTCGACTTAAAATCATGGATGGAAAGTCAAAAAGTGACTAATGCACAATTGGTATTTGAACCTAATTCACGTTCAACTACCGCGGGTGTCAATATCACTAAATCCAAAGTGTTAATTACGGTAAGTGAGAATGTTGTAGGACGCGTGATGTCATTTGACTATGATTCAACATGGCGTTCATCCGCTATCGCCTTACCTGAGAATGGCACAGTACGAGTCACGTCTTCCAATTCTGACCATGACCTTGTGTTTGTTAATCAAGAAAGCTTTATTTCTCCTGACACTTTATACCGAGTCAATGCCAAAACGAGTGAAATAGCTGTAGCGAAGCAGTCGCCGGCACGATTTGATGCCAGTAACTTGGTTGTTGAACAGTTTGAAGCGACCTCAAAAGATGGGGTGAAAGTCCCATATTTCGTCGTGCGCAATAAAGATATAGCATATGACGGCTCAAACCCAAGCTTGCTTTATGCCTATGGAGGTTTTAATGTTTCAATGACGCCCAGCTATTCAGGGATTAGAGGGAAGCTTTGGTTAGAAAAGGGCGGCGTCTATATTCTAGCGAATATTCGCGGCGGAGGTGAGTTCGGCCCTAAATGGCACCAAGCAGGATTAAAAACCAATCGGCAGGTGATATTCAATGACATGATAGCGGTAGCGGAATCTGTTATCGCTAAAAAGATAACCTCACCTCGTCGACTAGGTATTATGGGCGGAAGCAATGGCGGTTTACTAATGGGTGTGATGTATAATCAGCGACCTGACCTGTGGAATGCCGTCGTGTGCCAAGTGCCACTTTTAGATATGTTGCGCTATCATTTGTTGCTAGCCGGTGCTTCATGGGTTGGCGAATATGGGAGTCCAGATATTGCTGAAGAGCGCGCATTCTTAGAAACAATCTCTCCACTTCATAATGTAGAAAAAGAGTCAGACTATCCTTCAATCTTTTTCGTAACCTCTACAAAGGATGATCGGGTACACCCTGGCCACGCGAGAAAAATGGCC
This sequence comes from Alteromonas sp. W364, assembly GCF_031846205.1. Taxonomy (NCBI): domain Bacteria; kingdom Pseudomonadati; phylum Pseudomonadota; class Gammaproteobacteria; order Alteromonadales; family Alteromonadaceae; genus Alteromonas; species Alteromonas sp. W364. Next base: position 491,382 of record NZ_JAVRID010000001.1, on the reverse strand, counting down.
TATTTACTTGAACAGTATGGTCATGACTTTGAATACTATGAAAATACGGATGGTGGCCATTCAGCATCGGCAAACTTGAAAGAAACGGCAAAACGCCTTGCACTAGAATATACCTATTTAGCCGAGCAACTCATGGATTAACTTACTCAAGTTAATCCAGCTAGAGACTACATTGTTAAATAAAAAGAGAGCGTGTGTATTCAAGCTCTCTTTTTTATTTAGCGCGAAACAGGCCTTATTTATCCAATAGCGATATTAGACTTGAGGTATCCCAACGACCACCACCATTGGCTTGGACTTGACCATAGAATTGATCTACTAGTGCCGTAATCGGCAAGCTAGAGCCATTTCTTTTTGCTTCGTTAAGCACGATATCTAAGTCTTTTCTCATCCAATCCACGGCGAAACCAAAATCAAACTGTCCTTTTACCATGGTTTCAGAACGATTCACCATTTGCCACGAAGCTGCTGCACCTTTCGATATTACATCAACAACAGCCTGGCTATCTAACTCCGCTTTTTGAGCAAAGTGTAGTGCTTCTGATAAACCTTGAACAACGCCCGCGATACAAATTTGATTTACCATCTTAGTTAATTGCCCTTTGCCAATCTCGCCCATTAATTGATGTTTTTGCGAGTAGCAATTTAGTATCTCGTGGACGGAGTTGTAGACATCTGAGTCACCACCTAGCATCACTGTTAGAGCACCATTTTCAGCGCCAGCTTGGCCCCCAGAGACCGGCCCATCAAGCACGTCAACACCATAGTCTTTAGCGACTTTATGAAGTTCGCGCGCAAGTTCAGCAGATGTCGTTGTGTGATCGATTAACGTTGAACCATGTTTCATCGCTGAAAGAACACCGTCTTGTCCATATACCACGGACCGCACATCGTCATCATTACCAACACACAGTAAAACGACGTCTGCATCTATTGCGGCTTCGTGAGGTGTTTTAGCCATGGATGCGGAAACCGCTCCATCAGTCGCGTATTGTTTTAACCATTTTTCAGCAGTGCTAGTTGTTCGATTATAAACTTTTAGCTCGTAACCAGAGCGCAGAAGATGCCCTGCCATCGGGAAGCCCATGGCACCTAAACCGATAAATGCTATTTTTTGAGTCATTATAGAGTTCCTTGTTAAGTTGCGTATTGCTTTCCGTTTGACGATTTTTCATATCAATAAATACATGATAATCCGGAAGTTGTATGCCTCGCATAGTACCACCAGTTATGTTGATTATAAAAGCGAATGGCTTATTTAAACCATTGATGTAATGAGTAATAATATCCTAAGTCTGAGAACGAAATTCATAGCGTGTAATATTTCGCGTGTCACCTGCACAACATTGAAGGCACTTTGTGTGTATGCTTGCTGACTCATACGAAAAGCTACGCTAATAAATTCATACCTAAGGATATTTTTGTACTCACTATTACGACAATTAGGACGAAGTTTCTCGATATAATAGGCGATATATAAAGAAGCGTTCTAAAGCTGATACGCCTAATGTTTTCTCTCCGTATTTATTAAGGGTGCAAGTGTTTTCAGATACTAATGTAAAAGCAATTCTTGCCATGATATTGATGACTTGTCTCGCACTAGCGAGTCACAAGCTCGGCTTGATGAATATTAGTCTCAGTATACTTGATGATGAGAATCCGACATTTGTGACACATATGTTGGAAGGTGGTGTATTAGAAGGTGAGTTAAACCAGAGTAATCAACAAATAGAGTCTAGTTGTAAGAAAGTCGATTCTAATACTTTTAGCATGTGTGGGATCAGTATCGGACTTAATCCTCAAATGGCTGAAAATACTGAGTTCAATATTCAGTCCGGCATAGACTTGAGTATTTATGACAATGTTGAACTCGAAATTGAATATCAATCACCAAATAACGAATCGCGTTTACGATTTTCCTTAAGAAACTACAATACCGAGTACTCCCAGCCAAAAGATTTCGTCTCACTAAAATTCAATTCCGTCATTTTTGATCCCAAGCTCGAACAAACAACCGTAACCGTGCCTTTTGATTCGTTCCGAGTTGAAGATTGGTGGATCAAAGAAAAAAACATCTCCTTTGAGAATGCGCAATTTGATATTGATAATGTCGTCTTCATTGAAATCATGCCGGACGATATGAGTCAAGAAGGTGTGTATTCGTTCGTAGTAAAACAAGTCTTGTTTCATGGTGAATTGATAGATGAGTTAGGTTTGTTTCAAATCATTCTCATTTGTTGGTTAGTCTTCATCATTATTCTCGTGTCGAGACAAACCAAGAAACTTAAACATATTTCAAATACCGATGCGCTGACTCAACTGCTTAACCGTCGAGGAATTACGGCGTGGGCAGAACGAAATGGTGCAAGTTTTGCTAATCGTCGTAAAGGGTATTTATTTTACTTTGACATTGATGGATTTAAAAAAGTTAATGATACTCATGGTCACTCAATTGGTGATGAATTACTGTGTGAACTAGGTAAGATAGTAACGGCTATCCTGCTCGAGAATGACCCAAAAGAAAGTAACTTTGCGTTCGCCCGACTTGCTGGAGATGAGTTTGTTATACTTTTTAACAGGCTTGAAAAAGATCAGGCAGAACGTATCGCTGACAATATCGTTAACTCGCTTAGTGCGCCAATTCAAATAAATAACCGCTTGATAAGAGTGGGGCTGAGTATGGGCTTAGCTTCATTTGAACCATTGATAGACACTTTTGAAGAGACCTTGTCTCAAGCGGACTCGGCGATGTATTGCGCCAAACAAGATGGAAAAAATCGGTACCGTTTATTCGATGAACATGTCAGAGATGTTATTTATAGACGAAAACAAATAGCTGAAAACATTCGAGTAGCTTCGGAAAATGGGCAATTCTCAATGGCTTACATGCCAATATTCCGCTCTTCAGACCTATATATTCACAAAGTAGAAGTCTTATTGCGGTGTCATTCTGCTGCGCTCGAAGGTATAGGCCCTGATGAGTTTATTCCAATCGCGGAGGAATTTGGTGTTATTCAAAACATTGATTTACTCGTGATAGAGACAACATTTAGGCACATGTATCGACACCAAAAAGTCTTTAATAAATCTGACCTTGTCGTATGTATCAATATCTCTGCGAAAGAATTGAATAATGTAAAGTTTGCATCGGCGCTCAAAGGGCTTATTAAAGACTATCGAATCAATCCACAGAATGTTCAACTTGAGATCACTGAAACGAGCCTTGTAGAAATAGACGAACAGAGCATAACGATTCTTAATGAGATTCGAGAAACAGGTATCAGTCTAGCCCTAGACGATTTCGGTACTGGTTACACCGCATTTTCGCAAATTATTAAATATCCAATAGATTGTTTGAAAATAGATAAGAGCTTTATTGATGATTTACATTCGGAGAATGAAGTAAAGAAAACATTAGTAAAGTCTATTCTGGCGATTGCCAAGTCCTATAAGCTTCAAACCGTTGCGGAAGGGATCGAGAAAGACGAACAATTTAAACTCCTAAAAGAGATGGGCTGTGATTCGATTCAAGGCTACTTGCTATCAAAACCAATTTCTTGGGAACACTTCAAAACCTTGCTTCAAGACCAAGATGGTCAAGGCAATGTCATCAAGATTGCTAATTAGTCTTCTACCGTTTACCCAAAAATACACGCTTTTGAGGCTTGACTATTTACCTAAAAAGATGATTTGCTTGCTCTACTTTCTAGCAAACTAGAGGTAATACATGAAAAAGTCTGCGATTCTTTATCGAATGGAAACCAGTGAGCATATATGTCCGTTTGGCTTAAGAGCAAAAGATTTACTTTTACGTCATGGATACGACCTTGATGATCGTGTGTTAAGCACAAAGGAAGAAAGCGAAAACCTTAAACAAAATTTAGGTGTAAAAACGACACCACAAGTAGTCATAAATGATGAGCGAGTCGGCGGCTTCGAAGAGCTGCAAAAATATTTAGGTAAGAAAATCTATTCGAATAATCTTTTTCGTTACTTTCCAGTTATTGCTTTGTTCTCAATTGCGGCCCTAGTAAGTGCTGGTTTGCTTTATCATTTAGAGCAAGAAATAAACATGCGTGAATTTACTACTTTGTTTGTTGGTCTGTCTATGGCGCTGTTGGGCTTACTAAAATTACAAGACCTAGGCAGTTTCGTTAACGGATTTCTTGCTTATGATTTATTGGCTAAGCGTTATGTTCCATACGCTTTTGTCTATCCTTTTGCTGAAGTGCTCGCCGGTATACTAATGGTTAGCGGAATATTCTCTTTTATCTCTATACCTATAATGATATTCATCGGCGGAATTGGGGGAATATCAGTTGTAAAAGCGGTGTACGTCGATAAGCGAGAACTGAAATGTGCTTGCGTCGGTGGCAATAATAATGTGCCTTTAGGCTTTGTTTCATTCTCAGAGAATGCGATCATGTTTGCAATGGGCTGTTTTTTGCTCTTTGTAGATGTTATTCACTAGAAACTGCATTATACTTGGCTTATGAAGACGTTATCACTTTTACAGTCCTGTTTTTTAATATTCTTGCTGCTAAGCGCCCAGCTCAGTAATGCGTTCAGTGCAACGCTAATGCCAATGGATTGTTCTATGGATATGCCTGAACATTCCATGATGATGTCAGATGAAAGCTCTGAAGATGGCATGTCTGATAGCGGTGAAATGGATTGTTGTGACCTACCCAAAGGCACTTCATGCTGCTATGATGATTGTCATTGTGCGAAACTGCTCACCTCTCAGACTGTTATTGAAAACAGTCTTATTCAGCACCTTTATAAATCCCACGACGGTAAGCACCTAGCTTATCATTTTTATTATACATCTCTGTATCTACATAAAGTAACACCACCTCCAATAGCGTAATCTTCCTCAAATCAACGTAAATCGTTGGTAAATTCAGTTATTCAGTACTGACATTGAACGGCAGTAATTTGCTGTTCTGTTTATTCTATATTTTTTCATTATTTTCATTGTCGGATGGCATGTATGCGTTCTTTTATGTTTCTATTCTCCCTTAGCTCTCCAGTTAAGGAAGAGAAAAGCCTCTATTTTACTGGGCAACTTTATGGAGTCACTTCACTTAGACTTGCCCTAATCTTATGTTTGACGTTGAGTGGTTTTACACAGCCGATAGCGATTGCCAAGCAGACGAATAAACTTCCCGAACTAATAAGTCTTCAAAATGCAATAAAAATGGCGCAAGAGCGAGATGAAACGCTGTTAAAGAGCAGACAAACTGAACAACGTTTTGAGGCACTAAGCCAGGGAGCCAAGGCGCTTCCAGACCCTAGCATTAGTTTTGGAGTCCTTAATTTGCCAAGTGACAGTTTTAATATTAATCAAGAACCCATTACACAGTTGAAAGTAGGGGGCTCACAACAACTACCAAGAGGTAATACACGAGAACTGAACGCAAAAAAATATAAGGCTATTGCTTCAGAGCAACCTTATTTGCGTGAAGACCGTTTACGCGTGGTAGCTTTGCAAACTACTCATATATGGCTTGATGCCTATTTAGCGACCGCGAGTTACCGTTTAGTTGAAGAAACAAGACCTCTCTTTTCCAAATTAGGTGACATCGTCAGTGCTAGCTATGCTGCGTCAGCAGGGAATGCTAAGCAACAAGATATTATTAGAGCAGAACTTGAACTGATGAGACTACAGGACCGTTTAGTTCAATTAAAAACTCGTGAACGTACTGCTTTAGCAGATTTAATCAAATACCTTATACCGGCTGAAGCTTACTACACTGATACTCCTGACATAACACATTTGATGTTACCGAATGAATTACCAGAGATAGAAAAAAGCGACCTTGAGTTTGTTCGAAGCCTTAAACAGAGCTCTATCGAGTCAATTTATCCTAGGATTTCACATCATCCGTTACTAGCAACGATGGACAAACGTATTTCGAGCGCATCACTTGATATTGAATTAGCCCAACAAGGGTATAAACCACAATACAGTCTCAATGCCAGTTACGCGTACCGCGCAGATGATCCAGCAGGCTTGAGGAGGGCGGATTTATTCTCAGTCGGCCTTAGTGTTAGTGTTCCTCTGTTTTCTAGCGGAAAAATAGACGCCGATGTACAAAATTCGAGGTTGAGAACTGAATCAATTCGGACAGAAAAGCGTTTACTTGCGAAAGAACTCATAGCAAAGCTATATCAGGCTTCTGAAAGTTATTATGGGGCTTATGAGCGAGCGGAAATTTACAAGAAACAAATTTTACCTCAAATGGCACAGCAAGCAGATGCGGCAATTAATGCATATACAAATGATACTGGCGACTTTGCTGAGGTGGTCAGAGCAAAAATAGCCGAACTCGATGCGAAGATTACCTTACTCAATATAGAAGTGAATAAACGCAGAGCGTTAGCAAAAATGCATTATTTTCTGCCAAAAAAAGGTAGTCGAAAGGAGAGCACTAATGAATAAAAACAATCTAAACATACTGATGATCGGCATTCTACTGGGTGGCCTTCTTGGCGCGACTGTTATTTATTTTGCATTAACCTCAACGGCATCTCATGAAATTGATACCGCTGCTTCACAAACAAATGAAATACTTTATTGGGTTGCACCAATGGATCCAAACTTCCAACGTGATGAGCCAGGAAAGTCACCAATGGGAATGGATTTAGTGCCTGTGTATGCCAATGAGCAAACGTCACCCGGGCTCATAAAAGTATCACCCGTAACAGTGCAAAACTTAGGTGTTAAAACGGCAACTGTCGCAAAAAAGGTTCCCTCAGATACGCTGAAGCTGTTTGGTGAAGTTCGTTATGCCAACGATAATATAGTCCACATACATCCTCGTGTAGCAGGTTGGGTTGAAAAACTCACTGTTCGCTCAAAAGGAGACTATATTGAAAAAGGCGAAGCATTATATTCGTTGTATTCACCTAGCTTAGTAAATGCTCAAGAAGAGTATTTACTAGGGCTAAAACAAGGCAATAAGGCTTTAACGCAAGCCGCCAGATCAAGATTAAGCTCATTGAATGCACCTGAATCTTTAATTGAAAAAATAAATAAAGATAGAAAAATCAAACGAGCGATTACCTATTTTGCCCCACAAAGCGGGTATTTGAGTGAACTTAATATCCAAGAAGGGTTTTACGTTACACCTAGCACAACCATGCTAGCGATAGCTAATATGGATTCTATTTGGGTACTCGTTGATATATTCGCTAATGATATCAACAAAGTAACACTTGGCAGTGAAGTCCGTATCGAAAGCCCATTCGCAAACGGTTTACATTTCACATCCAATATTGAGTATATTTATCCAAGTATTTCAACAGACACTCGAACACAAAAAGCACGTATCAAACTCGACAATCCGGAACATATCCTAAAACCCGGAATGTACTTGGATGTTGTGGTCAATACAAATCACACTAATGAAAACATATTGACGATACCAAAGCCTGCTGTGATACGCACAGGTCTGAATGACCGTGTTGTGCTTTCGTTGGGCGAGGGACGTTTTAAATCAGTCGAAATAAAACTTGGGAGAGTTTATGACAATGATTACGAGGTGCTCGCAGGATTAGATGAAGGAGATCTTATCGTTACTTCTGCACAGTTCTTATTGGATTCAGAAAGCAGCATTAGTTCCGACCTAAAGCGTATGGAAAAGACCTCTAGCGAAGCTCAAGTTTCTTCGCCAGATGATATGAATGTGAGTTCCTGGACCCAAGCAACAGTCAATGAGATTCTAGTATCTGAGCGCATTGTAAACCTATCTCATGGTCCACTGCTTGAATTTGAGATGATGGGAATGACCATGAACTTTACTGTTGCTGACGATATCGATATTAGTCAATTTCAAGTAGACCAGGAAGTGCATGTGGAGATTGTGAAATCCTCAACGGGAATGTATCAAGTCAAAACGGTGCATTTTATGGACGAACAGCACAACATGCCAGCAATGGACGAGACCAATGATGAAGGGAAAATACAATGATTTCTCTCATTATCCATTGGTCGATTCGCAACCGTTTCTTCGTGCTATTGGCCACACTCATTGTAATCGGCGTGGGTGTATTTGCGCTTAAGAACACGCCAGTCGATGCAATTCCCGATCTTTCTGACGTACAAGTAATAGTAAAAACATCTTATCCTGGCCAAGCTCCGCAAGTGGTAGAAGACCAAGTAACTTATCCTCTCACTAGCGCGATGTTGTCTGTTCCAGGCGCAAAAACGGTCAGAGGGTTTTCATTTTTTGGCGATTCCTACATTTATATTATTTTTGATGATGATACAGACCTATATTGGGCACGAAGTAGGGTACTTGAATACCTCTCTCAGGTTTCACCCAGCTTACCTCCTTCGGCAAAGCCACAACTTGGTCCTGATGCCACGGGTGTTGGCTGGATCTTTATGTATGCACTTAGCGATTCAAGTGGCAAACATGACATTAGTGAATTAAGAAGTATACAAGACTGGTTTTTAAAATATGAGTTACAAACGGTTCAAGGTGTATCTGAAGTCGCGAGTGTTGGCGGGATGGTTAAACAATACCAGGTGATCGTCGATCCACTAAAGCTTCAGGCTCTCAATATCCCTCTGTCTCATGTACAAATGGCTATTCAACGAGGAAACCAAGAAACAGGAGCTTCTGTGCTGGAAATGGCTGAAGCTGAATATATGATCCGCACTACGGGTTATATTGAAAATAAAAGCGACATTGAGAACATTCCGATAGGTCTTAAATCACCGTTGGACGGCACTCCGCTTCTCATTAAAAATATTGCAGAGATTAGATTAGGACCACAAATGCGTCGTGGTCTAGCTGATTTAAATGGTGAAGGTGAAACTGTAGGCGGCATTGTTGTGATGCGATTCGGCGAAAATGCACAAACCACCATTCAAAGAGTAAGAGCAAAGCTTGATTCACTAAAAAACAGTTTACCAGACGGTGTCGAGATCACGACAGTCTACGATCGCTCCAGTCTAATCGACCGTTCCATCGACAATCTGACTAGCAAACTTGCAGCCGAAATGGCTGTTGTTGTTCTTATTTGTATGCTGTTTCTTTTTCATTTTCGCTCGTCATTGGTGGCGATGATTAGTTTACCTATCGGTATTTTGCTGGCATTTATTGTCATGTATATACAGGGAATAAATGCAAACATTATGTCTTTGGGGGGAATTGCGATCGCTATTGGGGCAATGATAGATGGTGCAATTGTGATGGTTGAAAACATGCATAAACAGATAGAGAAAACGCCAATAAACCAGCAGAATCGATGGGACATAGTTGCAAAATCGGCAACAGAAGTTGGACCAGCTTTATTCTTCAGCCTAGCGATTATAACCGTGAGTTTTGTACCTGTTTTTACATTGGAGGCTCAAGAAGGCAAGATGTTTTCTCCATTGGCCTACACTAAAACATATGCCATGGCTGCTGCCGCAATTTTGGCAATTACATTAGTGCCTGTGTTGATGGGCTACTTTGTTAGAGGAAATATAAAACCGGAAGCAAAGAACCCAATTAACGGCAGTTTACTTCAAATCTATCGCCCGTTGCTTAGGTGCACGCTAAGGTTTCCAAAAACAACGATTGCTCTTTCTCTTCTCGCATTGAGTAGTGTCCTATGGCCGCTAAGTAAAATAGGAAGTGAATTTATGCCAACGCTCGATGAGGGAGACCTAATGTATATGCCTAGCACTTACGCTGGCGTTTCAATCGGTGAAGCGAGAGATATTCTTCAACAAACTAACAAGTTAATAAAAACAATTCCTGAAGTAGATACTGTTTTTGGTAAAGTGGGTAGGGCAGATACCGCGACCGATCCAGCACCACTTACAATGATAGAAAGCTTTATTCAGTTGAAGCCAAAGTCTCAATGGCGCGATGGCATACAAACAGAAAGCCTGATTCAGGAATTAGATGAAGTCGTTACGTTCCCGGGTTTAACTAATGCTTGGGTAATGCCTATCAAAACCCGTATCGACATGCTTGCTACGGGGATAAAAACACCGATTGGTATAAAGATTGGTGGTCCTGATTTATCGCTTATTCAGGACATAGGCAAACAGATAGAGGAGTCACTTGCAGACCTTGATGGCACCGCTTCTGTTTATGCAGAACGTGTGGTTGGAGGCCGGTACATAAACGTCGACCTAAAGCGTCGAAAGGCTGCTCGTTTTGGCTTAAATATCGCTGATATTCAGTCCTTTATTTCGAGTGCTGTCGGCGGCCAAGAGTTGACTAAAAGCGTTGAAGGTTTAGAGCGTTATCCAGTCCAAATTCGTTTTCCAGAATCTTACCGTAACTCGCCAGATGCACTTAAAAGACTACCAATTTTGAGTCCATCTGGAGCTTATATTACCTTGGGCGAAGTGGCTGACATAACGATAGAAGATGGCCCTCCAAGTATCAAAAGTGAGAATGCTAGGCCAAATGGATGGGTTTACATTGATATTAAGGACGTGAATATTAGTGACTATGTTACCAGAGCGAAACAACGTGTCAGTGAGATAGTGGATTTGCCGAGTGGCTACTCTCTGACTTGGAGTGGACAGTTTGAGTACATGCAACGCGCTGAAGAAAAGCTGAAGTTTGTGATACCACTGACCATCTTAATCATCATTATTCTTTTGTATGCAAACTTTCGTAGTTTTCCTCAGGTTGCGATGATCATTGGCACTTTACCTTTTGCTCTTATTGGCGGGTTTTGGCTTCTGTATTTTGCAGGTTTTAGTTTTTCGGTAGCTGTTGCAGTGGGTTTTATTGCATTAGCAGGTGTTGCAGTTGAGATAGGTATCATCATGCTAACATACCTCGATAATAGATTCGCTGACATAGCTGATGATGTTGATCTGAGAGAACTCAAACAAGCAATTATCGACGGTTCAGAAGCGCGAATCCGCCCGGTAATGATGACGTCATTATCTATCATACTTGGATTGTTACCAGTGATGTATGGAAGCGGAACAGGTTCAGAACTGATGAGCCGAATTGCTGCGCCACTAGTGGGCGGAATGATAAGCGCATTATTCTTGTCTCTCATAGTTTTACCTGCAATATATTTTCTTTGGCAGAAAGCACGCCACGGTAAAAGCCTTAATTAAGGAATAATTGAAATCGTGCGCTACGTGAATGAAATTAAGTTTTGGCTATGGTTAGCCGTTTCGTTCACGTAGACGCACCATAACAGGCATGCGTTTAAGCTATTGATAAACTTACACATAATATTCACATATTTATACAGTAGCGCATAATGTATATTATGTTAAATTAAATATTGTGAACATTGTTATCCACAGCGTGTGAGCTCTTTTATGTTGTTATGTGTATTTTTACCAGCCTTGGTTTAATGCGCCCTACTTTTCTAAATACGAAATATCGTTCCAAGGTAATATTTTGAGAGTGATGAAATAAGGCTCGACTAAACTCTTTAGTCACTCGAGTTATTGTTATAAAGGCTGAACTACCGTTCAGGTCGCTGATTTTCGATAATTTCGCCTAAGCCTCTAATTCATATACTGAAATTATTTTATTTTACTATTTTCAGCGAGCGTTACCGCTACTGTTATTTCCGAGTAGAATTTCATTAGAATTACGAAGCCCTTTGGCCTACTGTCATGAATTTTATAAGAGAACACTTCTGGATTTTGGCCATAACTTTCTGTATCAAACAAAAATGCACTTACTCGCTCAATAGTATCATCAGCAAATGTATTAATTTCTTCGGAATTTTTAGAGCTTAGATCACGTAATTCATTGCTCATGACAAGTGCTAGTCCTTCCCATTTAGTTTGAGTGTGATGGTAATATAAGCCTCGTGCTATATGTGATAACACGCTATCAAAACGTTTTAGGTCGATTGAATACGCAGCGGTATGTTCTACTTTTCCATTTGGATGTTTTAGCATTACACGTTGATAATTATCTAAAAAGTTCGAATACGTGTTAGGACGCCTTTCAATTGCCCGCATAATCTTCGTGTTAAACAGTTGCTCCTTTATGTCGTTTCCATGAAAGCATGTAGATAGACAAAATACCAAATATTCATCGTCTCTACTTTTATTATTATTGTGTTCCTCACAAGATGGCACCGTTATTAGTTCTTTGCGTAGGCTGAATTCCCCAAGCAAATCCTTCTGTTTGGGAAATAAGGCTTTTGGTGGTATGTGCTCTTTCGTTGTTGCCAAAGCGTCGCACATGTAACATGTATTGGTTCCCATTAGCTATTCGACTTTTCTATCTTTACCAGATGAAGCACGTTTTTTTCGCTCAACCTGAACATAAACTGTATCGGTAGTTGCACTGCTGGAGTGTCCCAAATCTTCAGACAAATCTTTCAGGGGCCGATCTCTTTCAATTTCCATACTGGCACCAGTGTGACGCAGGTAATGTGTGGTAGCTTCATTTAATTTCTGTGCAGCTTCTAATCCTTGTTCTGCCTTCATTTTATCAAATGCAGCATCGAACACGCTTTGAATAAGCCTCGAAATTTGACGGCTTGTTAAGCCTCCACGACCTCGTATTTTTTCAACCAACACGGTTTGTTCGCCTTTGGATGGCAACGGAGACAATCCGCGCCATTCTCTATAGCGTTTTAAAAACGTGAGATAACCCGGTGGTACTGTGATATCTCTAATCTTCTTGCCTTTTCCATAGGCTTTAAACCACCAGTTGTTGTCCTCATCTGTCCAAAAATGGCTCATCAAGGGCGTCCAATCTTGGCGTTCTGAGAGCTCTGAAAGCCTCAGAAATAGGGTTTTCATGGTAGCAATAACGAATAAATTGCGTTCCACAAGTGGATCGTTATCAGCCATTTCAACTGCGGTATCTAGGAGATATTGCCATTGCTGTTCTGTTAATCGACTGATCGTTTTCACCTGACTGTCTTTTATCAAATATTTACAGTCACGTTTCGCCAATGGAATGGGATTACCGAAACAAATTTCTTCATCGATGAGATGACGGTAAAAAGAGCTTAATGCCACAAAGGTAGATTCGAGGGTCTGCAATGACGGTTGGTACTTTTTCGGATCGAGCACTCTTTCTTTATCGTATTTTGGCGGTGTTTGCCTGAACGGTGTCCACTTAAGGTTTGAAGCAAAGTAACCGTTATTGAGGTTAAATCGGTCGTGGAGCTGAGTACTTATCCATTTAACAGGCGGTGCGACACAAAAATCAACGTATCGCAAAATATCCGCTTTACGTAAGTCGTCCACTGGCTGCTTATCCACCATAAAGACCCACAGTAGAAACTTTTCGATGTCATTTCGAAAACGCACATACGTGTGCTGTGATTTGTTGCGACCGATATACAAAAGGTAGTCTTTCGCCCAGTCCCAGTGCTGTTTCATCCATGTCGGTTGCTTATCTAAGAATGAACTTAACTGTGGATAGTCAGACAAGCTGAACTCTGCCAGCTCAGTATAAGTGGGAAACAACGGTGTGGGTTTTGTGATGGCCAAGTGTTTTTTGTTTGTGAGTTAAGATAGCAACACTATAACTTACCGTTACACCCTATTTCTAATACTGAAGCGTATTAGACATAGGGAGATATTGATACAATAAGAAAGTCCGGCTTGATATATTATTATAGTTGATGCCCTGCGCCGATTCTAAGACTTGAGCCTTCAATAATTATATTCACCATGCATATTTACTTGGCAAAGAACGCTATTAAAGCGACACAGAAAGAAGATATTGAAATGAGTAAAATTACTCGCTGCAACCTTGCTGTTGAGATATTCTGAGTCAATCCAGTCACTGTTTTCATCATTTCCAAAAAGGTTTTTGTTTCCTCAATTATTTGCTCACCTTTCTCTTTAAACCTTATTTTATAATGTCCAGCAAGTGTTCCTTTTTTTTCACCTCTAGAAAAGTACTTAGCACTAGCATGCTCCTGAAGAAAAAAGTTATCAGTTGAAAGTTTAGTTATGTCACGACACGCTAGTTCTATATCATATAAGCTGTATTGTGTGAGTTCGCGCAACTCTTTCAGATTTTTCAAAGTGCTGAAAGATTGGTTTGCCGCGGCAACGTCTCTCTTTTTCGCTAAAACCTCTCGACACGTATCTAAAAATCTGGAAAATGACCAACTTGTCATCAATTTAACAATATCGTGTTCAAGGTGGCCGCATATCAGCAAACTAGTCACGTCTTCTTCCATGTCACCAAATCCTGACATTAGTTCGACATCATTTCTTCTACAAGCAAAATTTAGACGTCGTGTATCATTATATTTATCAGAGGTTTGGCTAAAGCGGACATTTGGATAATGGTCCATCGTGTAAACGCTATATTGATTGACAAATCCTGGACCTAAAAATGCGTTTTTTCTGTCCATATCTGATGTAAATGGCGCTCGTTTGTCGGTGATATATAGTCCAGCTCTAGGATAATGATTAACACCACTAAGCGAAAAAAAGCCAGGAAAAAAGTCTTTTATCCAAATCGCACATTTCTTTTCAATCCCACCCATCTCTAAACAATAGGCTCTTTCTTTCATTACACTGTGACTGGGCATACTTCTATTATGTAGCTGATTACCACCAAATAAAATATAGCGGATAAGTTTTAAGTTTGAACGTTTATGTGTTTTCTCATATTTCGTCTTTTCCTGCTCCTTCATTGAGTTTTCTAAAACTGAGTAATACTCAGTGTCAAAATCAAATCGGAGATTCAGTAATGTCAAACTTGTAGAAATTGACGTAAGCGACATCGTCACCTGATAAATATGTGGATGCGGGCGAGGCAACCCACCCACTTTTAGAGGGTTATATGTTTTATCCAAAGAAATTGTATGTAAATTTATCCAACCAGCAGACTTCCCTTCTCGAGTATCCTTCAACCATTTTTCTAGCTTAGAAGAAGGTGTGGAAAACTTCTCCTCATCGAAAATTTTCAATCCTTTATTTAAACCTTTTAATGTTGAAGGGGTAAATAACTCTGCCATCCAAATTGATGGACATTCTACTCGTTCATCAGGAGGGAATTGTGCATGTTCAGCATCAGGAGAGGACCTATCGGAAGCTTCGAACTGTTTTGTAAGACGCTTTGCCTTTGATAAAGAGTAAAGTCGTCGGGTTGGACCAAAATAGTCAGTTATATGCTCTACCCCTGACCAAATTAAAATGCATATTATGGACTACAATACACTAGTGGGTTAGTATTCAATTAAAAAAACAAAGTAGCTGCTAAAGCAAATAATATGTGGAACGTAGTCAATGCATCCGTGTGCTCTAATTCTCAACTGTTCCAACACACAGGATACATCTTTTCACTCTTTGTTTTAATAAAGATTAAACGGAAGTCACAACTTAGATATCAAAACGACACCCTAACCCCCGCATTTGCAATAAACCCATCATTCCTAGACCATATATCAGTTGTCCATTGACCACTTGGTGCTCTTGCAGGCAATAGCAACGGATGTTCATCAGTTTGTTTGATATCCAGAAGATTCTCCAGATTTATAAAATAACTGGCACGACCAACCGTAATTTCACCCATAAGCCCTAAGTGCCAGTAAGGGTCGGACTCATCGATAAACGGATTGTCGTTCACGCGTTGCGGACCTGTATAATAAGCTTCGAACCCTACTCGAAATTCATCTTCTTCCTCCCACATGGCAACAAAACCTGCTGAATGCTGCGGTGTGAGTGAAATTTTTTGTCTATCTCCGTCGGCAGTAGCTTGTTCAGTAGCATCTAAGTAAAGATAACTAGCAGTCAGTTTAATATCGTGCCAATAATATCGTACTAACACTTCCGACCCTCGAATTTGACTTTCTCCATCTGCATTGACGAGTCTCACTCGGTCTAGCATCATATTTTCCTCAGACGATAAAGCTTCTAACTCTGTTACGTTTTCAACATTTGATCCAAACAATGTAAAGCTAGTTTCTATGTTGTTGTAGGTATAGGTGAAGTCCAGCGACGCTGTTTCTGCTTGTTCTTCTACCAAGCCTTGGATTGGTGCCAACCTAGATAGCCCTGCGGCTTCAATTTCTTCTACGAATGGCGTAGGTGCGTAATAGCCTTTTCCATAAGAGCCTCGGATCGTTAAATCGCCAGGTCGATATAGTAGCGATACCCTTGGGCTTACCTGGGTACCAAAATCACTGTGTTCATCAACTCTTGCGCTGACAGAAGTTGTCAATTCAGAGGTCATTTCATAGTCTACTTGCGCAAATAGACTTGGCACCTCGTAAGAGTAGTCAAATGTTGGAAAAGTATCCGATTCATAAATATCAGACAAATATGCTAGACCGACCACCCAATCGCTTCTATCAGTATAACCAGACAAACTACTCTCTAATAAATAACTATCGTGTTTGTCGTCTTCAATAACATCACCAAAAAGGTGATTATGCTCTTGTATCATGGCTGATGCTCTGGTTGAGAAGGTATAATTGTCGCCAAGGGGCATGGTAAAAACCAAGCCACTGTCGAAACGCTTTGAATCCTGCGTTTGTTCAAACGCGTCACCATCTGCTACCACACCGCCATCCACAGTCCCCCCTCTTCTGTTTTCGGTCATATAACCAGCAGTAAAATACAGACTTTCACCCTCGTCCCCGTTCCAAAATAATCTAGGGCGGACGGTGTAGCGCTCATACCCAGCCAAGTCTATCCAATCGTCATTATCAATATCGACACTTTTTTGGTGATGAGCGCCTGCGGTTAAGGAGCCTTTTAGTGAAGTTGATAAGGGGGATTCTATGTATGTGGTGACATCTTGAGCGTCACGGGTAGTTAGATTAACGATAGTCTCTCCATTAAACTCTTCGCCTGGCCGTCTAGAGACAAGATTAATAACGCCACCTAAGGCCGAGCCGCCATACAAAGAAGATGCGGAGCCTTTGATTATTTCAACCCTCCCTAAATCAGTAGGCGGGATTTGTAATATGCCGATTGAAGCAGCTTGGTTTCCATACAGAGGTAATCCATCTGCAAGTAGCTGAGTGTATCGCCCGTAAAGGCCTTGTAGACGAATATTTGCGCTGCCAAGAGCGGGTGAAGTTGTCTGAACGCGCACACCTCCGGTCTCTGCAACAAGCATAGATATATTCCCTGGGCGCATGGTTGATTTTTCCATTATCTCTTCACGGTTAATTATCTCTACACGCATTGGCAGTTCGTCTGCAATCCGACCTGATCGGGTTGCTTGTACAATAATTTTCTCGACGTCTTCATCATCATCGTCATCTTCTTGCTGCAAATCGTTGTTTTCGCTAAGCATGCTGCCAGACCTTAGAGCGGGTTCTTTGGCGTTTGACGCCATCACTAACTTTTGACCGGCAATGGCCTCAGATGCACACGTAAACAAGATAACTAGCGAGGCGATGCGTGATAACGAAAACATAAAACTGCTCCAATTCAATATTATTAATGTACAATAACTATAAAGCTTACAGTAACTGGAAGGTCAACATAAAAATCAGCGAATTAGCGAAAGCTACAAATGTGAGTGCTAAAACAATTCGTTATTACGAGCAAGTCAATCTGCTATTGCCAGCTAAAAGAAGTGAAAGTGGATACAGGCATTACGATAAAAAAGATATCGCAACGCTTGTGTTTATAAGGCGTTGTAGAGAGCTTAATATTCCTATTATCGATATAAAGCGCCTGCTCGATGTTCAGAATAACCCAAACGCTTCTTGCGCCTTTATCGACGAGATGATTCAAAATCAACTTATTCGCATTCAGGAGGCTCAGAAAGAGCTCGCCCTGTTAGAAAAGTCATTAGCGTCACTTGCATCATCGTGCAACAATCATACTGTTGAAGGATGCTCGATACTGCATCAGTTGCAATCAAATTAGCTCAGTCTGATAACACGAAGTGACTTTGGTTTATGTTGTTTCTAAGTGATGAGTCACGAGAGCGCGAACATTTAGTGAAATGTCAGAAAATGCAAGTAATAAACTACTCTCTGCATCTTTTACTCGCAACAACAGTTACCTTTTTGAATTGGCGGGCATTTCACTGTTCCATATGAGCAAAAAACGCAGCAGTCTCCCCTAAGAGGTTTCAGTATTGATTTGCAATGAGTGCATTCATAGAAAAATTGACATGCAGTGGTTGGCATTTCCTCTAGTTGGCTATGATTGCATTTAGGACATGTAATTGTTGATAAAAGCTCTATTTCGGACAAATGATAGTGCTCCCAATTTGATTAAAAAAAAGCGATTCGAGAGTAAGTTACGATTTTATTCTTGAGGGGAAACCAGCATTCTCTGTCGCTTTGGTTAGCGCATCAGGGCTAGTAACTTCGTCGTCAAATATCACGACAGCCAGTTTGTTTTCGAATGTAACATCCACTTCTTTTACACCTTTTACACGCTCTAGTGCTTTTTCTACTGTTATTGGACATGTAGCACAATCCATTGACGGCACTTCTAAAGTAACGGTTATATCTTTAGCAAATGCTTCGGTGCTGCTGACTAACAATAATGACGTGAATAATAATTTTTTCATTTTTTCTCCGATTAAATTTCAGTGATAGTAGCTATACTAACCATATAATCCAGTAGTTACTGGTGACAAAAAGAAAAGCCAACAGCGCGGTAGACCAAAAAATTACTATTCTCCGCGCTCTTACTTTAGGGCTCGCGCACAACTCACCCTCCGCACATTCTTTCAATCGGCCATAAGTTTTCCACCCAGCTAATCCAAATAAAACCACTACGGCAAAAATGAAAATAGGTCGATAAGGATCTAAAAGCGTTAAATAGCTGATCCACGTTCCGCTAATGCCCAACAAAAGAAGTACAAGCGGCCCCGCGCAACATGCACTTGCACCGATTGCCGCGGCAAGACCTCCTAAGATGGATACCTGACTACTTTTTACCATGTTATGACGTGATGTTATTCAAACAGTCTGTAGCATAACATCCGTACTTAGGTACGGAGTCAAGCGTTGTTATTTCTTTTCGGGCTGAAGTGATTGAATAATCGGGCAGGCTTTTTCATTAGTATTGTTTTTGCAGTCTGAAATGAGGGATTGAAGACTGCCTTTAAGACGCGTCAAGTCTTTCAACTTCTCTTCAATTACATCCAGTTTATGTTCAGCAAGGGACTGCACTTCTTCACAATTGCTGTTACTTAATACCAATAATGACGATATTTCAGCCAACGTAAAACCCAAGTGTTGAGCACTCTTGATAAATAAAACCCTTGAAAGTGCTTGCGGAGTATATTGTCTGTAACCTTGAGATGGTTTTATCGGTTGCTGCAACAAGGCCTTCTTTTCATAGAACCGAATAGTCTCTACACCCACATTTGCTTCTTTTGCGAGTTTACTTATTGTGTACATATAAAGCCCTAAATAGTTTGACTCACTTACTAAACAAAAAATAGCATCAAATCATAATTTATACCGAGTTTGCATAAATTCATCACGAGCATCAACAATAACTGATGATGGCAATTCGACAAAAGCGAACGGTATAAACGACACAACCCCTTGGTCGTCATGCTCAGTCACACCCTAAAGTCGCCTATATAGAGCCTGATATCACAGTGTTAGCATGGCAGATGTCTTTTTTAAATACATCTGCCGTTCTCTTCTCCTTTATTTAAGTTTTCTGTCGTGCACAAGTCGATATAAAACAGGCAATACTATCAATGTTAGCAAGGTAGAAGATATTATCCCGCCTATTACAACCGTCGCCAATGGACGCTGTACTTCTGCTCCCGTCCCGACATTCAGCGCCATTGGCACAAAACCAAGGCTAGCAACCAATGCCGTCATCAGTACCGGCCGCAAGCGTGTTAATGCACCATCAACAATAGAATTAATTAACTCTCCTGTTTCTTCCAGCCTTTGACGGATAAACGACAACATAACCAAACCGTTAAGCACAGCAATGCCAGATAGCGCTATAAAACCGACGCCTGCTGATATAGACAAGGGCATGTCTCGCATCCATAGCGCAAAAACGCCACCTGTTAATGCTAAAGGCACACCTGTAAAGATTATCAATGCATCTTTCACCGAGCCAAAGGCAATGACTAGCAATGCAAGAATTAAGAAAAGCGTTGCTGGGACAACAAGGCTCAATCGTTGACTCGCACTTTCAAGCTGCTCGAACGTGCCGCCATAATCGACCCAATAACCACTTGGCAATACGACATTTTCTGCTATTTGCATTTTTGCCTCAGTAACAAACGAGCCTAGGTCGCGCTCTCTTACATTGGCAGTTACCACAATGCGGCGCTTGGCATTTTCTCGGCTGATTTGACTGGGTATACTGGCATATTCAAGTGTTGCAACCTCTGCTATAGGCACATAATTACCAACCCCTGTCATAATGGGTATGCTACCTAGCGTGTCAAGATTATTGCGAATATCCTCTGAGTAGCGCACAACTATCTCAAATCGCCTGTCGCCCTCGAAAATCAAGCCTGCTTCTTTGCCCCCAACCGATGCACTTAACCATGTTTGCAGGTCAGTCACATCCAAATTGTAACGCGCTAAAGCGTAAGGTTTGGGGTTCACAGTCAAGATTGGAATCTCATCAACTTGCTCAACGCGTGCATCCGCAGCGCCGGGTATACCTTGCAGTACCGCTAGTACATCACTGGCCGAATCGCGCAGTTTATCTAAATCGTCACCATATACTTTTATTCCTAGGTCAGCTCTAACGCCACTAATTAACTCGTTAAACCGCATTTGTATAGGTTGAGTAAACTCGTAGTTATTGCCGGGTACGCTTTGAAGCTCACGCTCCATTTGCTCGACAAATTCGGCTTTGGATAAAGTAGGATCTGACCATTGGTCGATAGGTTTCAACATCACAAACGTATCGGTGACGTTGGGCGGCATCGCATCGGTGGCAACTTCTGCCGTGCCGGTTTTAGCAAAGACAGTGCTCACTTGTGGGTACTGCATAATGACCTCTTCAAGCCTTTTTTGCATATCCACGGCTTGCTCAATGCCAGTGCCGGGCACTCGCATTGCGTGCAAGGCAATATCACCCTCATCCAGTTGAGGAATAAATTCAGAACCAAGTCGCATGCTTAGCCAAACGCTCACAACAACCAATAATGTCGCTGAGCCTATAACCAACCAACGTAGCTTCAGCGCCCATAACAGAACAGGACGATACACCGATTTCGCCCCCACTATGATTGGACTCTCTTTTTCACTGACTTTACCCGACATAAACATCGCAACGGCTGCTGGCACAATAGTGATTGAGAACACCATCGCGGCAAGTAATGCCAAGATGACGGTGGCCGCCATTGGGTGGAACATCTTCCCTTCTACCCCTGTCAGACTAAAAATAGGGATATACACGATTGTAATAATCATCACGCCAAACAGACTCGGCCGTATCACCTCATTGGTTGCTTCATACACAACTTCGAGTCTTTCCGTAATGGATAGCACTGAGCCGGTTCGCCTCTGCGCTTCACTTAATCGCCTGATACAGTTTTCAACAATAATGACTGCACCATCCACAATTAACCCGAAGTCTAGTGCCCCTAAGCTCATTAAGTTTGCGCTTACGCCTGTTTGCACCATCCCCGTTATTGTGGCGAGCATAGCGAGCGGTATCACAGCGGCGGTAATAATGGCTGCTCTTATGTTCCCAAGCAGCAGAAACAACACCACAATCACTAGTAATGCGCCTTCAACGAGGTTTTTACGGACAGTATTAATGGCTTTATCTACCAGCGCGGTCCTATCGTAAACAGTTTCTATTACCACACCTTCGGGCAAGCTAGCTTGGATTTCATCCACTTTATCAGCCACTGCCAAGGCCACAGCACGACTATTCTCACCAATGAGCATCATGGCAGTGCCTAAGACGGTTTCCTTACCCTCTCGTGTCGCAGCCCCCGTTCGAAGCTCCTTGCCAATAGCGACTTCGGCAATATCGTTAACGGTCACTGGAGATTGGTTAGTGAGTGTCACCACGACATTACCAATATCTTCAATTGTGACCAGTTGTGCTTGAGAGCGCACCAGTATTTGTTGACCGTTGCGTTCAACATATCCGGCACCTTGGTTGGCATTATTGCGCTCCAATGCCCGCAGCAGAGCATCAGTGCTCACACCATAATTAAGCATACGTTGAGGATCAGGATTCACATGATATTGCTTGGTAAAGCCGCCAATGGCGTTAACTTCGGTGATACCTTTTACTAGAGCGAGTTGAGGCTTTACCACCCAGTCATGCAACTCTCTTAAAGCCATCGCATCAAAGTCTCTACCATCGGATGTTAATGTGCCCGGCTCAGCGCTGAGTGTGTACATGTAGATTTCACCCAAACCGGTGGCAATCGGTCCCATCTCTGGCTCGATACCCTCCGGTAGCTGACTTTTAATAATGCCTATCCGCTCATTAATGAGGTTTCTGGCAAAATACAGGTCGGTGCCTTCTTCAAATACAACAGTCACTTGAGACAAGCCATAACGAGATAGTGAACGGGTATAATCCAAGTTTGGTAGACCCGCTAAGGCGTTTTCTACCAAAAAGGTGATGCGTTGTTCAGTTTCAAGCGGCGAATAACCAGTTGCTTGTGTATTAATTTGCACTTGGACATTGGTGATGTCGGGTACGGCGTCAATAGGCAGCTTTTGATAACTAAATAAGCCAAAACCAATGACTAAAAAACTCAGCATCAAAAATATACCGCGCCTGTCTATTGCGGTGCGAATAATGGAAGCTAGCATGTTAAGCCTCCTTTAGAGCCTTGCTGTAGCAAACATGTATATTCGGGTTGTATTGAGGCATTAATGGTCATGACCGGCCTCCGATTTTTCCAAATCTGCTTTGATCAGGTAACTATTAGTAACCACCACACGCTCACCTATCTCAATACCGCTGATGACTTCAATAAAGCGACCATCAGTCACACCAAGCTGCACAGGGCGTGGTTTATATTCATTATCATGATTAACAAATACCACTTGCTTGTCTTCATACTCTTGCACGGCAGTAACAGGCACCATATGACTTATAGCCTTAGTGGCAGTGGTTACTTGCGCTTTTACTAAAGTGCCTAATGGCCAATAGCCACTGCTATTATCCACAGTGACGTTGGCAAGCGAATGCGGACTGCCATTGGCAGATGGCGTCAGATAAGCAATTTCAGATAGCTGTTCAAAGTTTGCATGTCTTAATTCAACAGCTTGTCCTACCTTAATTTTGCCGAGGTGCTGCGAGAACACGGTTAACTGTGCCCACACATTCTTATAGTTTGCTAATGAAAACAGTACTTGTCCGTTTGATAACTCACCATTATTGGCATGCCGCGCTATTACGTTGCCATCAAAGGGAGAAACAATCGAGTAGCTTTTTAAGCTCTCATTTGATTCTACGACTGCTAAAACATCTCCTTTTTTAACTGTGTCGCCAATATTAACTTTGACATCTTTGATCACACCGTCAAAACGCGCTCTGATATGACTCAATGAACTCGGATCTGCGCTTATTCGGCCATAGAGTGTGGTCGAAAGTGATATGTCGCCAGCGATGACATTTGTGGTGGTAATCCCATTTTGCACAGCCGTCTCATCACTCATCGTAACGACTTCACCGGCGTGTTTATCGTCCTCATGAGAATCACCGCCTGCGTGTTTGTCTCCCGCGCTTACCGTCCCATGTATCATCATTAGCGTGACGCTTAAGACGAGTACTTTTAATATTGTGAATGTTTTTAATTGAGTAAATTTATTCATGATCGTTACTTCTTATCGAAATGTTTGATGGCGGCTGCATAGTGATGTTGTGCTCTAGCTTTTTGGAAGCATTGCTCTTTGCAGTATCCGTTTTTGCAGTGCCGCTTTGTGGAGCCTTAAGTGCAAGACCGGTAAGCGTTTCAATTTCTGTTTTGCTTAGGTGCACTTGAGACGCCGCCTCGATTAATGTCAGGCGCGTATTTAAGAATTCTTGTCGAGTAGATACCCATTCCAAATAGCTAAATCTGCCATCTAAATAAGCGCTTTCGACTAAATCCAAGGCTTCTGCAAGAGGCGGTATGACGGTTTGTTGAATAGCGTCAACTTCTAATAATGCGCGGGTGTGCTCACCTAAGGCCTGATTAACTGAATGCAATAGACTGCGCACATTGCTCTGTTTTTGAACCTCTATTGCATCAAGGCGAGCTTTTTGCGCCTCGTATTCACCTAGGTTTCGTTTTTGTTGAAACAATGGCACGCTGATCCCAGCTATTAAAGCCGTTTCATCAATACCTTGTATTCGTCGAACACCCGCTGACCACTCAATGTCAGCTCGATTGTTGGCTTGCACTAACCTAAGCTGCGCTGCTTGAACACGGTTTTGTTTTGCGAACAACTCTATATGCGGACTGCTTTGGATAGCGGTCGAAAGCGTCTCGAATGAGCCAATGTCTTGAAACGCAAAAAGTTGACCTTCCACTCGCTTAAAAGTGGGCGTTTGTTCGCCCCACATGATGGCAAGACTGCGCAATGCAAATTGAAGACCTTCTTGAGCTAATTTAACATCGAGTTTTGCTTGGGCTAGCGCTGCTTGGGCGCGTTTTTGCTCTAGCAATGGTGACGCGCCTGCATCAACCCGCTTAGCAACTGCGTTATAAGTATAGAGTGCAAGTGTCTGTGCGTCGTTTTGCACGTCTAAGGTGGCCTGCAATACGAGTGCTTCGATGTAACGACGATTCAGCTCGCCGAGGACATCTAATGTGCGTATTTTCTTTTCCACCTCTTGTTGTACCTTACGCTCAGAAAGTACATTCAACCTTGCGCTAGGCTTGTCGTTGAGCTGTAGTACAGATGACAAAGTTAAACTGACTTCAAGCTCCTTAATGCCCGACACCTCGCCGGTTCCCATAAAGTTCTCTAGTTCAACCCCAGCGTTCAGTGCGGGTTTAAGCGCGGCGGTTTTTGATTCACCGTCAATTGCTCGCTGTCTAAATTCAAACTCATATAAACTTGGATTATTGGCAAGTGTCAGTCTTACCGTATCTTCAAGGCTCAGCGTTTCTCGCATAGGCGCTTGAACACCATCATCTATATAGCGATTAGTTTGTACCGCTTGAGCGGTAAGTGGGCTCAACGTTAAGCCCAATGCGCAAGCAAACGTAATGGCGCGTGCATGCACAAAAATATGAAACATTTTCATTAGAGTATCCTAATAATTTATCAATATTCAGCGTCGCGAGCTTTTCTAGCGCGACACTATCGAAAGCGATATTAGGATGGTGTTTTAGGTGGGCGTAGTAATCGGTTGATGGGTGCGTCGATAATCGCATCCAAATAATTAAAATTGTGAATAGATACCACAGCTTGTAGATTGTTGATGTTGTGCTGACCTAACCACTGTGCGTGCGTACCGTGGCAGTGGCCACAATGATGGCAATCGGCAGGGTTGTGGTGGTCTGCTTTTGCTGACTCACCAAGCGCTTTAGTTGGCATATCGTTTGACGCTTGATTGTGCTCTGAATGCTGGTGTTCATGTTGCAAATGTTGAGTATCGATGGCATGAAAATCTAGGGAATTCGCCACAGCAGAAAACGACTGAAAGAGTATCAGCGAGATCATGATGTAACTTAGACGTTTTAAATTTTTCATGAGTACTAGTCTACCAAGCCTATTTCACTTCGTCACGACATTGTTCATCGGCAAATTCTATTTCGACTGTAGTGTGTTCAAAGTCGTACTTTGCTAATGATGTTTGTACGCTATGCTTCAATGTCTGGATGTGCTCAATGTTCACCTCACCCTGTAAAACAAGATGGACTGTCATTACATTTCGCTCGCCGTCTAAAGACCAAATATGAAAATGATGGAGGTCACTTACCTTATCGTTTGCAAGCAAGTCGTTTCGGATTTTTGACATTTGCTCCTCATCTGGCGTTGCCTGTAAAAATAGCATCAGGGTTTCTTTTAGGTTACGAAACACATTGAAGAGGATGAACAAAGTAAAGCCAATGGACAGGATGGGATCTAAAATCGCCCATGGCTTAAACATTAAGACGATCGATACAATAAACACTGCCACCCAACCGAGCACATCTTCTAGCAAGTGCCAATTAAGCACTCGTTCGTTTAATGACGTTCCTTCACTTAGTTTATAAGCGGCAAAACCGTTTACTGCCATACCAAAAATCGATAAGGCTAACATCCCTTCAACTTGCGGCATTTCAGGCTCTGCCAAACGAGGTATCGCTTCAAACAATATCCAAATCGAGCCTACCGACAGCACTAAACCGTTAATTAATGCGCCCAATAAAGAAAAGCGTTTGTAGCCATATGAAAACGTTTGATTAGCATCTTTGTCGCTAAGCTTGTTCAATCCCCACGCTGTGCCAATTGACAAACTATCGCCGAGGTCATGTACCGCGTCTGCCATGATAGCGGTGCTATTGGTTAGCCAACCACCGATAAACTCGATGATGGTGAACACCACATTTAAAAAGAACGCCCAGCCAATGCGCCTTGATGCATCCTTTGAATTTCCATCTGAGTGTAAATGGTTATGTGAGTGGTTATGACTGTGCATGTTTAATCTTATCCAAGATTGCTTTATTTGCAGGCGAGACTGGCATGGGCTTGAATGGGCTGACATTTGCACCACCCGTGTTACCCTCTGGTAATAAGCCTATCGCTGTTTTCGTCAAGGCACCTATCATTCTAAATATTTGCCCAAATACTTCTTTCATGTCCCTGTGTTTTAATCCAAATTTCAGCATCTCATAGTGCACTCGGGTATGATGAAAGGTAGAGTGCTGTCCAATCACATGTGCATCTTCAAGGGCTTTAAAACCTGCTACATCATCTTTATTTGTAAATGCTTGTTGCGCATCTCTTAATTTTTCTTTTACATAAGGTTTTGCTGCTTGCGTGAAATTCATAATGCTTCTCCGATAGATTGACGGTTATTGCGAAGCTCTTGTTTGGCGTCTTTTAATATTGAAATTGCACCGCGTAAAACAATGATAGACACAATAAGGCCAATCACTAAATCGGGCCATCGAGTGTCAAATAGATAAACCGTCACGCCAGCTAATATTACGCCCATGTTGGCAATGACGTCGTTTGCCGAGAAAATCCAACTTGCTCGCATATGTACTTCGCCACTCTTCTGTTTTCTAATGATTAATAAACATATGACGTTGGCGATTAGGGCAACAAAACCCATCCCCATCATTAACAATGACTCTGGATCACTTCCTAATATCGAACGACGAGCAATATCAAATAAAATAATGAGGCCAAGTATTAATTGAAAATAGCCACTTATTTTTGCGGCGTTTGCTTTGAGAATAATGGTTTTGCCCACTGCATAAATACCAATACCATACACGACCGCATCCGCTAGCATATCCAATGAATCTGCGATAAGTGCGGTAGAGTCAGCTAACAGACCTACGCTCATCTCAACAACGAACATGACTGCATTGATACCTAACAACCAATACAACACCTTTTTTTGTGTTTGGTCTTTAATTTCAACTTCGCATCCACAACCGCTCATAAAAACACTCGCTGTACTGATTTATAGCTCAAGTGTAAACTCTATACTTGGTATAGAGTCAAGCCCACTAGGTAAAGAAAAATGAAAATAGGACAGTTAGCAGATAAAACAGGCCTCAGTATTCAAACAATTCGCTTTTATGAACGAAAAGCCTTGCTAAGTGCGCCGGAGCGCACGCAGTCTAATTATAGAAGTTATTCAGAAGAAGCACTAAAGCAGTTGCTGTTTATTAAGCAATGCCGTGCGCTTGATATGACGATTGAAGAAATTAGTTTAGTACTAGAAACACGAGCTAACCCAGAGAGCAGTTGCGAAAGTGTCAATGCTACGATTGACAAACACATTGATGATATCGAACAACGGGTAATGGAGTTAAACGCACTGCGACAATCTCTCATTTCTATTCGCTCAACATGTGCTGATAATAAAAAAGTAAAGGAATGCGGCGTTTTACACCAACTAGATAGCATTGCTGAAACCCGAACAACACCTAAAAATATCATATGATAATATATGATCCAGGTGTTCGGTCCAAAAATGTTTACCATTTGGTCACTATTTTATGTGTTTAGATTTCATCTTGGTAAAATCGTCAGTCTTTCTCAGGTTAGATTGCAACTATCGTGTTCTTGAGTATTGACTGAAAAAAACAACATCAGGATGGCGGCTACGATGAAATCTATTTGTGCCCTTTCGCTGTTGATAGACTGCAGTTTTTTGTTCTAATACATTTCCGTCTTCAGTCACAATCTAAATAAGTATTTGTCAGTTGACTTCTACTATACTCTGTGACCAAGGTTCAAATGACGTGTTAACGATAGCGTCTTTTGGACAGCTATTGCTTAGGACAAAATCGAGACATATATTTAAATATAGTGCCTTCAGAACTTATGAATTAGATTGCAAACACCCGAAACACAAACGGACAATACTTGCCGCTTAGTTCTTTTTTTGCGACGAAAGTGACTGGAAAGCTTCGTCTAGACTTTCAGCAAATTTTTCTTTGTTACAACATTTCGACTCTTGCCGTTCTGAAGCATCGTTTACGGTCTTACTTGGTTGGTTCAAGATATTGAGATTTGACGAGGTGTCTAAGTTTACCATTGTGCATTTCCTTAATTGTTTATATCGAAGTTGATAGTTTTAAAAATCAAGTTGTATATGTTTTATAGCAAAAACTAAGCCAAAATGATCAATAATAATCTTGTTAAGCGACGCTTTTGCGAGCATGTAGAATTACCTTTAATTTTCTGCATTGTGATATAAACAACGGCCGAGCTCAAAGATGCACTAATGATGCTTATACCACCCAGCACGTTTAATATCATTCCAAGACGTCGATTGATGGCAAGCGTAACATTCCTCTGCTTTTGCTTTAGGCTCGCCGGCTACTTTTGCTGAAATCATATTAAAATGTTGCATGTAATGGCTAGGCGGTGCTTCATGGCATTGGTTGCAATCACGTGACTGACTAGAAGGATGCGTATATTTAGGTAATGACCATGTATTTGTGCTATGACATTGCACACAGTCGTTTCCAAACAAACCAAAATGTTTATCGTCATTGCTATGACACTGTGAACAATTGAGTAAAGCCTCTTTGTTGGTTACTTCAGGGTGAATAAAGAGCGGTTCAGGTCTTTGTTTATTCGCGAGCAAATAAGTAACAAGTGCAATGGTTGTGGCATCATCGTCAAAAGGCATATCAAGATTTGGAAGCATGTCAAAGCCAATATCAACCAACGCACCATGATCCATCTTAGAGATATTGGCATTAAGACCTTCATGCTCTATATGGCAACTGGTGCACTCTTGTATATCAGCATGGAAAGCGGTTGGTTGACGCGCAACAATATGCGTATCGTTCGCATGACAAGCAACACATTTATCTCTCTCTACCCCTTTAATTGGGGTATGACAACTTAAACAATCGTTATCAATAAAGGCATGAGATTGACTAAGTGAGCCAGGGCTTATTGCCTGCTCCCAATCTAATTTAGATAAATCTTCAGGCTCGTGCCAAAAATGACTAAGGCCAAACGCTAAGACTATGATTGCTAATACACCGACAAGCCATTTCATTATAGCCACCTAAGCCCAAAATAAACCTCACTTGCTATATGTATAAACAGAACACAATATAGCGTCATTGAAATAAAGATGTGAAACTTCAACCAGCGAGAAAACCAAGTTTTTGCTGTGTTATGGATCATAATGCTATATTCGATGTCTGAGATGGCATCCACTATCTTCAGCAACTCTTTTTCTTTTAGCAATGATATATCTTGTCTAGGGGCGAGCAAGCTTAGACTAAAGGAAGGAAGGATATTCGAAGTGCGTTTAGTAATCGCTTTATACTGAGCATCACAAACACCATCTCTCAAGCTTTTTTTTGAATCATTTAGTGCGTGTTGAAACTCGTTTAATTGACGCTTTTTTTCTTTCATTTTCGTTGATATTAAACCAAGTACATAACGGCCTACAAAACCGCTCAGAACCACTATCATCATAAACAACACAAGTATTATACCGACGGGACTAGCAAATCTGTGCCCGCTATGTATCAACGCCAATATCGGTCCTAGCACACCCGCGTAAATATGGATTTTAAGCAGAGTTGCCATGGGAATGAATTTTGTGATGCTCTTTTTTAGGGACTTTGTTCGCTTTATAAACATATATAAAAGTGGGATCAGCATCAACATGCTAGCTAGTGCTCCCACAACAAAACCGCTTAGACTACCAGGAAACTGTGAAGAGCGATGCCACAAAAATCCTAGCCAAAGTAACATCATGAGTGCAACTAAGCTACCGACTAGATTTCGCTCATGTGTATTCATTTAAGCGTCTACCTCAACATCGGACGTTGGGATAGCCTGACATGCTAATATATATCCTTCTTTTTTATCTTGCGGCTCTAACCCGTCATCAACCTCCATTTCTACGGCTCCTTTAGTGAGCTTTACTTTGCAGCTTCCACATGAGCCAGCACGGCAAGAGTTATCAATATCAATATCGAGTGAATCAGCAACATCTAAGATTGTTTCATCGGTATTAACCGGAGCTTGTTTACCAGAAAGACTAAAATTGATTTGCCTTTCACTCACTTTTTCTAGCACAGGCTTTGTAACGATAGGTTTATTAGGCCTTTTAGGAGTCGCTGGCCCAAAAGCCTCCGTTTTTATTTGGCTCTCAGGCACGCCCAAACCAGAGAGGATACCCTTCATGGAGTCCATCATTGCTGGTGGTCCACAGATATGGGCAGTTTTTGCTTCAATTTCAGGTACAAAATCTTTAATTAATCCAGAGGTCAAACGCCCCTGTGGGCCCATCCATGATGTCCCCTCTGCTTGCGTCATACTCACAAGTACTTTCAAATTTGAATAACGAGCCTGTAAATACCTTAACTCCTGTTCAAAAATAAAATCCTTCGTAGTTCGTGTGCAAAACAGAAAATATATATCACCGTCCCAACAAGTCGCAGTTAAATATCTTACTGCGCTCATCATTGGTGTGATCCCGACGCCGCCTGATATGAGCATGACGCTGTTTTCACCTTTCCCATTAAAAAAGAATTTTCCACCTGGCACTTTGACAATAAGCGAATCTCCCACTTTTACATTATCATGCATAAAACGAGATACCACACCATGCTCTTCACGTTTTATGGTCACTTCAAAATAATGTGTTTGGGTGGGTGATGAAGCTATTGTATAAGAACGTTTAACTGGCTTATCGACGCCATCAATTTGAAGCGAAAAAGTGACAAATTGACCCGGTTCGTAACTGAAAGGAATTAGGTCATTGTTCGGATGAGCAAAGCGAAATGTTTTAACATCATGGGTTTCAATGAATATCGCTATGACTTTCATCTCACCGCTAAACACTTTTCGTCGCGCCCCTGGGACATCAGAATTTGCCGGTGTTGAGGCTGATACGTCATTGTTTACACCATTATTAGTTGGGATGGATATCGCTGTTTTTACATCAACGATTGGCGTATCAGTATTTGTTAATACGCCAGTGTTATTTTTTTGACTTGTGCTTGAAGTCTTAGTATTTTTTTCATCATTTTTGAGTTGCGCGAGCAACGCTGATGCTCTGCGCATTTTAAATCCATACACGTATATCATGGCAACGGCAAAGAGTAATAAAATCACCATAATAGAAGTGTGAAAGGGCGTCATCCCCCAAATAATGGTCTGATTGTTTTCAGGTATGCTGGGCAGTATATCCATCTGAGTTTTGAACCACGTTAAGGCTACGCGTCTTGGCTCCTGTCCATCTAGCAGCGCACGTTTAGTCGCAAGACCACTATCAAAATGGGCAATTCCCTCTTTTACTGTTTCAAGCGCGATTTGCATTTGGGCATAATCTTCTGCCTGTGAGGCCTCTGCCAACCACATAAACCCATTAGAAAGTTGTTCGTTGCCTAATCGCATTCGCTCAGTCGCTTTACTCAAGATAAGTGTCGTTTGCTCAGGCGTCGCTGACTGCATTCTCATTAAAGAGGGATAGAGATCTTTGGGTTTGGGCGCTCCCATTTTCTCCATCATTTTATCCATTCCTTTGCCCATACCAGGACCCATCATACTGGAGGTGTCTATAGCTGGCTGAATGCTTGAAACCTCATTAGTTGGTTTTTCATCTTTGCTTGGATGATGTCCGGCATGTTCATCGTTCTCAGTTTGTTGAAATGCCATTGGCTGAGAAGAAAAACCTATTACCGTCAAGGTAAACATGACTAAAAATACAAACCGACATTTCAGAGTAAATAAAGGCAATAACGAAAGTCTCATTGCGAAAGCCCTTGTTGTTTGTGCCAAAGGGCTTCAATTTGAGATAGTTGCGTCGGTGTTAAAACTGCAACAGCCTCACCGACCAACACGATAAATTGGATACGAAGCTCACTGTTTATAATTTCAATTTCAGAGATTGTAGTTTTAATATCACTGAAATTCGGTAATCCTTTGGAGGTAAGTGTCCATAAGCTTGACTCTAAACTACTTCGCTTTTCAGTATGGCTTACTTGAAAGGTTTGCCATTTGTCCTGAATATTTACTAATAGATTTAGTTGGTCATCTGATAGAAACAGAGCGCTTTTGAAGTTCATAAAAAACGAGTCTTCTCCAAGATGATACAAATGTAATGCGTCGCTTTTGCCAGGCAACGTAATTAAGGCATTTTTATCCGTTACCACTGGTGGTAGTTTTTTAGGCATACCCATCATTGAGCTATTTTTCATCTTCATTTTGCACATCATTCCCATGCAAGGCTGATTAGATTTAGACATCATCGTCATGCTATTTTTTCCCATGCCCATTACTGGTTTATTTGTATTACTAGGTTCACCAGAAGTTGAAGATGGCTGACTGTATGCCTCCCTACTTGTGTTTTTTTGTGTTGTAGGCGCGAGAGAATTGTCTAATGCTCGTAAGGCTTCTTGAATATCCGCAAAGTCGTCACTGGTTGACTTAGGATCAGTTTGTTCTATTTGTTTATGCAATGCTTGCTCAGGTTTTCCAGCTTCTTCCATTGACTCAGTAACTTGAGTGGCAGCCGAGCAAGATGCGGCAAAGGAGGCACTAAATGCAATTGTCGCGAGGTTAGCACCCCACTTATATTTCTTAGAGTTTATTCTAAGCTGAGCGTGTGACAGCCAAAGAATGATGTGAGGATTAAAAATCACGATCAAATTCAACCATGTCATAACGAACAATTTCACCATCTAACACAGTTGCTTCAGCAAAATGTTGATTCTTAGATTTTCCCAGTCTTATTTTTCCAATATATTCCCGGGAATATGCACTTTCACCTTCCGCTATCGCGGCCGGATCATACACTGTTCGAAACACGTTAAAGACTTGATGCTTTTTCAATCCATCTGTATCAGACACACAAATAACTGCTTGTCGGTCGGAAACAGAGACTACTTGGCCGCTCATTACATAGTCATGGTAAACCTGATTAGTACAACCACTACCTAAGCCTATTGCTAAGACAGCAATTGCAAAGAACTTTATAAATCTATTCA
This sequence comes from Alteromonas sp. W364, assembly GCF_031846205.1. Classification (NCBI taxonomy): domain Bacteria; kingdom Pseudomonadati; phylum Pseudomonadota; class Gammaproteobacteria; order Alteromonadales; family Alteromonadaceae; genus Alteromonas; species Alteromonas sp. W364. The sequence goes on along the minus strand of NZ_JAVRID010000001.1, from coordinate 457,900 downwards.
TAGTATCATCCAACGATGAGGTGTTTTTGGATAGGCGCGTTGCACCTATCATGCTATAAAACAACTAATTCTTTTTATGTTGATGCTTTGGTTTACTTTTTTCCGCTGCGTGCCCCATCATCTGCTCCATCATGTCCTCCATTATGGACATGCGCTTTTCCATCATCGCCATTTTATCCTCAGCCGACATATCATCATGTTTATGTTTCATGCCTTTCATGTTGTTCATACCCTTGCTGTCATCCGATTTCATCATGCCCATCATGCCTTCCATTTTCTTAGCATGCTCATGCAACATTGCTTCTCGCTTGCTAGGATCTATTTCTCTTTTAACCGCGGCTAACATTGCTCGCATGTCTTCCATATGACTTTGCATTTTTTTCATCATTTGGTCTTTCATCATCGGCATTTCATGCTTGTCCGCGTTTTGGTGTGCATAGACAGCAGAAATAGGTGTAATGACTAAAACGCTGGCGAATAATAATGAAGTTATTGTTTTCATGATTTTATTTCCTTTAGTGATACTCAATTGAGCAGATTATGTTTAAAAATGAATTTTGCTTATACTGAATCTGTATTTTTTTTGACGGCGCTACGTTATTGAGGCGACAAAAACACTACCAATGCTGCGATTTCTTCATCGGTTATGGGCATTTTCGGCATCGCTGACGCAGAGTTATTAAATTGAGGCTCTTTAACTTTACGCTCAAAAAATGTTAGTGAAAAATATAAAACACAAAATAGTAAATTCGCCTTCACATCAAAACACTAATTTCATTTTGCTTTTACATAGCGGTCATCTTATTTATTGCGCATTAAATATAGTTGATTTAGATCAAGCATTCACAACGATTAGATTACAGTTCGATTACATTTTCGTAATTAAACCAGTTACTTATTTCAATCAACATTAAGTTTACTTATGCTTTTTACCCTAAATCTAGCAAATATCTTTTTTTCTTTGACGAAGAAATGAGCTGATATATTTCGTGTAGAAAATAGGTAGTCAGGGCAAAATAATGAAAAAAATCGCAGTGATCACTGGTGCAGGGTCTGGAATTGGTTTGGCGTTAACTAATGAATTGCTATTTGAATACTCACAATTATTGGTCATCGCATTTTGCAGAAACAAAGACAATCTACTACCCCTTAAAAACAGGTATAAAGACAGGTTGCTCATTAGACAAGTCGACTTTAATCACAATGCAGCATTTGCTTCTGTTAAGCGTTTTCTTGAAAACTATCAGCAAGTCGATTATTTGGTGCATTGCGCTGGATTAGTTTCACCCATTGTTAAACTATCTTCATTAAATTTAGATGATTGGCGAAAAAATCATAAGGTCAACCTTGAAATGCCCTTGCTAATTACTCAATTGTGTATTATTAAATTTAATCGTAGCCGAGTACTTTTTTTAACAAGCGACCACCCTATCACTCCAGTGACTGGGGCATCCGCATATTGCATTAGTAAAGCTGGCATCAATACGCTAACAGACTGCTTCCGACAAGAAGTCACTGCAAATATCGCAGTATTTACAAGCGTTGCTCCTGGAAACGTAGATACTCCCATGCAGGCTGAAATACGCCAAGCATCAAGTGATGTGTTACCTTTATCGGACGTTTTGCGCGAAATGCACGGTGAAAATAAGCTTCTCACAACTGCACTCGTGGCTAAATATTTAAAAGAACTGTTAATGTCCGTCAGCCGAACATCATTTGGAACAAGATCATGGAATTTGTTGAAAGACATCAATGAACCATATCATTTCACTCACATAAGTGAAACTAGAGAGCCTATAGTGCAAACTGACAGCGCACTTTTGTTACAACGAAAAATGAGTGGCGAAGTCAGTACCTTCGGCAGTGTGCAATATGAAAAACGCAGGCAAGTTTTCAATAAGGCTGTTTCTAAATACCCAATTATGATTGTTACACCGAAGTCAGTACATGACATTATAGAAGTGATCAAATTTGCTAATAAAGTTTCTTTGCCTATATCAATAAAGGGTGGCGGACACGGAATAAAAGGAGCCGCTATAGTCGATGGTGGCGTCGTTCTTGACATGGCAAACTTCCAAGATATATCACTCAGCGCCGATGGGCGGCATGTGAGTGTTGGTGCGGGTGTTAAGAATAAACATTTAGACCACTTTTTATCTCGCATAAACAAAGTAGTACCGTTAGGTACTTGCCCTGATGTAGGTGTCATTGGTGCAACACTAGGCGGCGGAATTGGCTTCCTCTCGCGCAAGCACGGACTAAGTTGCGACAATGTCACACGATTCGATATCATCATGGCTGATGGAAAGTTATTAAAAGTGACGCCTCATAAACATCCTGATCTTTATTGGGCACTGCGTGGCTGTGGCGGCGGTCAATTTGGTGTCGTTGTCAGTATAGAATTTGCACTGCACCCTGCTCCTGAGTTTGTTGAGGGAGGAACCATAGCGTGGCCAATTAGTGAGGCGAAAAATATCTTAAAAGCCTATAGTCATGCAGTTTTAGAGGGACCAAAGTCACAGTTTTTATATGCCTATATTGCCCATTCTGTGCCTCACAAAGCTAATATTTCTATTATGGGGTTTAGTGAATCGAGGTCACATGGTTTAAAGACAGTATCTTCATGGCGGGAAGGTGCGACAGTATCAATTGACCGGAAACAGTATATCGAATGTCAATCAAACAACTACGAAAGTGGTTTGGGTTTATATTGGCAACATGGAATTATTCAGGGTGAATTAACGGATAAGTTTATTGACATACTATTAGCGTGTTATAAGGAATGCCCTGATGATTCTGGTGGTATAATGCTAGATCCTCTTTGCGGTGCGATACAAGACAAAGGTACTAATGAAACAGCATTTATTCACAGAAATGCGTCCTTCATCTGCAGCATTACCGGACTTACTAAGCAAAATCAAGGTAAGGAACTTGTAGCTGCCTGGGTACAAGATACCTACAAGCGACTCACCCCCTTCTTTAATGGTTACGCGTACCAAAACTATGATATGGGGGAAGAGTCTGCCGTAATCGAATATTTTGGTCAGCACACCGAAAAATTGATAGCAATGAAGAAACGCTATGACCCGAATCTTCGTTTTGTTGGATCACTTCAAGCACATATATCCCCAGTACTTTGAAAAGCTAACAGCACCACTACCTCTTTTTTTCAATAATGCGAAAGGCCTCTGAACGTTCAAAAATCGATAAACGAACAAGTTTATCTTTACTTCCGACTCCCTGGCGGCAGTTTGTGACAACTCCAAGGTTTGTGTTTTGCATTGTCTCGGATATTTTCATCCACAAATTGGTAGTACCCTTCTTTAAAGTTTGACCACCAATCATGCGATATATCTGCGCCATGGGTTTTAATAATATTTTCAATCCCATCGAGCTCGCAATGAGTAGCATCGTAGCCAACGTGTAGTGTCTGCTTTTTCGATTCGAAACTGACTGCGTCAACACCAAACGTCGCATCGATGTCACTAATGATGGCTACTATTTTAGCATCATCAGTATTCGTTAACTTTAAGTGACGAAGCACTAAGTTAACTTCGCTTACGCCTACTCTGTGTTCTAAATCACTCATAATTTAAACCTCCTAAGGTATTTTTATGCTAAAAATATTACTGTAAGACTAAATTCATTAGTTTGTGCCAGCCTGACTGCTTTTAAATAAGCTAATAGCACAAATAAATATACATCATGGTAGCGTCCACTGTAGATGGCTAAGCATTAAGTTCACTTCTACCACCCTACTCTTTGCTCTAAGTCATCCAAAAAATATTTTCTTCTTTATTGAGGCTACCTAAAAAAAACGGCTACATTTGGGCTTGCTTAAAAAAAGACTTCCATTGCACTATGCGCGGAATAAACATTGGCACTTGTGCTTTGTAGGCCAAATATTCCTCCTCAAATTCAGCAATCACTTTTTTCTCTTCACGTAATGACAAACGATAATAAATAAAGATAATCACTGGAAAAAGACCCACAGAAAATACAGTAGGCCAATGCACAATCCCCTCGCCAAATAGCGCAATAAACAAACCGGTGTATTGAGGATGCCTCGCTAATGCATATAAGCCATCTGTCACTAATCTATTCTCTTGTCGCGCTTTATATACTTGTCGCCAACCCTGAAAAAAAAGTCCTACACCCAAGAATAATAAAATGTATCCTAATACCATTGCTATCATCATGCCCGTCTCTCCTATCCCCAAAAGAGACGACCATAAATTTGCATTAAGCTCGGTTCTATCGAGGCCTCCAAAGCGTGCCAATAGATATATTGTCAAAGGAAAGCCATACATTTCCGCATACAAGGCGATAATAAACGCTTGCACAACTCCCGCACCAGCCCACTCGTGCCACGATGTAGGAGCCATATATTTATAAAGATACCAAGACGCCACTACTATCATAATAAGCGCTAGGATCCATACACCTGAGTGTGCTACCGGTTCGTTCATAAACTCATCTCTATATAGTAAACAACCAAGTCACGAAAAGCCGCTATTTCGCTTTGCTTCCAAAAAAATTATAAAGTGGCACCCACATTAGCGCGATAAACCAGCCATACATATAGCTTTCAAGGAGTCCCAAGAAAAAACTCTGCCAACTTATCCATTCAAACCCCGGTAATAACTTTAACCACACTTCGTACATAGCGTGCTCTGGAAAAATAAGGTCGAATACAACACATAGTGTGAAACTGATACTTATGAATAAGCTAGTTGCGTGCCCAAATGCGCTTAATGATAGTTTGTGGGTCATTTTAGCGCTCCAGTGGCGTCCGTTTTCGTCACGTATTTAACTGGGTCTACATCAAACTTATCTAGACATTCTTTTGAACAAAAGCGATATAACTCACCGTCGTGCAGTTTCCCGTAACCTTCATCTACTTCCACTACCTTGTTACACACAGGATCAATGATGGCTTTAGGTTGTTCAGATGTTTGTTCTTTGTGGTGGCCGTGGGCCACATGTGCGCCGCAACCATATCTCATCATGAGATAAAAAAGCCCCGCGAATATTACGAATGAAAAAACCCCATCCATAAAATGCCTCCTTTTAGTTTCTGTTTAATATGTATCTGCTCTGCAATGTGCTTGTATATTGAAGAACGGATACAGCATCAAAAATCAGTCTACGATCAGTTCACCCGTGTACATTTTCATCTGACAATGAAATGCATGTCGACCTGGTTGCATCGCTGGGATTGATATATCTACTTTTTTATTCAACCTCAGTGTTGCGGCAATCTCTAAATCAGGTATATGCAATGATTCAGAGCATGGTGAAGAATCAGCTCTAAAAAATGTAATCGTTGATTCTTGATTGGCGGGTACTTTGATAACTGCCGGTTGATACACCCCATCCTTCACCAATACTTCTATCACTCCATCACTCATGTCAACCGATGATGATTTGTAAAGCCAAAACCACCATATAATCAAACCGATAACTCCCATGCCTGCAATATTTACCCACAACATAATTTTCTCCTTTTAATGATTTTTAGCTTTAAACAGGCGTAGACGGTTTGCATTGGTAACCACGGTCAATGATGAAAAGGCCATAGCCGCACCTGCAATAACAGGATTTAATAGCAAACCAAAAAATGGAAACAATACGCCTGCGGCAATGGGCACTCCTGCGACGTTGTAGATGAAAGCCCCGAATAGGTTCTGTTTTATATTCGCTAGCGTAGCTTTGCTTACTGCGATAGCATCTGCCAAACCATGTAGCGAGCCGCGCATGAGCGTTATGTCGGCACTTTCTATTGCCACATCGGTACCAGTGCCAATTGCGAAACCAACATTGGCGTGGGCTAAGGCCGGCGCATCATTAATACCGTCGCCAGTCATACCAACAATTTCACCTTCTTCTTGCAGCTCTGCGACTTTGTTCGCTTTATCTTCTGGCATAACTTCAGCCACGAATTCCTTGATACCTACCTTTTGTGCAATCGCTTGAGCCGTTAATCGATTATCTCCAGTGAGCATGACAATACGAATGCCATTTTTCTGAAGTCGCGCAATCGCAGCAATGGAATCGCTCTTTATTGGATCGGCAACCGATATGATCGCGGCCAAAGTATTGTTTATGGCAAAGTACATTGGTGTTTTGGCTTCTTGTGCAAACTCTTGCGCTTTTTCTATATATTGCTCAATGACAATACCTTTATCTTTCATCAGCTTTTCATTGCCAAATAATAGGGCTTTCCCTTCACATGATGCCTGCACACCTTTACCTGCAATTGAACGAAAGCCATCTACTTTCTTGGTATCAATTCCTTGCGCTTTGGCACTGTCGACAATCGCCATCGCCAAAGGGTGTTCAGAGCCAGCCTCAAGACTCGCGGCTAGCATCAAGACTTCTTTACGCGAGTAATTTTTTGTTAGTAACACGTCGGTAACCTTTGGCTCTCCCTCTGTGATGGTACCCGTTTTATCTAAAATCATCGTCGTGATCTTCGAGGCTGTTTGCAGCGCCTCGCCATTTCTAATTAATACACCGGCTTCGGCAGCTTTTCCCACGCCTACCATTACCGACATTGGCGTCGCTAGACCCAGAGCACAAGGACAAGCGATTATCAAAACCGTAGTCGCCGATACGATGGCAAAAACCAGAGCCGGTGATGGACCGAAATTCAGCCACGCCAGTGCACTAAGCACCGCAATAATCATAATAACGGGAACAAAATAGGCAGAAATAGCATCCGCTAAACGACCTATCGGGGGTTTAGAGTTTTGTGCTTTTTTTACCATATTGATAATTTGCGCTAAGGCAGTGTCTTTGCCTACACGAGTGGCTTGAAATACGATTGAACCTGATTTATTAATGGTGCCCGCTACAACCTTATCCCCTGCTTGTTTTTCTACAGGCATAGGCTCACCAGTTAACATAGACTCATCTATTGCAGTGTGACCTTCGACCACTTCGCCGTCGACAGAAATTTTTTCGCCTGGTCTAACCCGGATAAAATCTTTTAGCATTACATTTTCTATCGGTATATCGACATCATTTCCTCCTCGAACGACACGCGCTGTTTTGGCTTGAAGACCAATCAACCGTTTAATTGCCTCAGATGTTTTGCCTCTCGCCTTTATTTCTAGCGCTAAGCCAAGGTTGATTAACCCTATTATCATTGCAGTTGCTTCAAAGTAAACATGACGCGCCATTGTTGGCAATAACTCCGGAACGGCCACTACCACCATAGAATATAGCCACGCTGTGCCGGTACCTAAAGCGATGAGAGTATCCATATTCGCTGAATGATTCTTTAGCGAGTTGTAAGCCCCCACATAAAAGTGTTTACCAGAAAAATACATGACGGCTAACGTTGCCAGACCAATAGTAAACCAAACTAGGCGTTCACTATTTGTGTTGACCGTCATTTCTCCTATTACCAGCCCATAGATCATAAGCGGTACACCTAATAAAAGCGCGATTGTCATATCTCGCATGAGCTTTTTGTAATAGGCCCAATCAGCCTTATCCTTTTCATCAAGGGCTTCTTGCTCTGAGTCGCTGGTATCCACTTTTGCTCGATAACCCGCTATTTCAATCGCCGTAATAAGCGCAGCGCCCTGTACACTTCCTGTAACACTGACCGTTCGTTGTGCAAAATTCATTTCTGCTTTTGTCACGCCATTAACCGCGCGCAACGCCTTTTCAATTTTACTAACACAACTGGCGCAACTCGCTCCTTCAATCATTAGATGATGTATGGTTGTCTCTTGAGCTGTATAGATGTCGCTTGACGAATGTATGTTTTTATTTATTTTTGGCTCATTGGGTGTATTGTTTCGATTATGACAACATGACTTCGTGACTTCGTTTTCTCTATTTATTTGTTCATCACTCATAGCGTTTCCCCATTAATAAAAGTCATTATTGTGCCTGTTCGTTATCAATATTTGATAAATCGACATCTTCAATTAAATGGCAAATCACGTTATCACATGGCTCTTTGTCTGGTTTTTGATCCCATGTATCTACAGCGTTGCGCATTTTGTCTCGTAACTTAGCCATTTCAATAAACCGTTGTTCAGTTTCTGCCAGTCTTTTCTCAATCAACACCCTGACTGTTGGGCACGGCGTTTTGCCTTTATCGGATTCGGAAAATATCTGTTTGATATCCTCGATAGAAAAACCTAAATCGCGAGCACTCAGTATGAATCTAAGACGATTTTGTTGCTCTAGAGGATAAAACCTGTAGCCATTTTCACTTGACCTAGATGGTCGTAACAAATTTATTCGGGTGTAATACCTAATCGTATCCTTGTTAATCCCAAATGCGTCTGCTAACTGCTTTACTTGCATACTCATTATTCAAATACTCCGGTTGACAATAAACCTGTTCCTCACTCGCTAAAAAAAGCATAGGCCTGTGAGTCGCTCACAGGTCAAGTGATATTTTAGCTATGAGGTGCCGGCATAGACCAAACAATGACCAACACCAATAGCACAGACAATATAATTGTCCCCGCTAACGTTAACCAATCACGCCGTGTTTTATGCTTTCGTCCTGACAACAGACAGGTCGCAAGCACCGTTTGCGATAAGTAATAGAGCGCAAAGCCTTTGCTTGCTAAGTTTATGATCTCAAACACATTGCTGGTCCAAACAAGTACAATAGCGATGCCAATGATTAACATGTAATAGACATTTGTTGAAAGACGCGCTTTTATCAGCTCTCTAAGTAAGCCACCGCCGCCGATTGTGTCTGCTAAAGCGGCACTAATTTGACTAGTGGTTGCTGCAATAAGAAGTAAAAACGGTAGGATCCATATCGCTTGGCCAAGCGTCTGGCTAATGGTTGTTTCACTTAATTCAACGATGGGGTATACATTGAATAAGGGGCAAGTTAATCCAATAAACACTAGGTAAATGACGGTCGCAATGCCTTGAGCATATTTTACTGCCATTATGCGCTGGTAAGCCGAATATTCAGCGCCCATAAATCTTGCCGTTTCAAAACCTTGAGTGACCATCAACATACCCGCCAAGATACTTAAGGTTTCAACAAGACCGATAGCATTGAGCGCTTCATGCTGAAACCATGTCGCGCCACTTGACATGTCAAATGTCAGCAATGCAACAAGTACTCCCACTATAATCGCTAACTTGATTGTGACCGCATAGAGCTCTATTACTTCAAGCCCTTTAGCTCCTCTTAGCCACGCAATAAACATTATAAATAGTAAGGCTAGACTGGTGGCTACCTTTATCACGGTATCATCAGTAACGCTTATTCTTTCAAACACAAATGATGCGAATAGACTAATATAAAAGGCGACTGAAATAGCATACGCCGCCCCTAAAAACCACTGTCCAATATATTCTAATTTAGCAATGCCTCCATTAGGATAGTCTTCCAAATGCGGCTCAGCGTGAGCGATGTTAAACCGAATGACACCACCTAAACAATATGCAAGAGCAGATAACAACACGATCCCCAGTAATGCCCACTTCCCCATAACAGAATGAAGCAGCGGTGCAACAATTAAAAAGCCACTGCCAATGATGGAGGCAAGAGGTGTCACAGTTGCTCGCCACTGTGGCGACAACCTGACGCGGTCGTTAAATAAGCCCCAACCAACAATCAACGTCGATATGATCGCAACACTGTTTAAGAGCATGCCGTTTTCCACTAGATATACTGCCTCTGCGTGCTTATTTAGCGTTGAACTCTACAATGTCATTTGGCATGACTTGACCGCTCACAATCGTTGCATTGGCAAAATGTTCATCCTTCGTATTCCCCAAACGCACTTTACCCACATATTCTCTGGAATAGCCTGATTCACCTTCGGTGATCACATTGTCATCGTATACCGCTCGGTACACGTCATATACTTTGTTTTGCTCTAGATTGCTGGTATCTGCGACACACACAACAAGTTCGCTTCCTTTGGCTGTGACGACTTGTCCACTCATGATGTAATCGTGATACAACTGGCTAGCACACCCGCCTAGCAAAAATAAAGATACGGTTAATACCGTGAGTAGCTTAGTGATGTTTTTCATAGTTTTTTCCTTGTTAATATACTGACAAATAACGTTGCGATTGAATTGTGAACAGGCTCACAACCCATATGGTAAGCTTACTTTTTAGCTGATATCTCAACATGATCTACATCAATAAAAATCGGCTATTGCATTACCGTTTGATTACAATTATGTAATAGAAACAATGCTATATAAATTTAATTGCGTTAAAAAGGGAGTGTAATGCACGCTTAATTAGACCAATGAATGTGTGAAATTTTCCATTGACTATCTCGTTTAATAAGCGTGATAGTTTCATTACTTGCTCTATCAATGCTTTTTCCCTTATATGTGCCAGTCAATTGGCTTCTTGAAAAAGAGGTTGCTATGCCATCGTACTCATGAACATGGTGTTCAATTAGGTCAATTTGCATGGCTTGTAAGTATTTAATGTCTGACAACATATGATGGCTTGCATATTCTTTCGCGCTTCGTTCAACACCTTGCCCTTCAAAAATCAGAACGTTATCAACGAGCAGGTTTCGAGCAGTCTCAACATCACCGGTTTCAAGTGCTTTGTGAAAGGCAAGTACAGTTTTTGCAGCTGTTGTTTCAGTCCCAGTAAACATAGATGCTATAGCTTCATTATGAGTATCACCGTCATGCGAAAAAGCGAACGGACTCATAGCAACAATGGCGACAAATGCCAAAAGGCCCTGATGAATTGTGTTTTTCATTTTTGTTTCCTCTTCGATAGATGTTGTTTAATTAAACAAGTTAACTCGCTAGCATTGGCGGGCCCATCGCTGTTGTGACCACGCTAGTAACGAGTAAAATTAAAAAACCCACAAACGTTTCAATCATGATGGAACGTCGTAATGCGACGGCGCCATCTTCTCGACTCAATATGCGTGGCACCAATACGAACTTATGAGCCACGGCAAACAGGAGAAGCAATAAGACCAAGGCTATTTTGAGTATAAAAACTTGTCCATAGCGGCTTGAATACAGGCTTTCTAATGTAGGCACAAACTGAATGAGCATAGATACAGCGGCAGCCACTAAAATAGCGACGCCCCAAACTGCAAATCGACCAAAACGTTCCATAACAACATGCAATGCTTCCCCCTCAAATATGTAGGTCGCGCGCACTAATGGTATTAGCGCACCTAACCATGCAAACGACATAGCTACATGCAGAGTGATAAGCGAGACGCTGCCAAATATGAGTGTATTAGTGTGTCCAGATAACGTAAATGAGGTGCTCAAGCCAATAATGACGAGCAATGTTAGTGTGCCAAATATCCATTGGTTTAACTTGCTCGTCAGAAATAATGGACGAATTAATATCAGAGTCAAAAGTGCAAAAGATAGACCGAACGCGATTGCTCTAGTCATCGTGAATGTGCCAACAGAGCTAGCCCACATCATGTTGAGCATGATGGGGTCGAACATGCCTTTTACACCATTTTCTGCAAGGTTGCCTGTTTGTACAAAAAAATCGACAACATTAGCAATGAAACCAATAATGACCAATACCATTGCGACTTTGCATATAGTCTGTCGCCAACGCATTGCAGCGTTGTCAACATTCTCAAGCGAAGCCGGCGGGATATAGAGATACACGCAAATAATGCTAAATGCTCCGCTTATCCCCAAATACACCAGAAACTTGTTGAGTACTAGCAGCCCTATCCAAATTCCTGATGTCATGGGAATTCCTATTTAATGATTACTATGGTCGCTGTGATCCATCTTTTTATGTTTCATCTCTTTCATGTTGCCAGCAGCATGGACCATAAATGAAAAGTCTCCTTTCATCTTATGACCGTCTACTCCCATAATTGTCCATGACGCTTTGTAAGAGCTAGGCATTAACTGGGGCAAGTCATAGCTAAATGTTTTACTCGCCTCCATTGAGGGGGCGAATTCAAAATCAACCTTTTCACTTTTGCTGTTCAATATAGATAAGTTAACCAAACGAACTTCGTCAGCAAATGCCACGGCAATGGTCTCTGGGCTCTTCATTAACATAGCATTATCTTTGGGTATTGAAGACGTGATCCCAGTATGCGCTAACGCTGACAGACTGCTCATTGTGATAAGAAGCGTTACGATAAATTTTTTCATGTATTAATCTCTCTTTTGTAAAGTTACGGGTTAAATGTTTTTAGCTAATTGGTGTATTTGCTTTTTTTTCCACAACAGATAAATGGCGGGTAAAACAAGTAGCGTGAGTAGCACTGCACTCATCATTCCGCCTACCATTGGCGCGGCAATCCGACTCATGACCTCTGCCCCTGTTCCTGTTCCATATAAAATGGGTAGCAAACCAAGAATGATGGCTAAAGCCGTCATCATGACAGGCCTAACGCGCAGTCCTGCGCCGTGCAATATAGCTTCTGTTAACTGTGCATCGCTCGGTATTACATTTTGTTCTTTGCAGCGCGTAATTAGCGCGTTATATTCCTGGTTCAGGTAGACCAACATGATCACACCTATTTCAACTGCAACGCCAGCGAGTGCTATAAAACCGACCCCTACGGCTACCGAAAAGTTGAACCCCTCCAGATACATTAACCAAATGCTACCAACCATCGCCAAAGGCAAAGTGCCCATGATAATGGCCACTTCAGTAATGTTTCTAAAGTTGAGGTACAACAGAATGATAATAATGGCCAGCGTCAGTGGCACAACGTAGGTGAGTTTTTCTTTGGCGCGTTGCATATACTCATATTGACCAGACCACGTTATGGAGTAGCCAGCAGGCAATACTAACTGCTCACTCACGGCTTGCTGAGCTGACACCACATAACTGCCAATATCCACGCCATCAATATCCACAAACACCCAGCCATTTAGGCGTGCATTTTCACTTTTTATGCCGGGAGGGCCATCCTCTATGTACACATCTGCTACATCTGCAAGCGCAATACGCTTTCCTTGCGGTGTCACAATCGGCAATAAAGATAGTGCTTGTGGGGATGAGCGATATGATTGAGGATAGCGCACGTTGACCGGATATCTCTCAAGCCCTTCAACACTTTGCGTGACATTCATACCGCCAATGGCACTGGATACAACTGACTGAATATCTGCAATGTTAAGGCCATAGCGCGCAGCTTTATCGCGCTGTATGTCAACCTTTACATAGCGCCCGCCTGCCACTCGTTCCGAATAAACAGAGGCTGTCCCTTTGACTTCAGAAAGAATTGTTTCGATTTGCTGGCCAATGGCTTGTATTTCGCCAAGCTCCGGCCCTCCAATCTTTATACCTACCGGTGTTTTGATTCCGGTGGCCAACATATCAATCCTAGTTTTAATAGGCATTACCCAAGCATTTGTGAGCCCTGGAAAGTCAATTAGGTTATCAAGTTCTTTTATCAAATCTTCAGTAGTTAGCCCCTTACGCCATTCATCGTGGGGCTTTAATTGTATGAACGTTTCAATCATCGTCAAGGGCGCGGGATCGGTGGCAGTTTCCGCACGTCCCACTTTACCGAACACCGTTTCTACTTCGGGCACGGTATAAATAAGCTTATTAGTTTGTTGCAGCAACTCCCTTGCTTTACCGATGGATATGCCAGCATATGTGGTGGGCATATACATTAAATCACCTTCGTCAAGCGGCGGAATAAATTCGCTGCCAATTTTATTGACCGGCCAAAAACCAATGACTAGCACAACCAATGCGCCAACAAGCGTCAGCTTTGGAAAACGCAGCACGGTTTTTAACGATGGAATGTACAGCCAAGACAAGCCCTTGTTGACAGGGTTCTTATGCTCAGGTAGTACTTTTCCTCTTATAAAATACCCCATTAATACGGGTACTAATGTTATGGCAAGTGCAGCGGAGGCCGCCATTGCATAGGTTTTTGTGTACGCTAAAGGGGAAAACATCCGCCCTTCTTGCGCTTCTAGCGTAAACACTGGGACAAAGCTGACTGTAATAATAAGAAGGCTAAAAAATAACGCCGGGCCAACCTCCACAGCCGAGTCAACCACAATTTGCCATCGGTTTTCTTTAGTAAGTGGCGTTCGCTCCATGTGTTTGTGCATGTTTTCAATCATAACTATGGCACCGTCAATCATCGCGCCAATAGCAATGGCAATCCCCCCTAGCGACATGATGTTGGCATTGATCCCTTGAAAATACATGACGATGAACGCCACGAGAATACCAACCGGTAGACTCACAATTGCTACTAGCGATGAACGAACATGAAATAAAAAGGCGATACATACGACGGCAACCACAGCAAACTCTTCCAATAACTTGAAACCAAGATTATTGACTGCGCGTTCAATCAAAGCAGACCTATCATAAACTGTCACCACTTCAATACCGTCTGGCAAACCTTTTTTAAGTTCCTCAAGCTTAGCTTTTACCCCGTCAATGGTTTTTTGCGCGTTTTCGCCATAACGCATCACAACTATTCCACCAACAGTTTCACCTTCTCCATTTAACTCAGCAATGCCACGGCGCATTTGTGGTCCTAATTGCACGTCAGCAATATCTTTGACCAACAATGGCGTGCCATTGTTGTTTACGCCCAAGGGAATAAGCTCTATGTCTCGTTTATTTTCGATGTACCCGGTAGCACGAACCATATATTCGGCTTCAGCCATCTCAATAACCGATGCGCCAACCTCTTGATTACCGCGCTTAATGGCCATTTGAATATGAGAAAGGGGTATGCCATAGGCTCTGAGCTTCTCAGGATCCACTCTGACCTGATACTGCTTAACCATCCCGCCTATCGAAGATACTTCTGATACGCCAGAAACTGTCTGTAACTCGAATTTTAAAAACCAGTCTTGTAAACTGCGCAACTGACTAATATCGTGTTGGCCCGTTCTATCGACTAAGGCATAAAGATACACCCAACCCACACCCGTAGCGTCTGGTCCTAGTTGAGGCCTAGCATTTTCAGGTAAATTAGGAGCAACTTGGGATAAGTATTCGAGTACGCGGCTTCGTGCCCAGTACAAATCCGTATCGTCATCAAAAATGATGTAGACATAAGAGTCACCAAAAAATGAGTAACCTCTCACGGTTCTGGCACCAGGCACTGATAGCATCGCGGTAGTAAGAGGATAAGTTACCTGATCCTCAACAACTTGAGGTGCCTGTCCAGGGTAGCTTGTTTTAATAATCACTTGCACATCTGACAAATCAGGTAGTGCGTCTACTGGTGTGTTTTTTACAGCGACCAAGCCTCCACCAACAATGATTATGGTGATAAGCAATACAAAAAATCGATTGGTGACAGACCACCTAATAATGGCTGCAATCATTAGTACTGTCCTCCGTGACCTGAATGATCCATCTCTTTATCTGCATTGTCTATGCCCATCGAGTGACCAGAATGATCCATGCCCTCCATATTTTCCATATCGTCCATATCGTCCATACCTTCCATGTGCATCATGTTGCCGTCTTCATCCACAATATGGATTTCTGTAATTAAGTAATCACCTAGATCTGCCTTTGTAATTTGTAAATGCAATGACATGCCAGGCATTAACTTGCTAATGTCTAAATCTTGGTCAACAAAAAAATCCATTGTCATTTCAGGCCAACCCCATTCGTCGATTGCCGCATGATCAAGATTCACCATATTATGCTCTGCCATCACACTATTGACAGTTGCGGTAGTCCATACCATAGATGGCATAGATTCGGCCTCTTCCATTCGTTTAAAATCAGAAGAAATGCTGCTTTCAGAATCTAATAAGAATTGAGCAGAAGTGACGACAACATCATCGTCTCTCAGACCGCTTAAAATCTCCGTGTATTCATTGACGATATTACCAACCTTGACTTCGATAGATTTAAAGCGCCCCTCACCTAAAGCAATTACCACTCTGTCTTGCTTTCCAGTGCGAATAACCGCTTCAGTGGGAACCAAAAGGTTTTCATCATCCAGATCGGAATGGATGGTGACTTGTGCAAACATATTGGGTTTCAAGAAATACTCGGGATTGTCAAAACGTAATCTCGCTTTAAGCGTTCTTGTGTCTTTGTCTAATGTTGGGTAAACATAATCAACTTCACCCTGCCACACTTTTTCTGGCAAATACTCAAGCGTCATGGTGACCGCTAAGCCTTTCTCTATCTGGTTCGACTGACGTTCAAATACCTCGGCATCCACCCATACTTCATCTAACGCGCCAATAGATAATATCGTCACACCAGGTTTAACATAAAAGCCTTGTCTGATATTCAGATTATCGACAAAGCCTGTTTGAGGAGCGGTAAACGTGATGGTTTGTTGAACTTTACCGGTTTGCTTGAGTTGGTTAACCGCTTGAGCTGGCATTTGAAGCGCTTCAAGCCGAGAGGTAGCTGCCTGCAGTAGATTGACGTTATTGCGGTTTCGAGCAAGCAGAAATTCCTCCTGCGCATTCACTAACTCAGGTGAATAGAGTGCGTATAAAGGCTCACCTTTTTTAACGTATTCGCCAGCTGCTTTGACATATAATTCGTCTATCCAACCTTCAACACGTGGGTGAATATGCACAAGCGTGTCTTCATTGTATTGCACATAACCTACCGTTCTAATTGGCACATGTAAGCTTTTTCTTTGCACAGATGCCGTTCGCACACCTAGGTTATTTTCTACATTTGGATGTATTGTGACGGTGCCAGGACTCTCATCCATGCCCCCATCATCATATACCGGCACAAGATCCATTCCCATTGGTGATTTACCGGGTGCGTCTCTTCTATAGTTCGGATCCATAGGGGCGACCCAATATAAGGGGGCGTTGCTATCGGCATTGTCGGCATTTGCTGCGCTATCGCCTGAATGGGGCAAGATAAACGTATAAGTCAATGCAGTTAGCACCGCTCCAGCGATGAGTCCAATGGCCAGTGTACTTGTATTTTTCATGAGTTGTCTCCAATGCGATGAGTAACGTCTTGACCATCGCTAAAAAAATAGTTGAGTTGTGATCGCGACTTGAGTAAGTCAATATCAATGTTCAATGCGTCAATTCTGGCATTCAGATCGGCTATTCTTGCTCTTACTACTTCAGCAAAATCACCATCATCATTAGTATATGCCGTTAAAGAAGCCTCAGCTTGCTCGCTCATTTGAACCAAAATATCCGTTTGATAAAGTGTTTCGCGCTGCAAAAGCCTTAAGTGAGCAGCATATGCAGATTGCAGTTGAGATAGCAGCGATCTAATGGCTAATCTCTTTTCTGTCTTTATCGCCTCAGTTTGACTAATCGCTGCGGAGACGTCCTGATCTTGTTTGTTGCTGGTAAATAAGGGCACGTCAAATGAGATACCCACCGAGATAAAATCAGCTCGGCTACGTTCTAACTGATCGTCGGCTCTATATGCATAACTTGCGTTTACACCCCATTGTGGCTTGTATTGCTGCTTTGCTAAATCAATACCTGTTTTACTGGCTCTTATTTTTTGCTCAATCGCCAAAACATAAGGGTGCGCCACCAATAAATTGGCTAAGCTTTGCGCATCGTGACTGTTTAGCGCTTGTTCAGCATCTACATACAAAGGTTTAATTGATGGCGTTGCAGCAGGTAGAGAAACCATTTGCCTATATCGCATTTGATTAGATGTCCAAGCCGTATCATCTGATAACCATTCAAGCAATTCAGCAAGTGCTTGCTCTTTTTGGGAATGCAATTTAGTCAGTCGGTCATCAAGCCTTGTTAGCTCGAGCTGAGCGCGAACGATATCTTGTTGCCTTACTTTGCCGACCGCTGACGAGTAACTCGCTTGGGCGACGTCGCCGAGCTGTTCAAATAAAGCACGGTCTTGTTCAATAAGTGATATTGTCTGTTGAGCCCGATAAATCTCAAGCCACTTAAGAGAAACCGCCAATGTTGTTTTCGCGATTCGATCTTTGCGCATGATTGGGTGTTGCTTCGCGAGTTCTTCAAGTTGTTTGCGCTTAATATCCAAACTATCACCGCGGGGAAACATCTGCGATACGCCTGCTTTCAGTTGTGTCATTGGTTCTTGATCAAAAGCAAAACCATCTGTTGGCAGGTTCGCCAGTCCAATCGATACCACAGGATCAGGAAGCGAAGAGGCAGACACACTATTCGAGAGTAACGCGTCTTCTCGATATTGACTTCCCTTCAACCATGGATCTTGCTTAATTGCTGCTGTAATTGCTTCCTCTAGTGTTAGAATGTCAGCTTTATTTGCAAAGACGTTATGACTTAGCATCAGCATGATTAATGTTGATAAAAAAGCGATACGATATTTCATTAAAATTGCTCCTCATAACTGGCAACTTCTGCATATACCGATGAGCTTCCGTCTTCTTTTAATAGCAATATTTGGTATGGCATAAAGCGGTCGTCAACCTCCATCCCTGGCGTTCCGACTGGCATGGCGGGGACAGATAGTCCTATGCTATCTTTTGGCACGTCGGCTAAGAACTGTTTGATGTACTTTGCCGGTACATGCCCTTCAAACACATAACCATCATTTGACTCTGCCGTATGACAAGACCGATAATTTGGGGCTATCCCTCTGTCCTCTTTTATGTCCGACATAAACGTAATGTTTCTTGCACTCACATCAAAGCCATGGTCTTCGGCATGATTAATCCATTTTTGGCAGCAGTTACAGGTTCTGCTTTTGTAAACCGTTAGCTCGATGGCGGCAGGTTTGGAAATGTATTCACCTTGTTCAGTCGCCTTGTTGTTAGCGGCATCTGAACAGGCCGTTGTTAGAAGAACAGCAGCGATTAATGATGCCTTTACGGGCAATAGTATTGAAAATTTCATATATCTTTCCTCTCAAAAAAAGAAAAAGTGTGTTTAATAATTTGGATTTGGTTATTTATCTTAACGATAAGCGAATGCAGCTCGCGATATTTGTCGCGACTGCAAGTTATGATATGTAGAGAGGAGTTTTTGGAGGGCGCTGTATCGGATGGAGAAACGCTTTTTTAATTGAGGGCTCAATTGATTTAAACTGTATCGCGGTATAGTCAGGCAAACCGTTTAATCTGCTGTCTACTAGCACGGCGACGATGAGTAAGCCCATCGGGCAACAACAGTCCTTTGGACAGCAGTCTTCACTATTTTCATCCACTGCCATGTTGTCAAAATGAGAACCACTCATAGACATTTCAGACATCATATTATGTTCCTGCATACATGGCATTTCAGAAGACACAGCGAACGCCTCTACCCCTTGCGATAGTAGCAATATGATAACAACACTGATGTGAACGAAACGAGTAAGCAATCTACACCTTCAATATAGCGTAAGGACACATAATACAAACGACGACTTTTCAAATAAAAAGCGTGTTATTCAAACGACTGCAAGATAATATCAACTCAACCTGACAAGACGATTACACATAGATTACATTTCTGTCATCTGATGTTTATTCAACAAATTAGTCCTTTATACTATCGGCATGAGCCGATGTTTACGGTCAGTTGTGCATTCGCTCGATATTTTCCAAAGAGTTGCACAGAAATAGCGGATACAAATGGAGCAAGCATGAAAATACTAGTGGTAGAAGACGAAGTGAAAACCGGCGACTATATTAAACAAGGCTTGTCAGAGGCGGGGTTTGTTGTTGAGTTAGTCAGAAATGGACTTGATGGTCATCACAAAGCAATGACGGGAAACTTTGAACTCGTGATACTGGACGTGATGTTACCTGATATAGATGGTTGGAAGATAATGAGTTCATTGAGGGAGGCCGGTAACCATACGCCAGTACTGTTTTTAACCGCAAGAGACAGTGTTAAGGATAAAGTAAAGGGATTAGAATTAGGCGCGGACGACTATTTGGTCAAACCCTTTGCGTTTGCTGAACTCCTTGCAAGAGTGCGCTCTTTAGTAAGGCGCACGATAGCAGCCCCCACAAATATACTCGCAATTGCCGACTTACAGCTAGATATTCCCTCTCGTATTGCCACAAGGGCGGGCAAAACCATCAACCTAACCACTAAAGAGTTTACATTGTTAGAGCTTATGGTTAGACGACAAGGTGAAGTATTACCCCGTTCTCTCATTGCTTCACAAGTATGGGATATCAATTTCGATAGTGATACCAATGTTATTGATGTTGCTATTCGCCGGTTGCGCGCCAAAATCGATGATGACTTTCCAGTGAAACTTATCCAAACCATCCGTGGTATGGGCTACAAAATTTCAGCGGCTAATAATGAATAAGGTGTTTCGCGTCCCAAACTCACTTGCATTTCGCTCTACGATACTAGTCGGTTTTGCGGTGGTGGTATGCTTAACAATTATGCATGAGATTGTGGTGCGTTCAATAGAGCAACATTTTACTGAACAAGATGCTGGAGAACTTAACGAAGTATTTGTTGCTGTTAATAAGCAACTCGCGGAGTCAGGCTTACAAAAAACATCTCCAGCAGACACACTTGAAGATGCAGTATCAGGGCATCATGGAGTTTATTATCATGTGGAGAGCGCAATGGGAGACGTACTTTATACCAGCAAAGAAGTCGATTTTAGCTTCTACCCAGAATATGCGCGGACATATACATCTGTTAAACCAGAGCATCTGCTGCTATTTAAAGATTCTCAGCATATGTTCCGAGCGACAAAACTAAATGCAACCATTTTAATAGATAATGTCGAAACCAATTTCAGTGTAATAGTTGCGTCTAACATGGAATTCCATATGACGTATATGGATGAATTTAAGAAAACGCTGTGGTTAATTACCTTGTGTGCTGCCGTGATCACTATTTTAGCCGCTAGGTTCGCCATATATAGAGGCCATTCTCCACTGCGAAAACTAAGCCGAAAAATAGAAACAATATCAGCTGACCATCTAGACGCAAGGATCAGTTCAGAAGAGGTGCCAATGGAGCTACTCACTTTAGTTGATTCGTTCAATGTTATGCTGCAAAAACTCGAAGATGGTTTTGTTCGCTTATCTTTTTTCTCAGCCGACATAGCCCATGAACTGCGCACGCCCATTACTAATTTGACCACACAAACTCAGGTGATGTTAAGCAGACCTAGAAGTAACGAACAATATACAGAAATGCTCTACTCTAATCTTGAAGAATTCGACCGTATGACGAAAATGGTCAGCGACATGTTACTACTTGCGCAAACTGAGCATGGCTTAATAAAACCAAACAAAGAAAACATTGATGTTAATAGTGAAATTAAAGACTTGCTAGAATACTTCGAACTCCTTGCTGATGAAAAAAATATAAGCTTACAGTTAGCTGGCCCAACCGTTACAGTTAATTGTGATAGAACTATGCTTCGACAAGCGTTAAGTAACCTAATATCCAATGCAGTCAGATATTCGCCAGTTGATAACGACATTGTAATTGAAACCAAAGAAACCTCAGAACGGGTATCGATATCGGTTATTAACCAAGGTGAAACGATTTCTAAAAAACATTTAGCTAGGTTATTTGACCGATTTTACAGAGCTGACCCCTCTCGCAAAAGAGATGGGCAGGGAGCCGGACTTGGATTAACAATTGCTAAATCAGTAATTAGAATTAATGGTGGTGATATTTTGGCAACGTCTTCAGAAAACGAAATAACATTTACCATCACATTTTCAAAATCCACAAGAACTAGTCTTGCTCCGGTTTAATTGACATTCAGCTTGCAAAAGAATGCTAAACAAAATTAGTGCTGTTTAATTTAGGACTCCTTTGAAAAAGGCCAGATCGTGCGATATTAATTTGAACGTCTACAATATAATTGTCTAATAATGATGTTTGTAATTTATTGGGCGAAGTAACATTCGAAGCTGCTATTTTTTTAGTGTTTCCATTACTTTCAGTTGTCTTTATATTTTTTCATCTAAATTACCGTCTTTTTTTTCGTCTATTTTACGCTATTTGTCGAAACCAATGTTTTGACTGGTCTTACTTCTTCAGGAAAATCTCTAAAACCCCAAATTAGTAGGACAAAACTACCACTTAAACTCGAATAAATTTGAGTTTAAGTATTAAACTGAAACTTATTAATATTCTGAAAAGTTGGAGATGTTTAATCTGGCGTTCAAGATTTAAGAAGCACCTGTAAAATTAGAACCGATTCACACTTAAGGTAGATATTGAAGAATTGGTGATCCTAACTGTGGGAAGATCAACCATATATAATGAAAATGATGGCAGACTACATTCAAGTAGCGATGGTAAGAAAGTTGTGGTTAACGTGAACTCACTGCTTGCAAATGATTCATACAAATATTACGGCAAAGAACAAGGGATAAGCGTTAATAGTTTTCTTGACGAAAAGCAGTCATTTTTTCATGTCAATGTTTTAACGTCATCAGATCGCGAGGCGCCTTATGTCCTCGAAGGACTAGTTTCATCAAAACATGCATTGATGCAAGGCGATATAGAGGAGCACTTTCATAGCACCGACACGCATGGTTATACTGAAGCTGTGTTTGCGGGTTTGCATTTCATGGACGTGTCTTTTGCACCACGCATTAAGAATGTTCATCATCAGACTCTTTATGCTTATGAGTCTAAAACAACAAGCAAATACTCTGGTTCGCCATTAGCGCCAAAGAGGCAAATCAATAAGAAACTTATATTGGAAAATTGGGATGATATATTGAGGCTTATTGCGTCTATGAAGTTGAAGCGCTGCAGTGCTTCACAAATGTTAAAAATGTTAACCAGTAGTGAGCGAGACAACACACTATATCAAGCCTTTAAAGAATTCGGACGCTTGCTAAAGACCCACTTCATTTTAAACTATGTAGACGATGAAGCGCTCAGGCAAAATATTCAAAAGCAGCTTAACAGAGTAGAGTTAGGCCAAAAACTTGCTGACAAAGTACTGTTTGGAAGAAATGGTAAGTTACAAGTCGGTCTGCAGGACGAGATTCAATTGGTCATGGCCAGTAATACCTTGTTACGCAATATGATTATTCTATGGAACTACTTATTTTTGTCTGACTATTGTTTGTCTCTTGATTCACATGATGAACGTATGAATGTCATTGAATCAATATCGACTGGCTCTGTTATCGCTTGGGCGCACATTAACTTTATGGGTATTTATGAATTTAACCCAGTTGTGCGAAGCCAATTTGGGTCTACATTAAAGCAGATGAGAGACGTATCAATTTAATTTTTGCAATATAAGCCATTTTAATCAATGGCTTATATTATAATATCGTAAATTAGTGACCTAAACGGTAGTTCAGCCTAATTAGGAATTGTTGACGACCTATCTACAATTCATCCGCAAATAGGTAATTGTTTTTCTGTTGATGCTTAGTCGTGTACATTGCTTTATCTGCTTTTATGCGCAGTTCATCCTGTCTTTCACCGTCATCAGGATAGATGGCAACTCCAATACTAAGATTGATTTTTATCTCATGTTCCTTATACGGAAGTCTTGAATCAAAGGCGCTAATCAGGCGTCGACATATTTCTTCACATGCTTCTTTGGTCACTGGATAGTGCAAAATAACCAAGAACTCATCACCACCTTGGCGACATGCAATATCAGTATCTCGAATCAAATCCTTAAGGCGGTTTGCTATTTCTTTAAGAGCAAAATCTCCCGCATCATGACCTAGTGCATCATTTATTAACTTAAAGTCATCGACGTCTATATAGAGAATGGCTGCCTTAAAACTGTGTCTTTTTGCCAAGTTTAAGGTTAAGTCTAACTGTTCTTGCGCAAGCCTTGGAGATGTCAGGCCCGTAAGATGATCATGATTGGCCAAATACTCTACTTTCTCATTCTGTGTTTCAAGTAATTCAAGAGAGCTTTTCAACTTCCTATAGTAAGCATATCCGGCAGTGAGAAAAAGCGTACTGGTTATTACACCACTGAATATTGCAATAGACCAAGCGCCCATGCTGCTAGCATATATATTGGGTTCGATCACGTGTGTAATTGTACCTTGTGAGAATAGGAGCCCTAGTATCGCGGTGCCACTAGAGGAAAATATTAAATAAATAATTGACGCTTTTAGAGAGAATATGCCCGCGATAATAAATGCTGCAAAAATGAAATGTATGAATCCCCCACTTTGGAGTCCGAATGAATACAAGCCCATAGCAGCTAAAAGGGTAAGAAACGCGCTTATGTAAAGGTAGTCGACTTTATAGTTTTCTTTTGTTGGCCTGAAATACATTATTATTGTCGATGCAGTTAATAATATATGCACCGCAAACACAAGCTGAAAGCCAAGGTTAGGCCAGCGAGCAAGGGATATCGGTAAACCAATACAGCACAAAATAACGAGCGCTAACATTAGGCGGTTAGCTATCTCCGCTTTTAGTGCATTAATTTCAGAGCTTATATTCGACACAAGTTGTGGTGACCTATATTTTTTATTCACGTCATCCATCGTCTTTGGTGACTTCATATCCTGTGTAAGCCGTCTAGGGAACATGTTAACAATACTAGCCACAGTAAAAAAAAGCAAAATTCGATAGACTAATTATCCAGATTGCTAAGTAAATCAGCGATTTGTCCTATTTTTATACTAATCTTCATTCGATTTATTATGCGTAATGATAGATACTAAGGCCATATAGATTATACGAGCAAAAGACGAAATCCATGACTTTACTTGTTGTTACCCTTATCGTTTTAGTTATTGTTGTACTCTGGCTACTGCTACTAAGAGTAGATACATCTTTCATTATCGCAACTGCTATTTATGACTCAGCAAATAAATTGGAAGCAAAAATAGCTTCTTTAAAACATTATAAAGGTTATAGCAAAGCGTTTGATGTGGAGACAAATTACCTTAGCAACGTAGCAACCTTCAATAATGATCGGCCAGTTCTTGTACTGGTACACGGCTTTAGTGCTGATAAATATATTTGGAATCGACTAGCCCTGAGATTGAAGAAAGATTATCAGTTATTCATCCCAGACTTGTTGGGTCACGGGGATACTGAATACAAATCCAGTCACAATTACAGTACAAAAAACCAAGTCAAATTGCTGCTGGAGATGTTAAATGACGCTAATATTCAGCAGTTTCATATCATCGGAAATAGTATGGGGGGATTGATGGCCGCTCAACTCCTGGAGATATGTCCAGAAAGGATCCAAAAATCAATCCTAATCGATCCCGCTGGTGTAAGTTCTGACTTTTCGCTACAAATGGCAAAAACAAATCAAAACCCATTTAACCACTATAACGAAGAAGACTTCTTCTATTTTTATGACTTAGTGATGACTAAACCTCCCTACATTCCTAAATTTGTGCTTAGGGCTTTAGCTAACAAGTACATTGGTAAACGGGAACAATATGTTCATATGTTTAGGGATTTTTTTAATCCAGATGATTTTTATCAACCACATGATCATAAAATTAACTCTACGGACACCATGTTAATATGGGGAGTCAATGATAAATTGATGCCTGTAGAGGACTACGTTATTTGGCAGAATATGTTAGATTCTAAAACAACGATATATGAAGATCTTGGCCATATGCCTATGGTGGAAGATGTGCGCAGAGTCGCTCGCGATATTAAACGCTTTCTCAAAGCGTAAACATTTTTATAAAATAAGTGACCCTCAATGGAATTTCTATTTTTACTCATCGCTTTTGTTTTTGGCCTTGGATTCCGATTTATCGGTTTACCCCCTTTAATTGGCTATTTGATTGCCGGTTTTGTGCTTAATGCATGGGGTTTTGAAAACAACGCAAGTTTGCAACAAATCGCAGACCTCGGCATCACCATTATGCTGTTTACTATCGGCCTCAAGTTAAATATTAATGATTTGTTGAAACGGGAAATTTGGCTAAGCAGTATTCTACATACCACTTTGTGGATAGCTATCGTCAGTACAGCCTTTTTTTTGTTCAGCTTTTTGGGCCTTCCTTATATAAGCGACTTGTCTAATGAAACGATTGCACTCATTGGATTTGCCTTCAGTTTCAGTTCTACCGTCTGTGTTGTCAAAATATTAGAGGAAAGCGGAGAAAGTAGAACAAGACACGGTAAAGTTGCCATTGGAATCCTGGTAATGCAAGATATCTTCGCCGTGCTATTCTTGGTAGCAGCAACAGGTAAGATCCCCTCTCCTTGGGCGCTAGCTTTGTTGTTACTCATTCCATTAACTCCACTGTTTAGAAAGCTCTTAGATCAATCTGGTCACGGCGAGCTACTGCCTTTAACTGGCTTTATTTTTGCGCTCGGCGGTTATCACTTATTTGAATTTGTTGGAGTGAAAGGTGACTTGGGCGCATTGACCTTTGGGGTTTTAATGGCGGGACACGTAAAAGCAAACGAGTTAGCAAAATCCTTACTTTCATTTAAGGATTTATTCCTGATTGGATTCTTTTTAACAATTGGTCTTACCGCCCTACCCACACTTGAAATAGCGGGTATCGCTATGTTAATTACCTTGTTGCTACCGATAAAATTTATGCTATTTTTTACTTTGTTCACTCAGTTCAGGTTACGAGCGAGAACGTCGTATCTGTCAGGACTTATTATGAGTAACTATAGTGAATTTGGTCTCATTGTCGGTGCGGTTGCTGTGAGTGTGGGCATGTTGGATAAAATATGGTTGGTTATTCTAGCGCTTAGTGTGTCGTTTTCATTCGTTTTTACGAGTGCTATTTATCGAACATCGCATAACAGTTATAAAAAGCATAAAGAGTTTTTAAAGCGTTATCAAAAACCATCTCCTTTAAAGGAAGACGTTTATCCGAGTATGCAGGGTACAAGAGTATTAGTTATTGGCATGGGTCGTGTTGGTAAAGGGGCATTCACCACCCTAGCCAAATTAATGGAAAATGGCGTCACGGGGATGGATGCAGACCTTGATAAAGTCAGCGCGTTAAAAGAGTTAGATTACAATGCAATACTTGGCGATGGAGAAAACATCGATCTTTGGGAAAACGTAAACATTTCAAAAGTTGAATTAGTCTTGCTGGCCCTACCATCCATTCAGGATTCGTCAAACATAACGCATCAGCTTCGTTCAGCCGGTTTTAAAGGTAAGATAGCTGCCATCGCTAGGTATGAGGATGAGGTAGCTCCGTTGATGGATGTTGGCGTAGATAAAGTATTTAACTTCTTTACTGAAGCCGGTCTTGGTTTTGCAGAAGAAAGTTTTGAATTGCTGGAGTCTACACCCTAGGCTTAACTTTTTATCAATTGCTAAGCTAAGACTTAATGAAAATCATTATCTTTTGTATGGGCATGAAATATAAAGAGTTTTTCCTTATTTGATTTGATCTGCATCAATCTTCAGGTATACTTTGGCGTATAAAAACTAAGGAGGTTATCATGAAAGGTAAACCCGAGATCATCAAAGCACTAAACGAAGTGCTCACCACAGAACTAACATCTATAAATCAATACTTTCTCCATGCTCGTATGTACAAAAACTGGGGTTTTGAGGCTCTCGATAAAGTGTGCTACAAAAAGTCAATTAAAGACATGAAGCAAGCTGATGAATTGATTGAGCGAATTCTCTTTCTCGAAGGTCTTCCTAACCTACAAGCGCTAGGTAAAATTAATATCGGTGAAGAGCCCAAAGAGATGTTGGAATGCGACATGCAGTTTCAATTGAAACAAGTCCCCCAAATGAAAAGTGCAATTGAATTATGTGAGCAGCACTTAGATTATGTGTCTCGTGATCTACTATCAACTATTCTCGATTACGAAGAAGAGCATTTTGATTGGTTAGACACACAGATGTATCAAATTGAACAAATGGGCATTCAGAACTATTTACAATCGCAAGTAGAGGAAGATTAATATGCAAGGTAATCAAAAAGTAATCGATGGCTTAAATGCCCTCCTCGGCTATGAGCTAGCCGCAATGGACCAATACTTCGCGCATTCTCAAATGTATTTAGATTGGGGCTTAAATAAATTATATGAGCGAATTAACCATGAGTTTGATGACGAAAAAGGTCATGCTACTAAACTGATTGAGCGTATGTTGTTTTTAGGCGGACAGCCTGATATGCAAACTAGAGTGGGTTTCAAGTTGGGAACTACCGTTCCAGATATGTTGCAAAGTGATTTACGTGTTGAATATGAAGTGGCAGAAAAACTTCGCGAAGTGATCGCGTTGTGCGAAACAGAGCAAGACTACGTAAGCAGAGATATGCTGCTGATTTTGTTAGATGATACAGAAATGGATCATGCTCACTGGTTAGAACAACAGTTAGGCTTAATTGAGCGCTTGGGTTTACCTAATTACCTTCAATCACAAATGTAGTGATGACAGCTTTGACGAAAGTTAGTCTAAGTACGTAAAGAAAATGGCTGAGCGTGTAAACTCTTGGCCTTTTTTATTGGTAACAGTGAATACTAAACGCCATTTCATGGTGTCTAAATTACAGCTGCCCAAAAAGGTCAAATAAGCTTCGTTTTCCTTAATAACAGGGGTTTTTCCCATGAACATATTCACTCCCTCTATCCATGCATTTTCAAGCTTAAGACCTTGAGACAGATCAAATTCTAGAAATATTTCCTCTTCGACGACGATATCACTTAAAAATTTTACGGAAATTTGCTCATTTTCAAGTCTAAATTCACACGAAGATGCGCTTAAATCGCACTCAGCACCCTGATAAGTTGAAAAATTTACATTTTCGTAATAACCCCCTATAAGTCCTATCAATACTAGGATTACTAGAAGAACACCCCTAGATTTTATGTGTTTTTTAGGCTTGTTATTTAACATTTTGTTTACCGTAAACATTCCTTTATTGACGAAGATCAAGTGGGACTTAAGTAATATATCTTTTTGTATTTAAAAACATTATTATCCACCTGTGATATCTCAGTAGATTACTCAACTTGCTAACACTACTCAACTAGGAAGCAAAAAAGGGCAATATACACTTTGAGATATAGTGATTTTTTCTCGACGCGGAAGATATAAAAATATGAGCGAAACAAGCCAAGTACAACCTGATTACAATTATAAAGTAGTCAGGCAATTCACAATAATGACGGTTGTTTGGGGCATCATTGGAATGTCACTAGGTGTGTTAATTGCTGCACAATTATTTGCTCCAGCACTTAACTTTGACATTCCATGGCTAACTTACTCTCGTTTACGTCCTTTACATACTAATGCTGTTATTTTCGCATTCGGTGGTTGTGCCCTTTTTGCTACCTCTTACTACATAGTTCAACGAACCTGTCAGATCCGTCTGTTTAGCGACAAATTAGCCGCTTTTACATTCTGGGGTTGGCAAGCTGTTATCGTTGCCGCCGTGGTGACCTTACCTTTTGGTGTTACCGCAAGTAAAGAGTACGCAGAACTAGAGTGGCCAATTGATATACTGATAACCCTAGTTTGGGTCGCTTATATCATCAACTTCTTCGGGACATTGGTTATTCGAAAGACCTCGCATATCTACGTTGCAAACTGGTTCCTTGGTGCATTTATGCTAACCGTTGCTGTACTTCACATAGGTAACAGCATGGCCATTCCTGTTTCATTCACCAAGTCTTACAGTATCTATGCAGGTGCAGTAGATGCGATGATGCAATGGTGGTATGGACATAACGCGGTAGGGTTCTTCCTAACAGCCGGTTTCCTTGGAATGATGTACTACTTCGTACCGAAGCAAGCAGGACGTCCGGTTTACTCGTACCGCTTGTCTATCGTTCACTTTTGGGCTTTAGTGTCTTTGTATATTTGGGCTGGTCCACACCACCTTCATTACACGGCTTTACCAGACTGGACCCAGTCACTTGGTATGGTGATGTCAATCATCCTTTTCGTACCGTCTTGGGGTGGCATGATCAACGGTATCATGACGCTATCTGGTGCTTGGCATAAGCTTAGAACAGACCCTGTTTTACGTTTCCTTATTGTTTCGTTATCTTTCTACGGCATGTCGACTTTCGAAGGCCCGATGATGGCAATTAAAACAGTTAACGCTTTATCACACTACACTGATTGGACAGTTGGTCATGTTCACTCTGGTGCACTCGGTTGGGTTGCAATGGTGTCCATTGGTTCGATTTATCACTTAGTACCAATATTGTTTGGTCAACCTAAAATGTATAGTACTAAGCTAATCAACGTGCATTTCTGGTTAGCAACTATCGGCGTAGTTCTATACATCGTTGCTATGTGGATGTCAGGCGTACTTCAGGGTTTAATGTGGAGAGCGGTTAACGCAGACGGCACACTAACCTACTCTTTCGTTGAGTCGCTAGAAGCTTCTAAACCTTTCTATATTGTACGATTCATTGGTGGTTTATTTGTTGTTGTCGGTATGTTAATCATGGCCTACAACTGCTACCGCACGATTCTAGCCCCTAAACAAAGCGTTGCTAGTGATTCACCTGCAACAGCTGCAGCATAAGGAGTTTGAAAATGAAAAATCCACATGAGTTGTTAGAAAAGAATGTTGGCCTTCTCACTATTCTTATCCTTATTGCGATTAGTTTTGGTGCGATGGCTCAAATATTACCTTTGATGTTTGATCAGCAAGCGCTTCAGCCAGTGAAGGGTTTACGCCCTTACACTGCCCTAGAGCTTGAAGGTCGCGACATATACATTCGCGAAGGGTGCGTAGGCTGTCATAGTCAAATGATCCGTCCATTCCGTTCAGAGACTGAGCGCTATGGTCACTACAGTGTTGCTGGTGAATCAGTGTGGGAACGCCCATTCCTATGGGGCTCCAAACGTACTGGTCCAGACCTTGCCCGTGTTGGTCAACGCTACAGCGACGAATGGCACAGAGTTCACTTGATTAATCCAAGAAACGTTGTACCTGAATCTAATATGCCTGGTTACCCGTGGTTAGCTGAAAATACGCTTGATGGTGCTGATATCGTCAAGAAAATGGAAGTTAATCGTATGTTAGGCATGCCTTATACAGATGAAGATATTGCAGGTGCTGAAGCTGCAGTAAAAGGGAAAACAGAAATGGAAGCCCTTATTGCTTATCTTCAACAACTTGGGACACATTTAAAATAATGGACCAAGGGACTATAGGCACAATATTTACGGTTGTCGTGTTTGTTGTTTTCGTTGGCGTTTGTTTGTGGGCATTCAGCAGCCGCAACAAAAAAAGCTTTGATGAAGCAGCAAACTTAGTTTTCGATGACGAAGAAAAGAAAGAATTAAATAAAAAAGATCAGGAGTCTTAAACTCATGAGTATGTTTTGGACAATTTGGATATCAGTGATATCTCTAGGTACTATCGTAGGTTGTTACTTCCTATTACGATGGACTCTCGCGAATAAAACAGGTGTTGAAGAAGGCGTGTCTATGGGGCATGAGTTCGACGGCATTGAGGAGTTAAACAATCAACTTCCTCGTTGGTGGACGATCTTATTCTATATTTGTATCGTTTGGGGTGTCGCTTATTTGATTATCTACCCAGGCCTAGGCGGGTTTAAAGGTGTCATCGGTTGGACAAGTTCAAATCAAGGTGTGTTGTCTTTAGAAGAGTCAAAGTTGGCGCTAGAAGAAGACATTGCTGCAGGTAACTTGAACGAATATGCGCTACAAGTGAAGTATGCGAATGAAAAATTCGACCCTATCTTCGCTGAATACGCAAAGACGCCAGTTGAAGTCTTAGCAGAAAATGAAGAAGCTATTCAAGTTGGGCAACGTTTATTCTTGCAAAACTGTGCTCAATGCCATGGCTCTAATGCGAAGGGTGCGGCATCTGGCTTCCCTAACCTGACAGATGATGATTGGCTGTACGGCGGATCTGGTGACAAAATCAAGGAAACTCTCGTTTTAGGTCGTCGAGGCGCAATGCCAGGTTGGCTAAACAGTATGGGTGAAGACGGTGTTGCAGAGGTTGTTGCATATACTTTGAGCTTAAGTGGCAGAGATGTTGACCAAGGCTTGAAAGAAAAAGGTAAAGCACGTTTTGCTGTATGTGCTGCATGTCACGGTATGGATGGCAAAGGCAATCAATTGCTTGGTGCGCCTAACCTGACTGATAATATTTGGTTGTATGGCGGGAATGAAAAATCCGTGACACAAACACTTTATTACGGTCGAAATGGTGTTATGCCAGCCTTCAAAGAAACACTAGGTGAAGACAAAATTCACGTTGTCGCCGCTTACGTTTATAGCCTGTCTAACAGTCAGTAAAAAACGAACAAAAAGCCTCGAGTTCTCGGGGCTTTTCTTTATCTTATTCGGTATAATTTCTCTCGCTGTTGCAAACTCAGCAAAAGCTTTCTCAATTTTACCTTTGGAGTTTTATGGAAACGCAGGATATTAAACCTTGGTACAAACAATTCTACCCATGGTTTCTCATTTGTATTCCCCTTTCCTCTTTTATTGTCGGCGGGATTGTCATTAGTTACGCTACAGACGGAAGTGATAGTTTAGTCATTGATGACTATTACAAAGAAGGGAAAACAATCAATTCACGCTTAGATAAAATACAGGCAGCCAAGGAGCTAGAAATAAAAACATTATTCAATATTGATGATGGCATCATCTCAGTTGAGTTTATTTCAGGCCTACCTAGCACGCTAGAAGCATTGAAGTTGGATTTTTTCCATGTAACTCAGGAAGAGAAAGATTTTCATGTGTTATTGAGCGCTGATGCAAATGGTATCTACAGAGCTTCCACAGACGCTGATTATCAAGGTAAATGGCGAGTTCGATTAACGCCTTTAGATGAAGCTTGGAAAGTACAACAAAATGTAAATCTACCGGCACGTTCTCCTATCAAACTAGAGCCTTAGTCAACGAACATGAGCATCAATATTCCAGAAGGCGGCTGCTTTCACTGCGGTCTACCCAATCTTGAAGGCAACAAATACCCTGTTACGATTCTAGGTGTGAGTCATTCAATGTGTTGTCCAGGTTGCCAAGCTGTGGCTTCTTCAATTGTCGATAACGGGCTAGAAAGCTACTACGAATTTAGAACAGAGCCAGCAGCTCGTGGCGATGCAGCCTTAGATAATACCTTGGCTAAGTTAGCGGTTTATGATGAACCCGAATTACAAGAAGAATTCGTTTTTGATATTGGAACAGATAAAGAAATTCAACTCACCGTTGAAGGCATTACTTGCGCCGCTTGTGGTTGGTTAATAGAAAAGCAATTAGCTAAAACAAAGGGAATAAAGCAGGTATCTGTCAATGTTGGTGCTCGCAGAGCAATGGTCATTTGGGACAACAACGTTCTAAAACTTTCCCAAGTGTTAAGACAATTAAAAACAATCGGTTATGAATCCTTGCCGTTCCAAGCTGATAGCCATGAAGCTTCTTATCAACGAGAACAAAAAAGTTTTTTGAAAAAAGTAGGTCTGTCGGGCTTGATGACAATGCAAGTTATGATGTTAGCAATGGGTCAGTATTTCGACTTATTCGGTAATATCGATGCGGAAACAACTAAATATTTCAATTGGATAAGCTTAGTCCTTACGACTCCTGTGGTGTTATATGCAGGCAGTGTATTTTATCTCAGCGCAATGAAAGCAATTATGGCGCGAACGGTGAATATGGATATCCCGGTAACAATAGCTATTTTAGCAACCTATATCGCTGGTTTCTTTACGGTGAATAAACCGAATGCAGAGGTTTATTTTGAGTCTATTTGCATGTTCATCTTTTTCTTGTTGATTAGTCGTTTTTTGGAACATCGATCTAGACACAAAGCAACGCAGATATCTTCAAACATGTTAAAGCATATCCCGGTTACTGCCAATTTGTGGACAGGCAAAGAGACACGCTCCGTACTAGCAAAACAACTCAAAGTTGACGACCTCGTTTTGGTCAAGGCTGGTGAGATTATTCCAGTCGACGGATTCATTGTTGAGGGGAAAGCCCTACTAGATGAATCAATGCTTACCGGTGAGTTTGAGCCCGTAACAAAACAAGTTAACGACCCCGTGTTTGGCGGTACCATTAATCAAAATGGCGCTATCAAGTTGAAGGTAAGTAAAACCCTCAAACATGCAATGGTGAATCAAATACTTAGATTGCAAGAAACTGCCCTATCAAGTAAGCCCAAAGTGGCTCTCATTGCGGATAAACTGAGTCGTTACTTTGTGGTAGCTGTTTTAACGATTTCAGCACTTACCTATGCATTTTGGGCTTACCAAGGCAATGAGCACGCCTTTTGGATTACGATATCGGTACTTGTCGCAACCTGCCCGTGTGCACTAGGCTTGGCGACGCCATCTGCCCTTACATGCGCAATGGCTAGGTTAAACAAGCAAGGTATTTTGCTTAAACGAGCTGACGCTCTTGAGCAGCTTACTGAAGTTACCGACATTGTATTTGATAAAACAGGTACATTAACCCATGGTGAATTCACAATAGACAAGTCTTGGTTTGCTGATAACGAATCAGCGTCAATCGATAAATATCGAAGCATCGCAAAAAGTATAGAGTTGCAGTCTGAGCACCCTATTGCTAAGGCATTCGGATCATTAGAAACGCAGACTGATTTATTCGCCGTGGATGATTTGCAAGTAGTCATAGGTAAAGGCTTAAATTGTAAAATTGGAAAAAATCAATACCGTATCGGCTCTCCGAATTACATTCTAGGGAAGATTCCGGCCGAAGCGCTCAGTGAACAACAACGAAATGAACTTCAGGGGGCAAACGTACTC
Source organism: Alteromonas sp. W364 (assembly GCF_031846205.1). Classification (NCBI taxonomy): domain Bacteria; kingdom Pseudomonadati; phylum Pseudomonadota; class Gammaproteobacteria; order Alteromonadales; family Alteromonadaceae; genus Alteromonas; species Alteromonas sp. W364. Next base: position 423,370 of record NZ_JAVRID010000001.1, on the reverse strand, counting down.
CTGAGTGAAAACGACACACTTGTCTCAGCATTCTGGTTAAGAGATAAGTTAAAAGAAGATGTGGTAGACGTCATCAAAGCCTTAGCTCCCTACGAGCAAACAATATTAAGTGGTGATACCTTACAGAATGTGACACATGTCGCTAACAGCCTAAATATTAAAAATACCGTGGCTGAACAAGCACCTGAACAAAAACTGATGTACATAAAACAACTTCAAGCAAATGGGCGCAGTGTATTAATGCTGGGTGATGGTATTAATGATGCACCTGTTTTAGCAGTGTCAGATGTTAGCGTCGCGGTGGGAAATGCATCTGATCTGGCTAAAAATGCGGCTGATGTTATTTTATTGAATCAAGACTTAGCCTCTCTATTACATGTCATCAATATGGCCAAACGTACTAAGCGAAAGATTAAGCAGAATATTGCGTGGGCGCTGTCGTACAACATACTTGTATTACCTTTTGCTATTGGTGGATTTCTAACACCTTGGATGGCGGCTCTAGGGATGTCGATAAGTTCTATTATAGTGGTGTATAATTCCACGCGTTTAATGCGCAACAGCTAGGAAGAAGCCGTGAGTATCATTTATGTATTGATCCCATTAGCCATTATCATCGTCGGAATTGCTATCGGTGTATTCTTTTGGGCAGTAAAAAGTAATCAGTTTGAAGACTTAGATCGTCAAGGGTACAGCATTCTATTTGATGACGATATCAAGTCAGAAAGTGCTGAAAAGACGAATGACGCAGCGGATAGCAACGCGAACGAACAACAGGCTGAATTAGCTAAAGACAAAAAAGAACCAAAGCGTTGAATCCCGATTTCAATCTATTAAGTGCATTTTTAATTGGGCTTGCTGGGGGGGTACACTGCATAGGCATGTGTGGCGGTATTGCTAGTGCTTTCACCTTTGCTATTCCGAAAAACGTTTCACAACTCCCCTATATCTGTGCCTACAACATTGGTCGTATATTGAGTTATACCGCAGCTGGCGCGTTAACAGGGTATATTGGCAGCATAATAAGCACCAGTGCGAATAACGCGTTCCCAATATTTCAAATAATTAGCATCGTGTTTATGGTGTTGCTGGCACTTTATATCAGTGATTGGTACAAAGGCCTTTCAGCAATAGAACGCCTGGGAAGCCATCTTTGGCGACATATTTCCCCGATTGGTAAAAAGCTTATCCCATTTAAAAACCCATTATACACAATAGCTTACGGGATGATTTGGGGTTGGCTGCCTTGTGGTTTAGTCTACTCCATGCTCAGTTGGTCATTGGCAAGCGAAAGTGTTTATCAAGGCGCTTCGATGATGTTGTTCTTTGGCTTGGGGACGCTACCTGCGGTCATGGCAACTAGCCTTGGTGCAGGTTTCTTACTGCCCATTTTTCAACATAAATACACTCGAAAAATGATTGCTATTCTACTACTTGCGTTTTCTTTGATCTTGACCTACGACCTTGTTACAGGTAATAATTGATCTGAAAATCATCAAAAAGAGTAAGTCATGGCAAAAGGTCCAGAACTCTCAATTCACTGCCAAAGTTGTAGCTTTAGTCATTTGTGTTTACCGGTTAGTTTAAACAAAAATGAACTTGATACCTTGGACGATATCATTGAGCGAAAAAAACCCCTTCATAAAAACGATAAATTAGTCCGTTATGGTGACAAATTCCATTCATTATATGCCGTACGTTCAGGTTCATTTAAATCTTATGTTAGTGATAAAGACGGTGTTGAGCAGATTATTGGGTTCCACTTCCCTGGCGATATTATCGGATTCGACGCATTGAAAGACGATAAGCATGGCAGTTATACCCAAGCGTTAGAAACTGCAATGGTGTGCGAACTGCCTTACGAGACCTTAGATGAGATGTCAGTCAGATTTCCAAAACTAAGACAACAAATCATGCGTTTCATGAGTGCTGAAATCAAACACGACCACGATTTGATGATGTTACTCAGTAAAAGAAGCGCAGAAGAGCGTCTTCTTCACTTTTTAAGTCACTTATCTCAGCGATTTGAAGAACGAGGCTTTTCCGCCAAGCAATTCAATTTATCGATGACGCGTAATGAAATTGGTAATTATTTGGGCTTGACGGTTGAGACTATTAGCCGCTTGCTAACCCGATTCCAAAAAGAAGATCTGATTAAGGTTGATGGCAAGTTAATCACTATTAGTGATTTCGACGGCATAAAGCAACGCCTTCCCGATATGGAAATAAACTTTACCCAAGTTTGTTAAGTTTATTATTCGCAAACTTGATCTGGGGCAATGTGGTTACTAGCACATTGCCCATAAATATCTACAATATACATAGATAACAACGTTCTGGAGAACACTATGTTTACTTGTAGCAAAATTTTAGCTGTCATTGACCCAAGCACAAAACAACAACCTTCACTCAATCGAGCTATTTTCCTTGCTGAAAAAACCGGCGCTAGCGTCGTTGCCCTATCCTCAATTTACGATAAGTCATATGACATGGCCGCGATCCTCACAAGCGACGAACGCTACGAAATGAAACAGGCAATGTTAGAACATGAATCGCTTAACCTAACTGCCCTGCTAAAGGAACTAACTACTGACGTTAACATTAGCACCAAGATTAAATGGCAAAAGAAGTTGCATGAATCCGTGGTGGAAACTTGCCAGGAAGAATCATGTGACCTGATTGTGAAATCCACTAAGAAGCATGGCATGTTAGCATCTAGTATTTTCACACCGAATGATTGGCATATTTTGCGCAACGCGCCTGTTGATGTGCTTTTGGTCAAAGATCATGAATGGACAAATAATGGTAAAGTCCTTGCTTCTATTGGTGTTTCAGCTAAAGATGATCAGCATATAAGCTTGAGTGATAAAATCGCTGAAACAGGAAATGAGCTAGCTAAATTGACGAACTCAACACTTCACTTGGCCAATTCTTATGCTGGCGCGCCTGTGCACATTGCCGTGGAAGTCCCGAATTTTGCGCCAGAAGTTTACAATCGTTCAGTACAAGAAAGACATACGAATAAGTTGAATGAGCTAGCCACGACTCATTCCCTTCAGGATGCTACGATGCATGTACTAGAGGGCTTGCCTGAAGATGTTATTCCTAAGCTAAGTAATGAACTGGACGCAGATTTACTGATAATAGGATCTGTTGGGCGAAGAGGTATTTCAGCAGCCCTGTTGGGGAATACTGCAGAAATGATTATCGATGCGGTTAATTGTGACACGCTCATCATAAAGCCATAAACAAACACCCTCGTTTTGTTACACAAAACCAAAGAGATGCCTAAATCGGGCATCTCTTTTCATTCCTTGTTTGCTTACCCAGACAACAAGCTTTAAAATGTGCGCCAAAGATTAGGTATGCGAGCATCATCCATACTTTTATAGGTCGGCACATTCACAGGCATACACAGTGGTTCAAACTTCAAACTTACCTAAGCAAAAATATAACAATGACAAACTCGTAAAGCGCATTCGCAGAAATGTGGGCAAAGCGATAGCAGACTATCAGATGATTGAAGATGGTGATGTTGTTATGGCTGCCATTAGTGGTGGCAAGGACAGCTTTGTGATGTTGGACATTTTGCTTAGTTTACAGCAATCAGCCCCGATTAATTTTGAGGTTATCGCCGTTAACTTGGACCAAAAGCAACCCGGTTTTCCAGAGGATATTCTACCGAGTTATTTGGAACAGAAAAATATTCCTTATTATATTATCGATAAAGACACCTACTCTGTTGTTAAGTCCAAAATAGAAGATGGAAAAACCACATGTGGATTGTGTTCACGTTTAAGGCGCGGAAGTTTATATTCCTTCGCTGAAAAAATTGGCGCGACTAAAATCGCCTTGGGTCATCACATGGATGATATGGTGGAAACAACCTTTTTAAACATGTTCTATGGTGCCAAGCTAAAATCCATGCCACCAAAGCTCTTATCAGATGATAAGCGCAACATCGTCATTCGCCCTCTAGCCTACTGCCGCGAGAAAGATATCGCTTCACTGGCTGCAATTCGAGAGTACCCTATCATTCCATGCAACCTTTGTGGTTCACAAGAAAACTTGCAACGTCAAAACGTGAAAGCAATGTTGAATGAATGGGATAGACAAACGCCTGGCAGAGTCGAGAATATCTTTAATGCTACAAAGAGCATTATCCCGAGCCAATTGGCTGATACCGACTTATTTGACTTCAAGGGGCTGCAAATAGACCGCAGTTCCGAACGTAAAGCGTATGACTTCAATAGTGAAGAAGTCTCTTCGACTAACATAGATGAATCTTTAGTGATTCAAATAGCAAACTTGTAAAAGGAATTTCATGAAAATTGGACTTGCATTAGGTGCAGGAGCAGCCAGAGGTTGGGCCCATATTGGGGTTATTCGCGCGTTACAGCGTGCCGGCATACAAATTGATGTCATCGCCGGATGTTCAATTGGGGCCTACGTAGGGGCTGCCTATGCCAGTGGTAAGTTAGACGAACTTGAAGCATGGGCAAACACCTTAACCGAATGGCAAGTTTTTAGATTACTGGGTGTTGGCTTTAAGCGTGGTGGTTTAGCAAGTGGTCAAAAAGTATTCGACAAACTTAAAGATGAGTTTTGTGCTGAACGCTTTGATGAGATGAATATACCATTTGCTTGCGTATCAACAGATTTGTACTCTGGGAAAGAAGTTGTCTTTAATCAAGGTGAACTTGGTGATTCTATTCAAGCTTCCTGCGCAATCCCTGCTCTATTCAGCCCAGTTCACCACCAAGGCCGCTGGTTAGTTGACGGCGCCGTCGTTAACCCTGTTCCGGTGAATCAATGCCGACAGCTAGGTGCTGATTTTGTGATAGCAGTAAATCTCAGTGCTGATTTTCGTCCTAGATTGATAGAAACATGTGAAAAAGAACATGAAGAGAATCAAAAGCGTACTGATGATTTACTCGATCGCGCTAGTGAAGGCTTTATGAAGAAGTGGTTTTCTCCGGAGCCTAAACCAAACAAGGCGACGCCTCCTGGTATTGTCAGTGTTATGAGTAGTTCGCTGGAAATCTTGCAAGCACGAGTGACACGATCTAGGTTAGCAGGCGAGCCACCTGACATTTTAATTGAACCACAGCTGAGAGATGTAGGCATCCTCGAGTTTCATAGAGCGATTGAAGTAGCAGAGAAAGGGAGTCAGGCGGTTGAAAGACTATCCGAACAACTACTTTATCAATTAGGCATGGACAAAGTAGCTGCTGGTTTAAAAGAGAAGCACTAGAAGGTCTATTTTAACAGGAGTCACTACGCTAACGGGAATGAAGGTGCCAAAGGCAATGAGTTCCCTTGCTAACTAGCCTTAAGCGTTATTACTTAGTAGCTATAGCGGTTATGCGTAACGGCTTTCGCTGTAATCTAAGGCCCCTTTCATTTTCAAACCACTCGTCATTTAACATCAAGGTGCCTTCACTTACTCTTTCACCCGTTTTAGTTGCTTCGCTTAGGTTTGTATCTTCAAATTGAAACATTAGACCACTTACGTTGGGCATCATAAACGACAGAAAACTTCCCATTTCATTGAAGAAGGCTTCGTATTGCTGGTACAGAAAGCTTAATTCTTCGAAAGTATAGTTCTCTTTTAAGTATTCAGGTTTTGTTTCCAACTGAACTGAAATGTCACATTGGTTTGACGGTTCTTTGAAGTCTATGACTACCTTTGCATTAGCAAGATTAAGTGCCTTTTCTGATTGAATCGTAAAGCGCTGCTCTTTGCTCACTTTCAATGGCATTTGCTTTTTTTCGGTGCTAATCCGAGCTGAATTTATATGACAAAGCTTACCATTTTGTACATAAGTAAAACCGAAAGCGAATTGCAGGGCCTGTGTATCCTCATTGTCTAATTTCTTTACATGACTATAGAATGTCTTGTAAGCGACTTCGACTTCATCTGCCAGCGCAGGAGAAGCGATAAACGCGCATCCCAATGCTAATACAGTCCCAACAATTGCTTTCTTCATTACATCAAATCCTGATTTGTTCTTATCATATGTTTAAGCTCAACGACATAGTCGTCACCACGCTCGGAATACTTGGTCAAACCTTCGGTAAGCGCCGTGGCTGATATTGGTTTCATTTGGTCACGTAATTGCTTTCTGATTGCACGCATCTCTTTATATGCATCATGTCGATTTAAATTTCTCAAATAGGTGTACATACCTGTCGACAAATCATCAAACTTAGCCACTTCATGCGCAGCGCCATCGTTACGTCTTTTAGGAACAAAGCCACAGCCTTTCCTAAAACACCACAATCCAAAAAAGTTATAACCTTTTCTAGCAAACCTCGATGTGCCCCAAGCGCTTTCATTCGCAGTTTGAACGAGTACTAATTCTACCGGAACAATGTCGATACGCGTTAAAAGTTTGTCAAAAACGAGTTCTAGATCATCATTTTCCTCTACTCTGTACTCCTTCATAAGCCAAAGAAGTTCTTCCATTTGGTTTTCGGTAATTTGCTCTTCTGCAATATGTTTAGCACGGAGTCCATGAACGAACTCTCGTTGTAGCAAAATGTGGGCATTCTGTGTTTCAACCTCAGGACGGAGATAGGAAAAAAACGCCTTCTTTTTTTCTGTGGTCTGTTTAATTTCTGCAAAGTCGGGAATGGCTTGCTTGGCACTCACCGATTGTGGGATTTCTTGAATTTCAGATTTTTGGGGTTGTAAAAAATAAACAGAGAATACAACAAGAAGCAAAACCGTAATTGCGATCGAAATTATCTTTAACTTATGCATCAAAGTGTGTTTCCTCTTCTGAATGTTCTGGCGCATTTTGAACCTCGCTAATGCCACCAAATAAATCATTGTACAGGATCCCTTTAAAATTAAAGAACAAAGGGCCTACCCAAATCAGAGCGAATCCAAACGTTATCATGACGAAGATGAACATTGCAAAGAAAGCCAAGTAGCACAGAGCGATCTTCACTAGGTATTTATTTGAGACTTTAATGGACAATACTAACGCAGCTAAGGGACTCATTGCTTTATCGGCCACCAGTGCTTGCACGAACATGGTAGTGACCAGTACATAGATTCCAGGCAACAAGAAAAGTGCAAAGCCGAGTTGCGATAGCAATGCCACCATCAAGGTCGCTGACGCGACAAAGATAAAAATTGGGTAATACGCCCACAACATGCTAAAAGTGACCGCCTCTTTGCGCTCAGTTCTAACACCAATCATGGTCAAACCTACTAACATTGGCGCGATTAAGCATTCCAGTATCATTTGGAATAGATATCTGGTTTCTAAAGGGATTGCTTCAAATTGTTCTACGGTTTGAATCTCGTATATTTGGAAAAAAACGATGGTAATGCCCAAAGCGAAAAAAACCGCAGCAAGGATGCACTTCAGAATGGTTGCCATATTTTTTCGGGAGGCTTCACCTGCCCGCATGAATAAACTTTTTATATCGAAATCGTACTGTCCATTTAGCGCTTTTTCCAAGGCTTCTGACTCATTCTTATTTTGTTGGAACACAACTCACCATAATTGTTTCGGGTACCCTCGTATAATAACTGATTACACCCTGTTTGGATCGCCCTATTGATAGAATTTAGTTACTAAAAAGTAATAGTACCGCCATTATAATAAGGACCGCGCCCATAATACGGTCAAAAATATAGCCATTGTCTTGGTAAAAGTAACGCACCTTTTTATGAGTAATGACTAGTGACACAAAACTAAACCATAGGGTTGTGGCTACGGCCATATAGATCCCATAAATGATTTTATCATGAATACTGGTATCAACTGATATCGCCACAGTAAATAAAGATAGAAAGAAGAGCGTTGCCTTTGGGTTTAGACCATTTGTGACGAAACCAATAACGAATGACTTTACTAATGTTTTATTCGAATGACCTTTGGGTATTTCGTGTCGTATTTCGCTAGGTTTGCTATTTAAACCTGACCAACCTATCCAGGCTAAATATGCGGCAGCAACATATAAAAGTAAATTAAGTAACCAAGGCGTCGTTTGTATAATCAGGCCAATACCCACAAGTGAATATGTCACATGCAACAATATCCCACAGCCTATTCCAAGGCTTGTAACTAAGGCGGGTAAACGCCCTTGCTGTATACTCTGTTTCAGCACTACCGCAAAATCCGGTCCCGGGCTAGCAACTGCAAAGAAATGAATTAACGCAATAGAAAATAGCTCGACCCAATTGAACACGACCACTTATCCTTTTTATAATTTTTCTATAGGAAACGAATCACTCGCGCCCCACTCTGACCAACTGCCATCGTAAACATATATCTCTCGGTTCCCTAATTCATAATACGCTTGAGCCAGGATACATGCTGTCACTCCGCTACCACAAGATGTAACAATGGGTAAGTTAAGGTCAACACCCGCTTCAACAAACATATCTTGTAAGACATATTTTTCCTTGAACATCCCGTGCTCTAGCAGGCGAGCGTAATGCAAGCTCGACGCCCCAGGCATATGCCCTGACCTCATATTAGCTCTTGGCTCAGTCTCAGTGCCTTCAAAACGCCCTACGCTTCTTGCATCTACAATTTGTATTCGTTCGAAACCAGACCGCTTATTTATGATGGACAGCATGAAGTCACTATCCACAAATTTCATTAGTCGATTAACTTGAAGGTTTACTTTTACGAACGATGGCTTTGGGCTGGTGAGTGTTGCTTGAGTTGGGTAAGCAAGCTCAAGCCATGTGGGTAAACCACCTTGAAGCACTCTTACCTTAGAGAAGCCCATTGATGTCAGCATGAACCAAACACGAGAGGCGCAAAAATTACCAAAATCGTCATAAACAACGATTTCATCGTCCATTTCCAAACCCAGTTTTGCAATTTCGTTCTCAAATATAGCGACAGGCGGCATCATATGCTCTAAAGCCGAATTACCATCAACAAAACACGTTTCAAAATCGAAGTATATGGATTGAGGAATGTAGGCATCGTTCGATAGCACTATGCCCGGTTTTGATGCCGGCGCCTTCTTCATGCTGGTGAACAATATCTTTGGTGACTTTACTTCTGCTACTTCAGGTAATTCATCTTCTAACAATGATAGTAATTGCTTTGGTTGAATGATTGTCTGCATAGCAATATTCCTTTGCTGTGATGACTGGGATGCTCAAAGGCATTGATAATATCGAGAAAAGACGGAGATGTGTACTTTTTAAAATACGTAAGACGGCAAATATGCCAAATGCAATAGTATGTGTAGGTAAATGAATTATATAAAAAAGAATGGTGCCCGGGGCCGGACTTGAACCGGCACGTCGTTACCGACGAGGGATTTTAAATCCCTTGTGTCTACCAATTTCACCACCCGGGCACTGATGTTACAACGTTCTTTGGCAAGGTTGGAGGCGGAACCCGGAGTCGAACCGAGATCCACGGATTTGCAATCCGCTGCATAGCCATTCTGCCATTCCGCCGCAACAATGTTACCTTGTTACTGATTACATTTCGTCAATCAAAAATTGGAGCGGGAAACGAGATTCGAACTCGCGACCCCGACCTTGGCAAGGTCGTGCTCTACCAGCTGAGCTATTCCCGCTCTGAAATGTGGGGTGCATTCTACCCTCAAAATGAAAGGTGTCAACACCAAATAGCAAAGAAATATTCTGTTTTATTAAAAATTGTACAGTTCGTTGTTATTTTACACTGAAACAGCCAAAACAATGGCTTTTGTCTTAGTTTCCTATGACTTAGATAAATCTTTCCAGGCAGCTCGAGTATAGGCAACCATTGACCAAAGCGATAAAACCGCCGAGAAGTATAATAAAATCTTACCAAGCGTCACCCAATATATTGGGAAGCCCATAAAATACTCTAGACCGGAAAGTAAGCCAATTAGCGCTAACATCTGCGCCATTGTTTTCGACTTACCAATGAAAGATACCTTAACGGTAGCAGAGCTCCCGTTCTGCCCCATCCACTCACGTAACGCTGACACGTATATCTCACGCATCAACAAAACGATGGCTGGTACAGTAATCCAAACACTAGCGTAAGTGTGGGTGACCATCAACAAAGCGGCTGCAACAATTAACTTATCTGCAACAGGATCGAGGAACGCGCCAAAAGCACTGGACTGTTTTAACTTACGGGCAAGATAGCCGTCGAACCAATCGGTGATCGCCGCAAGCCAAAAAATAAACGCACCAAGCTCTTGTGCCCAGCGCCAATCTAAGAAGTATACCACCACGAATACAGGGATAAGAAGAACCCGAAAAATGGTGATGATATTGGGAATTGTCCACATATATACTAAAAACCTTACTTTACTGCTCGTTTCAATAACTAATCATAGCAGATGACAAGCGTTAAGAATGCAAATAATCATAAATGATATCGGCCAGATCGTCGCTAATCCCAGGAACTTTGCTAATTTCTTGTTTGCTGGCTTTTTTAAGGCCCTGTAAACCACCCGAATATTTTAATAAAGCTTGGCGCTTTTTAGGACCTACACCCGGAATCCCTTCAAGCGTAGATGTTTTTTTCACTTTTTGACGACGATTTCTATGCCCCGATATTGCGAAACGATGAGATTCGTCTCGAATATGTTGAATCAAATGCAAACCCGGTGAATCACTTTCAATAGGAATCGTTTCGTACGATCCAGACAAAATTAAGGTTTCTAAGCCAGGTTTTCGAGATGTCCCTTTTGCAACACCAATCAAGGTGGGTTTGAATTCCGAAGGCCAATCTTCAAAGTGGGCCTCAGCTTGAGACAGCTGTCCTTTTCCTCCATCAATAAAGAGTATATCGGGTATCTTGGCTTCTTCACTTGGTTTTTTATACCGCCGCCTCAACGCCTGTGCCATAGCAGCATAGTCGTCCCCAGGTGTTATCCCCTCTATATTAAACGTTCTATAGTCCGCCTTTAACGGACCATCACGGTTGAATACGACACAAGAGGCTACCGTTTGTTGACCTGAAGTATGACTAATATCGAAGCATTCCATCCGCTGAATCGGTGTGTCTCTCTCAATCAGTTTTTCAAGGTCGACAAATCGGGCAAACATCGATTTTTGCTGATTCTGTTGTGTTTCTAATGCGTTGTCAGCGTTTTTGTTCGCTAACTGGAGGTATTGTCGTTTTTCGTCTCGCACTCCAGTGTAAAAACGCACTCTGTGTCCAGCCTCTACGCTGAGGACTTTTTCGACTTCTTCAAACTCTTCAAATTTTAACGGTAATACAATTTGTTTCGGAATGGTTTTGTTGCCGGCCAAGTAGAATTGCAAAATAAATGACTGGAACGTGCTGTCAGCATCAATGCCTTTGGGAATTTTTGGGAAGAATGACTTGCTTCCCAGAAGTTGTCCATCGCGTATAAAAAGCCCTTGGACACAGGCTAATCCATTTCTGAATGCATAGCCAAATACGTCCATTTCTTCTTGTTCGCCGGTAACAAACTGTTGTTCTTGTACCCTTTTTAACGCGCTAATTTGGTCTCGGTAGCGAGCTGCAGCTTCAAAATTAAGAGCCTCACTGGCTTTTTCCATTTTGCCAACCAGCGTGCCGATCACTTCATTGTTTTTGCCTTTGAGGAATAAGGTGGCTAGATTTACCTGCTCTGAATATTCATCTTCAGTAACATACCCCTCAACACAGGGGGCTGAACACCTTTTCATTTGATACTGTAAACAAGGTCTGCTGCGCGCTCGATAATAACTATCGTCACACTGCCTAATAGGGAAAATGCGTTGCATCGACCGCAGACTTTCTCGCACCGCCCAAGCACTCGGATACGGCCCAAAATAGGTACCTTTTAATTTCTTCGTGCCCCGATGAAAACCTAATTTGGGATGTTTGTGTTCCGACAGAAAAATAAAAGGGTAAGATTTATCATCTCGTAAGACCACGTTATAACGAGGACGATATTTTTTTATGAAGTTGTTTTCAAGGAGAAACGCTTCGGTCTCACTAGAAACTACTGTAACGTCCATTTTCGCTATATGTGTTACTAGTGATTGAGTCTTTACGCTATCAACGTTCTTTCTAAAATAGGAAGAAACGCGTTTTTTTAAATTCTTCGCCTTACCTACATAAATAACTTCATCCCTAGCGTTATACATACGGTAAACGCCAGGTTTGGAACTCAAGTTCTTTAAAAAGGCTTCGGAATTGAAAGGTGTTCCGTCGGTCATTACACTTCTGTTTGAATTAGCTTATGGCGCAATGCTAGGTGGGTCAGTTCAACATCGGACTGTACGCCTAATTTATCGAACATACGATATCTATACGTATTGACTGTCTTAGCACTAATATTTAAGTTTGTAGCGATCTCAGGTACACGAGTACCACGCGTCAGCATTAATGTAATTTCTAGTTCCCGGTCGGATAAACTAGCAAAAGGATTGTCGTTATTCGGATTCGTAACACCTATAGCGAGTTCCTGGGCAACTTCAGCGGAAATATAACGTTGACCTGCTGATACTTTGTAAATTGCATTTACCATTTCAGCCGGCTCGGCATCTTTTGTCAGAAAACCATGTGCACCTGCTTGCATTATTTTGGTAGGGATTGGGTTTTCTTTATGCATTGAAAGGCATATAACCTTGGTATCTTCACAAAAGCGCAGTATTTTTCGAGTGGCTTCTAATCCACCGATACCTGGCATGCTCACATCCATCATTATGATATCTGGCGCCGCTTTTCTGCAATGATCCACCGCATCTTCACCACTGCCCACAGCAGCGACGACTTCAAAATCATTCACATCATTTAGTATACGACTGATCCCTGTCCTGACGAGTTCATGGTCATCAACCAATAAAATCTTGATCACGTAGGAGCCTCAATTTCTTATTATTTATTAAAAGTATGTCACGTTAACTTAATGAGTATCTTACAAAAGCGTGCATAATGGAATAGATAATAGAAAGCTAAAGCGATAATATTGGCTTGGATATATTGAAGTTCTAAAACGAGAAAGCCCCGACCAAAGGTCAGGGCTTTAAATGTGGCGGAGAGTGAGGGATTCGAACCCCCGGAAGGTTTGACCCTTCGTCTGATTTCAAGTCAGGTGCATTCAGCCGGACTCTGCCAACTCTCCGTAAGAGGTGCGCATATTAAGGATGAAATAGGCTGTTGTAAAGTCTTTACAAAGAAATATTTTAATTTTTTTGATCGTTTGACCAAATTTCACCCGTTTCGTATAAATGTATACCTAATCACAGAGAAATGACTTGAAATTTGGAACTAAACACCATACAAAGTACCTAAGAAATACCCCAGCAATTTACTCAATTATTAATTAAGGTGGAGACGTAAAAATGGAACAACGTTCAGTTTACTCAACTTCCGACACTCGGTCGGCGATTGAGGTTAATAAAGTATTGAAAAATACTTATTTGCTTTTGTCCATGACATTAGTATTCAGTGCCATATGTGCTGCGATAACAATGAACATGAATTTGGGCTTTGGCGCTAGAATAGGATTGTTCATTGCCGCTATCGCTTCTTTATTTGCTGTATCTAAGTTTGCTAATTCAACAGCCGGCTTGGGCTTGGTGTTTTTATTCACTGGTCTAATGGGCGCAAGCTTAGGTCCATTGCTAACTTACTATTTGAATGTTGGGCATCCAGGATTAATCATGGAAGCGTTCGGCACAACAGCTATCATCTTTATAGCACTTTCAGGTTATGCTTTAGTTAGTAAGAAAGACTTCAGCTTTATGGGTGGTTTTTTAACGATAGGTTTAGTGTTCGCACTCATCGCGATCATTGCTAACCTATTTTTCCAAATCCCAGCGCTTCACCTAGCGATCAACGCGGTAATTGTATTCATCATGTCGGGCTTCATTTTGTATGACACGAGCCGCATTGTGAAAGGTGGTGAAACTAATTACATCATGGCCACCGTTGCCTTGTATTTGAATATCTACAATCTATTCACTTCGTTACTTGCACTTCTAAATGCTTTTGGTGGCGATGATTAAGGTAGACTTCGTTCTATAAATGTTTAAACACCCCTTTTTAGGGGTGTTTTTGTTTCAACAATCAAGTTTATACGCCATACTACTCCTGACAGTAAGGCAAAAAGTAGACTCAGCCATGACAACCTTTGTGATTTTTGTAAATACGGCACCTCTCAATTCCATTAATGGCCGACATGCGATCAAGTTTTGTCAGGCCGCTATGGCTGCAGGTCATCAAATTCAACAGATATTTTTTTATGGCGATGGTGTTAACCATGCCAATTGTCATGCATTACCCGTCAGCGGAGAGACTCCTCTACTAGCCCAATGGATAGATATCAAGCGCATTTCTGGAGCCGCATTCAACCTTTGTATAACCGCTGCTGAAAAGCGAGGTCTCGTTAGTGCTGGAAATCAACAAGAAAGTGTGTCTGAGGCTTTTTCAGTTTGCGGTATGGCAGACTACTTTTCAGCACTACATCAAAATGAACCGACACTAGTGAGTATCCAATTTTGATTTCCGGTAAAATACTGATTCTATCTACTCATGCACCCTACTTTTCCAACTTTGCACAGGACGCTATAGAGGCTGCATTAGGTGCAAGTAATACTGGCTTGAGCGTTTCGTTCGTACTTCTTCATGATGGGGCTTACCAACTCGCTAGCAATGCAGACAGCGGCAAACAAAAACGAAAATCAATTTACAAACAACTTAAAGCATTTGAGCTCTACGACATTGAAGCACTTTATGTTGTGACACCCACGGACGACAACACGCTCGTTTCGGACATAATTGAGTCTCAAACGATTGCTGAAGTGATTCCACAATCGACACTCGAAGCACTGATGAGGGATAGCGTTCATGTACTTACTTTCTGATCATGCATTTACTAGATTGAGAATGATTTATGTTAATTAATTTTTCTTCTAAGGACCTGAACAAACTCAAATCGATAATCGATGATAGTGCCTGCAAAACTGATAATGACCCTCTTTGCAAAACCACTATTTTGTGTATTGGTGATGCTATTTATCACCATATAGCCATTCGTCAAATGTTCCCCAGCGCTCGTGTTCTTGTATTGCGAGATGACTATTTGCTTGCGGGCCTGCCTGACACTGCAAAAGTTAAACTAATTGCTTATGAAGATTGGGTTTCACTAAGCATAGAGAATACGCCAGTTATTACGGTATAATTTACATTCTATTATCTTACTCTCAAACAAATCATCAGGTTGCACATGAACAGCAGTATAAAATTCAATGGTCAAGATATCGCACTAGATGGGAATGGCTATTTAGTGGACCACACAGAATGGAACGAAGCCTTAGCTGAAAAAATGGCTGAACAAGAGAATATTGAACTTACAGCTGAGCATTGGCAGGTAGTGCGTTTTGTTCGTCAATTTTATGAAGAATACGAAACCAGTCCAGCAATAAGAGTATTGGTTAAATCATTGAGCGCTGAATTTGGCCCGGACGTTGGTAATAGTAGATATGTGCAGCGTTTGTTTCCGAAAGGTCCAGCAAAGCAAGCAACTAAAATAGCAGGCTTACCCAAGCCTGCTAAATGTCTATAAGCAAGTAAGTATTTTCTAGCTTGCTAGAATGGTTTCAACGCCATTCATATAAGGCAACAACGCTTCCGGTACTTTCACACTACCATCAGCAAGTTGGTAATTTTCCAGTATCGCCACCAAAGTACGACCAACAGCCAAACCCGAACCATTCAATGTGTGTAAGAATTCAGGCTTTTTCATTTCATTAGATTTGTATCTTGCTTGCATTCTACGTGCTTGGAAATCACCCATATTTGAACATGACGAAATCTCGCGATACGTATTTTGGGCCGGCAACCATACTTCCAAATCGTATGTCTTAGTAGAACCAAAGCCCATATCTCCGGTGCACAATAGTACCTTGCGATAAGCTAAACCTAATTTTTGTAGGATAGTCTCAGCATGACCCGTCAACTCTTCCAAGGCTTGCATAGATACTTCCGGATGAACTAACTGAACCATTTCAACTTTATCAAACTGATGTTGTCTAATAAGTCCTCGCGTATCTCTACCATATGAGCCCGCTTCGCTCCTAAAGCATGGGGTGTGTGCTGTCATTTTCATTGGCAAACTACCTTCAGGAATAATCTCGTCTCTTGCGATATTCGTTAACGGCACTTCAGCCGTCGGAATCAATGACATCCCCTGACCTTCTTCAGTCGCAGGTTTGGTGTGGAATAAGTCTTCACCAAACTTAGGTAACTGACCAGTACCGTACAAACTGTCTGAATTAACGAGATATGGCACATATATTTCTTGATAGCCATGCTCTTGAGTATGTGTGTCTAGCATGAACTGAGCTAGTGCTCTGTGCATTCTAGCGACAGGGCCGTTCATGACAACAAAACGTGAACCCGACAGCTTAGCGGCGGTCTCAAAGTCCAAACCATTTGCTAAGCCAGCAGCAACATCTACATGGTCCTGTACTTCGAAATCAAAGCTTGGAATATCACCCCATACCAAGACTTCTTGGTTATCATTTTCGTCTTTACCATAAGGGACTCCTTCTGCAGGAATATTCGGTGTTTCTTGATAAATAATATTTAGCGCGTTCATTACTTGTTCGAGGCTACTTTTTGCTTCCTCTAGCTTTTCACCAAGCCCACTTACCTCGGCTAATAAAGGCGCTATATCTTCGCCAGATGCTTTGGCTTTGCCAATGGCTTTTGAACGCACGGTTCGTTCATTTTGTAGTTCTTGTGTGGCTACTTGCAGTGATTTGCGTCTATCTTCAAGCTCAGTCAAGGATGAAACGTCTAAAGTGTAACCTCGAAGTTTCAATTTTTCGGCAATTTCATCTAAATTGTTTCTGAGCAAACGAGGATCTAACATTTTTTATACTATCCTTTGAATAATAATAGTGCGGCCCACACTGCCAATAGGCAAACGACCACGTTGAGTAATAAGTTCAAACCGGCTTTAAGTATATCGCCTTGTTGAATGAGTAAAATAGTTTCCAACGAAAATGTTGAAAAAGTGGTAAAAGCACCCAAGATTCCGACCATCACGAGCGCTCGTAAGCCTTCGGTATCATTAGTACTGCCTTGAATATAAGAATATACCAGCCCAAGAAAGAATGAACCGACCACATTGACCGCAAGGGTAGCAAATGGAAAGCCCTTTCCCAATAGGTTCAATGCAATTTGTGTGACAAAATAACGCAAACATGCGCCTAATGCACCGCCGACTGCTACAAACAGATAGATTTGTATCTGTGACATGAGTCTACATCCTATCAATCAAGATGAGTTTTCCCATCATTGTTGTTCATCCAAGGAACGTAAAAACGCCATCTTCGCTTTTAATTGTTTCTCTAGACCACGATCACTGGGCTCATAAAAACGCTCACCGATTAAAGCATCAGGCAAATAAGTTTCGCCTGCTGCATAAGCGTGTGGTTCATTGTGCGCATAACGATATCCACTGCCGTGTCCCATTTCTTTGGCTAAGGCCGTTGGCGCGTTTCGTAAATGCACTGGTACCTCGCCATCTGTATGGTTCTCGACTGCCTTCATTGCTGCCTTAAACGCTTTATACACTGCGTTACTTTTTGGTGCCAGTGCACAATAGATAACAGCTTGTGCTAGTGCTCTCTCTCCCTCTGCTGGGCCAACGCGATGATATAAGTCCCAGGCGTTTAGACACACTTGCAAGGCTCTTGGGTCCGCGTTTCCAATATCTTCGGATGCAATAGCGAGTAACCTTCTAGCAATAACTAAGGGATCCCCTCCGCTTCTAATGAGCTTTGCAAACCAATACAAAGCACCATCTGCTGAAGAGCCTCGAACAGATTTATGAAAGGCTGACAACAAGTCATAATAATGATCACCGTCTTTGTCGAACGCAAGTACCTTCGAGCCAGTCGCTTTTTGAACCATCGAAAGGTTTATTTGTGACTCATTGGCTAACATATCCGCACATATCTCAATTGACATGAGTAAGGTTCTTGCATCGCCGTTGGCGTGCATTAACAGAGCCTGTTTAGCTTCATCATCAATTTCGAATGTCGATTCATCACGCGCTTTTATAAAACTGATTGCACGAGAGAAAAGTTGTTCTAGGTCTTCTGCTTGAAGTTTTTCAAGAATAAAAACACGCATTCTCGATAACAAGGCTCGATTTACAGAAAAACTTGGATTTTCAGTGGTCGCTCCGATTAGGATAATATGGCCACTTTCTACATAAGGTAGAAATGCATCTTGCTGGCTTTTGTTGAAGCGATGAATTTCATCAACAAAGACGACTTTTTGTTTCTGAAATAAATCTACGTTGTCACTGTCACCAATGGCAGCACGTATCTCTTTTACACCGGCATTAATGGCGGATAACTCTATAACGTCTGCATCTAACTGTTTAGCAATGAGATGCACTAAACTTGTTTTACCAGAACCGGGGGGCCCCCAAAAAATCATAGAGTAGCAGGTAGACTGCGCAAGCATTTTTGAAATGGTACCATGCTCGCCAACCAAGTGACTTTGGCCGACATAGTCAGACAGCGAAACTGGTCTTAAAAGACTCGCTAAGGGTTGATAAGAAGCACTAGGCATGACGATAGATAATTATTTAGTGCGTTGATCATCAATGATATAAGTATCGGGTACCGAGAAACCGAAAGTGTTGTCATTTATTTCTTGATTCTGCTTAACATCAGTAAACACTAATAAGCTAGTCTGTTCTTGCCGGTCGTAAGAAGTTAAAGACCTTAGGCTTCCTGAAACAAACACTAAATCAAGCTGACTGATACTCGCTTCAGGATCAGTGGAAACAACGGTAAAAGTGCTTTTGTTTTTGCTTACCGAAACTCTCTCCCACTGCGAGTTATCGTCTGAGACTAGCAACATAAGAGGGTTGCTATCCGTCAACGCTTTTTGGTCCATGACGGTCACTTGTTCAACGAACGGGTCAATATTCCAGACTGTTTCGCCATCAGCAATTAACAGGGACTCATCCGGCTCGCTTGTCTCCCACCGAATTTTGTTGGGTGTCAGCAAGCTAATATTTCCAGAGGAGCGTTGCAACTCTTCCCCTTCAGCGTCGGTTATGAGTTGGGAAAAAGTCGCTTGAAACGATGAAAAGTCAGACAATATGTCTTGTAGTTCAGCCTTCGCGCTTATTGCAGCCTTGATAGGCGTTTGTGCAAAAACAGAAGTACTTAAACAAGAGAGCAAAACAAATAAGGTTCCGATCGTTTTTCGATAAATGGCAATGTTTTTCACTAATTATTCCTTAGGCGGAGGCGGAGCTAATACTTCACGATTACCGTTATGACCCGGCGCACTTACGACACCGCTCTGCTCCATTTGTTCCACGAGCCTTGCGGCCCGATTGTAACCAATTCTAAATTTACGCTGAACACTAGAAACTGATGCTCTTCGAGTTTGAGTAATAAATGCAACAGCTTCATCGTAAAATGCATCTAACTCTTGATCTTCTCCATCAGCTTGCTCACCTGGTAATAATACTTCAGCTGTGGCCTCACCATTTAGGATTTCATCAATGTACTGTGGCTCACCTCTTGCTTTCCAGTCTGCAACAACAGCATGTACTTCGTGATCATCTACAAATGCGCCATGAACACGCGTTGTAATACTTGTTCCTGGCGGATTATAAAGCATGTCACCCGCGCCCAATAGCGATTCTGCGCCTTGTTGGTCGAGTATCGTTCTTGAATCTATTTTGCTAGAAACTTGGAAGGCGATACGCGTAGGGATATTCGCTTTTATTAGCCCAGTAATAACATCAACTGATGGTCGTTGCGTTGCAAGTATCAAATGAATACCAGCAGCCCTTGCTTTTTGGGCGATACGCGCTATCAATTCTTCTACTTTTTTACCGACAATCATCATCATGTCAGCGAATTCATCTACTATCACTACGATGCTAGGCAATTTATCTAATTCTGGCGCCGTTTCTTCCATGCTATCTTCAGACTTCCATAATGGGTCTAGTATTGGTTGACCATTCGCTTTCGCTTCTTTAATTTTCTTGTTGTACCCTTTCAGGTTTCGCACGCCCAAGGCAGACATCAATCGATAACGGCGTTCCATTTCACCAACACACCAGCGAAGCGCATTTGAAGCTTCCTTCATATCGGTCACAACTTCTGCAAGCAGATGTGGGATACCTTCATAAACCGACAACTCGAGCATTTTTGGGTCAATCATGATCAAACGCACATCTTCTGGTGTTGATTTATACAACAGACTCAAAATCATGACGTTTACACCGACCGACTTAC
This sequence comes from Alteromonas sp. W364, assembly GCF_031846205.1. Taxonomy (NCBI): domain Bacteria; kingdom Pseudomonadati; phylum Pseudomonadota; class Gammaproteobacteria; order Alteromonadales; family Alteromonadaceae; genus Alteromonas; species Alteromonas sp. W364. The sequence continues at coordinate 403,137 of NZ_JAVRID010000001.1, read as the reverse complement.
CAGAACCAGTTGTACCAGCAACCAGTAAGTGTGGCATTTTACCCAAATCAACAACAACAGGTTTACCCGAGATATCAGCACCTAAAACCATCGTCAATGGTGATTCATTCGCCTGAAAAGCTTTTGTTTCGATGACCTCACTGAGACGCACCATTTCGCGATGTTTGTTTGGTAATTCCAGACCAATCACTGACTTACCCGGAATAACTTCAACAACTCGCACAGAGATAGCCGACATCGCCCTGGCTAAATCTTTAGACAAAGCCGTTATTTTGCTGACTTTCACACCCGGTGCTAAATCGAGTTCAAATCTTGTAATCACTGGACCAGGTAACACATCAACCACTTTTGCAACGACATTAAAGTCAGCAAGTTTGGCCTCTAATAGGCGAGAGACCTGATCGAGTTCTTCTTGAGTGATCGGGTTCTCATGCTTGTCCGCTCTCTCTAACAAGTCAAACGATGGCATCACCGGCTTTTCTGTTGCCGGTTTGGCTGCGTTAGCGCCTTGATTAATTGTTGGTGGCTGAATACTTTGCTCTGCACGTAATCCGCCCTGCCCTACACTTTTTGACGCTCGTACTACCTTTATTCGCTGTGCTTCTGGTTTTTGTACTTGCGGTTCATCTTCTTCCTCTGACACTTCAAACGGGCTTAATTTATTTTCAAGGGGTTCGTCTTCCTCAGACATAAATACAGCATCAGGAATATGGAACTTCGGCTCAGTGCGTTGAGGTGTATCGTTATTTGTTTCTGTTGCCGCTTCTGCTTGCGAATAGTCCGCTGCTTCTGGTTCCGGCTCAGCCCGGAGCGCGGTAATATTGAGTTCGGCTGTTTCACTTTCTTTTGGTAAATGGGCATCGATATCAGCAAGCCCTTGCGCCTCTGGTTTCTTGAGAGCCGGCAGCGACACTGAACTTAATGTAGAAGGCAAACGATAAACATCCAGTGCTCGGTTGATCGTAAACGAGCCAATGCTATCAATGATAGTTAGCCAAGAGATACCTGTTGCGAGTGTAAAGCCCGTACAAAAAAAGCTGATAAGCAACAATATTGTGCCTACAAAACTAAAATGCGGAATGAGTGCGGTACTGATAATATCGCCCATTGCTCCGCCAGCAGATACGCTATAAAAGTCATCGAAATTGATACTTGCTATACCTGTAAAACCGAAAACCATGAACAAGGCACCAATTAAACGGAGGCTAATAGTGAGGTAATCAAGCTTAGCGACACTTTTGACGTGTAGGAAAATAAACCAGCCACAAAACGCCAAGGCAAACGGCAGAGCGTACGCGGTAATGCCGAAGGTAAACAATAAGATGTCAGCAGACCATGCACCCATTGAGCCCATTAGATTCTGAATTTCATTGTGTAAACCCGCCTGAGACCAACCTGGGTCACTTGGGTGAAATGAAGCTAAAGCGATCAATAAAAAGAAAGCAGTGGCGCATGATAACATCATGCCTACTTCCATTAGTCGCTGAGTTCCGGACAATCGCGCCATATTCCCTACATCTTTTGTATGTTTAGTTCTTATTATATGTTTTCAGTGCTAAGAATATCATAATCCAAATGACTGAACACAGAATGAATGCTATTTATCGTTAATTTTTATCTTGTTTGTATGCTTCACTTCTTCCATCACGACGTAGGTTCGTGATTCACTCACACCAGGCAAACGCAATAACGTGTCTCCCAACAATTTTCGATAACTGGACATATCCGCAACCCTTGCCTTCAAAAGGAAGTCAAAATTGCCTGACACCAAATGACATTCTTGAATATCATCCTGGCTCTGTACAGCCGCAGAAAATTCTGCAAAGATATCTACCGACGTTTTTGAGAGTGTTATTTCGACAAACACCAACATTGCCGCCCCAAGTTTTGCTGGATCGACATTCGCTGTATAACCGACAATATACCCCTGCTGCTCTAGCCTCTTTACTCTTTCTAAACAGGGGCTTGGACTTAAGCCTACTCGCTTCGCCAATTCAACGTTAGCTAGCTTTCCATCATTTTGAAGTTCTGTCAGGATTTTTCTATCGATTCTATCAATATGTTTGGGAGTTTTAACCAGCATTTTATACCGCCTTTGTTGCCAAGTACAAAACATACTACCAGAAAGTTAAAATCTTCGATATTTTTGTTTTCAAAAAATACAGTACACTGCTATCGAATTTTTTTAGCTAAGGTAAATAAGATGATTGTAGGTGTACCAAAGGAAATTAAGAATCACGAATACCGCGTCGGTTTAACACCTGCCGCAGTGCAAGAGTTCACAAATAATGGGCACGCTGTCCTTGTTCAAGTGAATGCTGGCACGTCAATTGGTTTTACAGATGATTTATATCTAGCTGCTGGCGCAACAATGATTGAAACCCCAGAAGAAATCTTTGCCACCGCAGATATGATTGTTAAAGTGAAAGAGCCTCAGCCTAACGAGTGTAAAATGTTGCGTGAAGGCCAAACTCTCTACACTTACTTACACTTAGCACCTGACCCTGTACAGACTCAATTATTAGTTGAATCTGGTGCTACCTGCATCGCATATGAAACTGTCACCGACAACCGCGGCACTTTGCCACTCCTTGCTCCAATGAGCGAAGTTGCAGGTAGAATGTCTATTCAAGCGGGTGCGCATTACCTAGAAAAAGCCAATGGCGGAAGCGGCACTCTGCTTGGTGGCGTGCCGGGCGTTGCACCAGGCAAAGTATTAATAATAGGTGGCGGCGTTGTTGGGCTTAACGCTGCTAAAATGGCGATGGGACTTGGTGCAGATGTCACAATTTTAGACCGCTCTTTAAATCGGTTGCGAGAGCTTGATGATATTTTTGAAGGTCGCCTCACCACTGTCTTTTCAACTTCTGATGCGATTGACTATTATTCATCTCGAGCAGATTTAGTTGTTGGAGCAGTTCTCGTTCCCGGCGCTGCCGCACCCAAGCTGTTAACGCGCGAGCATATCAAAAATATGAAGCCAGGCTCTGTGCTAGTTGACGTTGCTATTGACCAAGGTGGCTGTTTTGAAACCTCTAAGGCAACGACTCATCAAGATCCTGTATATATTATTGATGATGTCGTTCATTACTGCGTAGCAAACATGCCAGGCGGTGTTGCTAGAACATCTACCATGGCATTAAACAACGCCACGCTTCCATTCGGTTTAGCCCTGGCGAACAAAGGACCTAAGCAAGCGATGCTTGATGACCCGCATTTGTTGAATGGTTTGAACGTACACAAAGGAATAGTGACTTATAAAGCCGTTGTCGATGCTTTAGGCGACAGTTTAGGCTTGACCTATCAAAATGCAGCGGAAGCATTAGCGCTGTAATTTTGGGTCATAAGAAATACAAAAAAGGAGCAGACTTATCTGCTCCTTTTTTTATGCTTATTCAAAACAAACTCTGATCTTCAAAACAAATTGTCATCTTAAATAGTCACTTATGCTTTGATTGATAGCATCTAAACTATCTAATGGTGAATCTGACTGAGTAATTGGACGACCAATAACCAAATAACTGACACCATCAGCCATCGCAGTTTTAGGCGTGGCAATGCGTTTTTGATCTCCTTTGTCGCTGCCTTCTGGGCGTATACCTGGAGTCACTAGGGCAAAATTAGGATCAACAAGGGTGCGCAGCGCTTTTGCTTCCTGTGCAGAACAAACTATTCCATCAAGACCACAATTTTGCGCCAACAAAGCCAATTTTTTCACCTGCTCTTGAATGGGCGTATTACCCATCACGGCGTCTAACTGCTCTTGATCCATACTTGTCAGCACCGTCACTGCCGTTAGTAAAGGGCGGCGGCCTGACACAGAATCCAAGGCTTCTTTCGCGGCTTTCATCATGACCTCACCGCCGCTAGCATGCACATTCACCATCCACACACCCAGTGATGCGGCCGCTTTACAAGCTTTTGCCACCGTATTAGGAATATCATGAAATTTCAAATCTAAGAATACATCAAACCCCATCTCAATAACTTGCTTTACCCACTCTGGGCCAAAGTAGGTAAACATTTCTTTACCTATCTTCAAACGGCATGCATTAGGGTCGAGTTTTGCTATTAAGTCATTGGCAAGAGTGACATCATCAAAATCTAGAGCAACAATGACTTTTGCGTCTCTAATTTTCATTTTTTATTCTCCATCTAGCCCTTTTATAGGCTTATTACTTGACCATGTTTTACATGAAGGGCATAACCAGTGCAATTGACGCCCGGAAAAACCACAACTATGGCAACGATACTTAGGTCGTTGACCGATTTGTTTATCAAGTAAAGACTTCAGGTGCTCAATGCTTCTTTGCGCTTGCTCACTTTCCTTAAAGTCTTCCTGATATAAACTCAGTAGCGTTTTAAATCCGCGCATTGTTGGGTGTTTCTGTAATTGCGTATTTAAGGTATCAATCGCAAGATTATTTTCACCACGTTTGGCAATAATGTTTACTTTAGCAATATATGAGGACGCACATTTTTGCCAGTAGGGTTCAAGAAGCTTATCTAATTCGTCCCAGCCATCACTTTTAGCTGCCCACTCTTCTAACAGTGGAACAGCCTCACTCAACCAATCTAGGTCTCGTTTAGGAATTTCAGATAAATAATTAAACGCTTCTTTGTAATTTCCAGACTCTAAGGCCAAACGCCCAAGGTCTAACCACGCTCTGACTTGGCTGCCATCGATTACAATTGCTTTCTTCAAAAATGATCTAGCTTCATCGACATTTTCGTCTTCGAGCAATAATTTTGCTTGTTCGCAGTAGAAGTGTGAAAGCAAAACGTACAAATGTTTGTCATTTGGCGTTATTTGTATACTCGCACTGGCTAAATCTATTGCCTTATTCCACTCTTTGGTAATTTGGTAAATGTTAAATAGTTTTTGCTGTGCAAGATCAAAATGCTGAGTCTGCTCTAGCAACTGCAAGAAAACACCTTCGGCACGTTCTAAAAAGCCAGCCATAAGATAATCAGTCCCTAACTCAACAAGTGCGAGTGCTTCTTGCCTGCTGCTGATTTCGTCACGACTAATTAAGTTTTGATGCACGCGAATAGCACGGTCTAACTCGCCCCGATGCCGGAAAAAGTTACCCATCGCGATGTGGGTCTCAACAGTGTCATTATTTACACTGATCATTTTCATTAAGGTGTCGACTGCCTTATCTGGCTCGTCGGACAACAAGAAATTCAGCCCTTTATAATAGTGCTTAGATAATATCGAGGATTGTTTACGTTGTGCTTTACGAAGGCTGTTGCGGCCCATTACCCAGCCATAAGCAACGGCGACTGGTAAGGCAAGAAAGAGAGCCTCTAACATTTAACTATTTTCTTTTGAAAGTTTCTTAATGCGTCTCTGCAGCAATTTGTTCTGCATCTTTAGCGCCAAGAAGCGTAAAAGCATTAATAAGAAACCAATAACGAAACCAATGGCCAAAGAAATGACCATAAAGGTAGCCACTCTCATCTCGGCTTTTGCTATAAGGTAATTAACGGAAATAATTTGGGTATTTTGAGAGCCAATGACAATCGCAAACATAAACAGCAAAATTATGACAACAAAAACGATTATTCCTTTCATCGATGCACCCTTTTCAACCGTCTTCCTGATTACAGATTAACTCTGTCTCTGAGTTCTTTGCCTGCTTTGAAGTGTGGTACGTGCTTACCTGTTAATTCAACTGTTTCACCCGTTTTTGGGTTTCTGCCAGTTCGTGGTGCACGGTAATGTAATGAGAAACTGCCAAACCCTCTAATTTCAATACGGTCGCCGCGTTGAAGGGTCTGTGCCATTTGCTCTAGTAATTCTTTGATTGCGAGTTCAAGCTCTTTACCTTGAAGGTGCTGTGCTTTTTCGCCTAAACGTTCGATAAGTTCTGATTTGGTCACAAAAAAATCTCCTATATAAGAATGAAGTCAAGCAACCGGGAAGAAATTGGAGCGACAGGAACTGCCGCTCCGAATTGCATTACTCGCCTTTAGCAGCTTTAAATGCTTCTGCCATCGCGTTAGCGAAACCAGCGTCTTCACCTTGATTGTTAACTTGATCAAGAGCTTCTTTTTCATCAGCCTGATCTTTTGCTTTAACAGAAAGGTTTACAACACGGTTCTTACGGTCAACGCCCATGAACTTAGCTTCGATTGAATCTCCAACCTTCGCTACTTCACTTGCATCTTCCACTCTATCGCGTGCAAGGTCACCAATGCGGATATAACCAACAACTTCTTCACCAAGTTGTACTGACACACCTTTAGCATCGGCCTCGATTACTGTTCCATTAACAATAGCACCTTTCTTGTTATCTGTCAGATACTTATTGAATGGGTCTTCTTCGATTTGCTTAACGCCAAGAGAGATACGCTCACGCTCAGGGTCAACTTGAAGAACAACAGCTGAGATTTCATCGCCTTTCTTATAGTCACGAACCGCTTCTTCACCTGTTTTCTGCCATGAAATGTCAGATAAGTGAACAAGACCGTCGATGCCACCGTCAAGACCGATAAAGATACCGAAGTCAGTGATAGACTTGATCTTACCGGACACTTTGTCACCTTTTTCGTGTGACTTAGCGAATGTTTCCCAAGGGTTGTCGATGCACTGTTTAAGACCTAGAGAGATACGACGACGTTCTTCGTCAATTTCAAGAACCATCACTTCCACAACATCACCTAAGTTAACAACTTTAGATGGGTGGATGTTTTTGTTAGTCCAATCCATTTCAGAAACGTGAACCAAACCTTCAACACCGTCTTCGATTTCTACGAAACAACCGTAGTCAGTTAGGTTAGTCACAGCACCGCTTAATTTAGCGCCTTCTGGGTAACGATTAGCAATTTCCTGCCATGGATCGTTGCCCATTTGCTTCATACCAAGAGAAACACGTGATTTCTCTTTGTCGAACTTAAGTACTTTAACGTTGATTTCATCACCAACGTTTACAATTTCACTTGGGTGCTTAACGCGTTTCCAAGCCATATCTGTGATGTGTAGAAGACCATCTACGCCACCTAAATCTACGAACGCACCGTAATCAGTTAAGTTCTTAACGATACCCTTAACTTCATCACCTTCTTCCAAGTTAGAAAGAAGTTGGTCACGTTCTGCGCTGCTCTCTGCTTCGATAACCGCACGACGAGAAACAACAACGTTATTACGCTTAGCATCAAGCTTAATAACTTTAAATTCTAATTCTTTGCCTTCAAGGTGTACTGTTTCACGAACAGGACGCACATCAACAAGTGAACCAGGTAAGAACGCACGTACAGTATTAACTTCAACTGTAAAACCGCCTTTAACCTTACCGTTAATGATACCTTTAATCGTTTCTTTTTCTTCGTAAGCTTTTTCAAGTTCAACCCACGCTTCGTGGCGTTTAGCTTTCTCACGAGAAAGGATAGTTTCACCGAAACCATCTTCAACTGCATCAAGAGCAACGTCTACTGAATCACCAACGGCGATTTCAAGAGAACCATCTGCTGCTTTGAATTGGTCTACTGGAATAGCGCTTTCTGATTTCAAGCCGGCGTCAACAAGAACGATGTCTTTATCGATAGATACTACTGTACCTTTCACAATTGCGCCTGGGCGAGTTTCTAGCTGTAGTAAGCTTTCTTCAAAAAGCTCTGCAAAATTTTCAGTCATTTTATTTGATAGTCTTTTTTAATCCGTAATATCATCCATAGGATTACGGGGTTGTTAATAATACAGTCGTCGTCCTGGCAACTGCTTTAAACATCAATACCAAACAATTTGGAATCGATGAAATCCTTTGCTTTATCAAGCACTTGCTTAATACTCATTGAAGTAGAATCAAGTACTAAAGCATCACTCGCTGCCACCAAAGGAGCAACAGATCTGCCCGAATCTCGCTTGTCACGAGCCTCTATGTCAGATAAAAGGCGCGGAAGTGTAACATCAAAGCCCTTGTCTTTCAACTGATCGTAGCGTCTTTGCGCTCTGGCTTCGGCGCTAGCTGTTAGGAATATTTTCACATCGGCATTTGGGAAAACAACCGTGCCCATATCGCGACCATCTGCAACTAAACCTGGCTCCTCAGCAAATGCTCGTTGACGACGCAATAAGGCCTCTCTAACGGTTGGTAATGCGGCGACTTTTGATGCCAATGCACCAACGTCCTCGGTGCGTATATCGTCTGACACATCCTCGCCTTCCAGAATCACTCTGGTATGGCCGTTAATCGTTTCAAAAGTCACATCTAAGCTTGACGCGAGTGGCACGATACCAAGCTCATCGTCCGGGCTAATACCATGGTGAGTGGCTGCAACTGCAAGCACTCGATAGATAGCACCGCTATCTAAGAATCGCCAATGATAATGTTCGGCAATAAGGGTACTGAGCGTTCCTTTGCCCGCGCCACTTGGCCCATCGACTGTAACTACTGGGACTTTATCCATAATTGCTCCGTATCTGCATGGCCGAAAAAACGCGGCAATTATACGCGCATAGAAGCTCAGTGCAATGCCTTATAGTAATTGCACTGAGCGATATCATAAAAAGTTCACTTAAACGTACGTGTTATCTCGAGATGGTGCTAAACGTCTGGAAGTAAGTCGGGAAGGTTTTCGCCGTACACTTTGGATCATTGATGGTAATTCCAGCATCACCTAGGGCCAAGAGGCTAAAACACATTGCCATGCGATGGTCATTATAGGTATCAATACTAGCATGCTGTAATCCAGTTGTAGGAGGAGTGACTTCGATAAAGTCATGGCCTTCTACGACGCTAGCACCCACCTTTTTCAATTCAGTTGCCATTGCGTGCAATCTATCTGTTTCCTTTACTCGCCAGTTATACACATTTGATATGCGTGTTGTGCCTTTTGCAAACAGCGCCGTTGTAGCAATAGTCATGGCGGCATCAGGAATATGATTCATGTCCATATCAACAGCATTTAGTGGTGCACCTGTCACTTGAATAAAATCATCGCCCCACTCTACTATCGCGCCCATCTTTTCAAGTACATCAGCAAACGCAACATCGCCCTGAATAGAAGCTTTTCCTACTCCGGTCACTTTTACCGTGCCACCTTTAATTGCCGCTGCCGCCAAAAAGTAAGAAGCAGATGAAGCGTCACCCTCGACTAAAAATTCACCCGGTGATTGATATTGTGCGTCTGCTGAAATGTGGAAAGACTTATATTCATTATTGTCGACACTGACACCAAACGCCTGCATCGTTTTTAGTGTTATGTCGATATAGGGTTTCGACACTAATTCCCCTTTAATCACTATTTCCAAATCATTGGTGAGCAATGGAGCTGCCATAAGTAATGCAGTCAAAAACTGTGAGGAGACTGTACCATCCACCTCCAAACGGGAAGCATCTATTGCTTGACCTTGGATTTTTAAGGGTGGAAAACCAGTTTCTTTTAAGTACGTAATATGGGCGCCTGATGCGATTAGTGGGTCAACTAAATCACCAATAGGGCGTTCTTCCATGCGCGGCTCACCGGTCAATTCAACATTCACATCTGAAAATGCTAAAGCCGCACAAAGAGGCCTCATAGCTGTGCCTGCGTTCCCTAAGAACAAAGAGAGCTCTTTTTCACACGAGAATCGACCACCCATGCCTTGCACGGTACATTTCGTTTTGTCTGGACTAAGATCAAACTGCACGCCAAGAGCAGATAGAGCATTAAGCATGTGTCGTATATCGTCACTGTCCAATAAGTTAGTGAGTGTCGTTGTACCCGTCGATACTGCCGCTAGCAATAGTGCACGATTAGATAGACTTTTTGAACCTGGTACGTTGACTTCACCTGCAACTGCATTGATTGGTTCTAAAGTTAAACTTTCCATTTATCCATGTTTCCTTTCAAATTCTTTCATAAAACCCGCTAATGCTTGAACACCCTCAAGTGGCATAGCGTTATAAATACTTGCTCGCATACCGCCTACAGCTCGATGCCCTTTTAACGCAACTAAACCATGTGACTCCGCTTGCTCCAAAAACATCGCATCTAAGCTACTGTCTTGCAATTGAAAGGTCACATTCATTTTTGAACGGAAGCTCTCATGGACGTTATTTTTATAAAAACCAGTGCTGTCTATTTGCTGGTACAAAAGCTCACTTTTCTCTTGGTTCCTCTGTGCCATCTTCGCTAACCCCCCTTTGGTTTTCAGCCACTCGAATACGAGCCCAGCTAAATACCATGAAAAGGTTGGAGGCGTGTTGTACATCGAACCACTTTTTGCCTGCAGTTGGTAATTGAAAATAGAAGGAGTTTGTTCTCTTTCGATGCCAATCAAATCGTTTCGTACAATGACCAACGCTAAACCCGACGGACCAATATTTTTTTGAGCTCCGGCATATATGACGCCGTATTCTTCAATGTTAAGAGGTTTAGATAAAATATTGGAAGACATATCTGCCACAATGGGTACGGCATCGTTGCCCGATTTAGGTACCCAGTCAATTTCCACACCATCAACCGTCTCGTTGGTACAATAGTGAAAATAATCAGCCTGATCAGATATGGACCATAGCGTTTGATCCGGCACAACGATTTTGCCATCGACTAATGCCGACTCAGCGAGTATTTCAGTTTTGGTATATTTTCTCGCCTCAGCCTCAGCTGAGACTGACCATTGACCAGTTAACAAATGTTGGCTCACACCACCTTGTTTTGAAATATTCATCGGTACAGCTGAAAACTGACCTCGGCCACCACCTTGCATAAACAACACAGTGTAATTACATGGAATAGATAAAAGCTCTCGCAAATCGGCTTCTGCTTTTTCTGCTACCTCTATAAAGGGTTTGCCTCGGTGGCTTACCTCCATTACTGAGGTGCCTAATCCTCTCCAATTTAGCATTTCATCTTGCGCTTGCTGCATAACTTCTTTTGGCAGCATCGCTGGTCCGGCACTAAAATTAAATATATTTTGCATCTACTTTCACTTTCCACAAAAAAAATAAGCGGCACCATGCCGCTTATCTAATTCAAATTATTCGGCTATCGAACAATTCACTATTCAGCGTCAGGCGCGTCATCCGGTGTTGCAGTGCCTTCAGCATTGGTTGCATCTTCAGCAGCATCTGCAGTTTCGACTACAATGGGATTACCATCTTCATCTAGCTCTACACCTTCATCTTCGATTTCGTCGATACGTTGCAAGCCAACCACTGTTTCATCCTCAGCAGTTCTAATCAGACGTACACCTTGCGTATTCCGGCCTACTGTAGACACTTCAGACGCTCGCGTTCTTACTAGAGTGCCTTGGTCGCTGATCAACATGATTTCTTTGCTTTCGTCTACTTGAATAGCGCCAACAACTAAACCATTGCGTTCAGAGACTTTAATAGAAACAACCCCTTTAGTCGCTCGGCTCTTAGCAGGATATTCACCGATGGGTGTGCGTTTACCAAAACCATTTTCAGTGGCGGTTAGGATGTCACCCTCCCCTTGAGGAACGATGAGTGAAACGACTTTCTCATTATCCATCAAACGAATACCGCGAACACCTGTTGCAGTTCGGCCCATAGGGCGAACTTGGTCTTCTGAGAACCTGACTACTTTACCCGCATCAGAGAACAGCATGATTTCACTGCTGCCATCAGTTAAGTCGACGCCAATTAGCTCATTTCCGTCATTCAGGTTCACCGCAATGATACCGTTAGCACGCGGACGTGAATATTGAGTTAACTCGGTTTTCTTCACTGTACCATTGGTTGTTGCCATGAAAACGTATTTGCCCGCTTCAAATTCTTGGATAGGCAATATAGCTGTAATACGTTCGCCCTCTTCAAGAGGTAGAATATTAACGATAGGTCTTCCTCTTGCGTTACGACTTGCAAGCGGCAATTGATAAACTTTCAGCCAATACAAACGTCCACGCGTTGAGAAGCACAAGATATGGTCATGTGTGTTTGCGACTAATAATTTCTCAATGAAATCTTCATCTTTCATCTTCGTAGCCGACTTACCTTTACCACCACGGCGTTGCGCCTCATAATCAGACAGCTTCTGATATTTGACATAACCTTCGCGTGACAATGTAACAACAACATCTTCTCTTTCTATTAAGTCTTCAATATCGATGTCATGACTCGCTGCGGTAATTTCGGTACGACGTTCGTCACCAAACTCTTCTCTTACAGCCTCAAGCTCTTCACGAATAACTTCCATCAAACGCTCTGAACTAGCAAGGATATGCAATAGTTCTGCAATGATATCAAGCAAGGCTTTGTATTCTTCAAGAATTTTATCATGCTCAAGACCTGTCAATTTATTCAGTCTTAAGTCAAGAATGGCCTGAGCCTGCTCTTCCGTTAGGAAATATTGACCATCTCGAATACCAAACTCTGGCGCTAACCAATCTGGGCGAGCTGCATCGTTGCCCGCTCTCGCTAGCATCTCAGCCACATCACCTAAGCCCCACCCCTGAGCGATAAGTGATTTTTTCGCGTCAGACGGGCTCTGCGACTTCTTGATTAACTCAATAATGGGGTCGATATTTGCCAGTGCAATTGCTAAACCTTCAAGGATGTGTGCCCGGTCACGCGCCTTCTTCAATTCGAAAACGGTACGACGGGTCACGACTTCACGGCGGTGTAGTATGAACTTTTGTAAAATATCTTTCAGATTAAATACACGTGGCTGCGTATTATCAAGGGCAACCATGTTGATACCAAACACCGTTTGCAACTGCGTGTTGGCATATAAGTGGTTCAATAGGACTTCCGCAGATTCATTACGTTTGACTTCAATAACGATGCGCATGCCGTCTTTATCTGATTCATCCCGTAAGGCTGAGATACCTTCGACACGTTTTTCTTTCACTAGCTCTGCGATTTTTTCAATCAATCGAGCCTTGTTTACCTGATACGGAATCTCATGAACAATAATGGTCTCTTTACCATTGTCTTCTTGTTCAATTTCCGCTCGTGCACGAAGATAAATTTTTCCTCGTCCTGTCTTGTAGGCGTCGATGATGCCTTTACGACCACTGATAATTGCAGCCGTTGGGAAATCTGGACCAGGGATAATATCGAGCAGTTCTTCAAAAGTGAGTTCTGGATTATTGATGAGCTCGATACAGCCATTAATCACTTCGGTTAAATTGTGCGGTGGAATGTTGGTTGCCATACCAACAGCAATACCTGAGGAACCGTTTACTAATAGATTAGGTACTTTCGTTGGCAAAACTTCGGGAATATGTTCTTGGCCGTCATAGTTTGGAACGAAATTGACGGTTTCTTTTTCAAGGTCAGCCAACAATTCGTGTGCGATTTTAGCCATTCTAATTTCGGTGTAACGCATTGCCGCGGCTGAGTCACCATCAACAGAACCAAAGTTTCCTTGACCGTCGACAAGCATGTAACGCAATGAAAAAGGTTGGGCCATACGGACGATAGTGTCGTACACCGCGGAGTCACCATGAGGGTGATATTTACCTATAACATCACCTACGACACGCGCAGACTTCTTATAGGGTTTGTTATAATCGTTCTTTAATTCGTTCATCGCGAATAGAACGCGGCGATGCACAGGTTTTAAACCGTCTCTTACATCTGGTAATGCTCGGCCAACGATAACGCTCATCGCGTAATCGAGGTAAGAGTTTTTTAATTCATCTTCGATATTAATCGGTAGGATTTCTTTAGCGTTATCAGTCATGAACTGCACTGTCCTTTGTTATTTGTAGAGGAATCACTAACTGATGCTATTCATTCTCTAAATGAACGTTAATCTGTTGCGACGCACTCACTTGTTATTTTTATAACCCACTTTATTCAGCCTCAAGATATTATCATTAAGACTGTTGAATATGTAGATTTATGTCATAATAATTACATAAAATTTGATGAATTATGCAATCCCGCGTGAAGACGCCCTTAAATCGCATAAATAGAAGAGGAAGGCATGCCGTCAGTTAATGTCGATAACAACGAAATTGAAAAATTTTCAGCACTAGCGTCAAAATGGTGGGATTTAAACGGCGAGTTTAAGCCACTTCACGATATAAATCCCATTCGACTTTCCTTTATAGAGGAAAAGTCTGGTGGCTTGTTCGGAAAAAAAGCAATAGACGTAGGGTGCGGTGGCGGAATCCTATCTGAAGCTATGGTGAAACTGGGTGCGGAAGTCACGGGAATAGACTTAGCAAAAGACTCGCTTGAAGTCGCTAAACTGCATGGTTTGGAATCCGGTTTGCAGGTGCACTATGAATATTGTTCAGCTGAACAAAAGGCCGAACAGGACCCCGGTCATTTTGATGTCGTTTGCTGCTTAGAAATGCTCGAACATGTCCCTGACCCTACTTCAGTTGTGAACGCTTGTGCCAATCTGGTCAAGCCTGGCGGAGATGTTTTCTTTTCTACCTTAAATCGCAATATAAAAAGTTGGTTAATGGCCATTATTGGCGCTGAGTACGTGCTGAACTTGGTTCCCAAAGGGACGCATGACCATGCTAAATTCATTCGACCTGCAGAACTAACTAGTTGGATAGAAAATAGTGCTTTGGTATCTAAAGACATAACAGGCTTACACCTTGATCCATTGAAACAACAATATTACCTCAGCAAGAAGAATGTAGATGTAAATTACATCATTCATTGTCAAAAACCGCTGTAAACACCAGATGTAGTGAGTTATAGAAAAATCAACACTATATAAGGTGTTTTCATTAAAACAATTAGGAATAAATAACTGCTTTTTAGATTAAATTAATTTAGCTCAAAATTAATTTTTAAATTTTTCTTGCAACACACATAAGCCTTGTTTTGTTTTGTTCCCAACGTTAGTAGATACCAACCTAAAATTAACTAGTGTCAGTAAACGTAAAAATCACTATATATTGGGTTGCATAAGCATCAAAACCTCACTATCTTGTGTTTACTTAATTACGACCTGTGATCTAATAAGTCTCAAATGTCATACATAATTTGGCAAGTTAGGCACTCATTCTTAATATGCACAAAGACGCCCAATAAGAGCGTTCAGCAAATCCTGACAGTACCTTAAGGTCAGAAGAATTCGGCGAATTAAGCATTAAGGGAACTAAAACACGCTAAGCGCAAGCGGCGACGACCACATAGAGCGATAAAAAATGAATAACACTCTGCTAGTAACAAAAAGAGATGGCACTCAAGAACCTCTCGAATTAGACAAAATCCACAAAGTAGTAACATGGGCAGCAAAAGGCTTAAGTGATGTTTCAGTATCTCAAGTAGAAATAAAGGCACAAATTCAGTTTTATAACGGTATTAAGTCAGCTGAAATTCACGAGACAATGATCAAATCAGCGGCCGACCTCATTTCAACTGATGCTCCTGATTATCAGTACCTTGCTGCTCGACTGGCCATTTTCCATCTTCGTAAAAAAGCTTACGGCCAATTTGAGCCGCCAGCGCTGTATGACCATGTCACTAAATTGGTTGCAGCGAAGAAATATGACGATCATCTGCTGGTCGACTACACGAAAGAAGAATTTGAACAAATGGACGATTTCATCGATCATTGGCGAGACATGAACTTCAGCTACGCCGCAGTGAAGCAGCTTGAAGGAAAGTATTTAGTTCAAAACCGCGTTAGCGGCGAAATTTATGAAAGTGCACAGTTTTTATATGTACTTGTAGCTGCGTGTTTATTTGCGAAATACCCGAAAGAAAGCCGTTTGGATTATATCAAGCGCTTCTACGATGCGGCATCTACCTTTAAATTGTCACTACCTACGCCAATTATGGCTGGTGTAAGAACCCCTACTCGTCAGTTCAGCTCTTGTGTACTCATCGAAGCAGGCGATAGCTTGGATTCAATCAATGCGACTGCATCAGCTATCGTAAAATACGTGAGTCAACGAGCCGGTATCGGTGTAAACGCTGGTCGAATTAGAGCCTTAGGGAGCCCAATTCGTGGCGGTGAAGCATTCCACACTGGTTGTATTCCGTTCTACAAATACTTCCAAACAGCTGTCAAAAGTTGTTCACAAGGTGGTGTTCGTGGTGGTGCTGCAACTTTGTTCTATCCACTGTGGCATATGGAAGTCGAATCACTATTGGTGTTGAAGAATAACCGTGGCGTAGAAGAGAACCGCGTTAGACACCTCGATTATGGTGTTCAATTTAACAAGTTAATGTATACCCGCATGATCAAGGATGACTACATCACTTTGTTCAGCCCTTCAGATACGCCTGGTTTATATGATGCTTTCTTTGCGGACCAGGATGAATTTGAACGTTTGTATGCTATTTATGAAGCTGATGACAGCATTCGCAAAAAGCATATCAAAGCGATCGAACTATTCAGTTTGTTTATGCAGGAGCGTGCAAGTACAGGTCGTATATATTTGCAAAACGTTGACCACTGTAATACTCACAGCCCATTTGATCCAAAAGTTGCGCCTGTTCGCCAGAGTAACTTATGTTTAGAGATTGCCCTTCCAACCAAACCTTTATCGCACGTAAACGATGAAGAAGGTGAAATTGCGCTTTGTACTCTTTCTGCCTTTAACCTCGGTGAAATTAAGAGCTTAGATGAGTTTGAAGAGCTATCGGATCTGGCAGTAAGAGCGCTAGACAGTCTATTAGATTACCAAGATTACCCTGTTCCAGCTGCTTACAATGCAACAATGGGTCGAAGAACTTTAGGTGTGGGTGTTATTAATTTTGCCTATTATCTCGCTAAGAATGGTGTGAAATATAGCGACCACAGTGCCAACGGCCTTGTGCACAGAACATTTGAGGCAATGCAGTATTATTTGCTAAAAGCGTCTATGCAATTAGCGAAAGAAAAAGGTGCTTGCCCTAAATTTAATGAGACAACCTACTCACAAGGTTTAATGCCAGTAGACACCTACAAAAAAGATGTGGATGGTATCTGCAATGAACCATTGCATTACGATTGGGATACTCTGCGTGCAGATATCGTAAAACATGGTTTACGAAATAGTACTCTTTCAGCCCTAATGCCGTCTGAAACCTCTTCTCAGATTTCAAATGCAACAAACGGTATTGAACCACCACGCGGTCATATTAGTATAAAAGCTAGTAAAGACGGCGTCTTGAAGCAGGTTGTTCCTGATTATCAAAATCTAAAGAATGACTACGAGTTGTTATGGGATATCAAATCTAACGATGGATATTTGCAGTTAGTAGCCATCATGCAGAAATTTATCGACCAAACGATATCGGCTAATACGAGTTATGACCCAAGTAAGTACGAAGGAAACAAGGTACCGATGAAAGTCTTGTTGAAAGACCTATTAACAACCTACAAGCTTGGTGTGAAAACCTTGTATTACCATAACACCCGAGATGGTGCTACCGACAGTACTGATAAGGCCTACGTTGCCGAGGCGGTAGATAAGCCAGTGCAAGAAGTCGTAATTGAAGAAGATGACGATTGTGCCGGCGGCGCATGTAAAATTTAACCTGATTGATTAATCCTATAAGTGACTAAATAAAAATGAAATACACGACTTTTAATCAAGAAAGTAATAACACAATGATAGAGCCAATGTTTTTCGGTAATCCGGTAAACGTGGCTCGCTATGACCAGCAAAAGCACCCTATTTTTGAGAAGCTAATCGAAAAACAAATTTCTTTCTTTTGGCGACCAGAAGAGGTTGATGTAAGTAAAGATAGAATGGACTTTCAAAAGCTGACTGATGCTGAGAAACATATCTTCACTTCGAACTTAAAGTACCAAACTTTGTTGGACTCAGTTCAAGGCCGAAGCCCTAACATTGCGTTTTTACCTATCATCTCTATTCCTGAATTAGAAACTTGGGTCGAAACATGGTCATTCTTTGAGACTATTCACTCTCGTTCTTACACGCACATATTGCGGAATCTTTTTACTGACCCGAGTGAAATCTTTGATGATATCGTGGTAAACGAAGAAATAGCGAAGAGAGCAACTGATATTTCTAAGTACTACGACGATCTAATCTTTGCTACACAGCTTTGGCAAACCAAAGGTGAAGGTGAACACGAAGTGGATGGTGAAACAATTGGTATCACCATGCGCGAGCTGAAAAAGAAACTATATCTATGCATGAACTCTGTGAATGCGCTTGAAGCTATCCGCTTTTATGTTTCTTTCGCGTGTACCTTTGCATTTGCCGAGCGAGAGTTGATGGAAGGCAATTCAAAAATCATACGCTTAATAGCCAGAGATGAGAATATCCACCTAACGTCTACTCAACACGTTCTAAATTTGTGGGCGAAAGGCAAAGATGATCCAGAAATGGCTGAAATCGCTGAAGAATGCCACGAAGAAGCCAAAGAGATTTTCTTAAAAGCCGTTCAACAAGAAAAAGAATGGGCTCACTATTTGTTTAAGAATGGCTCAATGTTAGGCCTAAATGAAGAGATTCTTAGCCAGTATGTAGAATATATTGCTAACCATAGGATGGCAGCAATAGGTATGGGGCAACCTTTCGATGTGAAAAGTAACCCGCTACCATGGATGAATAACTATTTGAATTCAGATAACGTCCAAGTTGCACCTCAGGAAACTGAGATAAGCTCTTACTTGGTAGGCCAAATAGACAGTGAAGTTGCATCAGACGACTTCGAGGCGTTTGAACTGTAAGGTGTCTGAAGAATCAGGGACGTACAAAGTCCGAGTAGAACACTCGGACTCACAATATATTATTGAAGACGACACTAGCTTGTTGGTTCATTTAGAGAAGCAGAAAGTAGAGGTGCATTATCATTGCAGAGAAGGTTACTGTGGTGCTTGTCGAACAAAGTTAATTTCAGGCGATGTTGAATATCAAACAGATCCCCTCGCCTTTATTGATGACGATGAGATCCTAGCCTGTTGTTGTAAACCTACATCTGATATCGAAATAAAGCTCTACTAAGGTTAGGTCAATTTACATAGCCAGCTTCTTATTTATGCGCAGATAACAAAAAGCCCGAGAGGAGATAAGTCCACTCGGGCTTTTTTATTTAGACAATTTATTTGCTGCTATTTTTAAATAAGGAAATAACATTCTCTGAAGCTTGATAACCAGGAATTATTTGGATGTCAGCACCAACTAGGTACATGAGGGGGGTTCCCTCTAATCCAACTTTACGTCCTGCTAACTGACCTTTTCTGATGCTATCTACACAGCTGTCAGGATAAGACTCTTTCACATATGCACCATTATCAGTACCTGCTTTAATTTCTGTCATCGCCTTTGTTTTATCCTCAGCACACATGACTTGTTTCATTCTTTCAAAGGCTGGCTCACCATCCATTAATGCACTGCGTGGATAAGGTATATATTTAACTTCAATACCCGCTTGTTGATAATTTTCAATTTCTAGGTGCAGCTTTTTACAATAACCGCAGGTCGTATCAGAAAACACATATAGCTGTCCGACTTTTGTTCCACTGACGGGATAAGTCACAAAGTCGCTTTCATCCAACTTCGCAATTTCTTGTTCAGCAAGCACGACTTGACCTTTTTGTTTTTCCAATCGGGTTAGGTTCGTCATTGTAGATAAGCTGAAAACATCACCGACAATTGCAGTTTTTCCATCGCTAGTTACAACAAGGGATTGTCCATCAATGGATGCCTCGTAAAGGCCAGGTAAATTGAGTTCACTAAGCTCTCTGTGTACAACAATATTAGCACCACCAAATCTGACATTTGCCGCCGCTAAATTCGCTTTAACTTCGTCTAAACTAAGACTTTTATCGACTATCCCTGAATTGACACCTGGTGATTGGCTGACTTCTGCAGTCGCAGCGGTATCCGCTGTTGCATCGTTTGTCGCATCACCACATGACATAAGCGTCATTGAAAAAAGAGCCAATAGCGTTTTCTTAAACATGTTTATTTCCTGTTTTGAAACAAAAAGAGTAGCCCTGAGCTACTCTTAAATGAAAAATGTTAGCATAGTTTTACAGCTCTAAACCTATACGTTTTGCTACTTCGATATATGATTCGACAACTGAACCCAAACCCTGACGGAATCGATCCTTATCTAATTTTTTACGCGTTTCCTTATCCCACAAACGACAACCATCTGGTGTGAACTCATCACCTAAAACGATGTTGCCATCGGCGTCGAGCCCAAACTCTAGTTTGTAATCGACCAGCAGCATACCGCCTTCTTCAAATAATGGTTTGAGCACATTATTGACAGCAAAAGTCAGTCGTTTCATTTCCTCAATTTGGTCCTGAGTCGCCCAGCCAAAAGCGGTAATATGATAATCGTTCACCATCGGGTCGTGTAATGCATCATTCTTCAAGAAGAATTCAAACGTTGGAGGACTAAGGACCAAACCCTCTTCTACGCCCAAACGCTTGACCATTGAACCGGCAGCGATATTTCTGACGACACACTCAACCGGTATCATATCGAGCTTTTTCACCAAACATTCTGCGTCAGAAAGTAATTCTTCGACCTGTGTTTGAATACCCGCAGCTTCTAATTTTTGCATAATGTAGTGATTGAACTTGTTGTTCACCTCACCTTTACGCTCAAGCTGTTCAATTTTTTCACCGTCGAATGCAGAGGTATCGTTTCTAAAAAACAACACCAACTTGTCATCACTATCTGTTAGGAATACAGTTTTAGCCTTCCCGCGGTACAACTCATCTTTCTTTTGCATCTACCCTATTCCTAAATATCTAAATTTTCAGTGCCCATATACTCTTTAAACGGTGCAAACACTTCTGTAATTAATTTGGTATCAAAAGGTGCACTTTCATCGTTCATAAAAGTGACTGCCGTTTTCTCACCGACATCACTGACCTTCAAACGATAGTCTTCTTTCTCAATTTGTAAGCCTTCAGATGAACCGAATAGGTTGCCCCACCATGACTGTTCAGCTCCAGTGTATTGAACAAACAACAAACCGGTAGATTGGTCTAAGTCTTTTACATCAAATCCCATTTTTCTCAAAACGAGCAACAGACGTGGCCATGTATTTTCATATTCAGCATCAACCATGATGGCGGGTTCACCGTCTTCATTAAAGCCCATATTACTATCAAAACCTTGACGAATCATGGCGATTCTTTGAGTACGAGCCAAACGCAGACCAAAGTCATACTCAGCTATCACAGAATTCAAAAATGCTGACTCTTCATTTCTTTTACTTATCACATCTACCTGAGAGAGTGTTTTATTGTCTTCCGGATCTTCGTAAGCAATTAAATTACTTTTTAACGAAGCGGTTCTTCCGTGAGGTGCCACATTCATTGTGAACTTAAATTTCTTTCTGACTGGTTTAAAACTATCTGTAAAGTCATACCATGCACTTTCAGTTTCTACCATCTCAACAACCCAATCAGTGACCAATAAGCGATTGTCAGGTTCGAAACTTTCAACGCCAATTTGATTTTTTTCGAGATACTTCAGGACAGTATCCCAAACGGTTTTTTGCAATGGTTCGCTATCATCTATCTGATCAAACAATACTTTCGCATCTTCTGAACCTTCCTCGACGTGTGAACCAGCCACAAGCGGCAATATTAACGCTGGTGAAACAACTTTTAGGCGTTCGCCTACCAGACTTGGATCAGCATTTTCACCTAGCTCAGGAAGCTCATACCGTCTGGAAAACTGCGGTGTATCTAACTCAGCAGGGACTTCCAACACTTTTTGTTGTGAGGCTTCTAAATACTGATAACTACCAGATGCTATTTGACGTTCTTCTTTGCTGGCACACCCGCTTACAGCAAGGGCGAACAAACTTAAACCTATGACTTTACTATTCATTAAAAACCTAACTAAATTAATTTCAACGCGCTTAGGACTTCTTCGATTGCATTTTTACTATTAAGTTCAGGCAATACCATAGGAAGTCTTAAAAAAGCGTCTTCGATTAAACCCATTTTATACAACGCCCACTTGGGCATAACTGGATTTGGTTCGATAAAGAGCTGACGATGCAGCTCCGTGATATCTTTGTTAATCATTTGCGCCGCTTCAACGTCCCCTTTCAATGCAGCATTACACATTTTGCTCATCGCTTGGGGAACAACATTAGCCGTTACCGATATAACGCCGTCACCACCCTCACACATGAAATTGCATCCAGTTTCATCATCGCCACTGAAGAACAAGAAA
Source organism: Alteromonas sp. W364 (assembly GCF_031846205.1). Classification (NCBI taxonomy): domain Bacteria; kingdom Pseudomonadati; phylum Pseudomonadota; class Gammaproteobacteria; order Alteromonadales; family Alteromonadaceae; genus Alteromonas; species Alteromonas sp. W364. Next base: position 381,097 of record NZ_JAVRID010000001.1, on the reverse strand, counting down.
TCGTCAGGGACTAGTGCTTTCGTCGTCGCATATCTTTGTAAATCGCCAGTTGCGTCTTTAATACCGACTATGTTTTTATGTTCAGCGAGTTGAGCAACAGTATCAGGCAGCATATCGGCTACGGTTCTGCCGGGTACATTATATAACATCAAAGGAATATCTGTCGCGTCAGCGATTGCTTCAAAGTGAGCAACCATACCAGCCTGTTGAGGCTTGTTATAATAAGGGACGACACTTAAGAAACCGTCAACACCCGTGTCAGCCATTTGTTCGCTTAAAAAGATAGCCTCAGCTGTCGAGTTTGCGCCACTGCCTGCCATAACGGGTATTTTTTTATCTACCAGTTTGACTACGTCTTTGACAACATCTATGTGCTCGTTAAAAGGCAATGTCGCACTTTCACCCGTGGTGCCAACAGCAACGATGCCGTGAGTGCCATTGTCGATATGAAACTTTACTAAGGCTTCCAAACTGCGTTGGTCGACTTTTCCGTCAGCGTGCATTGGAGTGACCAAGGCAACATAACTTCCTTTAAACATTATTCCCCCTTAAAACTTGCCCGTCATGTTAGTGTTCAAAGCCCTTAAACACAAGCTTATATAGGTAATACTGGGTACTTTTTTTTGTTCTTCTTCTAATCGTCTAATTTTCATCCAAAAATATGACACAGCAAAGAGCTATGCTACACTCTGCGGCCTCTTTTATTGCAAAAAAAATTCACTATGAAACATCAAGTCATTGTCAATATTTTAGGTCCTGACAAGCTCGGCATTTTGAGCGAAATAAGCGCTTGCGTGCACGAAAAATGTTGTAACATTTTGGATAGCCGACACGCTATTTATGGCCAAGACTTTTCACTATCCATGATTGTTGAAGGTACTTTATCTGCAATCACGAAGTTAGAAATGGCCTTATCAGCACTCTGTATTGAGCATGATCTTCTATCAATGATTAAGCGTACAAGCGGACATGCAAAACAGAATTTGGAACAACTAGTCCATCTCGAATTTGCAGGCGAAGATACTGCTGGTTTGATTCAAAAAGTCACCACGTTTTTGGCGAACAATAAAGTATCTGTCAGCGCCCTAAGGCAAAAGACCTTTACAGACATGACGACGCATAAGCAGTCTGTAAAATGTAAGATGGTGCTAAGTGCGCCCAAAGAAGTCGATTTAATTGCTTTTGATAGCGAAGTTAAAACCCTGATGTGCTCCTTGGGACTGTCAGGTAAAGTAACCCATAACGAAGTTAAGGAAGAAAATGAACACATTGAAAGCTGGTGACAAAGCCCCCGAGTTTGTCCTTAAAAACCAAGATAATGAAGATGTCAGCCTAAACGACTTTTCAGGTAAAAAAGTATTGGTGTACTTTTATCCGAAAGCAATGACACCTGGCTGTACCATTCAGGCCCAAAATTTACGTGACGTTAAAGCTGAGCTTGATAGCAAGAACGTGGTTGTACTTGGCATCAGCCCTGATGCAGTGAAACGGCTACCTAAATTTATAGAAAAAGAATCTCTAAACTTCACCCTCTTATCTGATGAAGATCATGCTGTTGCCGACGCCTTTGGTGTTTGGGGACTCAAAAAATTCATGGGTAAAGAGTATGATGGGATACATCGTATGAGTTTTCTTATCGATGAAAGTGGCGTAATTAGCCATGTGTTAAATAAGTTTAAAACGAAAGATCATCACCAAGCGGTACTGGATTTACTAGCTTAACTACTAGTGCTTGGTCTTCTACGACCAGTGCAGTCGATAATCGAGAAACGCGCCAAACAAAAAGCGCGTTTTTTTATTACGCTAACGGCGTTTCTTCATCAACTTGTTCTGGCACTGGCGTAGACCAGGCCGTGATCACAGCCTTTACCAAGGTTGCTAAGGGGATTGCAAAAAACACGCCCCAAAAACCCCACATGCCACCGAAGACTAACACCGCTATGATGATATAAAGTGGATGCAGACTCACGGCTTCAGAAAACAAGACAGGAACAAGTAAATTACCATCTAAGGCTTGAATTATTGCATACACCAGCATCAGGTACCCGAATTCAGAACTGAGCCCAAATTGAAACAATGCAACAATGGCCACCGGTATGGTAACTACCGCCGCACCAATATAAGGAATGAGAACGGAGAAACCAACCAGCACGCCAAGCAGTAATGAATAGCGTAAATCCATAAAAGCGAATGCTGCGGATGAGACCCCACCTACAATAATGATTTCAATGACTTTGCCGCGGATATAATTCGCAATTTGCAAATTCATTTCTTCACCTACTTGAGTAATTAATCTGCGTTCCTTTGGTAAGATGTTTGAAATGCTTTGTAAAAAAATCTGCTTATCTTTCAACATAAAGAATACCATCAAGGGTACCAATATCATGTAAATCAACAAGGCTGCTAAGTTACCAATAGAACTCACCGATACACTGATGACTTGTTGTCCCAAGTCGACAAGATGTTCGTTAACGCTGTCCATTGTATTTTTTATGTAATCAACTTGAATTAAATCAGGGTACTTTTCTGGCAAACTTGTTAACCAACGTTGACCAGAATCCCAAATAAGGGGTAATTCTTGAGCAAGATTGACACTCTGTTTTGATATTACGGGCACAAGACCGACTAATAGCAAAATACTCACTAATATAAACACCACTAGGGTAAGTGCTGTAGCGAGGGTTCTATTCATCCCGCGTCTATTTAATCGAGTTACTGGCCAATCAAGTAAATAAGCAATAATGGCAGCGACAATAACAGGCATTAAAATGCCACCCCAGACAAGCAATACGACTGTTGATATGATAATCAACAACAAAAGCATCATCGCATTAGGGTCTGAGAACTTGCGTTTGTACCATCTATCGAAAACGCCGAACATGAATAAAGTATTCCTATATTTTGATTTATTGCTCTGATGCATTTATGGTAAACCTAGTTTCGTATGAAAACCAGATTTACTGAAACTATCTTGTACTATATCGGTCTATACTGAGTATTAAAGAAGATGAGACCGTTCTTCATTGTGAAACTACAAAGGAATTTGAAACTATTTTCATGCGCAATATTACTTTTCGTAAATTATTCATCGTGCTTACCTGCTTTTCGCTGCCAATTATTGCTAGCAGCCAGAGTGTTAATAGCGATAAAAACAAGCTTCCTGAAATTGGCGTTGTTGCCTCAGACACTCTCACGATTGATAAAGAAGTCCTGGTGGGTAATGCCATTATGCGCCAATTGAGAGGTCAAGCACCTATCATTCACGACCCGGTTTTAAACGAATATATCCAAGACTTGGGAAACAAACTTGTTGTTCAAGCTGACAATGCAAAGTTTCCATTTACGTTTTTTACACTCAATAATTCGACAATAAATGCATTCGCATTCTTTGGTGGCCACGTCGGCATTCATAGCGGCCTTATTACTCAAGCAGACAGTGAAAGTGAACTAGCATCAGTATTTGCCCACGAAGTGGCTCACGTAACGCAACGACATTTAGCACGGGCTAACCAAGCGCAGAAACGCAGCGCCCCATTGCAAATTGCGACACTGATTGGCGGAATATTATTAGCCATGGCAGATCCTGAAGCCGGTGTTGCAGCAATCAGTGCGGGAAATGCAGGTGCTGCACAGAGTCGAATAAACTATACTCGAAACATGGAACAAGAAGCCGACAATATTGGCATCGCAATGCTTGCAAGAGCTGGCTTTGACCCTCAGGGTGCCCCTGCATTCTTTGGTAAATTAGCAGTGCAAAACAGAGGTAGCAGTAAGGAACTAGAATTCTTGCGTACTCACCCAGTGCCAGAGAATCGAATTTCTGAAACGCGTGCAAGAGCAGCGACCTATGGCAGTCGTTCTGTTCCTCCCAGCCTTCAATTTCAATTAGCTAAGGCGCGTGTTATCGCTAGATATGAGGGCAATCCACAACGTAATATTAGTTATTTTGCTTATCAACTTCAAAATCAACAATATGTCATAAGAGAAGCTGCGCTATATGGCTTAGCATTATCCTATTTCGAAGCTGAACAGTATGCATCAGCTTATCAAATATTGAGTGAGTTGCTGGCCAATCAACCAGAAAATTTATTTTATCTGGATGCCATGACTGACGTTTATATTCAACGAAATATGCCTAAGAAGGCAATCGAGTTGCTTAAGCCGATTTGGTCTTTCAAGCCACAGAATAAGGTACTCGCGTTGAACCTTGCAAATGCAATGATAAAAGACCAGCAGTTTGCGCCGGCTATTCAAATTTTACGAGATATACTACTAGTCGATCCAGAACACTACTTATCGTACACCTTGCTTATTGATGCCTATACTGGAACGGGTCAAAAAAGGGAAATGTACAAAGCGAGCGCCGAACGTTTTAGCCTTGTATTGGCATACCCGCAAGCAATAGATGAACTCAATTTCGCTTATAACGAAACGGGTGAAGATTACTTAGAGAAACAAAGAATTAAAGCGAGAATCCAGCAGTTCCGCAATCGTATGGAAACCTTAGAGAGATTATAAGCCAGTGGAGGTCTACTGAGGATTAGACGGGCTACTTTGCTTGAATCGCTTCTAGCAATGACTGCTGGGATTGTTCTCCGAGCAATTGCCCCGCTAGAGTCCCATCCGGTCTAATAAGGTAAGTAGCTGGCAAATACTTAGGGGGGTCAAAAGGCATAGCTGTATCAAGTTCATTGATCAATGGAAACTGAATATCATACTTTTCGGCTAGCAAGGACAATTCATGGTCTTGGATTGCATCATAACTAACACCAAATAGCACCACATCACCCTGCTCTTGCATTGTGTGGTGAAACTCATTGAGTTCAGGAATTTCTCGTAAACACGGGGCACACCATTCGGCAAAATAATTGATCACCAGCCATTTGCCTTGAAGTTCCTTAAAGGTATAGCTTTTACCCTCTAAAGTAGAGAAGTCGGTTTGACTGTATATTTGATATGCCACGCCAATAGATAACGACAGCATGCCAACAAACACATACAAAAACACTTTTTTCAATGGTAACTCCCAAACGTTTAATGGTATTTTACGTCTTATAAATATCGCTCAAAGCCTGACGCATACCGTAAGATTAACTTAAGGCTTTTTATTTTTTGAACGTCAATTAGACACAATAGGAAATCCGTTAATATGGCTAATTTTACACTACTTCACAACCCTAGATGTAGCAAAAGTCGGCAAGCAGTAGATTATATAAGCCAAACAGGCTTAGAAGTAGACATCAGAGAATACCTAAAGGTTCCACTTACCTTGGAAGAAATCAAGACGCTATTTAACGCACTCAACATTGATAATGCTATCGACATGATTCGCACCAAAGAAAAAGAATTTAAAGAGGCTGGCTTAAGCAAAGATTCAGAGAATCAACAAATATTTGAAGCCATAGCAAAATATCCCAAACTGCTTGAACGCCCGATCCTAAGCAATGATAAAGATGCTGCAATCGGTCGCCCCTTAGAAAATATTGTACAGTGCATTGCCAAAACACAATAGACTGTCTAAAAAGGCATCTATTTATGGGTAATACGCGTAAGTATTTCATCAAGCAAAGAGTCATTCCATTTAGCAAAGAGTAATAATGCATCTATGAATAAAGCAAATGTATTGGTTTTGTATTACAGCCAACACGGCATCACCAAAGCCCTGGCTGAGTCAATAATGCTAGGCGCTGAGAAAGCAGGCGCTGATGTGTGCCTACGCACCGTACCCCGCGTATCAGCAACAATAGAAGCTGTTGAGGACTCAGTACCAGAGAGCGGCGCGCCCTACGTCACACATGAAGATTTAATCCAATGCCACGCCCTCGCATTGGGCAGTCCAACTCATTTTGGCAATATGGCGGCTGCAATGAAGCACTTTCTTGATACAACATCGAGCCTTTGGTTGAAAGGTGCTCTCATCGATAAACCGGCTGGCGTTTTTACAAGCTCTTCAAGCTTGCACGGTGGACAAGAGTCGACCTTGTTGAGCATGATGCTGCCTCTGCTTCATCATGGAATGGCCATCATTGGCGTACCTTATGCAGAGCCAGGATTACATCAAACAAGCGACGGTGGAACGCCCTATGGGCCCAGTGCACTGAGCCGAGATGGTAAAAGCACTCTCAGCAATGACGAAAAATCAATCGCCATTGCTTTTGGTAAAAGACTGGCACAACATGCCATAAAATCTAGGAATAATTCATGAGTTCATCATCACCTGCTTCGAACACAAGCGAATCACAGGCCCAAACATCCGTGCCAATGTCGGCAAAAGTTAAAAATCTTCGAATATTAGCGCTTGTAAGTCATATTGGTCTCTTAGCCTGGATGTGCATCTGGTATTTCTTCTTACCAATGAATGCGGAATACTCAATTTTATTCAAGTTTCTAATTTACATTCTCCCATTGCTACTACCTTTTTATGGAGTAGTGCAAGGAAAACCTTACACTCATGCTTGGGCAAGTTTTATTGTCCTGCTGTACTTTTTACACAGTATTACGGTCATATATGCTGAACCAACACAAATGTTGTATGCCATTATAGAACTGATCTTCGCAACAGGCATGTTCGTTGGCTGTAGCGCGTTTGCTAGATTACGAGGTCAGGAACTCGGAACAGGCTTACCAAAACTGAAAACCGTAATGGAAGAAGAGAAAACATTTTTTGAGGGAAAACCAGATGATTAAGTCGACTCCTTTTGTTGTTGCTATTGCCATCACGCTCAGCGCTTGCGGTGGCTCTTCTAATGACGGTCAAAGCTCTGGTCGAAGTCCTTTGCCACCACCTGAAATGACAGAGAGTGTTGGTTCCATAGATCCTATCCTTACCGTTAACAATGTCGAATTGTATGGCGATCAATCGTTTTCAGAGGGCGGCTCTTATGGTTTTGCCGTGATCACGAACGATGGTAGCCGAATCAATTCGGTTAATTGGGAACAAACAGCAGGCCCTTCCTTAAGTATTCTAGCTACACAGTCACGCACGATTGGTTTCGATGTTCCAGTCGCAGGTGATTATGCAATTGATGTAACTGTAAATACCACATCTGGAACACAGGCGTTGTCTTACGATTTTACGGCAGCGAGTGCCGAGGTTGCGAATGCGAATATTCGCTTAGACCATACTGTGACAGAACGAGGCAAGGTATCGATTCGAGTCGGCTCTTTAAGTCACGATATCAGTACAGCGACAGTCGAATGGAATCAGCTAGCCGGCTCTGCGGTTCTCAATATGGCAGTAGGAGAATCCCAAGCAAACCTCCTGACATTTGATATTCCCACGGTAAATCGGGATGAAATATTACAGTTTGAAGCACAAGTCAGTTTTGCTGATGGTAGCGAAGCAACAGACCTTACTTTTATTACGATTGCTGATGCAATCATCTCGGATGACGCTTATTTTCCATCAAATAATATTATCACGACACAAGATATCAGAGCATTTAACCCCGACAGTCCATACAAGTCTGCACTTGAAAGTTGTGTTTACACGAATACGTTAAGCAGTACCTGTACCTTCGGTACACTCCCTCTATTGGGTCAGCAAACCGATACACCTTCGATACAGGACGTGCTGGACCGCACCCTGGTTTCACACGATTGGATGGGCGAACGCTTTAAGCAATACTTAGAGCAGTCACTTGCAGGGCCCGATATGTTGCAACTGTTAAGAGGAGTGACAGCGGTTGTCATTTCTTACGACGTGAGACCTTCATTTTATTGGACTGCTACGGGCGCGATTTACTTAGATGCCGATAATTTTTGGGTTACCCCAGAAGAGAGAGATACCTTAAATGAAGCGCCAGACTACCGGAGCGGCTTCAGCTCCGATTTGTCTTTTCGAATATTTTGGCGATATGTAAAGGACAACGAAGCTTATATGCCAGGCAGACAATATCCGATCGCGGCAAGAGAGTCGCGTTCTTTTGACGTATTAGAAGCTGATATTTCATGGCTCATGTATCACGAACTCGCTCACGCCAATGATTTTTTCCCATATATCGTTTGGTCGACTTTACGTGATAGCGATGATCCTCGCTCATACTTCAACAACAACGGCGCGAAATCCGACGAAATGATTGCAAACTTTCCTTTAGCCTCATCCCAAATGAAAGGCTTGGCACAAGTGAGTTTCGCTGGCGATACAGCAAGTGCAACTCAAAGGAACTACGCTGCAGATGACATCCAAAGCTTCTTCTCGCCTGATAGCGCGTCATCCTATTATTCCTACCTCAACGAGCGCGAAGATTACGCAACATTGTTTGAACGCTTTATGATGCAATATCGCTTAGGCGCTTCAGCTGATTTGGGCATTTTGAATACTGTTAATAATAATAATCTGCTGGTGACTTGGGGGCAACGGGATAGGTTTAATGACCCTAAAGTGCAAGCGCGTGCTAGATATACGGTCAGCCAAATATTGCCGCAAATTGGCAACATCCGTGATATTCAGGATAACGAATTACCCGCTCCCCTGCTATTGCGTTCAGGTATTGGCTGGTTTGATAATATTGATTTGTCTGAGCAAGGTGAAAATGCCATACAAATACCGTTAAGGCCTGAAGAAACTAGCATTTTGGAAGCACAACACCTTCATAAAGGGCGGCCTACCTTAGAGTAGACAGAAAGGAATGGCGTAAACTCACGATTATTTAAACATTAAGCACTTGTTTAATGAATGGGATAGTGACTTTTCGCTGCTCTTGTAGTGACTTTTTATCTAATTCATCGAGAATATCCATTAAACTGCCTAATTCTCGTCCTACCCGGCTGAGTAAGAATCGCAGAGACTCGTCACTGGCATCAAGCCCACGAAGACTAAGCCTAAGCGAAATGATTGCTAAGAGCTCGTCTTCACTGCGTGAAGCTAGTTTAAAAACGGCTCCCCAACTGAGTCTGGAGACCAAATCTGGCAAGACAAAGCCAGAGCTTATCGGTGAAGATCCACTGGCTAATACAATGCGATGATTGCCTCCCAATTCGATAAACTGATTAATGAGGTCAAAAATCGCCACTTCCCACTCTCTAACCCCAGCAATGATGTGCAAGTTATCGATACACAAAAGTTGATATTCTGTGAGCCCTGCTACAACTTCTACTGGCATTTCCACAAGGATCGACATATCCAAATACATCGCGGAGCGATCGATTTGATTGGCATGTTGACACATCGCATATAGCAAATGTGATTTGCCTAAGCCCCTACTACCGTGTAGATAGCAAATCACGGTTGAACTTGCGTTCTCGGAATATAAAAACTGTTTTAAATACTCAACAACGAAATCATTACCAGCGGAATAAAAAGAATCAAATGTCTCATCAACATTCAGTGAGACAGGTAAACTCAACTGCAAACCTATTTACCTCGCCAGATATATGTCAAACTCTGCTCATCGTCGCTAGCAGGGTCTCCCTCGTAGATAGTGTTTTCGAGTTTTAATATGGAGCGTAAACGCAGAGCCGGTACGTTTGTTGTGATGTGAAATTCTGACACATCATTTTGTTGCGCCACTAACTCCACACTCTTGGTTATTGTCAGAGAACTAAGAATACTTAATACCGTTCTGTAATCTAGCAAACTATTCACGTTGGATACTTTTAATACGATATCGTAGGTCTCGTTCGTATCATCTGAGCTCACCGCATATTTCAAACCCAGTTCGTCTGCGTAGCGATTAATAAATTCGCCCAATAACACAGGTAATGAATCACCAGCAACTTGCGCAGTTTCTATAGACTGACCGTCCGTCACAAAATAGTTAAGAATGAATTTTTCACTTGCGCTGTAATCATCAAAACCCAAGCCTATTTTTGCGCCAATGACGTAGTTAGTGCCGTATCGAATTGAGTGATTATAGATACTTGAAGAATATAAACCCCAAACATCATTGGTACTCACGTTCATTGAATCGCTCAAATCACCTAATGGAAATACAACTTCGATACCGCGCTGAAATGCAGCGGTATTCAATAAGGTCTTGAGATCACTTTCTGTGGTTTGGGTCAACAACTTTTTATCTTTAGTTGTGTCGTCCTCAATGGCTATCCATAACAAACTTGATGGCCTGCGTTTGCCCCAAACTCTCAGCCCTTCAGATCGTAACAAGTCAATAATTTTATCTTGGTTAAACTCAGCTCGGTATATTAGTGCTTCTTTTTCTTGTCGGTATGAACTGGAGATCAAATATTGTTCAAAGTTTGTGGCAGCACGACGAACAGTAATATTCTCGTTGCTCGTACTTTCGCCACTCATTTTAGTGACAACTTGCTCAAACGCTCTCTTACCAGCGCGTTTTTGTGAGTAAATAGATTGATCAGATACCACAACTTCTCCCACATTGAGGTGATCAATCTGAGCGTGTACCTTGCTCACAGGGAAAGTGAACAATAAAGCAACAGCAAAAAGTAACAGCGTTTTATTCAAAAGTGTTTGTTCCTATTCATATCTAAGCCGCTATTGTGAGATATTTCATGCTTTTTTGCATCAGATATTTGTTCCACATTGTTTTTTGATACCTTTTATGTCGATGAACTGCTAAAATTCTGCCTTCAAATTTTTCAGAGGAAAGCGCGTGGCTGAACAAAACAAACCCCTTAGTTATAAAGATGCTGGTGTAGACATTGATGCTGGCAATCAGTTAGTAGAAAGAATTAAATCTGTGACGAAAAAAACACATCGTCCAGAAGTTAAAGGTGGTTTGGGTGGTTTCGGCGCGCTTTGTTCGCTGCCTACAAAATATAAACAACCTTTACTCGTGTCTGGTACAGATGGTGTTGGCACTAAACTTCGTCTTGCAATGGATGAAAATAAGCACGATGGCATTGGTATTGACCTAGTCGCGATGTGCGTAAATGACCTGATCGTTCAAGGCGCAGAGCCGCTTTTCTTCCTAGATTATTATGCAACAGGCAAGCTTGATGTTGATACTGCGACGCGTGTTGTCACGGGCATTGGAGAAGGTTGCCAACTAGCTGGTTGCGCACTCATTGGTGGCGAAACTGCAGAGATGCCAGGCATGTATGATGGCGAAGATTATGATGTTGCCGGTTTTTGTGTGGGTGTCGTAGAAGCTGAAGATGTCATTGATGGTAACAATGTTGCCACGGGTAACAAGCTGATTGCACTCGCCTCTTCCGGTCCACATTCAAATGGCTACTCGCTAATACGAAAAATCATTGAAGTCAGTCAACTCGACTTGTCGGCCAACTTAAATGAAAAAACGATTTCTGACCATCTATTAGAACCGACTAGAATCTATGTAAAATCTGTATTAAACGTATTGGAATCATTTAAGGTAAACGCGATTTCCCATATTACTGGTGGCGGCTTTTGGGAAAATATACCTCGTGTGCTCCCTGATAATATGCAGGCCGTAATCGATGGTTCTTCTTGGCAATGGCCGGCGATTTTTGAACTACTTCAAGAGAAAGGCAATGTCACGACTCATGAAATGTATCGTACGTTTAACTGCGGTGTCGGTTTGATATTGGCCGTTGAAGAAAAAGATGCCCAAGCTATCAGTGATGCTTTTAACGACCTTGGTGAAAATGCATGGATAATCGGTGACATTAAGCAACGCCAAGAAGACCAAGAACAAGTGGTTATTAATTAATAATGACAGCCACTACCAAACAGTCTCAGTCGCAAACAACTGTCGCCGCCAAAAAGCAAATAGTCATTATTGCTTCTGGTGGCGGTTCAAATGCTCAGGTAATTATCGATGCATGCGTTAATCAAAAAATATCTGGCGAAGTGTGCAAAGTTATCAGTAATATTCCCGGTGCAGGTGTTCTAAACCGTGCAGAACAAGCTGGCATTAAAGGTGTCTGTGTTGATCACACGCAATTTGATACAAGAGAAGCATTTGACATCGCCCTCAGTGCCGAAATAGATACTTCGCACGCAGATGTTATTGTACTCGCTGGTTTCATGCGTATTTTGAGTACGCAGTTCGTAAATAAGTATTTGGGCAAATTATTGAACATTCATCCATCTTTGTTGCCGAAGTACCCAGGACTAAATACACATCAACGAGCAATCGATGCCGGCGACGAGGAACACGGGACTTCTGTGCACTTTGTCACTCCAGAACTTGATGGTGGCCCCGTTATATTACAAGCAAAGGTGCCGGTGTTCGAAGACGACACTGCTGACGAGTTGGCACAGAGAGTGTTGGTGCAAGAGCATGATATTTATCCACTTGTTGTTAGCTGGTTGTGTGCTGAGCGTGTTAAGCTGGCAGAATATAAAGCGTATTTAGATGACGAATTACTCTCGGAGCAAGGTTATGCAAGCGATTAAATGGGTCAAAGGACTAGGCACATTAACTAGAACAATGAAGTTAGTCGGATTCATCGCTCTCATTGCTGGCGGATATTCTCCGCCCGCGCTAGCTCAGTCAGAATCTGAAGTCTCCCTACCTCCCCCATTTATCGCTAAATACGATGCCTTACGGCATGACAAAAAAATTGGTACTGCCAGTTTGTCGCTGTCTCTTGTAGCGTCATCAACATATAAATTAGATTATCAATCTAAAGTATCTCGTTTCTTTCTTTCAGACAAACGCTATGAAACGAGCTTTTTCAATTATAATGCAGGTATTATTACACCGACCAAATACGAATTTGCTCGCAAAGGAACGGGGCCTAACAAATCCTTAAAGGTTGTTTTCGATAAGAAAAAACAAGAGATAAAAATTAATAAAAGTGAAACGCTCAAATGGGAAGGCGAATATGACAATCAACTTTTCAGAATTGATATTTCACGCCAACTCGCTTCAGGAAAAAATCAATTCGATTACAAATTTCTAAATTACCGTGGTGAAAAACGCAGTTACTCTATAGAAGTTGTAAAAACAGAAACGGTAGATTTACCTTTTGGTCAACTTGAGGCAATCAAGGTTAAGGTCAATAGAGATTCAAATAAGCGCCAAACCTATGCATGGTTTGCCCCTTCCCTCGACTTTGTTCTCGTACGATTACAACAGTTTAAAGAAGGTGAAGAACAAGGCGATATCCAGCTTTCTTCATATACAAAACAATAACATCTAAATCCTGTATAATACGTAAACAATCTTGTGAGGATAAGCCTCCTCTTTTGTACCGTTTTACTTGATCTTTTTGTCCTCAAGTAATACCGTTACCTAATCTGGTCAGACCTGCGGGAGCAAAGATGAACGAATTATTGTGGTTACTTATTGTACTTAGTGTTTATGGCGCCACGGCGTATAAACAAACTTCTCCTCAAACAACCTTAGTTGCGGTCACCGTCGCGATGGTTGTGGGTACTGTCGCTGATGGCGTCGGTATTTTTGGTTGGATAGCATTTGCGGTAGTGGCTATTCCGCTAAGTTACGCACCTTGGCGTAAAGAATTTATCACCAAAAAGTTATTGGCTTTCTACAAAAGTGTGATGCCTGAAATGTCGACGACTGAACAAGAGGCTATCGATGCCGGCACTGTTTGGTGGGACGGAGACATTTTCAGCGGTAAGCCAGACTGGCAGAAATTTCATGCTATCAGTCAGCCTCGACTAAGTGCAGAAGAGCAAGCTTTCCTTGACGGACCTTGTGAAGAAGTCTGCAATATGGTTGACGAATGGCAGATAAATCATGTTGATGCTGACCTATCTGATGAAATTTGGCAGTTTTTGAAAGACAAAAAATTCTTTGCCATGATCATTAAAAAGCAATACGGCGGTCTCGACTTTTCTGCTTATGCACAATCAAGAGTATTACAAAAATTAGCAGGTGTTAGTGCTGTTTTGTCTAGCACCGTCGGTGTGCCAAATTCACTCGGCCCGGGTGAGTTGCTTCAACACTATGGTACGAAAGAACAGCAAGATCATTATCTCCCTCGCCTCGCTGTCGGCGATGAAATCCCATGTTTTGCTCTAACAAGTCCGGAAGCCGGTTCTGACGCAGGCGCAATTCCAGATGAAGGCATTGTTTGCAAGGGGAAATTTGACGGTAAAGAAGTGCTAGGGATGCGTTTAACTTTCTCAAAACGTTATATCACACTCGCCCCCGTCGCTACTGTTATTGGGTTAGCGTTTAAACTAAAGGATCCAGAGGGTCTGCTCGGCGAAACGAAGGACCTGGGTATTACTTGTGCATTGATTCCAAGAGATACCAAAGGACTCGATTGTGGTCGTCGTCACTTCCCGTTGAATGTGCCATTTCACAATGGTCCGGTGCGCGGAAAGGATATTTTTGTACCACTGAGTTACATCATTGGTGGTGAAGCGATGGCTGGTAAAGGTTGGCGTATGCTGATGGAGTGTTTATCAGTTGGACGCTGCATTACCCTGCCATCATCCGCTGCTGGTGGTGCAAAAGCGTTAGCACTCTCAACAGGCGCTTACTCACGTATCCGTCGACAATTCCGTATGCCAATTGGTCAGATGGAGGGTGTTGAAGAGATGTTAGGTCGCATCGGTGGTAATGCCTACCTGATGGATGCCGTAACAACACTGTCTACTGCGGGCGTTGACTTAGGCGAAAAGCCGTCAGTTATTTCTGCCATATGTAAATACCACTTAACTGAAAGAATGCGTCAAATTGTTAATGACTCTATGGACGTTCATGGCGGTAAGGGAATTTGTTTAGGTCCAAATAATTACTTAGGCCGCGCATATCAAGGCGTTCCTATTTCTATTACCGTTGAAGGTGCAAACATACTGACGCGAAATATGATGATCTTTGGCCAAGGCGCAATGCGTTGTCACCCTTACGTATTGAAAGAGATCTACGCCTCTCAAATGGAAGATAGAGAAGAACAATTGGAAGCGTTTGATTCAGCAGTATTCGGGCACATTCGTTTTGCTGTTAGTAATACCTTCCGTTCTATCTGGTTTAGTTTGGTCGGCGGCCGTTTGAGTTCTGCGCCATTCAAAGATGAAACTGCGAAGTACTATAAAAGTATGCAAGGATATAGTGCAAACCTAGCATTACTCACTGATGTTAGTATGGGTGTTTTAGGTGGTTCTTTAAAACGAAGAGAAAGACTGTCAGCCCGACTAGGTGATATTCTAAGTTATCTATATCTTGGTTCTGCCGTGCTTAAGCGCTTTGATGAGCAAGGTCGTAACCATGACGATTTACCTTTTGTCCATTGGGCGATGCAAGATTGTCTTTCTAAGCTAGAAGTAGCCTTAGACGACTTCCTGCGTAATTTCCCTAATAAAGTGATTGGTGTGTCGTTAAGAGCTCTGGTTCTTCCGTTTGGTAAGCGCTACTCTGCCCCATCTGATGATATAGAGCACAAAATTGCGCATATATTACAACATCCAAATAAAACCAGAGACAGACTGGGTCATGGTCAATACTTGACTCAAGAGGAAGGTAACTTGTTTGGTGATTTAGAGAAGACGCTGCTCAATATCGTGAAAGTTGAACCTATCTTCGACAAGATATGCAAAGAGTTAGGTGAAAAGCTCCCGATGACGAACTTAGACTTAGTTGCTGAACGCGCACTTGAAGCCGGTATTATTGATAAAGAACAAGCTGATTTATTAATAGAAACAGAAGCTGGCAGATTGAGAACTATCAACGTGGATGACTTTGATCCGCAAGAGTTATTAATGTCGACCAGCAAAAAAGTTAAGAAACCGGCAGCTAAGCGCAAATCAACCAAAGCGGTGAAAGCTGCTTAGTTCGCTGGAGAACAAATGAGAAGGCTACCTAGTTAGGTAGCCTTTTTTTTACATCGTGAAAACATTACTTTTTAAAAATTTGGCGATAGCCGTTTTTCCTTAACGTTTCTATTTGATGAGTATTTAACGCTAAAACCTGCTCAGCTAACTTATACTCATCTTGAATCGTAATATTGGAAATCGCAGGATCGTCTGTATTTAAACTCACGGACAGCCCCAAATCTAAGAACTGTTTCAATGGATGTGTCGATAATTGAGTCCATGTGCCAGTCTGATAATTCGAGGTCAGACACGACTCAATGCCGATATTATGCTTTAGCATATAATCTATGAGTTTATTATCATTGACGACGGCAACGCCATGACCGATTCTTTCAGCACCGAGTAATTTTATTGCATCCCATACACTCTCCGGCCCCGCGGCTTCACCGGCATGCACGGTTACATGGAGTCCACTGTCTCGCGCTTGTTTAAAGTGACTCTCAAACAATGCTGCGGGGTATCCTCGTTCATCACCCGCTAGATCAATCCCTACGAACTCAGAGACCTGTGACAATATAGCATCTAACTCTCGTTGACACGCTTCCACACCAAATGTACGGCTGAGTATGCCAATTAATTGATAATTTGTGCCAAAGACACGATTGCCATCTTTTACACCTTGCACCACCGCGTTGACGACTTCGTTCATGGGGAGGTTGAATTTATTCGCCATAAAATATGGCGAGAAACGCAATTCAGTATAATCTAAGCCTTCGCTTTTGGCCGACTCAACATTATCATAAGCAACCTCATAGCATGCGTCGATATTCGCTAAAACAGACACCCCATAATCTAATTTCTGCAAAAACTGCATGAGATCGCTGGTTCGGTCTTCGATGGTAGTAAGCTTGATTAATTCTGAAAGCGAATCAACTGGCAGTGCAATCTTATTTTGCTGGGCTAAATTCCACATTATGTGCGGGCGGATATTGCCGTCCAAATGTCGATGCAAATCGACTAGAGGCGAATATTGCGCAGGATATGAGGTCATGAATCGCCTTGCCTTGATAATAAACTAAGAGTGACAAACTAAAAGTATTTAACTGAGAGTGATAAGGTCAGTCAAGCTTGAGTTTTTCAACAGCCAGTACTATCTGCGTGCGCGTTTTAACATCTAGTTTCTTAAATATCACCCCGATGTGCGCCTTCACTGTTGCTTCGGTCACGTTAAGTGCATCGGCTATTTGCTTATTCATCATGCCGTCTTTCACGAGCTTTAAGACTTTGAATTGCTTCGGTGTTAACTCTCGCAACCTATTAGCAATGCTTTTCGCTTCACTATCTACATGAACTAACGCTTCTTCGATGTTACTAGGTAGCCATTTGCTACCTGCAAGCACGGTGTCTATCGCTTTTTTGATATCGGATGTTGGTGTGGTTTTTGGAATAAAAGCATTGGCACCAAACTCCATAACCTGAGCGATAGTTTCTGTTGAATCACTCGCGGATAACACAACCACTGGAATGTCTGGGTAAGATTGCTTCACTCGAAGTAAACCGTAAAAATTATCACAACCTGGCATATTCAGATCGAGGATGATTAAATCAATCTTTCTCCCTTTTCGAAGCACTTCTATTGTCGTGTCTAGTGAATCTGATTCAAAAAAGCTGACACTGTCATAACAGGAAGAAAGAGAGCCCTTCAACGCCTCTCTAAACAAAGGGTGATCATCAGCAATCAAAAACTTGTACATTTACCATTTCCCGAGATTATATTTATCATTATTATTTTTATAGAGCGGTAGTTTTTTATATACTACCAACTTACGTGCTGCATTGCTTCAAAAGTGACGACATTTCCTAACAGCAACTCGATTATTAATGATCATATTGCTTGTTCCATAACTGAGATACCATGGCTAAAAATACACCTAGCGACAACAAAGATAGAATATACAGTAGCAAGCAAGAGGAAGTAAGAGATTTTTCATTCAATGACCAAGTAGCTGATGTCTTCCCTGATATGATAGCCCGCTCAGTTCCGGGCTATAAAAATATCATAGATGGTATAGGCAAACTGAGCGCTATTTTTGCTCAGGACAATACGCATATTTATGATTTGGGTTGCTCTCTCGGTGCAGCAAGCCTCTCGATGGCAAAGCAAATCAATAAGACTGGTCTGGAGATTATCGGTATTGATAACTCCGCTGCTATGGTCTCCCGTTGTCAACGTAACGTAAATAACTATAACTATGGCTCCCCTATTCACATTATAAAAGATGACATTGCATGTATTGATTTCAAACCAGCCAGTGTGATTGTGATGAATTTCACCTTACAGTTCATCGATAAAACTAAACGTGATGCGCTCATGAAAAAGATTCATGAAGCCTTAGTACCCGGTGGTATATTAATATTGTCAGAAAAAATAAAACTCGGGCACCCAAAAATTGATAGCGCAATTATCGACTGTCACCATGAGTTCAAGCGTGAAAATGGCTACAGTGAGTTAGAAATTGCGCAAAAAAGAACAGCCTTGGAAAATGTGATGATATTAGATGAATTCACAGAACACGAAAATAGATTAAAAGCAGCAGGATTTAGTGCCGTGAGTATCTGGTACCAACAGTTTAATTTCGCTTCTTTCTGTGCAATTAAGGGGGACTAGAATGAATTGGAAGTCAGCTATGTACCAAGCGCTTATCAATACAGACATGGAACCGTGGATAGCGCACCTGATGCCGCAATTAGAGGCTTGGGAAAATTCAGCCCGGCACGGTGATAGCACAAAATGGCAACAACAATTAAAACAACTCCCTGATATCACTCCTGCTTCTGTCGAGTTGAAGGCATCAGTCAGCTTTGATGCAGACGAAGCCTTGAGCTCAGGCCATCGATCTCATGTCAAAAACGTACTCAAACAATTCATGCCGTGGAGAAAAGGACCTTTCTCTTTATTTGGTATCGATATTGACACTGAATGGCGTTCAGACTGGAAATGGGACCGTGTCGTGCAGCACATCGAAACTCTCGAGGGAAGAAAAGTGTTGGACGTCGGATGTGGGAGTGGCTACCACCTGTTCAGAATGCTCGGCGAAAAGGCGGAACTGGTTGTTGGTATAGACCCCACGGAACTGTTTTTTTATCAGTTTAGTATTTTTAAGAAATACCTTTCTAACTCTCCCATTCATTATCTCCCACTAGGTATTGAAGATATGCCATCTGAAAATCGTTTTGATACGGTATTCTCGATGGGAGTGTTGTATCACAGGCGTGATCCCATTGAGTTTTTATATCAATTAAAAAACCAACTTAGGTCAGGAGGACAACTGGTATTAGAAACAATTGTTGTTGATGGTGATATCGACACAGTGCTAATGCCAGGTGAACGCTACGCACAAATGCGAAATGTATGGTTTTTACCCAGTAACTTAGCGCTCAAACAATGGTTAGAGCGAGTTGGATTTATCGATATACAGTTAGTTGATGAGTCAATTACAACATGTGAAGAACAAAGAGCCACAGAGTGGATGACGAACCATTCTTTAGCTGATTTTTTAGATCCTAATGATGCTAGTTTAACCATTGAAGGATATCCCGCCCCTACTCGTTCAGTTTTTACTGCTAAAAAGAAATAATTACCTGTTTTGGGAGTCTATGCTTTATGTATTGGCATAAAGCTTGTTATACAGAACACATAGACCCAAAGTATAAGACATTATCATGTTAAATAGAGGCACTCATTGTCCATCATTTGAGCAAAAAGCAATTAATATTAGCAGCTTTTTTTTCACTGAGATGTGTTCAATGCCCTATTTAATAAGAATCTTAAGGTAAAAATGCTAAAACTCGAAGAATGCATCAATCAATTTATTGAGCAAGAATCATTGCCAAAGACTTATTTGGACACTGCACTAAGTTGGTTCACTCCGCTAATCGAAGAGATATCGCTGCACCATAACAAGGCAAAGAGAACAGTATTTATTGGCGTAAATGGCTGCCAAGGTTCTGGAAAATCAACCATGAGCGGTTTAATCCAATATATATTGGAAAACGTGTATGAGAAATCTTGTCTTGTGCTGTCGTTAGATGATTTCTATTTGAAGAAATCTGAACGTCAGACTCTAGCCGATGATATCCATCCTTTGTTATCAACAAGGGGGGTACCCGGTACTCACGATACGCAATTAATTGCAAGCGTGCTGCATTCGCTGAAGCAAGGAAGTCCCTCCCTTATCCCACGTTTCGATAAATCTATTGATGATCGCAGTGCTACAACCTTACATACCAAAATTCTTGAACAAATTGGTGTCGTTATCTTTGAAGGTTGGTGCTGGGGAGTACCGTCACAAGCCAATGAGCAACTGTCGACACCGCTTAACGACCTAGAAAAGTATTCAGACCAGACTGGTGAATGGCGTAATTACGTGAACAGAAAGTTAAAAAACGACTACATGCCACTTTATCGTTATATGGATAAATGGATATTTTTAAAAGCGCCTTCTTTTGACAGCGTTTATAAATGGCGTTGCCAGCAAGAACACAAACTATTGCAAAAGGTCGGAAACAAAGCAGAGATCATGAGCGATAAAGAGATTGCAGAGTTTATTCAATATTATCAGAGACTAACTGAGCATAGTTTGTGTACACTGGAGTTCATCAGTGACTGGATATTTGAGTTAGACAATGAACGAACAATTACCAAAAGCGCTCACAATGCAAAGTGATTTAATTACGAAATATCAGCGACAAGTGCTCGTTTTTACCGATCTCGATGGCACTCTGTTAGACCATTATACCTACGAACACGAGGCAGCAGTTGCATGCATGACGCGCCTTTTGAATCACGGTATTCCCATCATTCCAAACACGAGCAAAACGTTTGCTGAGCTGATCTCCCTTAGAAAGAGGCTCGGTATAAAGGGCCCATTTATCGTAGAGAATGGAGCTGCAATATACATAGACAAAGACTTTTTACCTGAAAAACCTCGTGGCGCAGTTTGGCAGGATGGCTACTGGATGAAGTCTTTTAGCTCAAAACGGCAATACTGGTTAGGCTTGATTAACAAAGTGTTACCAGAATTTGGGCATTTATTTGAAGCATTTTCCAGCATGAGTATTGGCCGCATAATGGAAGTGACAGGATTAGAAGAAGCAGATGGGAGTTTAGCGGCGCAAAGGCAGTTTGGTGAGCCTTTGTTATGGAAAGGTAGCGAAGAGGAAATGGATAAGTTCATTGCCCATGTCCGCAAGCTGGGGGCCCACCCTCTTAAAGGCGGTCGCTTCTTGCACATTTGTGGTGACAACAATAAAGGTATCGCACTATTGTGGTTACTCAAAGAGTATCAACGCCAACATCGCAAAATTACTGTTAGCACAATCGCGCTTGGTGATGGCAAGAACGACATTGCGATGCTGGAAGTAGCAGATACCGCGGTTCGCATCGCGTCACCCGTTAATCCTCCGCCACCACTAGAACGCACAGTAAAACTATATACAAGCAATAAGTACGGCCCTGAGGGCTGGGCGGAAGTGCTCGATCAGCTCATTCCAGAGTCTGTATTTTTTGCGAAATAATTGGAATATTTAATCATAAACTAGGAGAAACTCATGGCTGATTTTTATCAAAATGGGATTGTAACGACACTACATAATCTAGAGGATCGTTCTATAGATGAGCTAGAGTCAGAATTAGTAGAGTTCTCTAGCAAAAGACCACTCGGCTTAATTTTACCCTCTTTGTTTTCCGAACTTGAAGGCGAAGCATTACCTGCTACCATAGAGCATATTAAAGACGTTCCTTATTTGTCTGAAATCGTTATTGGTTTAGACCGAGCAGACGAAGCCCAGTATCGCTATGCCATCGACTTTTTCGCAAAACTACCACAGCATCACCGTATTCTTTGGAATGATGGTCCAAGACTTCAAGCTTTAGATGCGGAACTACAAGCACTAGGGCTTGCACCAAAGGAGTTGGGTAAAGGCAGGAACGTTTGGTACTGCATGGGCTACATCCTAGCGTCAGGTAAAGTAGAGAGCGTTGCTTTGCATGATTGCGACATTTTAACTTATGACCGTTCTTTGCTCGCCAGACTCATCTATCCGGTTGCTAACCCACAGTTTAATTACGAGTTTTGCAAAGGTTTCTATGCCAGAGTTGCTAACGGCAAGGTAAATGGCCGAGTCTCTCGACTATTAGTCACACCACTACTCCGTGCTCTAAAAACTACCCTAGGCTCAAATGAATATCTTGAGTTTATGGATAGCTTCAGATATCCATTGGCTGGCGAGTTTTCATTCCGCCGAGATGTACTTAACGATATTAGAATTCCAAGCGATTGGGGCTTAGAAATAGGTGTGCTGTCAGAAATGCATAGGAACTATTCTCATAATAGGCTCTGCCAAGCGGATATTGCAAAAACCTATGATCATAAGCACCAAGACTTGTCACTAAACAACGAACATGGTGGCCTATCGAAGATGTCGATAGATATTACTAAGGCATTGTTTAGAAAATTAGCGACACAAGGCACGACATTCAATACTGAAACCTTCAGAACAATAAAAGCAACCTACTTTCGAATTGCCTTAGACTTTATAGAAACCTATCACAACGATGCAATCATGAATGGACTAAAACTAGACATTCATAGCGAAGAAAAAGCGGTAGAAATGTTCGCTCAAAATATCATGAAAGCAGGCCAAAGCTTCTTAGATAACCCCATGGAAACGCCATTTATTCCAAGTTGGAACCGAGTAGTAAGCGCCAAGCCAGATGTATTGGAAAGACTTAAAGAAGCTGTCGAAGCCGACTCTGAAGAGTTCAGTAAAAAAGCATAAGGAGCGCGATATGGCAGATGTTTTTGTTAACTTACAAGAGAAAGTTAAACACCACCTAGAAGTGATTTATGAGGGTGTGCTAAACAGCAGTGATATTACAACGATTGTCCCAGAACTGATTTCAAAGATTGGTATACAATCAGCTGAAGATTGCCACTATCCGACGCCTCATAAAAATCGCTGGGATGAATCTGACATCATAATGATCACCTATGGTGACAGTATCGTCGAGAATATGGACACGAGCGAGTTTGGTTATCAACAAAAACCCTTGAAGACCCTCTTACGTTTCCTTGAGGACTATGCTGATTCGATTATCAGTCATGTGCACATATTACCCTTCTTTCCTTACAGCTCAGATGATGGCTTTTCAGTAATCGACTACTCAATAGTTAATCAAAGCTTAGGGGATTGGTCTGATATAGAAAAGATCGCGGATAAATATGGATTAATGACGGACCTGGTGATTAATCATTGCTCTTCAAGAAGTCAGTGGTTTCAGAACTTTATTGCGAAAGATGGTATCGGCTCAGACTACTTTTTTACAGCCTCTCCAAGCGATGATTTGAAAGCGGTCGTCAGGCCCAGGACATCAGACTTACTAAAGGAAGTTGAAACAGCAAGTGGTATCGAACATGTTTGGTGTACTTTTAGTCACGATCAAGTCGATTTTGATTTCAGAAATCCAAAAGTGTTGCTTACGTTTGTGGATATTATCCGTCTATACCTCGATAAAGGAACAAAGATTTTCCGTCTCGATGCGATCGCCTTTTTATGGAAAGTCGCGGGAAGTCCGTCGATTAATTTACATCAAACACATGAAGTTGTTCGTTTGTTGCGAACTCTGATTGAACATGCTGAACCAGAAACTGTCATTATTACCGAAACAAACATACCAAATAGAGAAAACCTCACTTATTTTGGTAATGCTAACGAAGCTCATGCTATTTACAATTTCTCGCTTCCACCCCTATTGTTAAATACGCTAGTGACCGGAGATTGCAGTTATTTGAAAAGCTGGATGATGAGTATGCCGCCGGCTCAGAACGGGACTACCTATTTCAATTTTATTGCCTCTCATGATGGTATTGGTTTAAGGCCAGCCGAGGGCCTATTAAGTGATGAAGAGCTCACTAGCTTAGCCAATTGTATGCAAAACTTTGGCGGGCGAGTGTCTTGGCGAGCCACTGAAAACGGTGAACAAAAGCCTTATGAATTGAATATTGCATTAATTGATGCACTAAAAGGCACGTTAGAAGGTGCTGATAAGTATCAACTACAGCGCTTTATTTGTGCTCACGCTATCATGCTGGGTTTAGAAGGAATACCCGGTATTTATATCCACTCATTATTGGGCACCCCAAACGACGAAGAAAAAGTATTAAACACCGGGCAAAACCGTGGTATCAATAGGCACCGCTGGGATTATAAATCACTCGTGACTCACTTAGACAATGACAATTCTATGCACACGAAAGTTCTCTCGTCCCTGTCAATGTTGATTCGAATTCGTCGCTCACAAGCAGCCTTTCATCCAAATGCAACGCAATTTACCCTGCAACTCGGTAGACGAATATTTGGGTACTGGCGTCAAAGCGCTGACCGTCAACAAAGTATTTTCTGTATATCGAACATATCTCACAAGACCAAGAAAGTTAGGCTTTCAGACATTAACTTAATAGAAAATAGTCTGTGGTTTGATCTGATTGGAGAAAAGCCGATAGACCCTAACACCGAAGACTTGGTGCTAAAACCGTATCAAACCATGTGGATATCTAACAAATCTACCGGATAACCTGCCAATAACCTTGAAAGCAGTACATCAAGGCAAAAAAAAGACCACTTCGAGTGGTCTTTTTTAGTAAGTTGCAGGCGCTTATTCGTAGCCCCTTTCTCTCTTTACTTCAATTGTATCAATGTAGCCATGCCAGCTAGCATAGCCAATTATTGGCATAATGAACAAGAACGCAAAGAAAAAGGTAACGAAGCCTAAAAACACCGAGAAAACGATAATTGATGCCCAAAAGAACATTGCTCTTTTATTCAACCAAACAGCGTTCATACTGGTTAATACCGCTGTTGCCAAATCAACTCTGCGTTCCATTAATATCGGCTGTGTGAACGCCGTTATGAAAAATACAATGACCGTAAGAACCGCGCCCACTATGGTACCCATAATCAAGAATGGCCATAAATTAGCTAAGGAGTATTCCATGTGACTTGGGTAAAGCGCATGAATCAGAGACGCAATACGTAGCCAAAATAACATTAGCACCATCAATAAAAGACCAAATGCCCATTCATTTACAGCGTTACGGGACATCGCTTTTAATGAATGTCGCAATGAGGGTTTATGTTTCTTCTCAAATTGCCATGAAACATCATATAAACCCGCGGCTAAATAGGGTCCTAGCAACATAAAACAAACCATCGCAGGGAATATGATCATATACCACCCTGTCGTTTCTATGAGGTAGAAGATAATCCAAGGGATGAGTGTAAAAGCGGCGCCGTAAGTCAAACTGATTACAGGTGCTTTTTTAAAGTCGTTAATGGCAAGTGAGATCCATTTTAATGAATCGAACACTGCCAATTTTTTACAGGGTATAACACGTGCGATACCACTGCTATTAATCGCTGTTTCTGGCATTTCATCGAACTGCTGAGACATAACATCTCCTATTTAGCGTTTAGTCATTAACTTACTGTCGAGCTTAAGAATATTTACTTAACTCAAGTTTATACTAATCCACTTCACTGTTTAGTTCAAAATTTAGTCGCACATTTACTGACCTATCTCAATAAGTTTGAATTTTAGCTTGATGCCAGCTCACGGGGCTCATGAACATTGAAGCAATTGCTTCATTCAATTCGCTGAAGCTAGTAATTCTTTGTTTTTCGCCGCTAAGCATCTCTAATACAAACTGATGACAATTATTACTCAACACATGATAATCCCGGGTATGATATAAATTATCAATGCAACGTTGGGCAACGGCTTCAGCAGCCAGTGGCCGGTAATCATCGTCACATGCAACAAAAATTGATTCGCCGCTACGATTTTCTAAGAAGCGTCGAGGTGAAATACAGCGAATCAAGCCGGCACCACTCAATTCGTAAATATTGCCATTCACCCATATACCAGTATGGTCTAAGACGCCATATATACCACAAGTCACAATAGCACCGTTTCTAGGCGCTACTCGTTTAGTAGACTCTCCTGGCAGTAAGCTCACATATTCGTTGTGTTTTAAATAGGCATTATTGGCTTTGTTCGTAGCATATAAGCCAAGACAAGCAGCGCCAAGCCATAGTAAAGGTGCAGGCATGTATTTCTCCACATTTTCATTGTTTGGTATCTTAACCTAGTCGTTGAAAAATTAGCCAATGAAAAAGTGTGACAAATAGTGACAAAGCGCTTAACACTTAGGCTTAGCTGTATTATCCTCTAGGTCTATATAAATCAATATCTTAAGTTAATGCACCATGTCTACGATTAATCGCTCGAATAAATTGGCAAATGTTTACTACGACATTCGAGGGCCAATATTGGAGCAAGCGAACAAAATGGAAGAAGCGGGTGAACGAATATTGAAACTGAATATTGGTAATCCAGCGCCATTTGGTTTTGAAGCACCAGACGATATTCTTAAAGATGTGATTCATCAACTGCCAGCAGCTCAGGGCTATACTGACGCTCAAGGCATCTACAGTGCGCGCGTTGCGGTTATGCAGTATTACCAGCAAATGGGCATCACCAATATCAAAGTAAAAGATATTTATTTAGGCAATGGCGTCAGCGAATTAATTATGATGTCAATGCAAGCTCTGTTAAATGCAGGAGATGAGGTTTTACTACCTGCACCTGATTATCCTTTATGGACAGCAGCGGTCAACCTTTCTTCTGGGACAGCTGTGCACTATCGCTGTGATGAACATGCAGGTTGGTTCCCTGATCTAGAAGACATCGAATCAAAAATCACCAAAAATACCAAAGCTATTGTTCTCATTAATCCGAACAACCCTACCGGCGCCGTTTACAGTAAGGAAATACTACTCGACCTTGCTGCGATAGCACGCAAACACAATTTGATTATTTATAGTGATGAAATCTACGACAAGATTTTATACGACGATGCAAAACATACCTGCATTGCGTCATTGGCACCTGATTTATTCTGCGTCACGTTTAGCGGACTCAGCAAGAACTATAGAGTCGCCGGTTTTAGAGCTGGCTGGATGCTTGTTAGCGGTAATAAGGACAGTGCAAAGAGTTACATCGATGGTTTAACCATATTGTCTTCAATGCGGATGTGTTCCAATGTTCCCTGCCAACATGCGATTCAAACCGCGTTGGGTGGGTATCAAAGTATTAATGAATTGATTGCTGGTGATGGTCGCCTGTTTACGCAGCGCAATCTTGCTTATGAAATGCTAAACGAGATCGATGGTATTCACTGCAGCAAGCCGATGGGGGCAATGTATTGTTTTGCTAGCGTTGACGCCAAAAAATTCAACATCAAAAACGACGTTAACATGGTACTAGACCTGCTCAACCAAAAGAAAATATTACTTGTGCATGGCAGCGCATTCAATCTGACTGACGGGTGTTATTTCCGTTTAGTGTTTTTGCCACACAAAGAGCAATTGCGTCCGGCCTTGGGCCAAATTAAACAGTTTTTCGACAACTACACTCAAAATTAACAGAGAACCATGACATTGACTCAGAATAAGCACAGCGCTTTTTTAGCTTGGATACTTAGAATGCCCCTAATTAAAAGATGGGCTTTAATGCACACACTAAAGAGCGAAAACGTTGCCGAACATAGCCATCAAGTTGCTGTCATCGCCCATTTACTTGCGGTTATCAGAAACACTTATTTCGATGGCAATCTAAATGCTGAAAAGGCGGCAACGATCGCGTTGTATCACGAGGTATCGGAAACCAAGTTACAGGATATTAATCATGTCACTAAATATCACAACCCAGACTTGACCCGTGAATTTAAAAAAATTGAAGAAATGGCGGAGCTCGAGTGTTTAAAAACACTTCCCTTGGAATTGCAGCCTATCTTCAAGCCGTTGCTAGTGCAAAAAGAAGTTGATAGTGAATATAAGTCATTGGTAAAGGCTGCTGATTTAATATCTGCCTATCTCAAGGCCTGTGATGAACTACGTTTCAAAAATGAAGAGTTCTCACATGTGAAGACCAGGCTTGAACGCATGTTAAAACAATACCAAGAAGAAATGCCAGAAGTTGACTACTTCTTGAGTATTTTTAAGGACAAATGCTTTGTTAGCGTCGACCAATTAGCGGAATAGTGAATAACTAGCAATGACGAATAGTGAACTTACTCTTGCTATGAACTGTAAATACAAGAATACTCTAAGTTCTACTGACGCGATTTTAGGAACATCAATAAACGCTTAACGATGGAATTTCAGATATAAGGAACTAGCCAAAATTGCACTCTTTATTAGACACGCCTAACCAACGAAGTTTAGTTGAAAAGTATACTCAAACTGGCACATTACTGTTTGACTACGACACTGGTCAAGTTAGTGTATCTAATAACCTGCTTAATTTGCTTGGCTTAGAAAGAAATGACTCGCAAATACCCGCGGAATGGGACCTACCCTGCTTTTCTGAACATACTCAAAAGCTATTAAAG
Organism: Alteromonas sp. W364; assembly: GCF_031846205.1. Taxonomy (NCBI): domain Bacteria; kingdom Pseudomonadati; phylum Pseudomonadota; class Gammaproteobacteria; order Alteromonadales; family Alteromonadaceae; genus Alteromonas; species Alteromonas sp. W364. The sequence goes on along the minus strand of NZ_JAVRID010000001.1, from coordinate 352,951 downwards.
AATCGTATTAGTCTAGGTGAATCTAATCTAAGTCCAATTGAGTTGAGAGTGGTTTTTAAAACATCCCAAGGCAAGGATCGTTGGCTTCGTTATTGTTGTGAATTTATTGGTGAAGTAAATAAGATAAGCAAACGGGTCGCATTATTTCAAGACATTACTCATACCGTCGAACTAGCAGAACAGAATAATTATTATCAAGAGCGTGTTGAACTTGCGTTACTAAACTCCAATACAGGTACCTGGGATTATAGAGTCGACAGCAATGAGTTGTATTGGGACGTATCAATGTACAATTTGTTCGACGCTCGCCAAACTCAAAAGACGATAAAGTTTCACGACTGGGTGAGCTTAATCCATGTTGATCATCGCGACATGTTTATGGATCAGATAAACAGCGGCATGAAAAAAGGTGATACTGATGATGTGCTTGATATTGTCTTTCAAACGGTTACTCCGCTGGGTAATATCAAATATATTAAGCTCAAGGCCCGTTCGTTTTATAACGATTTTCAAAAGGTCGTGCGTATTATTGGTACTTGTAACGACGTTACCGAAACACAATTGCAGAACGATAAGTTATTAGAGCAGGCAACAATTGCCCAAAAAAACGCTATGCTCCTGCAAGAAGCAAATGCTGCTCGAGGACGCTTCATTGCCAATGTTAGCCATGAAGTTAGAACGCCATTGAATGCTGTTTTAGGGGCAATTCAGATACTTCAGAGCTATGACTTCAATGATGAGTTACGCTCTATTATTGATATGGCAAGCCAGTCCTCATATGAACTGCTTCAAATTTTAAACGATGTACTCGATTTATCAAAACTAGATGCTCGAAAGCTCGATATTGGCCAAGTTGATTTAAACGTCAAAGAGCTACTCGAAAACGTAATAAGCAAGTATAGGCCAGAGATTCGACCTAGTGTCGAACTGAGTGTGGATATACCGAGTGATTTCGCAAATAATCGTTTGGGCGACCCTTTACGCTTCAATCAAATTATCGATAATTTAATTTCAAACGCGGTGAAATTCACCCTCAATGGGAATATTTCGATTGCGGCAAGTGGAGACCATCAGTTCTTTCAACTCACAGTGAAAGATACGGGAGTTGGCATTAGCGAGGACGATAAAAGCCATATTTTTGAACCATTCAGACAAGTAGATGAAACAACAACGAGAGAATTTGGTGGAGCTGGGCTGGGATTAGCGATATCCAAAAAACTTGTGTCGTTGATGGGTGGCGAAATTGCTTTGGAGTCAACGGTGGGTTTAGGCTCAGAGTTTTCGGTGACACTTCCCCTCCCCGTGATTAAAGATAATGTCACAAACGAAGGCGTTTCAACACTGACTCAAGCTGTCCCAGACCTTTCTAAACATACCATTTTATTTGCAGAAGATAAGCCTCAAAGCAGTAAAATAGTACAACAGTTACTTCGCCCAACGGGTGCTAAAGTCATTACAGAAATCGATGGCAAACGAGCCATTGAAAGTTATAGAAAGTTGAAGAGTTTCACTGCTGTCATTGTGGACGAAGACTTACCTGTGATTAACGCAATGAACCTGTGTGAAAAAATCAGACGAGAAAATAAATATATTCCTATTATTGCGATATGTAATCAGGTTAAGCTCGAAGATCAAAAGATGTACTTTAATGCTGGTTTTACTCACGTTGTCGAACGTCCCATTAAGTTTGACAGCTTTTATCAAATTCTTATGCAGTTATAGTGACATCTAAGCGGAACTTTTATGACTAAATCAGACAAAAAATCACCTCAGACGAACAGTGGGAATGATAACAGCCAAAGTATTAGTTCACCTGGACAAAAACCGAGCCATTTAGCGGAAAAGAGCATTAAGGCGCCGTTGTTTCAATCGTAGAAATAGTCAAATCATAAGGATACGTAATGAGTATAGTGGATGTCTGGTCTGAACGCGCCTTACAAAGAGTTGAAAAGCGTGATGGAGACCATCGCTCTGCGTACCAGCGAGATAAAGCGAGAATAATGCATTCAGCGGCCTTTAGGCGCTTACAAGCGAAAACGCAGGTATTGGGCATAGGTATTAGTGATTTTTATCGTACAAGGCTCACCCACTCTCTTGAAGCGGCGCAAATTGGTACTGGCATAGCTTCGCAAGTTTGGCAAAAGCAAACTGAACTGGCGAAACGATTACAGATTGACGAGCATCTCATTGAAAGTCTTTGTTTAGCGCACGATATTGGTCATCCACCTTTTGGCCATGGCGGTGAAGTTGCACTGCATTACATGATGAATGATTACGGTGGGTTTGAAGGTAATGGACAGACATTTAGGATCATTACAAAGCTAGAAACTTATAGCCCTGATGACGGTATGAATTTAGCAAGAAGAACACTATTAGGCTTAATTAAATATCCAAATTATATCGATAATTTAAAGAACACTACCATTACTGAAGCGAAACCTCACACTCACCGTTTAGTAAAATCCAAACAATGGCATCCGCCTAAAGGTTTATATTTGTGTGATAAGGCCGCGTTTGATTGGGTTGTTTCGCCTTTATCAGAACTCGATCAAGAAATATTCTCCGAATCATTAGTCGGTGATAACCGGCACGCCAGAACATTATATAAATCGGTAGACTGCTCAATTATGGAGTTAGCCGATGATATTGCTTACGCTATTCATGATCTTGAAGACGCCATTGTGATGTCAATGGTTACGCGTGACGAGTTTCAAAACCAAGTGGTAAAAGCAATTTTAAACATGGATATCAATGGTTTATCAGAAAATATCATCAATATTACTGAACAATTATTTAGCGCTATCCCTTACAAACGGAAAAATGCTATTGGTGCACTTGTGAATACCTTTATCACAGCGATAAGCATTCAAAAGCAAGGTATTTTTGAGGCTGATATCCTAGATTACAACGCCAAATTTCCTGCAGAGTATGCGAAAGCACTGAGCCTTTTTAAGTCCTTCGTATATGAATTCGTTATTCGTAAACCCGAATTGCAATTGTTGGAGTATAAAGGTCAGCAGATCGTGATGGAGTTGTTTGAAGCATTTAGTTCTGAGCCAGAGCGTTTATTGCCGGCAAACACTGCGAAGCGATGGATGGAGGCTGTAGAATTGGACAGTAAGACTGCACCGGATAATCAGCATCAACAGTTTCGTGTGATTGCTGATTACATTTCTGGAATGACAGATGAGTATGCGACGCGCCTATATACCCATTTATTCTTACCCAAATCGAACGCCGTCACAGACTCTTTAACGCCTTAGTGAAATATATAATGAGTTAACAGGGTCTAATTTAAAAATGAAAAAGGCCTTGTCATGATATTCAAATTTCGAAAAAAACACGACCTCACAGAAAGTGATGTAACCGACGAAAAGGTGTACCTGCAGCGTCGAGAAATCTTGAAGAAACTGGGTTACATTGGTGCAGGTTCTCTGCTAGCAGGCAATGCATTCAACGCTAACGCGGGTCCATTCGATTGGTTCTCGAGTGACGATGACCCGGTTTTTAAAACGTCTCCTCTATCCTTCAAGAAAAGTGGCCCTGATTCGCAAATATTAACACCTGAAGAAAGAGCGACTAGTTATAATAATTTTTATGAATTTGGCACCGGTAAAGGCGATCCAGTAAAGCGTGCGCAAGGTTTTAAAGTAGATCCATGGAGTTTAACTGTTGACGGCTTAGTTAATAAACCACAGAAGTTAAACTTAGAGGATTTATATTCACGCTTTGACCTTGAAGAGCGCATCTACCGGCTACGTTGCGTCGAAGCATGGTCAATGGTGATCCCTTGGGTTGGTTTTTCTTTAGCTGAGCTGATAAAACAAGCGGACCCGCTCTCAAGCGCAAAGTATGTCGCTTTTCAAACCTTATACGATCCTAAACAGATGCCAGGACAGCGCAGTCGCTTTACTGGCGGTGGTGTTGATTACCCATACGTTGAAGGACTGCGGATAGATGAAGCGATGCAGCAGCTGAGTTTATTGAGTGTCGGCATGTATGGTAAAACATTACCCGCCCAAAATGGTGCGCCAATTCGATTAGTCGTGCCATGGAAGTATGGTTTTAAAAGTATTAAATCAATTGTCAAAATAACACTCACTGACAAACAGCCGCCTACAACTTGGAATATCCTTGCACCAAACGAATATGGCTTTTACGCAAACGTCAACCCGAAGGTCGACCACCCTCGTTGGTCACAGGCTCGGGAGAGAAGGATCACAGGAGGCGGTTTACTCGCGCAAGATCGTATTGATACTCTACCGTTTAATGGTTATGACGAAGTTGCACCTCTCTACGCTGGCATGAATTTGCGTAAGTATTATTAGTGTCGTTTTCGTAGTATTTTAATATGAAGCCAATGCGAGTTAATACAGCATTAATAAAAACTATTCAGTTTAGCCTTCACTTAATTACACTCATTTGGCTAACGTGGGTTTTCTATGCCGGATTTACCGCTCAACTACCTGGGGATCCGGTGCAATATTTATTGGATTTTACCGGTATTGGTGCCTTAAACCTACTTGTTGCAAGCTTAGTTGTGAGTCTTGTTGCGCAACACCTAAAGTTTGCGCAAGTCATGGTTTTTCGGCGCCCTCTTGGGGTCTACTCGGCGGTTTATGTACTCGCTCACTTCATCGTATTTATTGCGTTTGAGTTGCAATTCGAGTTTCGTTTAATTGCTGCTGAAATTATTGAACGGCCCTATATCACCGTTGGCTTTACTGGGTTTATCATACTCAGTTCACTCGCTCTCACCAGTTTTCCTTATATAAAAAGAAAAATGGGGAAATCATGGCAAAAATTACATAATTTGACTTATCTTGCGGTTATATTGGGGTGCATACATTATTTGTGGTTAGTGAAGTCATCTTGGATAGAGCCCGCTATTTATATCGCTATAGTGCTGTCCTTAATCATTATGAAACGAAAAAAAATCAAAAATATTTTCAATTAGTGCTTGCATGTTTATTTATACAGTACTACTGTATATACATACAACATGGATAAGAATACAGCTATAAGAATAGATTGAACGAACCCTGATATCTTTATAGAAGCACAACATCAAGCTTTGTCTGTTGGCTAAAAAAGTTTATCACTTCTGAAATCTGTCCTTTAATTAGGAGCACTAATATGAGTATTAACAACGTCGAACTGTCTACACAAGCTCTAATGCCAATGCATTTTGCTTCACTGTCTAGCCTGCCAACAACTAAGTTGGCGCACAATTCAGTTAGAGCGCACCTGCCACTCAAACGTTGGGTTGCACACGTATCTGATAAAACTCAATTGGTATCTGCCGAAGAACTTGTACTTCAGTTGTCACCTACGGCCTCACTTAACGCTTTTGATATTATCGAAAAGTTATTATTTGCAAAAACTTGTCGAATCATCCACACAGACGCGCAATTCTCCTTGAACCAAATAGCGTTCTTAAAAGAAATGGCCTTGTTTAGTGGCACCGACTTAGTTTTCATAGGTGATAAAGAAAGATTTAATCGCAAACAAATGCTTTCTTTAGAGAAAGCTTAAGCGAAGACCTTGCGCTCTTGCCATGATTGAGGTTTGTCCGATAGCAGGCGCTCATGTGGTGTTGCTCTTAAATTCAAATAATCAACGGACTCCGCAATGAAAGAAACAAGTACAAAATTTTCACTGATATTGCGAATGACCTCTGCATTATTGATATTCGTTTTTTTGATATTCGTCGATAATTTGTTGTTGTCACTACCTTGAATATCAGATATTTCGGAATTATCACAAAAGGGTGTTTTCGGAGTGTCTAAATAAAACGCTTGTTGGGCGTTTTGCGATAATTCAATCCATGTTTTGATCAGCTGACTATTTTCCGCTTCACCCGCCGTATATTTAGGTAAATCGCTAGCAAAGAGTAATTTAGCCCTACCTGACACTCGATATTGCTCGCGACTTTTAGCGAAGTACCAGCACAACTCAAAAGTCTTGTTCTCTTGCTCTTGCCAATCGATAATTTTTTCACTGCGTCTATCTGTAATCGACAACAAGTTATCATTACCATCCTCAAAGCCTCTAAACACCATGGTTCTATTTTTGGGTAAGCCACTGCCATCGACAGTTGCGACTTGATAATAACGCGATTGCGGCTGACTCCTATTCAGATGGAGGCTTCTAACTAAACGCTGACGCCAAGGCGGAAATAATTGTGTGTTCATTTGTTGATATGTGAAAACAATGTATAGAAGTTTTCAGTCGTAGCTTTACCTAATTCAGCGACCGTTATCCCCTTTAGTTCAGCAATAAAGTAAGCAACATCGACTACATTCGCTGGCTCATTCTCTTTCCCCCTGTGTGGTACAGGAGCAAGCCATGGGCTATCGGTTTCAATAAGTAGTCTATTCAAAGGAATTTGTTTCACGGTCTCCCTTAGTTCACTGGCTGAAGAAAACGTTACGATACCTGAAATACTAATATAGAAACCCAGTTCCATCGCTTCCTGTGCCATCTCTAGAGATTCCGTAAAACAGTGCAAAACACCAGTGGTATGCGCTTCTTTATGTTCTTTCAGTAAGGATATAGTATCCTCCCTAGCATCTCTTGTGTGTATTATCAGTGGCTTTTTCACTTTGTTTGCGGCAATGATATGGTCAACAAAAGAAGCTTTTTGTACATCTCTGGTCTCGGCACTATAAAAATAGTCCAAACCAGTCTCACCCACAGCAACGACATCGTCTCGCGAAACATGGCTTAGCAGCTCGTCAAAAGAGCAAACGTCTTCGTTATGTAGAGGATGCACACCGCAAGACATTGATACATTATCGAAGCCCTTCACTCTATTCCGCATATCTTCAAATTCTTTCACAGATACTGCGACACAAAGCATATGTTCAACACGCCTCTTTTCTGCAGCTGCTACAACATCAATCAGTTCAGACTCTGACTTTTTCAAACGATCTAGGTGACAATGTGAATCAACGAACAAGAATATACTCCAAGTTAAATTTGTTTTTGTACCGCTTGAGCTTGAGTTAACAAATCAAACAGTAATAGGGATTTATTTATGCCAGGGTGCGACAGCAACTTCACCGTCTCTAGGCAGCTCTGGTAACTATTAAATAGCTTCTCGTCTTGCTTGGTTTTATACTCATTCAAGAAGTATTGCGCCAGCCAGTTACTCATATTGCTAGCCTCAGCTTTCCATACTTCAGCAAGTCGACTTGGACTCTCCTGGCCACTTTTAAGGTGTCCAAGCGCCTTTTCAAAATCACTGAAGTTAAACTGCGAGTCATCTGACAATGATGCAAGATAACGTAGAGGAGAATTTGCATTCGCTAGCATCGCTTCCTGCGACGGGATTTCAAGGTCTTGGGTTTTCAGCCAAGAAGCACTTTCTTGGTAACTCGGCGCTGCAATCGTAATTTTTTCACAGCGACTAAGCACCGTCGGTAGTAGCTTTTGTGCTTCATTACTCGTTAACAGCAAATACGTATTCGCCGTCGGTTCTTCAAGTGTTTTCAGCAATGAGTTACTTGCCGACTCACTCATTAATTCAATGTTAGGAATGACGAGGACTTTGTTACCGCTGAGTTGAGCCGTTTGATTTAACTTAGCAATGGCTGAACGCACTTGGTCAATACCAATCTGAGTCTTTTCAGGAATAACAATGTTCAAATCAGGATGTGACCCCGCTGATAACAATAAACAGGACTTACAGTTTCCGCATGCGCCAGCGTCACTTCTTGGTTTTGTTTGGCATAACAGACTCGCGGCTAAAGATTCACACAGTTCTGTCTTACCAAGTGATTTTGCACCCATAAAAAGTATGCCGTGATGCAATGTACCTGCATCATACCGGGAAATTAACTGTCCGAAGGTGCGGTGTAACCAAGGATAAATCATCCCATCCCCACCTTTGTCTCAGAAGCCATGCGCAAATACCATTCATTTAAGTTGCGAATAACCTCGGCTTGCACTTCATCCATTGCTTGCATAGCACTTATCTCAATCGCTTTGGTGCTTTCTGCAACCAATTGCTTATACATCGCACGGGCTTTCTCAAAAAACTGTATTCCAGACAGTTCGATTCTATCTAATTCGCCTCGTCCACGCGCACGCTCTAGTCCTACGCTGGGTTCAACGTCAAGATACAAAACAAGGTCTGGTTCAAACTGCCCAATAGTAATTTGTTTAAGTGCCTCGAGGTCGCTTAAGGGTACTCCTCGGCCCCCGCCTTGATATGCTTTTGATGACATATCATGACGATCACCAATCACCCAATCACCGCGCTCTAATGCAGGTTGAACGACGTTCTGAACGAGTTGACTGCGCGCTGCATACATGAGTAACAATTCTGTTTCTTGCGTTACAAATTCGTCCCAATCATGTTTAACACACTCTCTGATCGCTTCAGCCATTGGCGTACCGCCTGGTTCTCGAGTACAAGTCACTGAGTGACCTTTTTGTTCAAGAAATGATTGTATGAGAGCTATCACAGAGCTCTTTCCTGCGCCCTCTAAACCTTCGACAACAATAAATGATGGCGTCATCACTTTCCTTTATTTAACTGATATTTTCGAACCGCTGCATTGTGCTCAGCTAAGGTTTCAGAAAAGTGATGAGTGCCATCCCCTTTTGCGACAAAATAAATCGCGTCTGTTAACTCAGGTTGTGCTGCTGCGTAAATGGAATCTGGTCCTGCCATCGCTATAGGCGTAATTGGCAGACCTCGAATAACATATGTATTGTACGGTGTTTTTTCACGTAAATGCTTACGTGTAATATTACCATCAAAGTCTTTAATACCATAGATCACGGTTGGATCTGTCTGTAAACGCATGTTTTTTCCAAGCCGATTGTCGAAAACGCCAGCAATAATTCCTCGCTCACTTGGTACCGCTGTTTCTTTCTCTATAATCGAGGCCATTATAAGGAGCTCATAAGGGTTTTGATAATGCGTATCTAGAAAGCGCTTCGTCCAAGCGTCATTCAATAGTTTTTGCATTTCGACAAAGGAGCGCTTGATTACCTCACTTGCTTTTGTCTCTCGTTCAAAGAAATAAGTATTAGCAAGCAAACACCCTTCAAGGGATCGGTACTTATTCGCACAGAATGAGTTTTCATCGACAACAATTGTGTCATACAAGTTATCTACATTTTCAATATCATTAACGAGGTACTCGTTCGTAGCCAGTGTTTCTAACCATTGCGTTAAGGTGAGCCCTTCTATTAGCGTCACTGAAAACTGAGCAACTAATCCCTTAGAGATTTTGGTAAAAACATCCTCAAGACTTTCGCCCTTTTCGAATGAATAATAGCCCTTTTTAATTTGACTATATTGAGGGTTCAACTTTAGCCAGAACTTAGCAACGAGTATGCTGTCGAATTGCGTTTCGTTTTGTAACACAGAAAGTAAGGAATGAGCTGTTTGTCCTTTTGAAATACTCATTGTCATATCATCTTTAAGAATTTGATATTGGAATCCAAAATTCTTTACATGCGCGTACCCAACATAGACGGCAAGCACACTAGAAATAAACAAAGATAAAGCTATAAATCGTTTTTTTATTTTCAAGTGTTTTCCTTACACTGCTCTTCAAGGTCAAGCGAGATGAATTGGTCTATTTGAATGGAGAGCTTTTCTGACTCTGCCGTGTCGAACTCAATTATATTTTCTAAATACTCAAGGGACTGAATTATTCTAAGATGACTGAGCGCATTGCAACAAAACGCAGCGCTAGCTGTTGCTAAAAACGACAAGTGATAGTCACCCACTTTGTAAGCGATGCTCTGTTCATCTAAATACTCAAAAATACAGGTTCTCATCACGCCACTCACACCACACTTTGTCAATTCAGGTGTATACCAAACGTCGCCCACTTTAAAAAACACATTAGCAGCGGTTAATTCAATGACACGTTTCTGCTCGTCGAGCATTAATGCATCATCCCACCCTCTCTGCTTTTTCAAATGAAGCTTCGCAAGGACCTGTTCGAGGCGATTTAAATGTTTTATGCCTGCCAACAGCCGCTGTTGAGAGAGAGAAACATCACTGATCCCAATGTGCATTGGAGACCGTTTAGTGTCAGCCAAATGATGATGCGAAATAATGATTGTTGGCACCGAGGGGTCATCTGGTGCATAGCCTCTATTTCCATTCCCCCTAGAAATTAAGATTTTAGTGACATAATAGTCATGGTCTGTCTTACTAAAATTATTCTGGGCACCATGGCTTACCAATAGTCGAAAATCATTTGCTGTTAGCCCCTCAGTTTCACAAAACATAGAGAGTCGTTTAGCATCATTATACAAACGAGCAGCATGCAAGCCCAAGAGTTCAGCTTGTCCTTTATAGCACCTTATCGTAGTGAAGCATCCATCACCGTAATTGAGGGCTCTATCGTTATGGGCAAGATCCTCATTCACGATAAAGTTGAGCAAAGTCGTCATGTATAAACTTAAGATAAAATTTTAATGGGGTTCATATGCTTAGTGTAAGTTTTCACATAAAAAAAGCCACTGAAAGTGGCTTTTTTTTTCTTAATGATAGGATTGCAAAGTTACATGTCGCAATCGCTAGTCGACGGCACTTAGTCTTTCCACTTCTTAAATAACAATGAACCGTTGGTACCACCAAAACCGAAAGAGTTGCATAGTGCATAGTCTTCTGTAAATTTAGCTGCACCATTGGCGACAAAGTCTAAGTCACAACCTTCACCAGGATTATCCAAGTTAATTGTTGGCGGCGCCATTTCATCGCGCAAAGCAAGAATCGTAAAGATCGCTTCGACAGAACCTGCTGCACCCAGTAAATGTCCAGTCATTGATTTTGTAGAGCTGACTTTCACCGTTTTGGCTGCCTCACCAAAAATACTCTTAACAGCACTGACCTCTGCTACGTCGCCCGCCGGTGTTGAAGTACCATGAGCATTAACATAGCCCACTTTACTAGCATCAATATTAGCGTCCTTCAGCGCATTCTTCATCGCTGCGGCAGCGCCTTCACCATTTTCTGGGGGTGAAGTCATGTGGTAAGCATCACCACTCATACCAAAACCAACTAGCTCTGCATAGATTTTAGCACCGCGAGCAACAGCGTGTTCGTACTCTTCGAGCATGACAACCCCGGCACCTTCGCCCATAACAAATCCATCTCTAGCACTATCCCATGGGCGGCTTGCCTCTTGAACATTGTCATTATTTGTAGACAAGGCCCTTGCTGCACCAAAACCAGCGATAGAAAGAGGCGTAATAGCCGCTTCAGCGCCGCCTGCTAACATACCGTCAGCATCACCATATGCAATCGTTCTAGCCGCGATACCTATGTTATGAACACCGGTTGTACACGCTGTCACCACATTAAGGTTTGGCCCTTTCAAGCCTTCCATAATGGAAATAAAGCCTGAAATCATATTCGTAATAGTAGAAGGAACGAAAAATGGAGAAACCCGTCTTGGTCCGCTGTTAATCAGCTTACTGTGGTTCTCTTCGATTAATTCCAAACCGCCAATTCCTGAACCAATCGATACACCGATTCTTTCAGCATCAAGTTCATCGATGTTGATGTTTGCATCACGCAATGCTTGTAAGCCTGCGACGATACCAAACTGGATAAAACGATCCATTTTTTTTGTTTCTTTGCGAGGAATAAACTCTTCGGGGTTAAAATCTTTAACCTCACCAGCAAAGCGGGTTGAAAAGTTTGTTGCATCAAAACGTGTTATGTCAGAAATACCACTCTTCCCGGCTAATATGTTTTCCCAAGTGGAATTAACATTATTACCCAGTGGAGACAGCATTCCAATACCAGTAACCACTACGCGACGTTTAGCCACAATAGCCTCCGTACTAAAATTATTGCTCACAAATAAAAAAACGGCTCGTAAAGAGCCGTTTTTCTAAAGATTCAATTACGCGTCTTTGTTAGCGTTGATGTAATCAATAGCAGATTGAACTGTTGTAATTTTTTCTGCTTCTTCATCTGGGATCTCTGTATCAAATTCTTCCTCTAAAGCCATTACTAGCTCTACAGTGTCTAAAGAATCTGCACCTAAATCATCTACAAAAGAGGCTTCAGATTTTACTTCTTCTTCTTTTACGCCTAGTTGTTCAACAATGATTTTTTTTACGCGTTCTTCGATGTTACTCATAATTTCAGGTTTCCTTTACGTACCTTTTAAAAATTCCGACGGTAGTTTATTTCCCTACCTCAGTGCTTGCAAGATATTCCCGCAATAAATGCTGTGGTCAAACCACAATTTTATCACTGGATTTTCCTACAAAACAACTTTTCTCTATAATAAATTGCTTTAATACCTTTATTTTCAAAGGCTAAGCAATTACGACATATACATGCCGCCATTAACATGAATTGTTTCGCCGGTAATATATCCTGCCTCATTACTGACCAAAAATCCAACAGTTGACGCTATTTCTTTAGGGTCACCCAGCCTATTAGCAGGTATGTCCTTGAAAATAGCCTGTTTTTGCTCATCGGTCAGACCTTTAGTCATGTCCGTATCGATAAACCCCGGAGAAACGACATTTACAGTAATTCCTCTTGATGCTATTTCTCTTGCCATTGATTTAGAAAAACCAATCACTGCCGCTTTAGCTGCAGCGTAATTTGCCTGTCCTGCGTTACCAGAAGAACCAACAACAGAACCGATGTTAACAATACGACCATGTTTCTTTTTCATCATGCCGCGAAGAACTGCTTTTGATAATTTAAAAACCGAGGTCAAGTTGGTTTGAATAATATCATTCCACTCGTCATCTTTCATTCGCATCAACAGATTATCGCGAGTAATGCCAGCATTGTTGACGAGTATATCGATACTGCCAAACTCATCGTTGATTTGAGACAACAGAGTAGTCATTGATTCATCGTCAGTGACATTTAATACTTTGCCCGTGCCTTGTGCACCAATATAAGCACTAATGGCTTCTGCACCCTTCTCACTTGTTGCTGTACCAATTACCTTTGCGCCTTTCGCCATCAAGTCTTCAGCAATTGCTTTACCAATGCCTCGACTCGCTCCAGTCACTAAGGCAACCTTTCCATCTAAATTTGACATAAATCTTCCCGTTGCTTAAATATTTTCAAAATCACTTGGCTGAGAAAAATTCGCCAAACTAAGCGATTTGTTGATTCGCTTGTTTAGCCCAGATAACACTTTGCCTGGACCAACTTCTATCATTTTATCCACGCCTAAATCACTCAAAGCTAAGACAGATTCAGTCCATCTCACTGGCATATACAATTGGCGTAATAACGCATCTTTTATAAGACCCGCATCAGTTTCAATACTCACATCGACATTGTTAATAACACTGATATTTGGCGTATTAAATGAAACGTCTTCAAGCAATGTAGCCAACTTTTCAGCTGCGGGTTTCATTAAGGCACAATGAGACGGTACGCTCACAGCGAGTGGTAACGCTCGTTTCGCACCCGCTTCCTTGCATAATAAGCCTGCTTTTTCTGCCGCTTCTGCATGGCCTGCAATCACGACTTGTCCGGGACTATTGAAATTTACTGCAGATACAACCTGAGCGGTTTCTTCAGACACTTCTTGACAGATTTGCATTATCTTTGCGTCGTCTAAACCAATGATTGCATACATTGCACCTACACCTGCAGGAACCGCTTGTTGCATAAATTCGCCACGAGCTTGAACCAATGTAACGGCATCGCTTAGATTCAACACACCTGCACAAGTTAACGCGCTATATTCACCTAAACTGTGGCCGGCAAGATAATCAACCTGAAGATTCTTTTCCGCTTGCAAAACACGCCAAGCTGCCACACTTGCTGTTAACAAGGCTGGCTGTGTAATGTGAGTTTGGTTTAATTGAGTTCCGTCGTCTTCTTGAACTAACTTCCACAAGTCGTAGTTCAAGGCTTCAGATGCTTCAGCAAACGTTTCTTGAACACTAAAAGCGTGCTCTGCCAATGTGTTCAACATGCCGACGGACTGTGAGCCCTGACCAGGGAACACGCAAGCTAACTTTGTCATATTGTTTCCTATAAAAGCGTTTAAATCTTTTTATTATTAATATTTAACAAGGGCTGATGCCCACGCAAAACCGCCACCGAAGGCCTCTAGTAATAAATGTTGGCCGCGTTGAATACGACCATCACGAATTGCTGTATCAAGCGCAGTTGGCACTGTTGCTGCCGAGGTGTTACCGTACTTTTCCAATGTCATGACAACCTGGTCAAGCGACATATCTAGCTTTTTAGCGGTGGCTTTTATTATTCTGAAATTTGCCTGATGTGGCACTAACCAGTCAATGTCTGATTTTTGAAGATTATTAGCTTCCAGAGTCTCCAAGACGATTTGGCTAAGCTTTGTAACCGCGACTTTGAACACTTCGTTCCCTCTCATGACGCCCCAGTTTTCGTGGACTGATTGTTCATCACCTCGAGTGGGATTGCCTACGTACAACAGATCACCATGTGAGCCTGCCGCGTTAATGTGGGTAGAAAGAATTCCCGGCTCTTCACTCGCTTCAATGATTGTTGCGCCAGCTCCGTCACCAAATAAAATGATCATAGAGCGGTCAGCTGGATCTATCAATCGACTCAAACAATCTGTTCCAATCACTAATATCCGTTTTGCCATACCGCTCTTAATGTACTGATCAGCTACACTAAGTGCATAGCAATAGCCAGCGCAAGCGGCGGCGATATCAAACGCTGGAATATTATCAACTCCCAGTATTTTTTGTATCTCGCAGGCCGTACTTGGAAGAGAATAACGCCCGCTTGTGGTTGCACAGACAATCATATCCAAATCTTTGGCATCAATTCCTGCCGCTTCTAAGGCTTTAAAAGATGCTTCAGCTCCCATTGTCGCTGCCGTTTCATGTTCACCTATTATGCGGCGCTCTTTAATACCTGTGCGGTCGGTAATCCACTCATCAGAAGTGTCTACCATTTGCTCTAGGTCCGCATTTGAGCGAACATCACTTGGGTAATAACTACCCGTTCCAATAAACCGTGAATACATCAATTAATGCTCCATCAAGACTGATTCTATTTTTGTTTTTATTTTGTCTGGAACCGCATTTTTTGCTTCTTCATAAGCTTGTTTAATTGCATAAAAACTAGCTTCAGAGTTTGCATTTCCGTGACTCTTTACAACGATTCCGCGCAATCCTATCAGACTGGCGCCGTTATACTGGTCGGGGTTCATGCGTTGATAGAGCTTTTTCAAAAAAGGGAGAGCAAGTTTGCTCAGTAAACGAGCAGTAAAATTTTCAGTAGTCAGGCGTTTTAGCTCATCGATCACGAGCTTTGCAATACCTTCACTAGACTTTAAGGCGATATTACCTGTAAAACCGTCTGTAACAACAACATCAGCTTTACCTGCAAATATTTGGTCGCCTTCAACATAACCGATGTAATCCACACTTTGACTATCACGCAGCAACTGGTCGGCATGTTTCACCAGAGTGTTACCTTTAATGTCTTCTTCACCAACATTCAATAATGCGACCTTCGGTGATTCGACACCGGCGCACAGTTTGGCGAACACCGACCCCATCACTGCATATTGGAAGAGGCCTTCCGCGTCGCAATTCACTGATGCACCTAAGTCTAGTAATAGAACCTTTTTACCTTGGGCTTTAGGCAACCAAGATATCAATGCGGGTCTAGAAATTCCGGGTAAGGTTTTCAACACATAATACGCCATCGCCATGAGTGCACCGGTGTTACCCGAACTGACACAGGCATCAGCCTTTCTTTGCTCAACTAAATCTATTGCGCGACGCATAGAGGATTGTTTCTTTTGGCGTAAAGCGGTGGTGGGTTTATCACTCATAGATACAACTTCATCACATTCTTCGAGTGTGATGCGTGCTTTCAGATCGCCGGACAGTGTATTTATGAAGGATTGGTATACAGAAGAATGACCGCATAGTGTGATATGCAAGTCGGAATAATGTTCGAGTGATTTTTTTGCAGCATCTAAAAGAACATGGGGGCCAAGATCGCCCCCCATGATATCTAATGCAATATTTACCTTAGACAATGTGCAATGCCGAATTAATCAGCAATCACTTTTTTGCCTTTGTAAAAACCATCCGCCGTCACATGGTGACGTAGATGTGTTTCACCAGACGTTTGATCAACCGATAAAGTTGCGCCTGTTAATGCATCATGAGAACGACGTGTGCCACGTTTTGCACGCGTCTTCTTATTTTTTTGTACAGCCATAGGTTAAACTCCTAATCTCGCTTAAGCTCTTTTAAAACCGCAAATGGGTTTTTACGCTCTTGTTCCGGTTCGATTACTCCGAATGTCATATCATCTTTACCAACGCGGCAATCTTCTTCTGCATGAAGTGCCACAATGGGTAAAGACAAAATCAACTCGTCTTCAATTAATTGAAGTAAATCGACTTCTCCGTGGTCATTGACCTCTACCGGTTCGTAAGCTTCTGGTAACTCTTCCTCAGCTTCTTGCCCCTGCACAGGACTGAAACAATATTCAATAGAAATTGAATGAGGAAATTCATGGTTACACCTCTGGCAAAGTAAATCAACCTGAGCATTTGCAGTACCCTGGAAGTAAGTAAGACTCTGCGCGTCTTTCGAAAACTTAACATCCACCGATACTTCTTCGCTGCAAGCCGCCACTGATCCAACAAACCGCTCCATTAAAGCAGTAGAATAAATACCCACATAAGTAGAGCGTTTCATCGCACTTTTTTGTGGATCGATTAGTTGGGGTAGTTTCACTTTGACCATAGCGCGCGCATAATATAGGTTTACGTAGGCATAGTCAAAGAAATTACCTAATCGCTTAGGTACTTTTTATCATTTTTTATCGACAACGGAGTTTTACTAAATGTCTGATACAAGCAGGGTGTCAAAAACGAACACTCTTCAATCTAACGATTCTAATGAAGAAAACTCAATGCAGTCGCGTCAGTCTCCAATTCTACTGGCATCCTCGTCCAAGTATCGCGCATCACTATTAAACAAACTGAATATAAGCTTCGAGTGTTACTCACCTAACATAAACGAAACACCAAGAGTCAATGAAAGCCCATTGCAAGTCGTTACACGCTTGAGCTTTCAAAAAGCTTTGAGCGCACAAAAACAGTTTCCAAAGCACCTGATCATCGCTTCAGATCAAGTTGCCTTTATAAAGGAAGAGCAAACTACTCTTTCGTCTAAACAAATGGATATCAGATTACTCACTAAACCACTCACCCTTTCAAACGCTGAAAAACAACTCACGGCCTGTTCTGGAAAAACTGTTCGGTTTTTAACTGGATTGTGTTGCTTACCGCCACTTCAGAGCATTATAGATTCTGGTATTGGTGCCATCGATGCAAGCAACCGCGCCATGGTCGACAAGTATTGTGAAGTAGCTTACGTCGACGTCACCTTCAGAAACTTGAGTCAACGTGAAATTCGAAGCTACCTTGAACAAGAATTACCTTTAGATTGTGCTGGCAGCTTTAAGGCCGAAGGTCTAGGTATCGCACTATTTGAAAAACTGGAAAGCACTGACCCAAATACAATTATTGGTTTGCCGTTGATTGCACTGTCAAAACGATTACGAGATTTAGGTATCAATCCACTATTGAGCAAATGAATACTCTGTGATTATCCGTGACTATCTAAATATAAACAAACTCTTGCAGTTCAGAAAAACAATCAATAATCCGCAAGGGTTTGTGAACTGATAGCGCATCACTATGGTGGACGCCATAAGAAACAGCGACTCTGGGCATACCGATATTCTCAGCCATTTGCATGTCGTAAATGGTGTCACCCACCATCAACACTTCACCTGCATTTACCTGCCATTGCTCTATTATCTGTATAAGCATATCTGAACTGGGTTTAGACTCAGCTTCATCAGCGCAACGAGAGTGCTCAAAATAATGTCGAGTCGTGCTTGCATCAAACGCCCTTTCCAAACCTCTTCTCGCTTTTCCAGTCGCCACAGCCAAGCGCGCTCGTTTACTTAAAAAATCTAAAGTGGGTTCAGCATGAGCGAACAATGGACACGGTGTAGTGTCTTGCTTTATGAAAACGGTTTTATAATGTTCTTTCAACTCATCAGCTTTTTTATCGTCAACGTCAAATAACTGTTTGATAGCGGGTTGTAAACTAATACCAATGATATGTTCGACCGCTTCTTTTGAAGGGACAGGCATATCACCTAATACAGCTGCTTGTTGCATACACGAGACGATTTTAGCTGCAGAGTCCATCACTGTGCCGTCCCAATCGAAGATAATGTATTTAAACTTCATGTGACAAGGTATCCATCAACTTAAGCAAATCATTGTCATAGTCGGCCTCAAATTTCATTCTTTCGTCATTCAAGGGGTGGTCAAAGGCAATGCTTTTGGCATGTAAAAATAAACGTCTGAACTTAAGTGATTTTAAATGACTATCGAAATCCTCATCCCCATACTTACTATCCATAGCAATGGGATGGCCGGCATGTAGGCAATGCACGCGAATTTGATGGGTGCGCCCGGTAATAGGACTCGCTTCTATGAGTGTGCATTGCTTAAACGATTGTAGAATGCGAAAGCGTGTTTCTGAAGGCTTACCATCATCCGCAACAGAAACCAATCTTTCTCCACTTTTCAATATATTCTTTTTTAAAGGCGCTATCACTTTGAAACAATGACGTGGCCAGTCACCAGCTACGAGAGCATGGTAGCGCTTATCGACTCGTTTGGTTCTTAATTGTTCATGCAGATGTCGTAACGCACTGCGTTTTTTAGCCACTAATAGGCAGCCAGATGTGTCTCTATCTATTCGATGAACCAATTCTAAAAATTGATGCTGAGGCCGTAAAGCTCTCAAGCCCTCAATTACGCCAAAGTTTAAACCACTGCCGCCGTGCACAGCTAAGCCCGACGGTTTATTAAACACGATCAAGCGGTCGTCTTCGAACATAATATGACTCTCTAGATTCGCAACTCGATTTAAATTTACATTGTTTTGTTCTTTTACTGACGTGCGGACAGGTGGTATCCGCACGATATCACCGCAACGTAATTTATATTCAGGCTTCACCCGTTTCTTGTTAACTCTCACTTCCCCTTTCCTCACGATCCGGTAGATCATGCTTTTCGGCACACCCTTGAGTTTGCCAGTGAGATAGTTATCAATGCGTTGCTGCTCGTTGTCATCCGTGATTTCAACGAGTTGCACGGTATTATATTCTTCAGTCATGCGCGCATTATACAGAACTTATTGAGAAATGAATGACAAATCAATGCTTTTGAATTCTTTTTGACAATTCTGTATTTTTATCGAGTAAAGCGCACACCTTACTTGACAGTGTGGATAGTTTTGCTTGTTTATCCGTGGTAATTAAGCAATAATGCGCGCCGGTGTAACAATGTTCGACTATTAATGAATAGCGAAGCAGACAAATAAGCGCTGTACCCATAAACGGTAAACGGCGATAAAACACCACTAACAACGTTTATCATTCAATTATTGAAAACGTGAGCCTTGATAAAGAGTGCTACGAGAAACACGCACTGCATCGAAAAACAGATGCGACAGGGTATAAATTAAACAGGTAAAACGAACTGTTGAACAGATTTGAATTAACATTAATGATAAAAATCATTAGTGAAAAATTGTAGCAAGGACTAAATCGACCTACACGTGTTGTTGGATATTTTTGTACAGTGTAAGTTTAAAAAATTATAATAAACAATCACTTGTAATTTCCTTTTAAGAATAATGGACAATTTATACTCAGCCGTGAGGCTCAGAAAAACAGTTAATTCGAAACTGTATCTACAGGGTTTTCCCTACACTGAGTTAGATACAAATGAAAAGAATGCTAATCAATGCAACTCAACAAGAAGAGTTGCGCGTAGCCCTAGTAGACGGCCAAAAACTCTACGATTTAGATATTGAAAGCCCAGGTCACGAACAAAAAAAGGCAAACATTTATAAAGGCACCATCACTCGTGTTGAACCGAGCTTAGAAGCTGCTTTCGTAGACTACGGGGCTGACCGCCATGGATTCCTTCCTCTAAAAGAAATCGCAAAAACATATTTCCCATCTGGCTATAAACTAGAAGGCCGTCCTAACATCAAAGATGTTGTCAAGGAAGGCACTCAAGTTATCGTTCAAGTAGATAAAGAAGAGCGTGGACAGAAAGGTGCAGCCTTAACCACTTTCATATCTCTAGCTGGTAGCTATTTAGTTCTCATGCCAAACAACCCTAGAGCTGGCGGTATTTCTCGTCGTATTGAGGGAAGTGAAAGAACCGAACTTAAGCAAGCACTGGATCAGCTTGAATTGCCTGATCACATGGGTTTAATTGTAAGAACAGCGGGTGTTGGTAAATCTTATGAAGAATTAAAGTGGGACCTAGGTGTACTAGTTAATCACTGGTCAAATATCACCAAAGCTGCTGAATCACGCCCTGCTCCATTTCTTATCCATCAAGAAAGTAATGTTATCGTCAGAGCGATACGCGATTATTTACGTAGAGATATTGGCGAAATACTTATTGATAAACAAGCTATCTACGAAAAGGCTTTGTCACACATTGAGCTAGTGCGCCCTGACTTCGTCAATCGCGTTAAGTTGTATAAAGGCGATGTGCCATTGTTCAGCCATTATCAGATTGAAAGCCAAATTGAGTCTGCCTTCCAGCGTGAAGTACGTCTTCCTTCAGGTGGCTCGATAGTAATCGATCCTACAGAAGCGCTTACGTCAATCGATATTAACTCTGCACGCGCAACAAAAGGTGGCGATATTGAAGAAACAGCTTTCAATACAAACCTAGAGGCAGCAGATGAAATCGCAAGACAACTTCGATTGCGAGATTTAGGTGGTTTAGTGGTTATCGATTTTATCGATATGACGCCAGTGAAGCATCAACGCGAAGTTGAAAACCGCATGAAAGATGCCGTTAAACCAGATCGTGCCCGAATTCAACTAGGTCGCATTTCACGTTTTGGCTTGTTAGAAATGTCACGCCAGCGTTTGCGTCCATCATTAGGTGAGTCTGCATATCACGTGTGCCCTCGTTGTAGTGGCCACGGTACAGTTCGAGGAACTGAGTCCCTCGCACTTTCTGTGTTAAGAATCATTGAAGAAGAAAGTATTAAAGATAACACTGGGCAAATTGAAGCGCAGTTACCTATTAATGTGGCGACTTATTTACTCAACGAGAAGCGCAAAGCTGTTCATAGCGTTGAGAAACGACATAACGTTGAATTACTCATCATCCCTAATCCGAACTTTGAAACGCCTAACTACGAAATTGTTAGGCGTCGTCCGGATGACAAAATTGATGATATTAGTTACAACATTGCGTTAGCTGAAGTACCACAAACGGCTGCTGATACGACGTCACCGAAAGTAGTGAAACGTGAAGAACCAGCGCTTCAAGGTATGTCCGCTCCAGCACAAGCCGCACCAACAGTTGCGCCAAGCAAACCAAAAGAGAAAGCTGAAGATTCAGTTATTACTAAAGTTATCGCTTGGTTGAAAGCATTGTTTGTAGAGGAAGAAAAGAAACCTGAACCGAAACCACAACGTCGAAATAACAATCGCAATAGAAACAACAAACGACGTAACACCAATCAACGTGGTCCTCGTCAGGACAAGGGTGCTGAGCGTACTGAGCGCACTGAAAACAAAGAGCGTCCCGAAAAACCTAAGAATGAGCGTCAGGGAAATCGTAAACGCAGGAATGATCGTAATGACAGTCCTCGTAACAATCCGAAGAGCGAGTCGACTGTTGAAGAACAGAATCAACAAGACGACAATGCACAAAAAGCGCCGAAGCCTCAGGCAAAAAGAAAGCCGCCTGCAGAACGCAGAAAGCGCCGTGACACCAAGCGTAACGTGCGTGTATCAGATGATAATAAGACTGTAACCCCAGTAACATCTACTGAGGAAAAAGTCACAGCGCCAGTAACGAAAGAAGCGAAGCCTGAAACAAGCAACACAGAAACAGCAAGCGTCGACACGGCTGTCACTGCGCCTGAAACAAAGGCTATTGAAAAGACACAAGGCGACGTTGTCACTGAGTTACCAAAAACAAGCGAGACAGACGCGGAATCAAAGCAGGCAGATGCTGAGCAAGAAAGAGCTGAGGGTGATGCGCCTAAAGGTCGCGGTAGACGCTCTCCAAGACATGTTAGAGCTGCTGGTCAAAAGCGTAAGAAAGACAAAGAAAGTAAGTCTGACAACGCCGAAGTAAATGCTGAAGCTGTCGTTCAGGATGAACTTCAATTTGATGAGCCAAAAGACGCTATTTCAGACGTAGAGGCACCAACTGACAAGGTGGCAACTGAAGTTGAAGCGCCTGTTCAAGCGGAAATCGAATTGGGTGAATCAAATGTTGAGGAAACAGGCAAGGTAGACGAAGTTGTTGCTCCTCAAACTACTGAAACAAAAAAAGCGCCTGAGAGCCCTGTTATTGAAAACACTGAGACCAGTACTGCGGTTGAGGCAAAAGAAGCGCCTATCTCTGAGCCAATAAAAGCCACCGTTTTTGAAGCTTATGTAAGAGCACCACTGAAGTCGACTTCACATCCGATGACCAACCCAGAAAAGGTTGAGGCACCCAGTGAAAGAGAAGTAATTAACGCTATCTCAGACGAACAGCGCGGTTCTTTTGACTTAGGTGGACGCACAGCGCTTGTAGGCAACGTGAAGTCAAGTGCTAGTTCAGAAGCAAGCAACCCAGCAAAGGTTGATGATTAATTTGAACCTAGCATTGGCTTTGTAGCCAGTTAATATACTAACCATAAAAACGGAGCTCGACGCTCCGTTTTTTTTGGTTCTTACTCTCGCATTTATCATGTGGCATAATCCAACGACTTACCTCTTTTGAAGTTAGACGTGTGAACCTCTCTTTTATTGCTAAGAAAAAATTAAAGTATTACGGGCTTATTATTATCGGTGGGCTAGTAATCCTTGCCTTTACGATGTCATTTATCAAGTATTACGAAGATACATCCTCCGAATATGATGAAGAGGTAAAAAAGCTTATTCGCTCAGAACTCATTGCTTTACAGGTCCAATACTCTTTCAAGAAACAAGTTCAAGAATGGAAAAATATCTTGCTTAGAGGTAGTGATACAACAGACTATCAGAAATATCATCAACAGTTTATTGACGAGTTCGAGCGAACACAAAGCTATGCTCAAGCGCTTATCGACCAATTTGATTCGACGAATAAGATTGCCGAGTTGGCTAGCGATTTTCAGAAAACACACCGAAGTATATTGGCTGACTACCAACAAGCATTGTTGGTTTATGAGCAAACTGGATTTGACGCGAATGCAGCCGACAAAGAAGTTAAGGGAATAGATAGAGAGCCTGAAGAGCTTTTAAGCGAAATTTCGATATATGTGCGAAGTGATATTACTTACCGACTTAAAAATATCGAGTCCGAGGTATTTACTTTTAAAATAACTCTCGCGCTCGTTTTTATCGCCCTACAAGGGATATTGTGCCTTGGTTTAATTCGCCTAACTAAGCGCCTTTTAAGTGTTAACTTACACGACAAAACAACTGGTCTAGGGAATAGAGAGTTATTCGTTAACAGTATTACTGATTTTCATAAAAACCAGCACGATTTTACCGTCGGTATTCTCGATATAGATGAATTTAAAATCATTAACGAAACCTGTGGAAATAGTGGCGGAGATATCTACTTAAAAGAAATCGGTAACTTAGTGCAAAATCACCTACCGAAAGACGCTGTCATATGTCGCATTAGCGCAGATGTCATCGGCTTTATTTATCTGCAATCCGAGGCGGCTAACAATACACTAAAACAATTAAAAACTGCGGTAAGTCAGTACGAGTTCCATTATCAAGACCTGACAACGAGTTTAACCTGTTGCATTGCTATTTATGAGGTTAAAGAAGGCGATACAGTTGAACACACAAGCGTACTAAATGGCTTATATGCAAGTTTATTAGAAGCAAAATCTCTGGGTAGAAACCGATTGGTGAGCTATGACGAAGAGGATAGCTTTATTGTTGGTCGGCAAAAGTTGATGCGCATGGTTTCGCATGTTGCCGACTCATTAAACCAAAAATCGATTGTATTATTCCGCCAAGCAATCAGTCCTTTCGATACGGCGTCACAATCGACTTACTACGAAGTGCTGATGCGCGTGAAGCACAATGGTGAGTTCCACTCGCCCTTCCCTTACTTACAAGCAGCCGAAAAATTCCACTTAATCAATAAGATTGATCAGTACGTTTTGCGCGAAACCATCCTTTACTTAAATAAACATCCAGAAGATAAGGCCCATTATTCAATTAACTTATCAGGGCAAACCTTATCCGATGAAAGCTTTCCAATTTATATCAGAGAACTTTTCGAGAATAGTCAGTTTCCGCTCAGTCACTTAGGTTTTGAGATAACCGAAACAGACATCATCAGAAATTTCTCTATAGCACTGAATAACATTAATTTTTTAAAGAGTTATGGTTGTAAAATTTCCCTCGATGACTTTGGTACTGGCATGTCATCTTTTGGTTATATTGCACAATTAAACATAGACACCGTCAAGATCGACGGCACTTTTATCAAGAATATTGCCAACGTCGATCATAATAAAGCGATAGTGAAATCTATTGTTGGTTTAGCACAAGAACTGAGCTTATCCACTGTAGCGGAGTTTGTAGAAACTGAGGCTGAAATGAAACAGTTGGAGGCCTTGAATATCGAATATTGCCAAGGTTATTTAATACACAAACCCGAATTATTTTATGAGCCTCAAGGTTGAGGCCCTAGTTAGTCATTACCAGACTAAGTCATCTGGTATTTCATACTCTGCATACCAATCATCGTCTGCGTTATTTTGTTTTTCTTCAGCGACTTCTGTCGCTTGGTAAATAACGGACTCTGGCATGCGTTCTTTGATTTTATCAGCTACGGGGGTCGGCACCAATTCATAGCTATCTTGTTCATAGCTGACAACAGACAACCGACCTTGCGTCACTAAGCGATGCGTTTTGCCATCAACATACATCCGCTTCACTAACTTATTATCTGTGAAGTTAAGAACAATATCACCGCGCTTTCTCTCTTGCGCGTTGGCCTTGATGAGGTCTATCACTTGCGCGGCAATTTCTTTTTCCAATCGCTCTTGGCGCTGTTTTTCACTGAGCAAGCGGTCTTTTTCACGCTTTGCTGCCAGCGCTTGCGCAGCGGCAACCTTCGCCTCGTTTTCAACTTCAACATTATTGCGTTGTTTGGCTTTCACTTGCTTGTGCTTTTCTTGCTTTATTTTCTTCGCTTTTTTCTTATCAGCCAAGCCCGCTTTTAGGAGTTGATCTTGTAGTGATAATGCCATGACATTACCTCCTATTTTTTCGCTTTCTTACGTTTATCATCAGCTACCCACTTACCATCTTGGTACCACGCAGACCAACCTGTTGCTTTGCCTTTCTTATCTTCCGACATCACATATTGCTGCTTAGTTTTGCGACTATATCGAACAATTGTTGGGTTCTTATCTGGGTCGGCTTTTGGCGCATCAGCTAAATAATAAAACTTCGGTGAAATTCTATCTCGGAAACGAGCCAGCTCTTCAACTAATGGTGCTCTCGTTTCTCTTGATTTTGGGAATGTATGTGCAGCAAGGAAGATACCTGAAGCACCATCTCTTAAAACAAAATGTGCATCCGATTTTTCACACTCTAATTCGGGTAAGAACACAGGATCTTCTTTCGGTGGCGCTGCTTCACCGTTCCGCAATAATTTACGTGTATTTTTACACTCTTCATTGGTGCAGCCAAAATATTTACCGAAGCGGCCATTCTTCAGTTCCATATTACTTTGACACTTATCGCACTCAATAATGGGGCCGTCGTAGCCTTTAATTTTAAAGGTGCCCGACTCAACAAAAGCGCCCTCACAACCAGGCGTGTTGCCGCATACGTGTAATTTACGCCCCTCATCCACCAGATAACTATCCATCGCCGTGCCACAGAGGTCACAACGGCGTTTGGAACGCAGTGCTTCGGTTTCTAATTCTTCTTCGTCATCCACCTTCACGACTTCTTCGCCAGGCGTTAAGTTCATGGTGTTTGTGCATTTCTCTTTTGGTGGCAGGTTATAACCAGAACAACCTAAAAACACCCCAGTGCTGGCAGTTCTAATGTTCATCTCACGACCACATTTACCACACTCGATGCCGGCTGGAACAGCTTGGTTAAGCTTCATACCGCCTTCATCAACCGGTTTTTCAGCTAGTTCTAATTGCTCAGAAAACTCTGTGTAGAAATTATCTAATACATTTTTCCACTTTTTCTCACCATGGGCGATATCATCTAAGCGCTGCTCCATTTTGGCAGTGAAATCAAAACTGACTAATTCGGAGAAGTTTTCGACGAGTCTATCGTTGACAATCTCCCCCATTTTTTCCGCATAGAAACGTTTATTGTCAAGTTTTACGTAGCCGCGATCTTGGATCGTAGAAATGATACTGGCGTAAGTAGATGGACGACCGATACCACGTTTTTCAAGTTCTTTAACCAGAGATGCTTCATTAAATCTAGCGACGGGTTTGGTAAAGTGCTGTTTGGGATCGAGAGCCTTCAGGTCTAACTTATCGCCTTGTTTCACATCCGGCAGCATCAACTCGTTATCGCCCTTACGTTTGATTTGAGGTTGTACAGCAGTCCATCCATCAAATAACAGGACTCTGCCCTTCGCCGTTAATTCATAATTATTCGCCTCGACACGGATCGTCGTTGCATCATATTTTGCAGCCGTCATTTGACAAGCAACGAACT
Source organism: Alteromonas sp. W364 (assembly GCF_031846205.1). Taxonomy (NCBI): domain Bacteria; kingdom Pseudomonadati; phylum Pseudomonadota; class Gammaproteobacteria; order Alteromonadales; family Alteromonadaceae; genus Alteromonas; species Alteromonas sp. W364. Next base: position 326,187 of record NZ_JAVRID010000001.1, on the reverse strand, counting down.
GACGCCAGATCAACTCATAGAGTCTCTGAGCGTCTCTTTCCATTTCTTTGAGTGAGTCTGCCTTTATAGCAACGTTCGACGGCCTGATGGCCTCGTGGGCCTCTTGTGCGCCATCCTTGCTTCCATAAGCAAGTGGATTTGGTGGTAAATACTTATCACCGAATTGTTTTTGAATGAGTTGTCGACATGCTTCTACTGCATCTTTACTTAGGTTTGTAGAATCTGTACGCATGTAGGTGATGTGCCCAGCTTCATACAAACGCTGCGCCATGGTCATCGTCTTCTTTACCCCAAATCCTAGGCGAGTACTCGCCGCTTGTTGCAGCGTCGAGGTAATAAAGGGTGCAGATGGGCGGCTTTGCGTCGGTTTAGATTCGCGGCTACTGACGACAAACTCAGCACTTTCCAGTTCAGCAACGGCCGTACTGGCTTGTTTTTCATTAACCGGTTTAAAAGCACTACCTTTATGCTTAGCAACCAACATTTGTAGCTTGTCTTTTTTTGCCGTATCTAAATCGGCATGAATGTCCCAAAACTCTTCAGGTACGAAGGCTTTAATTTCACGCTCACGCTCAACCACTAATCGAACGGCAACGGACTGAACTCTACCTGCTGATAAACCTCTAGCGACCTTTTTCCATAATAAAGGTGACACCATAAAGCCAACAACGCGGTCTAGGAAACGCCTTGCCTGTTGTGCATTGACTCGATTAATATTGACTTCGCCGGGATCAGAGAAGGCATCCTGAATTGCAGATTTAGTAATTTCATTAAACACGACTCGTTGATAGGTTTTATTCTTAGTACCAAGCAACTCTTGTAAGTGCCATGCAATCGCTTCTCCCTCTCTATCCAAATCGGTTGCGAGATAGATAGTGTCAGCGTCTTTAGCTAACTTTTTGAGTTCTGCGACAACTTTCTCTTTGCCTTGCAGAATCTGATAATGCGCTTTCCAGTCTTGTTTTGGATTCACACCCATGCGATCTACTAACTTGCGATATTCAAAATCTTTGAGGTAATCCGCTTTCTTCTTGTCTGAATAATCTTTCAATTCTTTTGCTGGTTTTTTAGGCTCAACTTGCCCTAAAGCTTTAGTTGGTAGATCACGCACGTGCCCAACACTCGATTTTACAATAAAATCTTTACCTAAATATTTATTTATTGTTTTCGCTTTGGCCGGTGACTCTACTATGACTAGTGATTTACCCATTTATGGAAAGAACCTTATTATTTACATACATTTACGTTGAAACTGAGACAAGACTGTATTATCTAGTTAATGTTTTTCTTTTTTTACATATATCTACAAAGTGAATAGAAAACAAGTTGTTCCACATACTTATATTTCAAATAAAACAAAACTCATTGTTTTTTATGACTTTTTCTTAATTTTAAATTGGCAGCCTAAATTTAATGCGTATAATTCCTCTGCAGATAGCGAAATAATCTACGACACTATAGCAACACTTTACGCAAGTTCAGTCATCGACAAAGACGTAAAGTGATTCAATTGGAGAAGTTACCATGCATCAGTTCGAAGCTAATTTTGACGGCTTAGTCGGACCCACACACAATTACGCAGGCTTATCTTTCGGCAATGTTGCTTCGAAAAGCAATGCGAATGCAACAAGCCATCCTAAACAAGCGGCATTGCAAGGTTTACAAAAAATGAAAGCCTTGTCAGATATGGGCATGGTACAAGGTGTATTAGCGCCACAAGAGCGTCCTGATGTGTATGCCCTCAGAAGACTTGGCTTTACTGGCAATGACGCGACTGTCATGCAGCAGGCATACAAACTAGCCCCTCATATATTTCTCGCTTGCTGCTCAGCTTCTAGCATGTGGACTGCTAATGCGGCAACGGTATCACCGAGTGGTGATACCGCTGATGGTAAAATTCATTTCACCCCGGCTAATTTAACCAATAAGTACCATCGTTCTCTCGAACCAGAAGTTACAGGCAGGATTTTACAAGCCACGTTTGCCGATCCTGAGCACTTTGTTCACCACCTTCATTTACCTGAAAACGAACATTTTGGCGATGAAGGTGCTGCCAACCATACTCGTTTTTGCCATGATTATGGAGGAAAAGGCGTCGAATTATTTGTCTTTGGTCGCTACGCTTTTGACGATTCAAAACCTGCACCACGCAAATTCCCAGCTAGGCACACATTCGAAGCTTGTGAAGCTGTCGCGCGCTTACATGGGCTTTCTGAAGATACGGTAGTGTACGCTCAACAAAACCCAGCCGTGATTGATTCAGGAGTGTTTCACAACGATGTTATCGCCGTTGGTAACCAGAATGTGTTATTTTTCCATGAAAAAGCCTTTTTAGACACGACTAAAATGAAAAAAGAAATTCTCTCAAAATTAGGGTTTGACGATTTTCATTTTATTCAAGTCGATGAATCCGACGTGAGTGTAGAAGAGGCGGTCAAAACCTATTTATTTAATACACAGTTGATTCGCCTGCCAAATGGAAACATGTCAATTGTGGCCCCTAAAGAGTGTGAAAATAGCGAAAGTGTATCGCGCTACCTTAGCAAACTCATCACTCAAAATACGCCGATTAAAGAAGTGCATTATTTTGACGTAAAACAAAGCATGCAAAATGGAGGTGGTCCCGCCTGCTTGCGTTTAAGGGTTGCACTAACGGAACAAGAAAAGAATAAAGTGAATCCACATACTTTGATCACTGAACATAGCTATAACGCTCTTTGTGCTTGGGTGAATAAACATTACAGAGATGAGTTACACGTAGCTGATTTAGTTGACCCTCAACTCCTTATTGAGTCTCGTACTGCCCTTGATGAGCTTACTCAACTTCTCAACTTAGGCAGTGTTTATCCTTTTCAACGCTAAGCCCTTTCATTAAACTAAAAATAAAAAACCCCTCTTATTGAGGGGTTTCTTGTGTGCATTCCTAACTAGTTAGGATCCGAACAATCAAACGCACTACCAAATGGATTCGCTGGTGGAGCCTTATTCTCATCATTGATATCGTTGGCTTCAATAGGTAATGTCAGTGTTTGACTGTCTCTTGCCTCACTACCGGAGCTTTGACCGAATACCGCTATTTCAACTTCAGCCCATAGCGCGAATTGTCTGGGGTATCTGAGTTCTAAGGTCGCTTGCCCTGAAGCATTAGTACGACTAATACCATCTTGAAAACTAATTGTACCGATAATTCCCGGTGTTAATTCACCATCTCCATTGACATCCTCACCGGCATCGAGGCGACCGTTATTGTTAATGTCTTCGTTGTCACAAGTCGCAGTAATGAATCTAACCCAACGGTCAGAATCAGCATCATATTGATAAAAACCCTTCTGATATGTGCCACCGCTGCTAAATTTCACTGGCGTAGATGACGCAGTTAACTCGGCATTTTCAACTGGGCGTCCAACAGAATCGCTTACAAATACAGCAAACTCTTTTAGATACGTTGAGGAATCTGGAGATTCAATCTCTGCGCCAGTACCAATTGAAATATCAAAGGCTCTGTCACCGACCGTTAAATCAACTGAGCTGGATACCCCATCAGCTGAAGCAGTCACAGTGACACCGTCTTCAGCACTGACTGCATTTGAGGTATAAACAGTAGAGGCGATACCGTCGCTCCCTGTAGTTGCACTGTTTGGAGAGATGCTACCACCACTAGAGTCTAACAAAGAGAAGTCGACCACTTTTCCTTTTACTAAATTGCCACTTGGGTCTCTTACGACTGCCGTAATGGTACTTGTTTCGCCCTCAGGTCCGATTAAATCAGGCGTCGCATCAACAAAAATACTTTGCACTTGTGAAGCAATAAATTCAACATTAGCTCTGGCTGTTACTTGATTTCCATTGTTGTCAGTCCCAATCGCTGAAATTGACGCAGGGCCTGCAAACGCTGAAGATATTGAGAATGTCGCGATACCAGCATTGTTGGTTACTATATTTGGTGTAGCGATGTCACCACGAGAGGTCGTTACTACTACATCACCGCCCACAAACGCAGCGTTATCTTTAAACCAACGCACCGAAATATCTTGCGCTGTGTTTAAGGGAATATCATCACTTGGTAATGACGAGAAGGTGAAATCATCTTGCTGAACGGTCACTTCAAAGGAACCTTCTGCATTTAAAGCAGAGGCTGTAATGGTACTTACACCTGATACATTGGCCGTAAAGTTCACTAACACCTGACCATTTGCACCCGTCAAAGGTGAGTTGTTATCTAAACTACCTGAAGATACTGATAATTGGACCGTTTGGCCAGAAATGCCATTACCTTCAGAATCAATTAAATTCACTGTTAGTGGGACTGAATCGTTAATAATAGCAGACGATGCACCGTTTACTCTCACTTCCGTACCAACAACTTCCAAAGTCAAATCATCAGTTAATGATGCTGTGCTAGCTGACACGTTTATGGTGCGATTCATTTGATTATTTGCTGTCGTTAAGGTTGCTGTAACAATACCGGAAGCGTTACTTACGCCGTTATCATCTACGCTTAACGACGCGCCATTGTCTGCCGAGAAAGAAACATCAACACCTTCTAACAGGACATTTTGCTCATTTTTTACAACCGCTGTAAGAATGACTGAGTCAGAACCACTCGATTCCATTTGCACCTGACTAGAAAACAGCTCCAACGTAGCAGGCACTACTTGTGTTTGTTGAGTACCGGTTGATGAAAAGCCAACGTTAGCAGATGTGGTATTCGATCCAATCTCGATTGAGCCAGTGACTAAGGCATCGCCTCTCAATTGCCCTACTTCCAAACCGATTTGAGCAACACCATCGGCGTTAGTTAACGCTGTTGAAGAGTCATTATCGAAGTTAGCTAAACCAGTGGAGCTCATGGTAAAAGTCACTAGAATATCATTTACAGCCGCACCGCCTGTTGCGGTTACCGTCGCTGTAACTACTAGTGGATTACCTTCGCTCACTTCATTAGTTGCTGTGCCATCAGCATCAGCAATAGTTAATGTCACCGCATAAGACACGTCTGGAGATTGATCTGGGTCATCCGGAGTGTTGCCACTGCCATCTCTGGTCAGCTCATCACCACCCCCACATGCTGCAAGCATAATGGTGGATGCCAAGACTAAAAAGAATTTCATAAACGCCTTCATTTAAATACCCTACTGAGTTGTCGCTAACAAATTAGCTTTTTGAACAGCTTACCTAATCAATAAATGGTTTAGCTTTGAGGCTAGAATTGGTAATCTTTACGTATACGGACGAATAACGAAAACAACAAGGTCTATATATGCAAAATTCCAACGCTAAACTCAGTCTAACCTCTAGAATCTTTATCGGCATGATTGCCGGAATCCTGATTGGGTTTACACTGCAACTTGGTAACTATCTTAACGGAGATCTTGATTTTCAGGTATTCTCAATCACGTTTTCTACGTATGGATTTTTCGTAGAAGGTATATTTCACGCCGGAGGTAAGATCTTTATCAACGCGCTGAAAATGCTCGTGGTCCCTTTAGTCTTCGTGTCTTTGGTGTGTGGCACAAGCAGTTTGTCTGACCCTTCCAAACTGGGTAAGTTAGGGGGCAAGTCGATAGCATTGTATATGTTCACGACATTTGTTGCCGTGACTTTCGCCATGACATCCGCCTTACTATTTAAACCGGGAGCTGGTTTTCAGGCGCCAAGTGATACACCAGAGTATGTAGCCAAGGAAGCCCCCTCTTTAGTTCAGGTAATTATAGACATGGTGCCAAGCAATCCGATCTCCTCTATGGCAGAAGGTCAAATGATACCTATCATCGTGTTTGCTATTCTCTTTGGTATTTCCATGTCTTACGCTGGCGAGGCAGGTAAACGTCTTTCAGGTTTCTTTAATGACCTTAACGAAGTCATCATGAAGATAGTGACTATTGTGATGAATTTTGCACCATATGGCGTGTTTTGTTTAATTGCCAAACTAAGTGCAACAATAGAATGGCGAGACATTTTTGCTATAGGTGCATATTTCTTTAATGTGTTAATTATTTTAATTCTGCATGCCATTATTGTTTACCCTCTTCTATTAAAACTGACAACAGGTCTCAATCCACTTATCTTGTTATCTAAACTAAAGGAAGTCGCCGCTTTTGCTTTCAGTTCAGCAAGCAGCAGTGCGACACTTCCACTAACAATTGCAACTGCAAGGCAGAAACTTGGTGTGAGCCGTTCAGTGTCTTCATTTACCTTACCTCTCGGCGCTACCATCAATATGGATGGAACCGCTATAATGCAAGGTATCGCAACAGTATTTATCGCTCAGGCCTACCAAGTCGACTTGTCTACTGTTGATTTATTAATGGTGGTTCTTACCGCAACATTGGCATCTGTTGGAGCCGCGGGTGTACCAGGTGTAGGCTTAATACTGCTTGCTGTTGTTTTGCAACAAGTGAACTTGCCGGTTGAAGGGATAGCGTTAATTATTGGTATTGACAGATTACTCGATATGACACGCACGGTCGTTAACGTCACTGGTGATAGCACCATAGCAACCATCGTTGCTAAAACCGAAGGTGAATTAGATGAAGATATCTATCACGATAGAGCACTTGCGAAGCAAAAAAGTGTCGTTGAATAGCCCAAATCGACCAAAAGCATAATGATACATAAAGGCCTCTTCAGCAATGAACAGGCCTTTCTTATATCCACCACAAACCTAGGCTAGAGAAGTAGCCGGATCAACATTAGCGGCCTTGTGAGCCGGATACAATGTTGCTAGTACACATAAGACAATCGCTAAGAAATAAGTGGCAATAACATCAACAAGCTGCAAATCGGAAGGAATAAAGTTAATAAAATAAACGCCGTCGCCCAGCAAGCTAAAGTTAAATAGGGTTTCAATAAATCCGCTAATCTCTGCTAAATAAATAGCTGACAGTACACCGAGTATAGTCCCAACTGTGGCGCCATATAAGCCATTGATAAGACCTTTTATAACGAATACTTGACGTAAGAGCTTATTTTCCGCCCCCATACTTTTCAAAATAGCGATTTCTTTGGTTTTTTCTTTTACTGACATTACTAGCGACGATACGATATTAAAACAAGCCACGCAGATCACGAGAATTAGAGTGATGTAAACAACGGTGCGAACCAACTGAATATCTTGATACAAGTGACCGTTAGTTAAGGTCCAGTCGGACATATAAACGACTTGTTTGAAATCGTAACCATATTCTCTAATAAGCTGACGTCCCAAGAAAGGATCGCTGAGTTGAAATTCGATATGACTTGCCCCACTTTCTATCTTTAAAGCAGACGAAAGCGTTTGCTTATTCATGATGCCAACAAAATCATCGACTTCACCGCCTAAAGATATTTCGCCCAAAAATTCTAACCAAATCGCTTTTGGTGCTTGAAATGATAGATCGGCGCTAGCACTTGGCAACAATAACTGCACTTTATCACCAGGCACGATAGAAAGCGTCTCCACGATGCCAGAACCAAGGTATATCCCTTTTGGTTGGGCCGCAAATACCTCAGGGGCCAATGCAAATGCCGGTTTATTCTTTATATAGTCTGCGTCTACACCTTGTATTTCAACAGACTTCATTTTGGCGCCTTTTTGTAGCAAACCAGAAGCTTTGGTGTAAGAAAATACGGCACGCACTCGGGGGTCATTCTGGGCTTTATTAATTGTTTCTTGGTCTAGGTAAACACCCTGTTCAGACGCTGCAATAAATTCAGCATGAGGAATATATGACAAGAGTGTATTACGTAATTCTTTTTCGAATCCGTTCATTACTGAAAGGAGCAAAATAAGAACGAAACACCCTAAACCAATACCGATGGTTGAAGATGCTGACACGAAGGAAATAAAGCCACTTTGTTGTTTGCTTTGACGAAAACGATTAGCAATAGTGAGCGCGAGAAACAAAATTAGCGTCCTTTTTCATCTGGAAGTAATTTACCTTTAACCAAACGAAGTGTGCGGTCCATTTTTTTTGCTAAGCGCTCATCATGCGTGACTAGTAGAAATGCTGTGGCGAACTCTTTATTGATATCTTCTATCAGGGCATAGATAGACTCTGTATTTTTATCGTCAAGGTTACCCGTTGGCTCATCTGCGAAAATCATTTTAGGTTGGTTGACCAAAGCTCGAGCTATCGCTACTCGCTGCCTTTCTCCACCAGAAAGTTGATTAGGTTTGTGCTCGACACGATTCTCCAAACCAACTCTTGCAAGCAGTTCAGTAGCGTGTTTAAGCGATTGCTTTTTGTTGTCACCTTTTATAAACAATGGCATTGCCACGTTTTCGGCTGCAGTGAATTCAGGAAGCAGGTGATGAAATTGATAAACGAAGCCAAGTTCGCTGTTTCTAAATCTGGCTTGTTGCTTTTTTGACTTAGCAAAAAGTGCTTGGTTTTGATAGAAGACTTCACCCGAGTCTGGTTGGTCTAGTGTGCCTAAAATATGTAGTAAGGTACTTTTACCAGAACCTGAGGCGCCTAAAATGGCTACTTTTTCACCAGGGGATATGGAAAAATCAACGTCTCTTAAAATTTGGAGATCTTGGTTTGCGTCGGAATAATGCTTATTTATTTTTTCACAACGAAATAATGAGTCTGTCATTTAAATTAAAAATTGGCTGTATGTAATCAACTGAATATGGATAGTTTACAGGCTTGCGCGCTAGGAACAACAAAATATGAGGAAAAGATGATTGAAGTATTGTCTTTGCAATAAATGGCGGAGTGGACGGGACTCGAACCCGCGACCCCCGGCGTGACAGGCCGGTATTCTAACCAACTGAACTACCACTCCGCAGTGGTATGTGCTTTTGCTTGTTTAATATGAGATGACAAATGGCGGAGTGGACGGGACTCGAACCCGCGACCCCCGGCGTGACAGGCCGGTATTCTAACCAACTGAACTACCACTCCGCTGAAGATGTCATCTTGTTTGTTAAATGGCGGAGTGGACGGGACTCGAACCCGCGACCCCCGGCGTGACAGGCCGGTATTCTAACCAACTGAACTACCACTCCGCTTTAACAAGCAAAATCAATGAGTTACATTTTTCCGAAGAAGCCTGTCCCTGCATTGCGGCGCAGATAATACGGTTTCAGTCTTATTGAGTCAACAGCTTTTTTAAAAACATTGTTTTCTTGCGCGAATTTTAGGCAAAGCGGTGACCTTCTATTCACTTTCTTTTTTCCCCGATGTCGCTTCTTCGGTTTTTGCTGACTTCTTAGGAATAATGTTTTTTATTTTACTCAACAAAGACGATGCACTTTCTTGCAATCTCATCAAAATATTATCGTTGGGATTGTTCCGCTTATTGATAATTAAAAATAGGCTTAGACCACCAAAAATAAGAATACACAAGTTAATCGCAATCACTACTGTAAACGTGTCAGCAGCAGACCACTCAGGTTCAATCGGTTCAGCAAATGGTTGCAAGTCCAGTGAGGGGCTCGCACCCTCTATCTCAGCCTCAGGAACAGGCTCTGGTTCAGGCGGTGGAGGTGCTTTCGTAACAAATGTATGTTCTGGCACATCAATAATCACATCGCGCCCATTCACCGTTTCGGCAAACGTGGTGATATTAATCCTGTAAATCCCGAAGCTATCGTTTAGCACCTTCACCTTTCGTGCCTCACTACTCAGTTCAGTTAACGAAATATTATCTGTTTCGCCATTGGGGCGCTTTATTTTTCCATCGACTAAGAGCGAATCTAGCTTAATATGCTCGGGGTCAACATCAATGAGAATTACATGTTCCCCCTCATTCGTTTCGTCGATAATTGTCTCGATTCGAATAGGATTTTTATGCAATATCACTGTTTCGTTGATTTGTTCTCTTGTGTACATTGGGGTTCGAATACTAAAAGTAGGACGCCACTCACCACTTGGGATACTGAGATTAAATTGCCCAGTAAATACTCCGTCGGCCGCTACTTCATCAAAACCTTCACCATTATCTTGGAAGCGCGCAATGGTGCGAGAACCTAAGCCAAAATTTTCATAATTGGGATTATTATTACTGACAAAGTCGATGCTCAAACTGACAACATCTCTAAACGGAGAGAAATCGACTTGTTTTCCTGCGTTTCTTAGTACTGCGGTTTGCTTAATGATTTCGCCTGAGTAAATATTTGGTGGTATCGGCTTAGCATCTAAGACGATATCTGCGATTACCATAATTTTACTGCCATCGAGCACTTGGCCAACTGCTTGCCAAGGGCCAGGCATTGGCTTTTTAATCGAAATCATGTCGTAGGTTTCGGTTTCATACCAACGCAACATATTGTCGTCGTCGTCATCCTCCAAGAACACTTTGGAGCCGTCCGGTCGCACTAGCACAATAGGTGAAGAACCTGGCTCTCTAAAGAACACCATTGTGACTTCATCGACATCGTTATCAATACGGAAGCGGTTGCCGAGCAGTTGAATGCTATTTTGAAATTCGTTGCCCAATTCAATAATCGCTGGGCCACTTCTTTCTTTCTCTTCTTCGACCTGCTCTTTATTCTGCAAGAGCATATCAAGATCAGGCGATCGTTCGTCTTGCGCGAATGCACCAACGACACAAAACAAAACCATATACATACTTGCAATGGTTTTAGTGACCAGCTTGGATTGAGTGGAGCGTGGCCTAGTCAGCTGAAACGTCGCGCCATACCACTGTTGAAGATTTTTTTTCAATTTTATCTAAATATGCCTCATGATTACTTAGTTCATCGGCAGATGCTTTCACAACCTTTAAGGAACCTGACACATTAACTTTGCGAGGCGCATTTTTCTTTTGAGGATCGCTGCCTTCAGATTCATGAGCCCAACTCATGGCCGTTTGTCCGCCCGTCATCCATAAATAAACTTCGGCAAGAATTTCGGAATCCAGCAGAGCGCCATGATAAGTACGATGAGCATTATCAACACCATAGACTTTGCATAAAGCGTCAAGGTTATTTTTTTGACCCGGACGTTGTTGTCTAGCTAGAGCTAATGTATCTAAAACCGTGCACACTTCACTCGTTTGCGAAATGGAGCATCGATTGATTTGAAATTCATTGTCCATATGGCCAATATCAAAGGGCGCATTATGTATGACTAATTCCGCACCTTTGATAAATTCGATAAATGCTGGTGCTATTTCCTTAAAGCTTGGTTTGTCTTTCAGAAACTCATTGGTTATTCCATGCACCGCAATCGCTTCTTCTTCTACTTCCCGCATTGGATTAATATACTGATGATAGGTGTTGCCAGTCAGCTTTCGATTAATCATCTCAACACAACCGATTTCAATAATACGGTGACCTTCTTTTGGGTCTATACCGGTTGTTTCTGTATCTAACACTATTTGACGCATTTTTTCTTCTTCTATTTTTAAGTTGCGGGTAAAAACGTACAGCAAAGGTGAACAGACCCTAGTATACTTCGCAGCAGTTCACGCAGACAATGATAAATAAGACTTAATATGAAAAAACTGAAAATTTACACAGATGGCTCTTGTCTGGGTAATCCGGGTCCGGGTGGATATGGTGCCCTCTTGATCTTTAATGAACACAAAAAGCGCTTATCCAAGGGTTACAAATTAACCACAAATAATCGGATGGAGTTACTTGCGCCTGTGGCAGCTCTCAATAGTTTGAAAGAAAAATGTCAGGTTGATTTATATACGGATAGTCAGTACGTCAAGAATGGTATTAACCAATGGATTCATAATTGGAAAAAGAATGGATGGCGTACCAAGGATAAAAAACCAGTAAAGAATGCTGATTTATGGCAGCAACTTGAAGAAGCGGTTTCAAAGCACGATGTAGACTGGCATTGGGTTAAAGGTCACTCTGGTCAGCCTGAAAACGAAGAAGTCGATGATTTGGCGCGCGAAGCAGCGAGCGGCAACGCATTACATACAGACGAAGAATATGAGCAAAGCCAATCATGAGTACTATTATTTTAAAAGAAGGGCGCGAGAAATCGATGTTGCGCCGTCACCCTTGGATATTTGAGGGCGCTATTCAGGAAACTCAAGGCCGTTTAAAGATAGGTGATACTGCAGACGTGCTAGCGAGCGATGGCACGTGGTTAGCAAAAGCAGCCTTCTCCCCTCACTCTCAAATTCGCGCCCGAGTATGGTCGTTCACGAAGTCAGAAGCCATTGATAACGTATTTTTTAAACGAAAAATAGAGCAAGCCATAGAACGCAAGCGTTCTATACTAGAAAAACATCAAACCAACGCATATCGTCTCATCGCAGCTGAAGCGGATGGTTTACCAGGTATTACTATTGATGTCTACGACAATGTCGTAGTTTTACAATTACTTAGCGCTGGCGCTGAGAAACACAGAAACAAAATTGTTTGGGCATTAGAAACGCTTTTCCCTGAGGCGATTATTCACGAGCGCAGCGACGTTGATGTCAGAAAAAAAGAAGGTCTTGAACCTCTCATCCAAACGCTCAAAGGTGAACTGCCAAAGACAGTCACTATTGAAGAAAATGGCATAAAGATAATTGTCGATTTAATAAATGGCCATAAAACTGGCTTTTACTTAGATCAACGAGAGAACCGTCGAATTGCTGGAACTTACTGCAAAGACAAGAGTGTCCTTAACTGCTTCAGTTTCACTGGGACATTCGGACTGTATGCCTTAGCCGCAGGTGCTACGGATGTGATCAACGTAGACGCTTCTGAATCAGCATTGGAAATGAGCAAACAAAACCTGTTAGTGAATGACTTGCCTTTAGAAAAGGTAGCGCATTTGAAGCGAGACGTGTTTGAACTCCTCAGGGAGTATAAAGATCAAGGGAAACGCTTTGATGTTATCATTTTGGACCCACCGAAATTTGTCGATGGCAAGCATAACTTAAACAAGGCATCGCGCGGTTACAAAGACATCAATAGATTAGCGCTGTCTTTATTGAATAAAAATGGGGTACTTCTAACCTTTAGTTGCTCTGGCTTGATGTCTCAAGACTTGTTTCAAAAGATTGTGGCAGATGCTGCTTTAGATGCACAAACAGACGTATTCTTTACCCAACGTTTATCGCAGAGTGAAGACCATCCTGTGAGCGGTAATTTTCCGGAAGGGTACTATCTAAAAGGCTTAGTTTGTTCTGTATAGTAAACATCGTGCGCTGCTAGATTATGCAGCGCATCCCTACTTCATCTCACTTATTTCAACACCCACCAAACAGGCATTTTCACCCTCGGCTTGACAGCGAAGTACTTTCGCCTTTGCACTCAATGAAGGAATTTGGTCGCTATTTGACTCAATGGAAACCTCTAGTAGTGTACCAATCTCCATAGATGCCTGCTCTATTTCCAAAGACATGCCTGTGGCACTGATATCTTTACAAATAGCGGGAATTGTCCTTTGTGCCGGGTCGTCTAGCATTGCTAGCTCACAAGGTGAATTTACCATCATTCTATAGAAATTGCGTTTGTCGTCGTAGCCTAACATTTCATACTCCGGACTTTATTATTGTTTGCAACTCAACAATCAGAACTTGCATCGTGTAGTACCTTTATATTGTGCCTCGGAATATAAGTCAACAAAGAGACTAAAATTCAGCCAATTTATTGGTAATACGCTTCAACGATATTGGCATACTTGTCCCCAATTGTTGTGCAAATAAAGACACCTTAAACTCCTCTAGCATCCACTCAACTTCGTTCAACTGATTTGTCGCTAGTCCTTGCTTCTTGTATTTACTCAGCACTTCTTGATATTTGCTATCCGCTTTCTCAACCTCTAGTTGATTCAATCGGTCGCGATTAGGGTCAACTTTCAATTTATCCATACGCTGTTGCAAGGCAGTGACGTAACGGTTCCAATCATCTAAACGGTGTATACCGAAATCAAACACAAAACCGCGATAAACTAAGCGGGATAATTGCGCTTTTATCGCACCAATACTATTTAGCATATTCAAAGGAATATTCCCCTTACACTGCTTCTGTATTTGATGAGCAACCGTCAGGCCTTTTTCAATTTTGGTAGCGATTTCCAATGCGGTATCATTAATATGTTCCCGCACTATTTCACACACTGCTTGAAAGCTTTGTTTATCTCTGATTTGTTGTTTTGTTTTAACTTCAAATTCACGCACCAGTTGGTCGATTGCAGCCATGATAATATCGTCGATTAAGATTGAAATCTGCCCAAATGGGTTGAAATACAAACTGAGCTTGGCTTTATTAGGCAGCTTTTGCTGCAAAAATTTTAAGGGTGAAGGTACAGTATTTTTTATCAATTGATACACACCTAAACGATGCTGCTCACGTGCCGTATTTATGTCGTCCAATAAAACGATATCGACCTTATTGTTGCGCTGAACAAGGGCTGGATAAGCTTTGATCTGATAGCCGGCATGTTTTTGCTCAAAAGATTCTGGCAGTGAATTAAAATCCCATTCTAATAGACCTTGTCTTTCTAAATCTGGCGTTGCAACAGATTCAAGCGTTTGCTTCACTTTCCCCTTTAATAGACCTTGTAGAGTCCTTAAACACTTTCCTTGCTTTTGTACCTTGCCATTTTCATCCACAATGGAAAAATTCATTCGTAAATGATTAGGCAAAACCAGTTCTTCAAAATCTTCTTCCGTTAACAACACACCCGTCATTTTTCGTAATTTACGGCTGACGGCTTCAATCAGGTTAACAGGCCCGCCATTATCATCGGTGGGCTGAATATCAGCTAAGCATGCCTCTGCGAAATTAGGCGCCGGTACAAAATTACGTCTCAGTCGCTTCGGTAGCGCCTTGATTAATGCAACGATCAATTCATGTCGGAAACCCGGTACTAGCCAATCAAAACCAACATCTTTCACTTGGTTTAAGAGCGGTAAAGGAATATTCACGTTTACCCCATCATTATCAGCATTCGGTTCAAATACATAACTTAAGGGTAGTCGGATATTGCCTTGTCTCCATTCATCCGGATAGTCTCTATCATGGATATCAGAAGCATCCTTTTTAAGCAAAGCATCAATATCGACGTCTAATAAAGTCGGTGATTTATGTGCTTCTTTCTGCCACCATTTTTTAAATGTGACATCATTGCAAACCTCGTTAGGTATTTTATCTTGATAAAATAAACAGAGATCATCTTCGTCTATGAGTAAATCACGTCGCCTTGATTTCTGCTCTAAGGTTTCGACTTCAGCAATCAGGGCTTGATTCTTTTTCAGGAAGGCATAACTCAGTCGTGTGTCGCCATTAACCAAAGCTTCGCGGATGAAAATTTCACGACACAAGGCTGGATCTTCATTTGAGTAATTCTGTAAACGCCTAGAAACTATCGGTAAACCAAATAAATTGATGGTTAAATACGCCATCACCGCACCCTTATTTTTGCTCCAATGCGGTTCTGCAAATTGTTTATTGACCAAATGAACAGATATAGGCTCCAACCAACGAGGGTCGACTTTTGCTACATTCCTTGCGAACAATTTAGAGGTTTCAACCAGTTCCGCAGACATGATCCATTTGGGACTGCTTTTACTTAAGCCTGACCCCGGAAAAATCATGAAGCGCGTATTTCTTGGGCCTAAATACTCTCTGTTTTTATCTTTCATCCCGACTTGAGATAATAAGCCAGTTGCAATACTGGTGTGTATAGATTCGTAGTTAGCTTCGCTACTATTCAGTCTATAACCTACTTCGACTAGGGATTTTTTCATCTGACTGACAATGTCTTGCCATTCTCGCATACGAAGATAGTGCACAAAGTGCTGCTTGCACCATTTACGTAACTGCCCATTACTCAATGCTTTCTGCTGTTCAGCGAAGGCTGTCCATAAGTTTAGTAGAGAAATAAAATCTGAATCTGCATCCGCAAAGTCTTTATGCTTTTCATCTGCAGCTTGCTTTTTATCTTGAGGACGTTCACGAGGGTCTTGCACACTCAGCCCCGCGGTAATTATCATGACTTCCTTGGCACAATCTCGCTCAGCAGCAGCGATTACCATTTTGGCATAGCGTGGGTCAACCGGTAGTCGAGCAATTTTCCGACCTAAACTGGTTAATTTGACCTTGCCATGCTGACGCTGGATAGCAAGAACTTCTTCTAACAACTTCATGCCATCATTAATATTCTTATCGTCAGGCGGTTGCACAAACGGGAATTGACTCACATCTCCCAAGCCCAAGGCCAACATTTGGAGGATGACGGAAGAGAGATGAGTTCTAATGATTTCCGGGTCTGTAAACTCTGGTCGAGAAAGGAAGTCTTGTTCACTGTAAAGTCGAATACAAATACCATCCGATACACGCCCACAACGCCCTGCTCGCTGATTTGCAGATGCCTGCGAAATAGCCTCAATGGGTAAACGCTGTACCTTGCTGCGATGACTATAACGAGACATTCTAGCCAAGCCAGGATCAATCACATATTTAATACCTGGAACCGTCAGCGAGGTTTCAGCAACGTTCGTTGCTAAAACAATCCGGCGTCCCGAGTGAGACTGAAAAATACGGTTTTGTTCCGCCGCAGATAAACGCGCATACAAGGGCACAATTTCCGTATTTCGATAATGCTGTTTAGACAATAAGTCTCGTGTGTCTCGAATATCCCTTTCACCGCTTAGAAAAATCAGAATATCACCGGGTTTTTCCCGCATGAGTTCATCGACAGCATGCACTATCGCAGAACTTTGGTCGGTATCGGCCTCTTCCTCACTCCCTCCTGAGCTTGGGTCGTGATAACGAATCTCGACGGGGTAAGTTCGCCCGCTAACTTGAATGATTGGCGCATCGTCAAAATGTTTGGAGAAGCGCTCAGGGTCTATTGTCGCCGAGGTGATGATTAATTTTAAGTCTTTTCGTTTAGGTAAAAGTTGCTTGAAGTACCCCAATAAGAAATCGATATTTAAACTACGTTCATGAGCTTCATCGATGATGATCGTGTCATATTGATTCAGGTAGCGATCTTGTTGGATTTCTGCCAGCAAGATTCCGTCAGTCATCAGTTTAATATGGCTATTGTCACCCACGTTGTCGCTAAATCGGACCTTGAAGCCAACCGCTTGACCTAATTCACTTTCTAATTCTTCAGCAATACGAGACGCAACGCTTCTTGCCGCCAAGCGTCGGGGTTGTGTATGCCCAATAAAACCAGCAACGCCTCGGCCAAGTTCTAGGCACATTTTTGGAATTTGGGTGGTTTTCCCCGACCCCGTTTCACCAGCAATAATGACCACTTGATGCTTAGATATAGCCTCTTTAATGTCGTCACGTTTGTCTGCTACGGGCAAGTCAGGATAATCAATCGAAGGCACACTTTCAGCACGAGACTGCCTCGCTAGCTGAGACTCATCGATGCTGTGCAAGAGTGCCTCAAAAGAGGCGAGTTTCGTATCGCTATCAGCTAAGCGACTTAGCTTTTGATACTGCTTTGAAAGTCGAAAGCGATCCTTTAGAAGGCAGCGTTCTAAGGCGTCATTAATTTTAAACTGCATTTATTATTTTTCTGAACCGTATATTCCGATAGTAACCTTGCCTGACGTGTCGATACTGGCGCGGTACATCCCTTCGGTATTGAAAGGCATGCTTATATTACCCTGATTATCCATTGCGATCACCCCGCCAGTCCCACCTGCCTCGGCCAAAACTTGATTGACGACTTCATTTGCTGCGACCTCTATGGTCTTATCTTGATATTTTACTCTCGCGCAAATATCTGCAGCCACGTTAAAACGGATGAAATATTCGCCATGCCCCGTTCCAGAGACCGCGCAACTGTCATTATCTGCATACGTGCCAGCGCCGATAATAGGTGAATCACCTATTCTCCCAAAGCGCTTTGCTGTCATGCCGCCAGTAGACGTTCCAGCAACTAAATTGCCGTGTAAATCTAATACAACAACACCGACTGTACCGAACTTATAGTCTGCATTTTCAGGGTTCGCAAAAAAAGCCTGCTCATTGGCCTGTATTTTTGCTTTTGCACTATCTAACGCTTTTTTGCGACGCTCAGTATTAAATACTGAATTGTCGACTTTTTCTAAACCGTACTTAAATGCAAAATCCTCTGCCCCACCCCCAGTAAGCATGACATGCACAGACTCAGTCATGACTAGATTCGCAGCAGCTATTGGGCTTTTGATATGCTTCACACTCGCTACCGCGCCTGCCTGTTTAGTCCTACCATGCATGATTGAGGCATCTAGTTCATGCTCTTCGTCATAGGTATAGACGGCACCAACACCCGCGTTAAATAAAGGAGAATCTTCCATAATTTGTATCGCCGTAATGACCGCAACTGAACCGTCTTCTCCGGCTTGTAGAGCACGGTACCCAGCGCGCAAAGCTTGCTCCAAAATAGCGCGGTATGCTTTCTCTTGCTCAGCGTTTAAATTGGCCTTAGAAATCGTGCCAGCACCACCGTGCAGCGCAATAGCCACCTTAGCATTGGGGTTTAATGAGCTTGTAGTAGATTCAGTTTCAAACGCATTTGAAACAAAACTTATTGATAGCATAAGTGCGCACACAAACTGCGTGCGCAGTCTCAAAAGATTGGTTACTTGCATGTTGGATATCCTATTTTTTATGTCCATTAACATTGCCAGTAACAGTAAGCTATTAGCTTGTGCCTTGTCTAGGTTTTGTCAGCAGAACCCGCAGACGCTCACGTTGACAAAAATAGACAAGACATAGGTAACAAAATCTATTTATCTCCTCGCAGCAATTGCTTGCCACTTGTTTAGTTCTAATTGCGGCGCGACCGACGACATCACTTGGTGCTTGAACGCATCGTATGAGTCAAATTCAAATCCACTACTTCCAATCAGCTCATTGTAGATCAAGCGCAGTTTTCTCACGGAAAAGAAGGGTAAAATTGCACTATCGATTTCAGTTCCCATTGACGATATTCCCTCATCCGCATAACCCTGTTTATAGTCAGCTTCCATTTTTATTACTTCACGCATAATCGCTTCCTAATTAAAAATGACTGTCGCATATTAGCGCCACAATAACGTCTAGGCTTAGTCAAAAAAGGAATAGAAACTGACAATTATTGAGCAAAAAGTGATTGGAAAAAAAGAAACACTGTATTTTCAATTCATCGCGAAATGCGCCTGAAAAATGACGCTACGTGTTAGAGCAAAAAAGTCTGAATAAACGAAATCATCATTAAAAACAAAATAACAAACAAAAACATCAAGATACAAATACAACTTACTTTTCAGATACTTACAATAAATTTAACTACTAAACCCATAAAAAACATCAACTTTTACCAACGCGTGTTTAAAAAGGTTTGTGCTTAGAAATCCCACGATATTTACGTAAGTACAATGCCCAATTAGCCTTGTATAAATGAGCGTCACAGGAAAATATCTTGAGGTCAGGTTCAATGTAGACTTAAGCATGCTAAAGTAAACGCTACGTTGTGTCAGTCGCATTACTTTATTGCGCTCAAATTAGCAGGGATCCATGCCAAGCTCAGAATTAAAAGAACAATTTAAATCCTTCTTAGTTGAACTGAATGATAAAGACGAATTGCCAACTACCACAGATTATGACGGCCCAACCTTACTTTGGCACGATTATGAAAGTTGGGGCGTGAATCCAAAGTATGACTTTCCTTGCCAGTTTGCATCCATCAGAACTGATGTAGATTTGAATATTTTAGAAAAACCAAACAGTTTTTTTTGTCAGATACCTAATGATTACATTCCTAACCCAATGGCATGTTTGGTTACCGGCATCACACCACAGCAAAGCCTCAGAGATGGCTATTCTGAGGCGCAGTTTGCTAAGAAAATTCATTCGGTAATGAGTAAAAATGACACTTGTGTTGTTGGCTATAACAGTATTCGTTACGACGATGAAGTAACGCGCAACCTGCTATATCGAAATTTTTATGACCCCTACGAACGCGAGTGGAAAAACGGAAATAGTCGTTGGGATGTCATTGATTTGATGCGGGCCTGTTACGCACTAAGACCGGAGGGGATTGAATGGCCTATTAATGAAAAACAACTACCTTCTTTCCGCTTAGAGGAGTTGACTGCGGCAAATGGTATTCTTCATGAGTCGGCACATGATGCGGTATCTGACGTGAAAGCGACAATTGCAATGGCAAAACTGATAAAAGAGAAGCAACCTAAATTGTTCTCGTTCTATTTTAGCCTACGTAATAAAAATACGGTCCTTCAACATATAGATTTAGAGGCCAATAAGCCTTTTCTGCATATTAGCGGTATGATTTCTTCAGAAAGAGGATGTTGCTCTTGGTTTTATCCTGTTGCTCAACACCCAACGAACAAGAATGCCATTATCTGTATCGACCTAGCAGAAGATATTTCCTCACTGTTAAGCTTAGATGCTGATACTATTAGCCAATATTTATACACCCGCAGTGACGAATTACCAGAGGGTATTTCGCGTCCTCCCTTAAAATTGATTCATATAAACAAATGTCCGTTTGTTGCGCCAGCTAAAACACTCAGCCCAGAACATGCGCAAAGACTCAATATTGATCGTGAATTCTGCTTACAACAACTTCAATCTTTGCAACAAATGTCGGATTTACAATCTAAAGTGACACAAGTGTATACACAAGAGAATACAAACAAACAAAACCTTGATGTTGACGGCAGCATATACGCTAGAGGTTTTCCTTCACATGCCGATAAAGAATGGATGATGGAAGTACGTCATAGCGAGCCAGAACAACTTGCTGTATGGCAGAACAAAGCCCCTAATGACGATTATCAAGCGCAACTTTTTCGCTATAGAGGTAGAAACTTCCCATCAAGTTTTGATCAGCAAGAGTTAGAAACTTGGCAGTCACATAGGAAACAACGCTTTATAGAGCAAGGTAAACAGACTTGCTTGTCGTTGAGTGAATGTCAGCAAGAAATAGCGATGCTGACAGAGAAATATGCTGATGATCAGAAAAAAATGACGATACTCAATTCCCTAACTCGGTTTTTGGAAGAATTGTAATTTAACGAAATTACTGATAAAACCAATTTCGTGTAAACAAGTATCTATTTAAGTAGTCACTCTTTTGGTAAATTTTTAATGATGAAAGGCGTAACACTAACAGCAAACAGCAGCACGAAGCAGTTAACTGCGACTGTTGACCCTCTTCTACTAGAAGGTGAGCTCAAGCCCGCGAGTTTAGAGGCTTACGTTATGTCATCAGAACATAACAGTTATTTTATGCTGACCAATGCTATTGCGTCGCTTTGTGAAAAAGCGAACGCGGCGAAGCTCAGTCAAAGCGTGGAAGAACAAAAAATAGTTATTGGTGAGGTGCGTGATGCCGCCATTTCTATCGAAATAGCTGATGACAAAATGAGCGCTCAACTAACGATTGAGGCGCCCTATTCTGGCAGTGTACCATCCTATGAGAACATACTCGCTCTGCTCAATCAGCAGGGGGTTACTCGCGGGATCAGTAAGAAGCGAGTGATTAGCTTGATAGAGCAGGCCTCCACTGCACCTAGTGGCGCTGAATTTACGAATGACGTAGCAAAGGGTTTGCCATCGCGTGACGGCAAACCTTCATATATCAAACCATTGGTGCCCAATGCCCTTGACCGCATATTACAACCTCAAGATGCGGGTGATGACAAAGTGGATATGCGCAACTTAGGTGACATATTGTGTGTACCAGCGAAAACACCTGTCGCTAGACGCCAAGCCCCTAGCAAAGGACGCATAGGCTACAACGTAGTGGGTGAAGCCTTAACACCCGAAGCAGGTGAATGGAAAGAAGTCAAATTAGGTCACAATACGACTCTTAAACCTCAAGATGAAAACACCATAATTGCAACGGTGACCGGTCAGCCAAAGTTTGAAAACGGTGTGATGTGCGTTGATGATACCTTTCAAACCAAAGGCGTGAACGTAGGTACAGGTAATATCAATTATGAAGGCGCTGTTTTGGTTAATGGCGACGTAACAGAGAGTATGCAAGTGATTGCAAAAGGTGATGTCACCATAAACGGGTTCGTGGAGTCGGCTACCATTCGTGCTGGCGGTGACATCATTATTACCGAAGGTGCAATGGGCAAGATGAATGAAGAAGACTGCCAGCTAATAGCTAAAGGTAGTGTTTTTGTTCAGCACGGCCAAGGTTTAAATATTACCGCTGGCAAGAATTTAAATGTGAGAAAGCAGCTCGCTTATTCAAAAGTAAAATGCCAAGGTAAAGTCACTATCGGCGACCCAGAAAAGCCCCAGGGTAACTTATTTGCAAGTGAAATCCATTGCGGAAATACTCTCGCTGCGGGTACCGTGGGCGCAATCTCTGGCAGTGCTTTGATTATCGATTTCTCTGACGGTATCAATCAATTGAACACGCGGTATGACGCCATTTTAACTTCGTTAAAACAGTTGCGAGAAAACAACTTCGACCATGAAGTGAAATTACGAGAAATTCACTCTCGTCACATCCCTAACTCTCTGCTAAACCAAGTAGAAAAAATTGATTCCGCTTTTGAGTCTGAGAAGCATTTACTGAAATGGCTTGAAGATATTGAAGCTGAAATGCGCCAAGCTAAAATTGATTATGAAGTTAATGCTCGCGTTGTCGCTAACAAAGAACTTTTTCATGGTGTCTCTGTGAAGCAGAATAAACGAAACTGGCGCTCTGAGAAAGATTATAAGCGCAGCGTCGTTCGTTTGGTTGGTGGAAAATGGACATACGAACCACTGGTGTAAAGGGATATACCTGCTGGTTTGAGCAACAAAAAACGCCGAACATTCAAAGATGTTCGGCGTTTTTGATTTTAGGCTTACTGTTTTTAGATTAAAGCATTTCAACAGCTAATGCGGTGCCTTCACCACCACCGATACATAACGCAGCAACTCCTTTTTTCAAGCCCTGTTGTTTTAATGCATGTAGTAGCGTTACAACGATACGTGCGCCAGAGGCGCCAATAGGATGGCCTAACGCGCATGCGCCGCCCTTAATGTTAACCTTACTGCTATCTAAACCCAGTTTATTCATACCCAGCATCGTGACCATTGCGAAAGCTTCATTGATTTCAAATAAATCAACATCATCTTTTGTCCAACCGGTTTGAGCAAATACTTTCTCAATAGCGCCAACGGGAGCAACCGTAAAGTCTTCCGGTTTTATTGCGTTCGTAGCATGCGCGACGATTTTTGCTAATGGTTTCAAACCTAGCGCATTGGCTTTGGATTCAGACATGATAACTAATGCTGCAGCACCGTCAGAAATGGAACTCGAGTTTGCAGCTGTAACAGTGCCATCTTTCTTGAATGCTGGACGCAGAGCTGGAATTTTTTCAGGACGTGCATTACCTGGACCTTCATCAGTGTCTACCACAAGGTCACCTTTGCGAGACTTTACGGTTACCGGTGCAATTTCATCGACAAACGTGCCATCAGCGATGGCTTTATTTGCTTTGCTCAGCGAGCCAAGGGCAAACTCATCCATTTGTTCACGAGTAATACTTTCGCTATCCGCTGTATCTTGTGCAAAACAGCCCATTGCTTTTCCGTCATAAGCATTCTCTAATCCATCTAACATCATATGATCGAGCGTTTGGCCATGCCCCATGCGATACCCTGCTCGCGCTTTAGGCAATAAATAGGGAGCATTACTCATACTTTCCATACCGCCAGCGACAATGAGCTCAGCACTACCTGCTTTTATTAGATCATGAGCCAACATAATGGCCTTCATACCAGAACCACACACCTTATTGATGGTGGTTGCGCCCGACGCTAATGGCAAACCAGCACCGAGTGTCGCTTGTCTTGCGGGTGCTTGACCTAAACCGGCAGGTAATACACATCCCATGATCACTTCATCAACCGCATTTACATCAATGCCATCAATGGCAGCTTCTATCGCTGTTGCACCCAAAACGGTGGAAGCAACGGCCGAAAGACTTCCCATAAAACCACCCATAGGTGTTCTTTTCGCACTGACAATTACAATTGAATCACTCATTTCATTCTTCCTATTGTTTAAAATATAACCCACATTTTGACTATAAATCGTTTCAGGTCGTTTAACAGACGACTTTGGTGGTAGACCAAATTTAAATGGTTTTTTGTTGATCTACATTAAACTTTACTTTACCTTTACGTTAACCCAGCTTTACGTAAACGTAAAGCTAGTAGATGTATAAATAAATAATTTGTGTTAAATGAAAGATAAATGCAACAAAGAATGCGCTTCCAGAAGCTTGATTCTATTGTAGATACAAGAAATGACAAGCATGTGTCACTGCGGTGTTTATTGATTTATAGGTGAAAATAATGTCGGAAAACCAACAATATACCATCGGTGAGCTATCGAAACTGTTTGATATTACCGCGAGATCTATTCGGTTTTATGAAGAACAAGGCTTATTGGTGCCAGAACGACAAGGACAAAGTCGTATTTACCACCTAAAAGATAAAGTCCGTCTTAAATTGATTCTGCGAGGAAAGCGACTAGGCTTTTCTCTAGCGGAGATAAAGACATTGTTTGAGTTATACGATACCAATCCAAATAGTGCTGCACAGTTGCAAACTATGTTGGAACTAACAGAGCAGAAACGAGCAGTGTTGAATCAACAACTCAACGACATACAAATGTTGATGAATGAATTAGATGACGTTGAGTCGCGCTGTAAAGAAGAATTAAATGAATTACAAAAAGGTGAACTAATATGAACGCACCCTATCCTACTTTGAATTTCGGTCTTGGCGAAGATATCGATATGCTTCGCGAACACGTTTACAATTTTGCCCAAAGCGAAATTGCACCACTCGCTGAAAAAGCAGACGAAGACAACATGTTCCCAAATCAATTATGGCCTATGTTGGGCGATATGGGCTTGCTTGGTGTCACAGTGACAGAAGAGTTCGGTGGTTCAGATATGGGTTACCTTGCTCATACCGTCGCTATGGAAGAGATATCAAGAGCATCTGCAGGTATTGGCTTAAGTTACGGTGCGCACTCTAATCTGTGTGTAAACCAATTAGCAAAAAATGGTAATCAAGCACAGAAAGAAAAGTATCTACCAAAGTTAGTTTCAGGTGAATACATTGGCGCACTCGCGATGAGCGAGCCGAATGCGGGATCTGACGTGGTCAGTATGAAATTACGCGCAGAGAAAAAAGGCGACAAATTCATATTGAACGGAAATAAAATGTGGATCACCAATGGTCCTGACGCTCATGTATTCATCATCTATGCTAAAACCGATGTAAATGCAGGTTCACGCGGAATCACTGCGTTTATTGTTGAAAAAGGAACCCCCGGTTTTACTCAAGCCCAAAAACTGGACAAGTTAGGTATGCGCTCTTCCAATACCTGTGAATTAGTTTTTCAAGATTGTGAAATCCCTGAAGAGAATATCGTAGGTCAACTTGGTGGCGGTGTAAAAGTCTTAATGAGTGGCCTAGACTATGAACGCTTAGTGCTATCAGGTGGTCCTTTAGGCATTATGCAAGCTTGTATGGATGTTGTCGTTCCGTATATCCATGACAGAAAACAATTTGGTCAATCAATCGGAGAGTTCCAGTTGGTTCAAGGTAAAGTGGCCGATATGTATACTCAAATGAATGCAGCTAGAGCTTATGTTTATGCCGTTGCACGATCATGTGATCGCGGCGAAACCACCCGTAAAGATGCGGCTGGTGCTATTTTATATAGTGCTGAATTGGCAACCAAAATGGCCTTAGACGCTATCCAGTTGCTTGGCGGCAACGGTTACATTAACGAGTATCCCACAGGTCGACTGCTACGTGATGCTAAGCTGTATGAAATTGGTGCGGGAACAAGTGAGATACGCCGTATGTTAATTGGCCGTGAATTATTCAATGAGTCGGCGTAGAACCAACAAGCTAAACCACACTGAAGCGTAAATAATAGTTTGCGCAAACCACTAGACGGTTGAGTCATTTGCACAGCCGTCTGGTTACATATAATGCAGGCAGAGCGACAACAAGAGGTGCATCAGTGCCAAAAATAGTATCTAAAATCAATCCAAACAGCCAAGAGTTTGCTGACAACGCAGCGCACATGCAAGCACAAGTAGATGACTTGCAAAAACTCATTCAGCAACTCTCTCTGGGCGGCGGCGAAAAGGCCCGTACAAGGCACACCGATCGCGGAAAATTACTACCAAGAGATCGTATCAATGCTTTGATTGACAAAAACACCGCTTTTTTAGAGATTTCGCAGTTAGCTGCATGGGAAGTTTATGATGATTATGTGCCTTGCGCTGGTGTTATAGCTGGGATAGGCAGAGTATCAGGCGTAGAATGTATTATCGTGGCAAACGACGCTACCGTAAAAGGTGGGACTTACTACCCTCTTACCGTGAAAAAGCATTTACGAGCACAAACAATCGCTGAACAGAACAACTTGCCTTGCATTTACTTAGTTGACTCTGGCGGTGCAAACCTTCCTCGTCAAGATGACGTATTCCCAGATAGAGAACATTTTGGGCGTATTTTCTTCAACCAAGCTAACCTTTCCGCCATGAATATTCCACAAATAGCTGTCGTGATGGGTTCGTGTACAGCAGGCGGAGCCTATGTTCCAGCAATGGCTGATGAATCAATCATCGTTCGCGAACAAGGCACTATCTTTCTCGGCGGTCCTCCGCTAGTTCAAGCTGCAACCGGGGAAGTGGTCAGCGCTGAAGAATTAGGCGGTGGTGATGTTCATTGCAGAACCTCTGGCGTAGTAGACCACCTAGCCAATAATGACCATCATGCACTTCAGATAGCCCGCGATGCAGTTGCCCGTTTGAACAGGAGCAAGCCTGCTACATCCTTACAACATACGCCGAGCTTGCCAGCTTATCCAACAAGTGAAATTTATGGTGTTATCCCTAAAGACACTAAACAACCCTATGATGTGCGCGAAATCATTGCTCGTATCGTGGATGATAGCGACTTCGATGAGTTCAAATCACTTTATGGCACGACATTAATTTGTGGATTTGCTCGAATTGAAGGGTATACCGTCGGCATCGTTGCGAACAACGGGATCTTATTCTCTGAGTCAGCACAAAAAGGCGCACACTTTATTGAGTTGTGTTGTCAACGCAAGATACCACTCGTGTTTTTACAAAACATCACCGGTTTTATGGTGGGTAAGCAATACGAATCTGGCGGCATTGCTAAACATGGTGCCAAGATGGTTACCGCAGTGGCCTGTGCAAAAGTACCTAAATTTACTGTCTTAATCGGCGGTAGTTTTGGTGCAGGAAATTATGGCATGTGCGGCCGAGCTTACGATCCACGATTTTTATTTATGTGGCCAAATGCCCGTATTTCGGTCATGGGTGGTGAACAAGCTGCAGGCGTGTTAGCTCAAGTCAAAAAAGACCAAGCGACTCGTGCCGGCGAAGAATGGACACCAGAGCAGGACCAAGCCGTGAAGAAGCCGGTAATAGATACCTATGAGAAGCAAGGTCACCCTTATTACGCCTCTGCTCGTTTATGGGATGACGGTGTTATTGACCCTGCAGATACTCGACGAGTGCTGGGCCTTGCAATATCAGCAAGCCAAAATAAAGAGATCGAAGACACCAAATTCGGCATTTTCAGAATGTAATTATCGCCTAGCGATACACATACTTATTCGCTCTAAAAGGAGCAAACATGACAGAACAATTAGCAGTAATTAGTACAATAGATGACCGCGGCGTCGCAACAGTGACGTTAAATAAGCCAGAGTTACATAATGCTTTCGACGAGCATGTCATCAGTCAACTTATTGAAGCATTTACAACACTTAACAATAACAGTGATGTAAGAGCAGTCATCCTAGCGGCAAAAGGAAAATCCTTTTGTGCTGGCGCAGACTTGAATTGGATGCGAAAAATGGCCTCTTACTCTTATGAAGAGAACAAACAAGACGCAGGCCAATTAGCTGAGTTGTATCGCACACTTTTCAATTTGAATAAGCCAACGATAGCCCGAGTGCAAGGCGCTGTATTTGGTGGCGGTGTTGGCTTAGTCGCCTGTTGCGACATTGCAATAGGCACGCGAATGAGCAAGTTTTGTTTAAGCGAAGTGAAACTGGGCTTAGTGCCAGCCACTATTAGCCCTTACGTCATTGAAGCGATCGGTCCAAGGTTAGCCAAGCGCTATTTTATGACGGCAGAAGTATTTTCTTCTCGCCGTGCCAGACGTATTGGATTGCTATCTGAAACAGTCAGCGAAGACGATCTTGATACAACCATTGAGTCATTAATAAGTGCCCTACTCAACAATGGACCGGATTCAGTTTCGAAGGCGAAAGCGCTAGTAAATCAAATCAGCTACCAAAGTATTGATAGTGAGTTAATCGAACAAACTAGCGAGCTCATTGCAAATGTTCGGGTATCCAATGAAGGTCAAGAAGGCCTATCGGCATTCCTAGAAAAACGCGCTCCAACTTGGAAAAAGGCATAGGTGGTAAATCACATGATTAAAAAGATCCTTATTGCGAATAGAGGTGAAATTGCCTGCCGCGTAATCAAAACAGCTAAACAAATGGGCATCACGAGTGTTGCAGTTTATTCAGATGCTGACGAAAATGCTTTGCACGTTAAATTGGCTGATGAAGCAGTTCGTCTTGGCCCTGCACCTTCAAAAGATAGTTATTTGAGGGGCGACTTAATTTTAGAACACTGCAAGAGACTCAATGTTGACGCCGTCCACCCTGGCTATGGGTTTCTTTCAGAAAACGCAGGCTTTGCGAAAGAATGCGCAAAGCAAGGCGTCATATTTATTGGACCGACAATAGAAGCTATCGAAGCGATGGGGTCTAAATCAGCAGCCAAACAAATCATGCAAAAAGCAGGTGTTCCACTTGTGCCTGGTTATCATGGCGACGACCAAGACCCAGAGCTTATCCGCAAAAGCGCCAATGATATGGGCTACCCAGTACTACTCAAAGCTGCCGCTGGCGGCGGCGGTAAGGGAATGCGACAAGTTTGGTCTGCGCAGGAGTTTGATGATGCGCTAGCTGCAGCAAAACGCGAGGCAATGTCGAGCTTTAATGACGACAAAATGTTGGTTGAAAAGTACTTAACTGAACCTAGACACGTCGAGATCCAAGTTTTCTGTGATCACCACAAAAATGGTGTGTATTTATTTGAACGAGACTGTTCCATTCAGCGCCGACATCAAAAAGTTATTGAAGAAGCCCCTGCCCCAAACATGCCGCAAGACCTGCGAGAGCGCATGGGTGATGCCGCACTCAAAGCCGCATTTGCAATCAATTATGCGGGTGCTGGTACAGTGGAATTTCTCCTCGATACAGACGGTAGCTTTTACTTCATGGAGATGAATACTCGTTTGCAGGTAGAGCACCCCGTAACAGAAATGATTACCGGTGAAGACCTGGTCGAATGGCAAATCAAAGTCGCTAACAATGAAATCTTACCAAAGACTCAGGAAGAACTCAGTATGCGAGGACATTCCTTCGAAGCGAGGGTATATGCCGAAGATCCTAACAATGACTTCTTACCCGCAACCGGCACGCTGTCATTATTAAAAGCCCCCATTGAAAATCGATTCGTTCGCGTAGATACAGGCGTTGAACAAGGTGATGAAGTTTCTATTTATTACGACCCAATGATTGCAAAGCTCATTGTTTGGGATGAAAACAGAGAAAAAGCGCTTTCACGATTGGCTGCTTGTTTGGCTGACTACGCCATAGGCGGTGTCGTGACGAATATAGACTACTTAAAGCGCATTGCCTGCTCTGGTCCTTTTCAAGCAGCAGAGCTGAGTACTGACTTCATTGAACGACATCAAGATAGTATCAGCACTCAGACGATGATAGACGAAGTGCCATTTTTATCCGAACTTGCGTTGTTAGCCTTACTAAGTGAGCAGGATGAGGACGCTTACTCGAGCGACCATAGCAATGATCCTTGGTCAAGGGCTGATAACTATCGTAGCAACCATGTTTATCAAGATACTTTAGTGCTTAACTTCGCAGAAGAGTCATACTCTATCGGCATTATCCAACTGTCAGCAAATCGCTGGAAGTTGATGTTTGACAGCAAGCTCAATATCGACGACATCGAAGTGAGCGGCTGTCTTATCGACCAGAGATTAGACATAAACAAAAACGGCCTGAAGCAAAGCTATCATTGTATGCAGGTTGGCGCTCAACTGAGTTTGTTTACTCCTATGGGCATAGTAAGTGCGGATATCGCACAAATTGACCTGGGTGAGCAAAGCGACGACGATGGCACAAATGCAGTGGTTGCGCCCATGAATGGGACAGTAGTCGATCTGTTAGTTGGCCCAGGAGATACGGTTGAAAAAGGACAAGTCCTTATTATCGTTGAAGCCATGAAAATGGAACATGCGATTAAAGCACCTTATGCAGGTACCGTAAAAGAGTGTTTCTTTCACACGGGTGATTTAGTCAGTGGCGGCATCGCACTGTTAGAAGTGGAAGCCAGTGAGCAAGATACCTAGCTATTAGAATTGGAGTACATTACACATGTTTGATTCCTTACCTCGTGAAGTACAGGTAGTCGAAGTTGGTCCTAGAGACGGTCTTCAGAACGAAAAAACAAATTTGAGTGTTAATGATAAAATCGAACTCATAGACGCTCTGTCGAAAACGGGTCTTAAGCGCATTGAGGCCGGCAGTTTTGTCTCACCTCGTTGGGTACCTCAGATGGCTAATTCTGACGAAGTACTCAAAGGAATTGACCGTGCTCCTGATAGCACCTATAGCGCGCTTACTCCTAATCTAAAAGGCTTTGAGCTCGCCATGGCAGCCAATGCTCAAGAAGTAGCAGTGTTTGGTGCTGCTTCTGAGTCTTTTTCACAAAAGAATATTAACTGCAGTATTGATGAAAGCCTTGAGCGCTTTACTCCTGTTTTAGAGGCTGCCAAACGAAAAGGCATTCCAGTTCGAGGATACGTGTCTTGTGTGCTTGGCTGTCCTTACGAGGGTGAAATAAATGTCGCCGACGTTGTCAAGGTTAGTGAGACACTACTGAACATGGGATGTTATGAGATATCTTTAGGTGACACTATTGGTGTTGGAACCCCTTTAAGAACAAAGCATTTATTAGAAGCATGTTTTGCAAGCATCCCAAAAGATAAAGTTGCAGTACACTTTCACGATACATACGGGCAGGCTCTGGCCAACGCTCTCACTGCGTTGGATATGGGTGTTCGCATTTTTGATAGCTCAGTAGCAGGACTCGGAGGCTGCCCATACGCCAATGGCGCATCGGGTAACGTCGCCTCTGAAGACCTAATCTACATGCTTCACAACATGGGAATTGACACGGGTGTTGACCTAAATGCGTTGCTTAAGGTGGGGCAAGATATCTCGGCAAAATTGACACGTAGCAACGGCGCAAAAGTAGGCATGGCCTTGGCCAGTCAATAGATTTTAAGCGTTAGTTTACTTCTCTTTTTTCAGTTGCAGGCTTGCAAATAGGCCTGCAACAAGACCCAAAGCCATTACCGTAAATACCCAAAAGGTTCCAGCAACACTTAAGGCCGAATAAAATAATCCAAGCGCAAGCAAAACGACGCCAATGGCCGAGTTGGCTTGACCAATAAAGTTTGTTCGCTCACTGCCCTGCTTTATATCCAAGGCGTAGACCTTTCGTCCTGCTCGTGCGCCCTCGTGACCAAGACTCAAGCAAAAATACAATAGAACATACCAGTGCGGCGAAATATTCGCTGCCTGTTCAAAATAAGTCAACAGGACCACGGTCACCAGCACCGTTAGCACAATGCTAGCACCCAGTTGCATAGTCAGTTTTGCATTACTATCAGAGAGTCTGCCCCACGCGTAAGAAGACAAAATGGCTGCGGATGCTTGTGCCACGATAAACAAAGAAAGGCTCAACCATTGGCTTTGCAAATTCAGACTTGTGCACCATACAACAAAAAATGGCGCTAATAATGCGGTGTGCACGAAACAAGAACGCACAAGAATGAAGCGACCCAAGCTACCTTTGAAAGCCTCACACACACTTTTTAATAATGCGATTGGTTTTGAGCCAGCTTCTTGCTTGTTATTTTGTTCAGACGTATCGACCTCGACTGTCGTCTTCACGCCCACCATAACCGCAGTGGCAAATAACATTGCCAAAATACTAATGATGCCTATGCTCAATATAATGTCATTATTGAGCTTTTGAGAAAAAAGGCTGGTGAAAGCAAACCCTAAGGATAATAAACCTGCTAGTGTAGAGGCTATTCCAACCAAATCTCCTCGCTTCCCCTTATCTATGTGCTGTCCTTGAATATCTTTCATCGTTAATGACGTCAGAGCTCGGCTGATGCTCAGACCGGCCAAACAGGCCAACACTATTGCTCCCAAGATAGTCGTATTAGATAGTGCACCCTCGCTCTGTTGACCGAGCATTGGGCCAACGATCATTAGCAAAATGAACAAGGTTTGCATCATCATGCTACCCAACCAAAGTCGATGTCGCTTCGCTCGAGAACTCAGATATTGGCTAAACAATCCTTGCGGCAATAATGCTCCTGACTCTCTTATCGGGACGAGAAGGCCTAGCATCCATGACGGCGCACCCAAGTTTGTCAGAAACGTAGGTAAGGTCGTTTTCGCTGACAGCAATATATCAACGAGTTTACTTAACAGTAGAGACGCAACAATTCGCCACTTTACTTGCATAAGCCCTTTATTCTCAGAATGTTTGGCCGAACTATTTGCTTGCGCGATACTCAGTCTCCTAATACACTGTGTGTCTATTTTAATTTTATATATAAATTACTTACGGTCCTGAATTAATTATAGTTTTTATTTTTTTCAGGAACTTAGTGATGACTTAAGCACTTGCACATACTATGGCATATCTTGCCGACACCTAACTCAACTATTCATTCGCTTACATCAAGCAGTGTTTGGGCAAATCCCGTATATTCTCATATTTCAATTTCGCTATGGGTTTGCTTATCTGCTAAGATCTAACACAACAAATATTACTAGAGGTTATCGCTGTAAACATGCCAATTGATCAGTACTTCAACTATCTACAAGATTCAAACTTACAAAAATCTATCATTAGTGTGTGCCTGATAATATTGGTAGGAATAACCAAATCACTGTTGAAGCGTGTACTTGTGGACCGCGGTAAAAAACTCAATAAAAATTACCGCTCGCAGGTCAATACCTTAAACAATTCGCTAAACATCAGTTTAGTGTTTTTTATTATTATCTTTTGGTCGGGAGAAATACAACAGTTCGCCTTATCTATCGCCGCTTTTATGTTTGCAATCGTATTTGCGACCAAAGAATATATTCAATGTTTTATTGGCTACTTTTATTACCTAAGTGCCCGTCCTTTTCGCATTGGTGATTGGATTCAAGTTCAAGAAGGCGTGGGTGAAGTAATGGCTTCAGACTGGGCAAAAATCACCTTGCTCGAAGTTGATCTTCATTCAAACAGCTATACCGGAAAGCACCTTTTTATTCCTAACAATCAGTTGCTATTAAAAACCGTTAAAAACCTTAATTTCTTGCGTCGTTATTGCATGAATCAATTCACCTTAACTTGTGAGCCCTTAATTGATGTTGTTCCTATTGTTGAGCACTTGGAAAAAAGAGCGGAAGAGTATTGTGCAGATTTTGTTGATGTTGCGGAACGGTATAAGAGTGTTATCGAAAAGCGAATGGACATTGAATTCATCAGTGTCAAACCCCACTTTCATATCCACACCAACCAATTTGCAAAGATTTGTATCACAGTAGATTTGTTTTGTCCTGTAGAGCAAAACTTAGCGATTCAGCAGGCGATTACTAAAGAGTTTTTTGAGATATGGCATAAAGCGCTCAAGAATGAGGAAGCAGTCAAAAAAATAGATATCTTTAATACCGCTGAAAACGATGCTTAAAATAGTCGAATATGGCGTTACAAAGTTGATTGCTTTCAGGGATATACAAAAGAACAAAATAGAGTACACTAAATAAAACGAACGAAAAATAGTAAAGGATTGCCCTATGCCAAAAGCTAACAACGTACGCTATATTAGTAACCTCACTAAAGATACTTATGCACTGGTTTTAGCTGGCGGTCGAGGGTCCCGCCTTCATGAATTAACAAACTGGCGAGCGAAGCCTGCACTTTACTTCGGCGGCAAATTCCGCATCATCGATTTTCCACTCTCTAATTGCGTGAACTCTGGTATTCGAAACATTGGCGTACTCACCCAATATAAGTCGCACTCATTGATTCGTCACTTAGTTAGAGGCTGGGGCCACTTTAAGAAAGAACTCGGTGAATCAGTAGAAATACTACCCGCTTCACAACGCTTTTCAGAAGAATGGTATCAAGGCACGGCTGATGCGGTATACCAGAACATTGATATTATCCGCGATGAATTACCAAAGTACGTTATGGTGTTGTCCGGCGACCATATTTATCGTCAAGACTATGGACACATTCTTGCTCAACACGTTGAGTCCGGCGCTAAAATGACGGTGAGTACCATTGCGGTACCAATCGAACAAGCTCGAAATGCGTTTGGTGTCATATCAATTGATGAAAACAACAAAATAGTCGATTTTCATGAGAAGCCCTCAGAACCGACGCCTCTCGCCGGCAATGAGTCGCACTGCCTTGCTTCAATGGGGAATTACGTTTTTGATACTGATTTCTTATTTGAACAATTAGAGCGTGATAGTCAAACGAAAGGGTCTGAACGTGACTTTGGTAAAGACATCATTCCAGCACTCATTGATAAACATGACGTCTATGCCTTCGAGTTCTCTAAAAGTAGTAAAAATGATTCTTACTGGCGTGATGTAGGAACACTGGACTCATATTGGGAGGCCAATATGGAATTAGTGGCTCCTGTGCCCGCGCTAAATATATACGATAAAGAGTGGCCAATTTGGACTTATCAGGAACAATTACCCCCTGCGAAGTTTGTCATGGAAAGTGAAACCAACCGTGGCGAAGCCTTGAATTCCGTTGTATCTGGTGGCTGTATTGTGTCTGGTTCCACCTTGGTGAAAACCGTGTGTTTTAGCAACGTCAGAGTCAAATCCGGCAGTACTGTTGATCAAAGCGTGATTTTACCGGGTGTGACTATTGGTACAGATTGTAAGATTCGTAAAGCCATTATCGACCGTGGTTGTGTTATTCCAGACAATACAGTCATCGGTCACAACCACGACGAAGATCGCGCTCGTGGTTTTAGAGTCTCTGAAAATGGCGTGGTATTAGTCACTAAAACTGAATTGGGCGATTAGTTCATTCAGCTTAGTGGCGACTTCGGTCGGTCTCTCCAACGGGAACATGTGTCCGCCAAACGGCAGCTCAATATGCTGAATATATTGCTTGTTGCCGCGGATAAATGGACTTCTTAATCGTGGGATACATACTTCTGTGTACTTCCCTGTGAGCAAGTAGCTTGGCACAGTTAATTTGCCATTTTGCGCGCTTAAGTTGTCAGGTAATGTGCGAAAAATATTTGTCTCGATATTCACATCGAAATGCAGGTGACGATATTCTCCATCCATTCGGGTTACGGCTTCGACGTAATCGGCAATGCACTCTTTATCCATATTTCTAAATAGAGCACGCTCATGAAAATAAGCGACTAGGTCCGTTTTATGATGCCATTTAGTATTTCTAATTTTTGTCTTACCTGCTGGCGTAATTTTATCAATTAACTTTCCTCGCTTGGCGAACTTAAACACCCAGCTTGCCACACCTGTGACTAAGGGCGGATCTAACATAATTAAGCCTGCAAACATATTTGGATATTTACAAGCAGCCAAGAAAGAAATAACTGCGCCAAAAGAATGCCCAATCAGAACGACGGGTAATTCAGGCTTGCCATTTTTTGAGCGTTGCGTTTGTTCACTTTTTATAAAATGAACGAGTTCGTCAACTTGGTTTTGCCAGTTATTATTCAATGGGAAATCTGGGTTGTGCGCGAATTTGTCTAAAGCGATTAATTCACATGACTCGTCTACATGGTCAAATAGCTTTCGGTAACTTTGTGCTGGAAAGCCATTTGCATGTGCAAAGTGCACGAGACATTTTGCTTCACCAGACATGTTAACTCTTTTTGGTTCCTGCATTATCTTCCCTTTTGAGAGTGTTGTTTCACCCATTGTTTGGGCGAAATTCCATACCAAGACTTAAACGCCCTTCTGAAGTTGGCACTGTCAGAATAACCCAGATATTCTGCAGTTTGAGCGACCGAGTATGCATTTGATAATAAGCGTTTCGATTGCTCTGCCCTCGCCCCTTGCAATAGATCTTTGAAACTACATGATTCGAGTTCTAAATTTCGATGTAACGTACGCTTACTGATAAACAAACGCGAGGCAACATCCTCTAAACTTAAATGGCAACCCTCTTCTTCTCTCAACAATTTAAGTACGCGGTCTTTCATTGTTAAGTTCTGTTGCTGATATAACGCCAATTCACTTTCGCAACGAGCAACAGCTCTTTGAAAGCTAAATTCATCCACATTACTTAGCGCTTTACTCAAGTATACACTTGAAAAAGTTATACTGGATACCGCCTGCTCGAAATATAAATTTTGCGCTTTCATCGCTTGATATTTTATTTGGTATTCCGGTGCTGGGTAATCAAAATGGGCATCTTCTACCACGAGTTCACTCCCATCTTGAAAATCCAATGAATGCAGCATGTTCACTATCGCAATCATAACAGCTTCAATGATCGAACGATGCAAACTTCCTTGCCAATGCTCATCCTTCAAGGTCAACACCACGTTCTTATTCACTACCGTATAATCAACAGAGACAAAAGGCACTCGAATCCCCAAAAAACGACGGTGGAAGTTGAGTACTTCTGTCAAATTAGCACAATTGAGAGCCGCTAAACCGAAATCACCATGATGAGCAATTTCCAAGCGTTTGCCCACCCGTATACCAAAGTCGTTGAATCCATTCGTCTCAATTATTTTCTGCATCAAAGCATCAAATTGCTCAACACTCACCCGCGCATCCAATGC
Organism: Alteromonas sp. W364; assembly: GCF_031846205.1. NCBI lineage: Bacteria > Pseudomonadati > Pseudomonadota > Gammaproteobacteria > Alteromonadales > Alteromonadaceae > Alteromonas > Alteromonas sp. W364. The sequence goes on along the minus strand of NZ_JAVRID010000001.1, from coordinate 289,301 downwards.
AATCAACTGCCCCAAATCTAAGCCTTCAGATGCTAACCAAGTGTCAACTTGCACACCTAGCGACTTCAATACGCTGATCACGTGACCGAAGTAATATGTAGGTAAACTGATATTTTGTTTCATCATCCGTTTCGCACTAATAAGCTTTCTGCGTGACGACTACGCTACGTTAAAATTAGCACCATGGCAACAAATGACTGTTTTATGTCACTCCTTGCTACTATTTCTTGACTTCAGGTCTGTACTATCAGCAGTATCAAAAAGGAGAATCTTGATGTTTCACTATCTGAAGTTTGCAAATTATTTTATATCCACACTTTTAGGCATTTCTACTGTTTTGCTAGGTCAACATTGGATATTAGTGGGTTTTGCTGTATTCGTTGCCTTCTATGTGATTGGTGACGCATTTTTTGGCGAAGATATGAGCCAACCCAAACTGAATAACAAAATGTTCTTAGACGCTATGCTATATGCCTCTGTCCCCACGACAATCCTCTTACTCAGCGTGTGCCTTTGGATAGTCACTCCGTATGATTGGACGTTTATGCATTGGATCTCTGATCACTTTGTGTATGACTTTGTGGCTGCTAAGCAAAATACAAACTTAGCAGAATTGGCTGTTGCCGTTGTATTTTGTGGATTAATGCTCAGTGGTGTAGCGACTGTCGTTGGCCATGAGCTAGTGCATCGAGTGGGTAACAAAACAGCAGTAACAACCGGTAGATGGTTAATGTCTCTTAGTTTTGATGCCAGTTTTTCAATCGAGCATGTGTTTAACCATCACGTTCACGTAGCAACAGAAAAGGACCCGGTCACTGCGCCCCGAGGCCGCTCAGTTTATATACAGGTCCCTTTAGCGATTTATGGGACAAGCAAAGCAGCCTGGGAAATAGAAAAGAAGCGACTTCAACGCAAGAAGCTCCCTGTGCTAAGCTTGCAAAACCAATACATAACGGGTTGGTTAATGACTGTCGCATGGCTGGTCTTAGCGACCATATTAGCCGGTTGGCAAGGCTTGTTGTTTGTTTCCGGTGTCGGTATCGCCGCAAAAGTGATATTAGAAATAGTCAACTATATGGAACATTACGGTTTAGTGCGCCATCCACGCCAGCGAGTAGAGCCTCGTCATTCATGGAATAACAACCGAAAAATTAGCTGTTGGGCCATGTTCAACTTGCCGCGTCACAGCCATCACCATGCCCGAGGTGCAGTACCATTTGAAAAGCTTGAAGCAATGCCTGATGCACCCATTATGATCGGTGGCTATATCTCAACGATGCTTCTCGTGCTAATACCACCACTCTGGTATCGTCTTATGGCTTCTAAACTTCAGCATTGGGACGAAACAATGGCCAACGAACAAGAATTAGCCATTTTGGCCCAACAAAAGACCGAACGCATCAGTGCTAAGGCCCAGCGTCGCCGATTAATCTAGTGCTTGCATTCTCTCGGCTTCTACCCAGTCATGTTCAATTTTGGTAGAAGCCCAATAGAAAGTAATAATCGATAATATATAGGGTAAGAGTAACCAACTGAGTGACATTCGCAATGCTTCAGCTTCACCCAATGAGCTTGTTAAATACTCACTGAGTAACCCGACAATAGTAGGGCCTCCACCTAACGCTATGATGTTAAGCACAAAGAAAAATAGTGCTGTCGACATTGCCCTTGCATTCACTGGCGCTAGCGTTTGAGCAATTGCAAAACAAGGGCCAAGATACATTCCACTACTAAATAGTAATATCGTCATTAATCCTAAAGATAGCCATACATCACCCACATGCAGCGATACAAAGAAGCATGGCACACCAATCAACATTGCATAAGTCGGTAGTAAGGCATACGCGCGTTTCGTGGTTCTCCCCCATTTATCTGCAATTACGCCACCAAGCCAAACACCAGCAGCATAAGCAGTCCCATTTACGATACCAAATACAATGAGCAACTGCTGTATGGGCATGTCGGAATGAACTCTAAAATAAAAGTCGATTATCCAAGTCGAAATCGCATAGTTACCAAAAGATCCAAAAGAAATACCAAGACACATACCCCACCACGTTGGAATTTTAAGAAGTCGTTTTACTGAAACCACAAACCCCATTTGCTTTGGACCATGACTGACTGTGGCTCTTGTCGGCTCTTTTACCGTCAGCTTGAGTAGCAAAGCTAAGATAACTCCAGGCACGCCAACAGCAATCATCACAGTGCGCCAATCTACTGAACCGCCATCTAAAAAAAATGCGGCAGCAAAATAAGCCGCCATAATGCCAAACGGTATCCCAAGCGAATAAACAGCCAGTGCTTTTGCTCTTTCAGTTTTATCGTAGAGATCAGATAAAATAGAGTGACTTGGTGGACTACCACCGGCTTCGCCGATGCCTACACCAACTCTGAGAATGGCGAGTTGCCAAAAGTTACTAGCAAAGCCTGACAAGGCTGTAAATCCACTCCATAATGTGAGTGAAACGCCTATGATATTGACTCTATTATAGCGGTCTGCTAACCAAGCGATTGGAATACCGACAACCGTATATAGCAGGGCAAAGGCGAAACCTTTTAACCAACCTAATTGCGCATCATCAAGGCCAAGATCAGCTTTTATAAATGGAGATAGAATACCGATAATTTGACGGTCAATAAAATTAAACGCATAGACAATCGTTAATATTATCAACACATAAGTGCGGTAGGCATTATTTGCTTGCTTAACTTCTGTTGAGTTTAGCTTTTCTGAAGGTAGGTCGGCATTTGCCAAAATCATTCTCCGTTGATTTGCATGATCTAATAGTGGAGTAGCTAAGTTTAATATACCAGTAAATGTTAATTATTTGTGAACATCACCAAAAATAGGTGGAACGTACTTGCATGACTATCATCCTTATATACAATAAGAAGTCCGACCAGTTATATAACACCGTGGAAATTATCCTACATGAACATAGATGATTTACTGGCGCAAAGCGCTAGTCAAAAAGAAACGCCAAACATGAGTTTTGTAGTGCCTTCTAGCTGGAGCCAAGGCAGAACTGTTTATGGTGGCCTTTCCGCAGGTATGCTTTACGCAGCTGCAAGGCCTTACGTTGATGAAGCAAGAGTAATGCGCTCTAATTCGACCAACTTTGTAGGCCCACTAATGGCAGAGACACCGTTCTCTATCGATGTTGAAATAGTCAGAGAAGGTAAAAATGTTAGCCAAGTAATGGTCAGAGCGATTCAAAATGGCAAGACCTGTGTTGTATCTCAAATATGCTTTGGTACTAGTCGAGAGTCGAAAATTCGTGTAGACAATCAAGAGAAACACAACATGTTGGCGCCTAAAAAAGGTAACTTCATTCCTCCGATCCCGAAAGTAACGCCCAAATTTCTACGCAACATTGACTTGTCGATTCAAAGCGGAGGGATACCTTTTACTGGAAGAAAAACGTCGCATTATCATGGTTGGATGAGATTTAAAGAAATACGCGGCAAGGTAACAGACGCACATATTATCAGTATTATCGATGCTTGGCCTCCGACACTATTACAAATGTTAAAATGGCCAGCGCCTGCAAGTACAGTGAGTTGGAATGTAGAATTTATCCATCCTCATCGTGAGTTAAAGCCAACAGATTGGTTTGCGTATCAGGCCGAAACACGTCAAGCTGCCGGAGGTTATGGGCATACTGAGGCTAACATTTGGGATTCACATGGCGTATTGATTGCCATATCAAGACAAACTGTGGCTATTTTCGATTAAGCTTGCGAGTAGCTTAAGCCACTTTAAAGACGTCAGGATTGAATAGATGAATAATCTGTTCAACCTGATAGTTTGTCATGTCTAGCGCCTCTTCAATATCTTCCTCACTCAAGTTAAGCGATTTAAACAGAAATTCTGGTAAATGGGTTTGAACGCTATAATGGTGACCGAAGGTATTAATCACTGACAAATCGTAGGCTAATTGCATGATCTGAACTTCTAAGATGTCCGCTGCTGAGTCGTCGTGATGCTGCATCGCTATCGTTGATACTATTGAATCCGGCAACATCCAGTGTTGCGATAAGGCTGCCGAAATCTCGGCGAAGGTAAAACCCATAATATCTTGCTGACAATCGCGAGGTAATAGACGAGAATCAAATCGACCACAATCTTTAGCTAAATTCGGGTTAACTTTTAGCACAACTAACTCACCTATGTTGTGTAGGAGTCCACTCACGAAAAGCCTATCTGCATCTCTGATCCCATTGAGTGAACCGAAATGCTTTGCTAATAGTGCACAACTTACGCTTTGCTCCCAAAATTTATCGAGGTCAACAAATTCGCTCTGCTCATTACTAAAGGCATTGGAAATACCAAATACTAAAGCGTAATCATAAACGGCTGAGGTGCCGATGACTTGGACAGCTCGTTGAAGTTGTTCAATTTTACGGGGAAAACGGTAGATAGCACTGTTTGCAATTCTAAGAATATGTGCTGCTAGGCCAGGGTCAGTCTGCACCAATGCGGCAATGCTTGCGGCATCGGTTGTCTCGTCCTCGATCAGGGTCTTTACTCGCATGGCCGTCTTGGGCACTGCAAACAAGTCTGATACCTTTTTAGCGTAATCTATCGCGTTCATTTATTCCCTAGACAGTCTGTGTTTTTTCAAATCATTGGCGAATCAGCAAAAATACCCTGCCTCTGAGCGCTTGTTTTCAAAAACACGTTAACCCTACCACAAATTTTTAACACGACTTGAAATGAAAGTTCAAGACATTTAGGACTATTTCAGTGAATTAAGCCTGGTTTCGTCATTTTTTACAACTTATGTAGTAAAAACAACCAATGAGCGCCGATTGCGGAAAACCAAAAAATTACCTAACATACGTTGCCATAACAATTTAGCCAAAATTTGAGCTAGAAGGTATAAAGATCGCGACAACGGTTTTAATACAGAGAATGAAATATACGAATACAAATGGCAATATCACGCCCGTGTATCAAAGTGAGGTGAAATTGACCTTGTATTACAAATCTTAACAAAGAACTCGCCATGACTGCCAGAAATTCAATTATTTCCATGCTATTTGTTTGCCTTAGTTGCCTTGCAACTATGTTTTTTGTTGAACAACGCTGGCACGACCAAGTAGCGTCTCCCTTAAGTAATTTAGTCCCCTTCATTTCTATCATTCTTTTCGTTGTTGTCATTTTCACTTTAGCTCTGCGCCAGGCACTTACAATGTACGTTGCCAGCATCATCGCGCTAAGTACAATCGCGCACTTTTATATCTTGCCGTATTTTAGTGAACAACAAGCACTCGCAAATGCGCCATTGATGCTCAAGCTACAAACCGAACATCTCTTAATGTCGTTTATCGTCCTACTTCCGATTTTTGGGCTCATTACAATCCCAGCCCATAGATTGATAAAAAGCTTCTTATATTTGTTAGGTAGCTTAATTGCTTGGGTCTTTTTTAGCATCGTCATTTCAAAAGCTGAGCCAATCGTGATCGAGGTGTCAACAAAGGTATTCAGTAGTATAGCGATGCACAACCCTTTCGAGACGTTTTGGTTTACCCCATTAGAATTTGCTTTAATCTGTATAACAATGGTCGCGATGTTAGTTATCGTTTTGGGTTCGCATAAAAACCTCTATTTGCTAGCAATTGCGGTTATGGCGGGTTATGTCATTGCTAAACCGTCCCCTGTATCCATTGTCTTACTAGCATGTTTAGCGAGTTTGTTGTGCTTGTATTCAGCAATCATGAATAGTCGAAACATGGCATTTAACGACGAATTGACCAGTATTCCAGCACGTCGTTCTATGACACAATATGCTGATGAGTTAAGCCGCCACTTTACTGTTGTGATGATAGACGTCGATCATTTTAAACGTTTCAACGATAAATATGGGCATGATTCCGGTGACGACGTTCTCAAACTGGTAGCAAGCAAGATCGCAAAAACGAGAAACGGTGCTAGAGCGTTTCGCTATGGTGGCGAGGAATTCACACTTGTATTTGACGGTAAATATATTGATGATGTGCGTGAAACGATCGAAGATCTAAGAGTTGAAATTGAAAGCTACCCAATGGCAATCAGGGTTCAGAAGCGCAGTCAAAAGTCAGCCTCGCAATCGCGGAATCGAAGACAAAGCCCCTTACGCCAAGAGATAGTGAAAGTAACATGTAGCTTTGGTATTGCTGAATCATTGTCTGGTAGCAAAGATTTCAAACCAACCTTAAAACGCGCTGATAATGCCTTATATAAAGCAAAAAAGGCGGGGCGAAACTGTGTAAGAACGGCGTAAGCCCAAAATCGCAACAAAGCTTAACAATGTATCAGTTAAGCTTATTTTCACGTTATAATCCCCAAACATTATTCTTAATCGGCACAATCATTGTCAGTGTTAAAAGTCCTATTTATTGGCCTTGTATGGCCAGAGGCTCGTTCCTCCGCAGCGAGCCAAAATATCTTAAGCTATATCGAATTGTTCAAGCAGCAAGGACACGAGGTATGTTTTGTCAGCGCATCTGAAAAGTCTGAACGCTCAACACCGCTAGATTGCCTTGTTGATGAACAACGCAGTGTGTTGTTGAATGATAGTAGTTTTGACGAATTCGTTCGTGAGTATCAGCCGAACATTGCTATTTTTGACCGTTACATTAGTGAAGAGCAGTTTTCTTGGCGAGTCGCAGAAGCTGCGCCAAATTGCCTAAAAGTCTTGGATTGTGAAGATTTACATTTTTTGCGTTATGCCAGACATGAGGCGTATAAAAACCAAGTCAATCCAAACCACTTTGCTAGTGTAGAGCCCTACCTCTATTCAGATACCTGCAAACGAGAGTTAGCCTCAATATGGCGGTGCGACATCAGTATTTTATTATCGGATTTTGAAACTAACTTATTGGTGGAACACTTCGGAATATCGTCTGACCTTCTTCACCACTGTCGCTTTTTACTCCCCAATAAGGATGCACAAAAAGATCCCCTCTATTCAGAGCGACGAGACTTCATCACGATTGGAAACTTTCGACATGCGCCTAACTGGGATGCAGTACTGACACTGCGCAGCAAAATTTGGCCAACTATAAAGAAGCACCTTCCTGATGCGAAATGTCATGTTTATGGTGCCTATTTACCTCCTAAAGCTAAACAACTAGAGAATAAGAAACTTGGCTTTTTGGTGCATGGTTATATTGAAGACGCTGAACAAGCCATTGGCTCATCTCGTGTATTACTTGCTCCAATAAACTTCGGTGCAGGCATTAAGGGAAAGCTGGTGGACGCAATGCGTTGTAACACACCCAGTGTCACTAGCCCAATTGGTAGCGAGGGCCTGATTGTAACGACAGATGTAGCGACAGATGCAGCAACAGACCACACGGTAGGTTTACCATCTTGGCCTGGCGCCATAAGCGATATCAGTGAAAATACTGATAACTTCATCAAGGAAGCGATAGCGTTATATCAGAATGAGGCGCGCTGGCTTGAGGCAAGCCAAGGCTGTGCGCAGCATATCAATGCCCTATTTGACTATGAAACGCAATCACATGGGCTATTAGAGAAGTTACAAAAAGTCTATGCGAACCTAAATCAACATCGAAATAAGCACTTTTTTGGGCAAATTCTTCAACACCATACAACAAGTTCAACGAAATACATGAGTCAATGGATAGAAGCCAAATCAAAACTGAAGTAACGTTATCTTGGGTTTTTGGTGGTTAGCTGACTCAGCATTAACAATGGCTATGCCGTTTTCAGTAGTCGCTTAATTCTTTCTATTACGTGACCGACACCATCTCTTCTACCTTGGCTAAAGTATTGAGTGAGGTGCAAAGCCTCAAGATAAGTAAAATAATCAAATGAGCTAGCCTCTTGCCCAAGCGAATTCGCTTTTTCTAGCAGAAGTGAAAGAATACCACGGATCACTTTGCTCTCAGAGTACCCGTGTAACTCACCTGATATATTAGCCATCCAAACATCAGATTCACAACCTTTCAATAAAGTTGCCTCTGTGCGTTCTTCCACAACCAGTGTGTTTAACTTTTTGCTTGCTAACAAAAGCTGGCGATACTGATTATCCCACCCTTTGCTAGCTGCTATCTTACTCGCAATTGGGAGTGCTAAACTTGTTGAATCAATCCCCTCCCTTGACTCAATTATCTCACTGTCTTTACTTACGCTACTCGACATATCTTGCTTTAACGCTGATATAGCCGCTTGTAAGTGTTTCATGAAAAAGGAAATCTCTTCTTTGCTGGTGTAGCACCCGAGAGAAATCCTTAAGGTTCCCCCGATACCCAGTACTTTCATCAATGGCATGGCACAGTGATGACCAATCCTAACCGCAATATTCGATTGAAATAAGTATTGAGCAACATCATTGACATTCAGCTGATGGAAGCTGATAGAGACAGTGGCAATACTGTTGTCTCTTGTTTCAGGTTGCGCATGGTTACCCCAAACTTTAATGTCAGAGATATCCAAAAGAGAGCTCAACAAAAACGCTTTCAAGGTATTTTCGTGTACCTGAATTTCTGCCAAATGTTGATGGACAAAATGGGCCGCAGTAGCAAAACCAATCACCCCAGAAATATTAGGCGTACCAGCTTCAAATTTCAGCGGTGGGGGCGCGCATTCGAAACTATCAAAACTTGCATCGCTCAGCATTTCACCGCCCAGCTTGCTTGGTAACAAAGCCAGTAAGTTGTCATATTTGCCAAAAAGCATGCCAATGCCAGTTGGTCCGTACATTTTATGTGCACTGGCTACATAAAAATCACAGTCAAGCTTTTGCACATCAACCGGAACATGCGCTAGCGCTTGAGTACCATCAATCACACTGAGAATATTATGCTGCCGGGCTATCTTCAAGATAGACTCTAAAGGGTAAATATTCCCTAGGGCATTAGACACATGAGCAATCGCTAATAGAGCAACATCTTGAGTCAGTTTTGAACATAATGCCTGGAATTCGCGTTTATCAAACTGCCCTTCGCTTCCTAAAGGGAGCGTTTCAATCTCCAAACCCAATTGTCTCGCGAGCATTTGCCATGGGAGGATATTCGCATGATGCTCACTCGTCATAATTAAGATTTTTCTCCCACTCAGCATGTTGGCATGTAAGCCCTGTGCTATCAGGTTGAGGCTTTCTGTCGCACCACTGGTAAAAACGATTTCGGAAGGCGAACTAGCATTAATCAGTTTCTGCAGAGCCGTTCGAGAGCATTCATATGCTTGAGTAGCTTCGTTTGCTATTTCGTAGGCGCTGCGATGCACACTTGCATTATAATTTACGTAATACGACTCACTGGCCTTCAGCACAGCACCTAGCCGCTGTGTGCTAGCAGCGCTGTCTAAATACACTTGTTCTGGTCGTGCAGTGAAGAATGGAAATTGTGGTTTAAAGTTCACTTTGCCTCGATATCTGAAAATAAAAATAGCCAGCTTGACTAAAAGTCAGGGCCCATATTATGTATCATATACACTCACTCTTCGAGTTGTCTTCATGAAACTTCAGCAAATAATGTGTATTACAAATGACAATAATTGAAATCATGTCCTTGATAGGCGCCTTGTGTCTGCTCTTCGTTGTATTAAAAAATACAAAGATCGCTGACCTCAAAACCGATACGACACTGCAACATCGCTTTTTCGGCACCACCGTGTTGGTGTTTATTCTGTGGATTTTTCGTGCTGGAATAGTCGATGAACTTTACGTTCATTTTATGTGGCTAACATCCTTAGCCCTAGTTCTCGGCTTCCGCTGGGCCATTATTTCTGCCAGTTTAGTATTGCTTGCAGTCACTCTGTTAGGCTATGAACATGCCTCAATGTTAGGAGTAAACTGGTTGGCTGGCGTCGCAATGCCAATTGCGATCACCTATCTTATTTTCAGTTGGTCATTTCATAAGTTGCCACGTAACGTTTTTGTCTACCTTTTCGTTTGTGGCTTCTTTCCTGGTGCAATTACAATTTCATTAAAAATGCTGATATTAGCCGGTTATTACTACATCGATACTGACCTGACATGGGACACTATCTATCAGAATTATGTACTACTCACCCCTCTCCTGTTATTTCCAGAAGCGATGTTCAATGGCATGACAATGACGGTACTCATCGTCCACAAACCCCATTGGGTTTATACTTTCCACGACAAATTTTATATTGATAACAAATAATAGCGGTATATTGCATGGCAATACTCTGTTCGGAAAACGAAAAAGGCTGCAGATGCAGCCTTTTCCATGAGGGTCAATGAATTGCGCTATGTACTAGTCGAGCAAAACATCCAATATGTTACTTAGCTCTGTCTTCCCTTCTTTTATCTCTTCTACGCTCAAGCCAGCCAACTCATGCGGAAATACAAGCCACTCATCACTCTCATTCACAAAGTAATCAGGCACAATTTGTGTTTTATTGTTCTGAGGCTTGTACCAAGGAGTCGCAATTCTTATTTCTTTCGGCGTATTTAAGCGCATCAGCGTTTCAATCTGATTGATAAGGGCTTCGACACTGCGGCCTGAATCAAACACGTCATCCACAATCAACAAGCTATCTCCAGCATTCGCATTCTCAATAAGATAATGCAATCCATGAACCTTTATTTCTTTGGATTGTTTATTAATGCCGTAGTAAGACGATGTGCGCACCGCGATATGATCAGTTGGCGTATCTTTGTATTCAAAAAACTCTTGAACAGCAATCCCTATAGGCGCTCCGCCGCGCCAGATGCCAATGATAAAATCAGGCTTAAATCCGTCTTTAAACACTTTTGATGCTAAACGAAAACTATCCTCTAAAAGGGATTGTGAACTGATATATTTTTTGCTCAAAATAAACTCTCTGTTAAATCTGTATCAGATAAAGGTAAAAACAAGTAAGAACTTGCCACTATAGATTCATGTTCGCATAGTATAACGATTATTGGGTTTGTAAGCTATTTGCAGGATGAATTGAAGCAGCCCTAAACGCAGGGTATAAAGTAGCAGCAATACATAAGCCGAGTGAACTTAACGATATTACCAACACTTCTGACCAACGTAAATCAATGGGCAGGCCCATACCATTCGGACCAAAGCCTAAATTTACGCCAATCAAGCTGAGTATATTATTCAGTTGCGACACCAGTAACAAGCCTAATGCAAGCCCAGCCAGAATGCCTTTTACGCCATTAAATACACCATTAAGAATGAAAATTAACATCACATCTTTCGGCAATAAGCCTTGGGTTTGTAATATTGCAATATCACTGGTTTTTTCACTGACAACCATCACCAGTGCTGAAACGATATTAAAAGCCGCGACAGCAATGATCAGTAATAGCATGAGAGACATCATTGACTTTTCCATACTCACTGCGTCAAACAAAGGACCTTGTCTTGAGCGCCAGGTGGTATATTCCAAACCTTGTTTATCTAGGGCCTGAGTGACACTTTCGTATTCGAATGCATCTTCAAGGTAGAGACGTTGACTCACAAAGTCGAGATTGCGCTTTCGAGACAACTTCGCAATATCATGAATATTCATTAGCATGACTTTATCATCAGCCTCGCTATTCAGTTGAAACAAGCCTCCAATCGTTACCAAGCGTTGACTAGGCATTCTACCTAAAGGAGTAAACACGCTAGCGTTTGGGCTAATAACACGTAACTGATCGCCTATGCTGACTCTCATTTGACTCGCCAAGGCTCGGCTGATCAGTACTTGAAAACTCCCCTGACGCATTGACTGCCAGCTACCAGCGATCATATTCTTTGCAATGATAGAGTGCTTTTGCACTTGCTCAGTATCTATCCCCTGAAGAAAGACTCCTTTGATTGTCTTGCTAGATTGAATAATCGCTTCCTGTTCAGTGAAGTCAGTTGTAAATACGACTTGTTGTGCAAGGTCACTTGAAAACTCAAGCGGTTCTCGACTTTCAACAACAATATGCGGGAGTATCCCCAGTATCTTTTGTTTAAGTTGCCCCTCCAGCCCATTCATAACTGAAATAACAGTGATCAATGATGCGATGCCAAGGGCGATACCAACCACCGAGAACAAGTTTATAAAGGCAATAAAACTGCGTTTAACTGAGGTTTTGGAATATCGCATTCCGATGAATGCTGAAATTGGTAGGCGCAACATAGAGTATATACTTCAGTCCATTTTATGTATTGGAAGGTCGACAAGTGTAGCAAAGTCTTGCTAACGCATTTGCTCACAAGCCTACAAGGTTGTAATAAGTCATAAACAACAGTGAAACTTGCGAACAATTTTGTTAAATTACGTGACTTGCATTCTACCCTAAGCATTGGGGGGCTGCTACTCCCTACTCGGGATTAATGCCATGTGCGGCGATTACAGGAACGTTTCCATTGAACTCATTAGAAGAAAAACAAGCCAACTTCGGCTCATACTTTTTAATAAAGCATGCAACCAAAGTAAACGTAAAATTTATTGATAGCAGCCTAGTTAATCAAAGCATGGATGAATTTGAAGCCAGTATGCCCTATGCTTTTCGTATCGCTTCTGAACTCTCTGAGATAGAATCTCAAGCACTAAAACCGCTGCGTTCACTAGGTGACAAACTAGAAGACTTAGTGGATTACTTGCAAATGCAAGCGCGAAAAATCGACCTTATGATGTCTTACATACTGATTCAACAAGATGATGAGGCACTTAGAAAAACCGCATCTAAATTTGGTGGCGGAGGTGTTATCGTTGAACATCAGGATGCGCCAGAATTAGGTCAGCTTGCAGAAGTTAAAATCTTTCTAGAAAAAGAAGCGGCTGCCATATTCTGTCTAGCTGAAGTCATTGAGGTTGAACACATCGATGATCTTTATCAAGTCAGTTACGTTTACACACACATCCGTGAGCAGGACCAGGAACTTTTGGTTCGTGCCAGTTTACATTTACAAACTTCTCAACTTCGTAAAAATCGTTAACATTTTTAGTGTTAGCGATGAGTGATTGGGCGGACTTGTTTTGCAATCTTATATAATCAAAGAGTTTTTTTCTTCGTAGTATGTCAAATTTATTCAATATTCCATTACCCAAAACAAAATCTGCCTCCGGCTCACAGGCGTCTGCGCGCATCATCGATCATATTCAGTGGGGCGAACTGCAGGGTGCTAGCTCAGCACTTAGCATTGCAAATGCCGGTAAAAGCCATAGCGGGCCTTTAATTGTTATCACCGAGGATAGCCCCAAAGCGATCAAGCTAGAAAAAGAACTGGCATTTTTCCTTCGGGCCGATGACATACATGTGCAGCTTTTTCCCGATTGGGAAACCCTACCTTATGATGGTTTTTCACCTCATCAGGATATTGTTTCTCAGCGATTAGAGACCTTATATTTATTAAATAAGAAGCAAGCGGGTATCTTTATTGTGCCCATGAATACACTCTTGCAGCGTTTAGCACCAGTAGATTATGTGGGACAACATCTCTTGTACCTCAAGGTTGGTGAAACAATAGATACTGATGACTTCAAACGCAAATTAGAAAAGTCTGGTTATCTACACGTCAGTCAGGTGATGTCACACAGTGAATTTTCTGTTCGAGGCAGTATTATTGACTTATTCCCAATGGGTAGTGATCACCCCTTCAGAATCGATTTATTTGATGATGAGATTGACTCTATTCGACTATTCGATCCTGAGAGTCAGCGAAGCCTTGATGAAACCGATGCCATTCGCTTATTGCCGGCTAGAGAATTCCCAACCGATAAACCAGCAATTACGGGTTTCCGTGAACGCTATTTAGAAAAATTTGAACGCAGTAATACTGCAGATAAAGAGTCGATTTTCTATCAGGTGAGCAAAGGTACAATGCCAAGTGGTATTGAATACTACCTTCCACTCTTCTTCGATAAAACAGCGAGCCTGTTTGATTATTTAAACGATGACTCATTACTCATCTGTATGGGTGATATGCAGGCAGCGTCTGATCGATTTAGCAAAGACCTGAATAACCGTTACGAACAATACCGTTATAACTTAGCGCGTCCATTGCTAGCGCCAATCGATTTATTTTTAGATACACATGAGTTACTCAATTCTTTGAAACAGTGGCCACGCGCTTTCATCGTGCCAGAAACCTTACCGAAGAAAGCGGGCAAATATAATTTTTCATGTCACCCTGTCACAAATATTGGTATTGATCTCACCGCAACGAATCCATATCAGGCTATACAGGCAGAAGTAAAAAAAGCCTTAGAGAAAAAAACGAAAGTGATTTTCATCGCAGAATCACAAGGTCGAAAAGAAAACCTGATCGATATTCTTAATAAAGCGAAAATTAAACCGTCTAATTCACCTACCCTTGAGGATGCATTGACACATACCAGCCAACATATATTTATATGTGTAGGTATGGTTGAAAACAGTTTTGCTTTTGAGGACGGTAAGCAATCGTTTTTGTTTGTCACTGAGACTCAATTACTTGGGCATAAAGTCAGCCGCCGTAAACTGAAAGATAAGCGCAAAGTCAGTGATGAAGCATCAATAGTTCGAAATCTCGCAGAGTTAACCGAAGGCCAACCGGTTGTGCATATTGACCATGGTGTTGGTAGATTTCTCGGCATGCAAACCTTAGATGCGGGAGGAGTGACTACAGAGTACCTCACTATTGAATATGCAAAAGGTGCTAAATTGTACGTTCCGGTGTCTAGTTTGCATCTAATAAGTCGCTATTCTGGGGGAGATCCAGACCATGCTCCTATACATTTACTCGGTAACGATACCTGGAGCAAAGCTAAACGTAAGGCGGCAGAGAAAGTCAGGGATGTCGCTGCACAGCTGCTAGACGTATATGCTAAACGAGCTGCAAAACCTGGTTACGCATACCCAATTGAATGGCAAGAATATCAAACCTTCGAAGACAGTTTTCCTTTTGAAGAAACTGTAGACCAAAAAACCGCCATCAATGCCGTTTTGCAGGATATGGGCAGCCCCAATGCAATGGATCGTCTAGTCTGTGGTGATGTTGGTTTTGGTAAAACTGAAGTTGCAATGCGTGCTGCATACATTGCTGCATCTAGCGGGAAACAGGTCGCGATATTAGTTCCCACCACCCTACTAGCTCAGCAACACTACGAGAACTTTAAAGATCGATTTGCTCAATGGCCATTTAAAATCGAAGTAATTTCCCGCTTTGGCAGTGCAAAAGAGCAAAAGGTTGTGATTGAAGAACTAGCCAATGGCCAAGCAGATATTGTAGTAGGAACGCATAAGCTCTTGCAGGATGATGTGAAGTTTAAAGATCTTGGTTTAGTCATCATTGACGAAGAACATCGCTTTGGTGTGCGCCAGAAAGAAAAATTCAAAGCCTTACGTGCAGATGTCGATATTCTTACGCTCACCGCTACCCCTATTCCTAGAACACTGAATATGGCGATGAGTGGTATGCGCGATTTATCTATCATCGCAACGCCGCCAGCCAAGCGTTTGGCGATTAAAACCTTCGTGCAGGTTCGCCAGGAAGACATCGTGCGTGAAGCTGTTATGCGCGAAATTTTGCGTGGTGGTCAAGTTTACTTTCTACATAACGAAGTGAAGACAATTGAGAAAACTGCCCGTGAAATCGAAGAAATCATTCCTGAAGCGCGTATCGCAATTGCGCACGGTCAAATGCGTGAACGCGAACTCGAAAATGTAATGAATGATTTCTATCATCAACGTTACAATGTATTAGTGTGTACCACGATTGTCGAGACGGGTATTGATGTACCTACCGCTAATACTATTATCATGGACAGAGCTGATCATCTTGGACTCGCTCAGTTACACCAACTAAGAGGGCGTGTTGGGCGTTCGCATCATCAAGCTTATGCGTACTTATTAACACCTCATCCACGTCGAATGACCAAGGATGCGAGTAAACGGCTAGACGCCATTGCCTCTCTTGAAGACTTGGGTGCGGGATTTGCGTTAGCGACTCACGACTTGGAAATTCGTGGTGCGGGTGAACTGCTTGGTGATGACCAATCAGGTCAGATTAATTCGGTTGGCTTTAGCTTGTACATGGAAATGTTGGAACAAGCCGTACAAGCTCTAAAAGACGGTAAAGAGCCGTCATTAGACGATGTATTATCGGCGCAAACAGAAGTTGACCTGCGTATACCCGCTTTGCTACCAGATGATTATATTGGTGATGTAAATACTCGCCTTTCCTTGTACAAGAAGCTAGCAAACTGCAAGTCGCAGCTAGAAATAGATGAATATCAAATTGAACTGATAGACCGCTTTGGACTGCTACCAGATAGCGCCAAAAACCTTGTTCGTCAGTCGAGTTTGAAGCTCATCGCTGAGAAACTCGGAATACAAAAGATAGAAACTAGCCAAACAGGTGGCAGTATTGAGTTTGAGCAAAACACCAAGATTGATCCAGGCTACCTAATTCAGTTGATTCAAAAGTACCCCAGTCAATATAAATTTGATGGGCCTCAAAAACTTAGGTTTGTGAAAAAACTCGACAGCGCGCAACAAAAACTGGATCATGTAACAGAATTGCTAGAAAAATTTGTCAAGGAATGCCATGCGAGCTAACTCAGTGAAACCTTTGCTTAAGGTTATCAATGCATTACTAATATTAGCTATGCCCATAGCAGCCAATGCTCAATCAGATAATCCAGCTTCGGTTGAAGATACTGATTGGTGGTTCGATGTTGAAGTGATTGCTTTTCAACGCAGTGCATCTTCTCAGGTTGAGGAAGATTTTTCGAAAGCGACCTTTAACGCAGAATCTACGTCGCCAGTCGATCTGCTTTCTTATCCTTTGTATCGTAAAGCCAACCCTTTAGTAAATATTCAAAAAATGGTCTTTGAATGCATTCCCGAAGAGCCTGAATTTCCAAGCCGCTTAGTGAATATATTCTCGCCATTAGCGCCATTCAACATGGTGGAAGACAACCGTCAGGAAGAAACAAACACTGAACAAACCGATATAGATGACACTTTTCAAGCCGATATCTCACTCTGGTCACA
The DNA here is from genome assembly GCF_031846205.1 of Alteromonas sp. W364. Classification (NCBI taxonomy): domain Bacteria; kingdom Pseudomonadati; phylum Pseudomonadota; class Gammaproteobacteria; order Alteromonadales; family Alteromonadaceae; genus Alteromonas; species Alteromonas sp. W364. Next base: position 272,367 of record NZ_JAVRID010000001.1, on the reverse strand, counting down.
AAAGTTGAAAGAGAAGGAAGCGTGCGATAACACGAGAGAACAGCTCGTTGCACAGATGATTCAATATAAGAATGTCGATTCAGTCCCTATATATCTGCAACAGGAAACACTAGAGCAAACCCGTAACCACCACCTATTGAGTGACGACCAGTTCTATCTTAAAGACTATGCTTCGCGTCTTTTTGCACAGCGTGACGTGCAAGCCCTGATACATGTTGCATGGCGACAACCCGTGGTATTTGGTGAAGAAAATGCCAAATTTTATCGTGTTTACGCTGGTCAACGCTTGCAACTTCCCCCACCGTCAAGTCCAAGGTATGATGAATTAAAAGAAAAGTATGAGCCCGACGAAGATAGCGTAATTAATCAAAATTCAGAGACCTTTTTTGAAGAGCTTAAAGCCCAACTTCAAGCTGGCAATACGGTCGATTGGACACGCCAAGAAGCAAGTGTCCCAAATACAAAAGGGTCAGAAAGCCACATTGAGCCTTGGGAGTTAGATGGACAAATGAAGGTGTATTTGAAATACATCAACAGAGTACCTTATCTGCATATTGAGGCTGAGTTTGAGCATGTAGAATTGAAAGTCGATACCTTCGGTGATGCTTACTTTGAACAATATCCCTTCAAACAGCGTCGACGTATCATCAGTAAGCAGATTCATTATTTCGATCACCCTAAATTTGGTTTTGTAGTGCGACTTCAGCGGTATGAGTTTCCGAAAGAAGAGATTGCTGAAAACTAGTTTCAAGCCTAGGGCTTATTTATCCTTATACAACAGTTAAACTGAGTTTACGCTATCGATAGCAAGGCTAAGCGAAGAAACACACACAGCGGAAATTGCACAACATGAAAATATATACGAAAACTGGCGATAAAGGCACGACGCAGGTATACACCTCAGAAGTTTTAAGACTGAGCAAAGACGATATCATTTTAGAATGTTATGGCACCTTAGATGAACTGAATAGCCACATTGGTTTGTTGTCAGCCTTGTTAAATGAAAAAGAGAATTTAAGTGCAAGCTCCTTGAGTTGCGAGTTTCTTCAATCAATCCAACACAACTTGTTTTCTATCGGCTTTGCAATATCAGACAAGCCACAATTAAACGAAAATAGCGTCGAGGTATTGGAGACAGCAATTGATGAGCTTCAGTCAACACTATCACCACAAACCAAATTCATTCTACCTGGTGGTTCACAACTCGGTGCCCAGGCTCACGTTGCACGAACCATTGCAAGACGCGCAGAAAGAAACCTTGTTGCTTTATCCGCTCAGCAGAACATCCCTGATATTTGTATCGCTTATATTAATCGTTTATCGGACTATCTGTTCGTTGCGGCCCGCAGTTTTAATGCAAGAACAGGCATTGCCGACATCGAAATTTAAGCCCCACAGAAACAGTAAGCTTTTCAGCTAAGTTAATCCTCTTGTAAACGATTGATCAAAGCCTGATGCTCTAGGTACTCCGCTCGTTTTGCCTCTAAGGTGTTGCGGCCCTGCTCTGGTCGCGGTGCCAACAGTGATAGCCAACGTTGGCTATACGTGGTTGATTGCGACAAACCATCGATGGTCTTTTCTGCTTCGCTAGGAGAGTTACACACAAGGACCATATCGCAGCCCGCATCAAGGGCCAGTTCCGCGCGGTCGCAAACACTGCCGCCAACACTCGCAGCTTCCATAGATAGGTCATCAGAAAAGACAGTGCCGTTGAAACCAAGTTCACCGCGCAATACATCATGGATCCAAGTGCGTGAAAAACCAGCTGGTTTATCGTCAATCTCTGGATAGATGACATGAGCTGGCATGATGGCATCAATCTGTTGTTTAGCAATCATTTTTGAAAAGACATGCATGTCACTTTCTTTGATTTCTGCGTAGGTCCGCGTATCAACGGGCATCGCTATATGGCTATCTTCAGCCACAGAGCCATGGCCAGGAAAATGCTTTCCTGTTGTTTTCATACCAGCTGCATGCATACCTTGGGTGTAGCATTCACTGAGTCGAATAACCTCCGCAGGATCAGCGGAAAAGGCCCTTGATTTAATCACTTCACTGACACCATTTAGATCTAATACAGGAGCAAAGCTGATATCAATATCGAGAATAAGCAACTCATACGCCATCACAAAGCCCATTGCAAATGCCAAAGCGTGTTGCTGCTGCTCTTTTGCAGTTTCAGAAAAATTATTAAAGCGGTTCTCAATACTGGCCATAGGCGGTATTTTTGTAAAACCTTCTTGAAAGCGCTGTACTCTGCCCCCCTCATGATCCACTGAAATCAGGAAAGGCCGAGAAACGGTTTTTCTGATATCTTTTACGAGTGCTGATAACTGTTCTTTGTCCGCAAAATTACGAGAAAATAAGATAAGCCCACCCACAAGTGGGTGCTGGAGTTTCTCGCGTTCAAGTTGGTCTAACTCATAAGCTAAAACATCTAAAACGATTGGTGACATTTCTACCCCTTTTAATTACTTGTGTACCAAGCTATTTTCACTTAGCCTATTCATTCCAAAGCAAACTATAAGAACAAAAAATGAAGTTTATCAAACCTGCATTGGCTGCCCTATTTCTACTTATCTTTCTAATTTGCATAATAGCCTATTTCATATTAAAAGGCAGTCTACCTAGCCTTGATGGGACGATTAAAACCCGACATATTCACGCTCAAACTAAAATACAAAGAGACCGATATGGCACTGCGATTATCAGCGCAGACAATAAAAAGGATGCAGCCTTCGCCTTGGGCTATGCGCACGCGCAAGATCGCCTTTTTCAAATGGATTTATTGCGCAGAACCGCCGCAGGTGAATTGTCTGAAATTGTCGGCGCTGCTGCGTTAAATATCGACAAATCAAATCGATTCCATCAATTTCGACAACGTGCTGCAGCGATTATAACCAAGTTGCCTGCAGCTCAAGTTGCTTTGCTAGAGGCCTACGCTAAGGGCGTTAACGAAGCAGCTGAGGCTTATAGCGTTAGGCCCTTTGAGTACCTTCTCACTGGTAGTGAATTTGCACCTTGGAAAATGGAGGACAGCTTACTTGTTAGCTTTAGTATGTATCTCGATTTACAAGGTGGACAAGTAGAGCGAGACTTTACCAACACATTTATAGTACAACGTTTTGGTCTATCTATGCTTAGCTTCTTAAACCAAGCGAGCCCTTATCAAGCCGCTCTTGATGGCAGCGTAATGAGCAGCCCTTCGATCCCAAGTCCTGATCCCAACAATACACAAACTTTTCGAGCTACTACGAGCCAAATTAATTCAATAAATGAGCTGGACGTATTCGCCTATGAAGCAATCGAAGAGGTCGATGATATTGGGAGTAACAATTGGGCTGTGACGGGAGCCCTCAGCAACACAAAAAGCGCCATGCTCAGCGATGACATGCATTTAGGCCTCAGAGTTCCCCCTATTTGGTACAAGGCTCAACTTAATTATACTGCTGGGCAACAAGAGATAAAAGTAACAGGCGTCTCTTTGCCAGGCTCTCCTGGCATTATTGTGGGCTCAAATGGACACATTGCTTGGGGATTTACAAACGCAAACCTCGATAATGTCGATTGGGTCGAGCTATCACCCTACGCATTAACACAACAAGTTAACGAAACCATACTAAGCCCTGATGGTGCTGAAGAACTTGTCATTGAAATGAGCCAATATGGCCCAGTGAAACAAATCCGCGACAAAAAATACGCGCTATCCTGGGTTGCCCACCAGTCCTATGCTGTCAATGTAAAAGTAAATGACTTAGCTGAAGCTAAAAACCTGAAAGAGGGTTTTGAAATTGCACAACAAGTAAGGATCCCAATCCAAAACTTAGTGCTCGCTGATGCAGAGGGTAACGCAGGGTGGAGAACGATTGGCGCACTTAGTGCGAGGCCAAGTCCCTCACTTTCTGCTATTAGTGAAGCGGAATACTCCTCTCTATGGCAACAGCATGAATTCGATTCGCCGCAAAATATCAATCCAACGAGCGGTCGCCTATGGACTGCTAACGCACGAGTCATGTCCATTGATGACATGCGTCGCTTTGGCGATGGTGGTTATGCTCTGGGCATTCGAGGCTTACAAATACGAGACCTATTATTCGCTAAGTCAAAATTTGCAGAACAAGATTTTTATAATATTCAATTGAACAACCAAGCACTATTTCTCGGGCCTTGGCACAACTTACTATTAAATGTTTTAGAGTCTCAGCCTGAAAAATATCAAAATGATATAAAAGCCTTACAAGAATGGCAAAACTGTGCCTGCAGTGATTCAATTGGCTATACCTTAACGCGTTATTTCCGTTCAACTGTCATTAACCGATTGCTAGAGCCAATTAATCAGCAAGTAAGATCAAATGGTTTAAGTTTGCGAAATGCTTTACGAAAAATTGAGCCTGCTGTATGGCAGTTGATTGATGACGAAGTGGACACTTGGTTGCCTGTTGGAGAAGCAAGTTACGGCTCGTTTCTTTTAAGCTCCTACGATAAAACTAGAGCAGACCTGATAAAACAACATAATGCTGACCCATCAAGTTTAGTGGGATTAGAATGGGGAAAAGTAAACAAACTCGCCATCAAACATCCCTTTTCATCTCAACTAGGTCCTTTCGGCAGTTTTCTTACTATGCCTGAATCTGCCGGCTTCGGTGACAGTTATATGCCCGCGGTACAGCGCTCCTCATTTGGTGCATCACAACGACTAATTGTACAACCTGGTAACGAAGAAAATGGTATCCTCACGATCCCTGGAGGACAATCTGGCCATCCACTTTCTGTGTTTTTCAAAACCGGGTACTCAGAGTTTGTTGAAAATGAAGCACAACGTTTCCTACCCGAAGAGGTACAACACACCTTAGTCTTTGAAGTGGAATAGATTTATTGTGAATTTACAGTTTGTCTAACAAGCCGCTTTGCAAGACATAGTCACGCCATTGCTGCTCCGCGGCAATGCGTGCGTTCCCCTGGTAAGCATCGTTTTCTAGTATTTCGATTGCTTTGAGCACCAAAGCATCTCTTTCAGCAACCAACTTCCTGGCTCTTTCATGAAGACCCGTTAAGTATGGGTATTGGTTGATAAGGCTGTCAATTTCCTGAAAATAAAGGAACCTTTCTACGAAGCTATCATTGAATAACTGCTTTTTAGCTTGATACTCGATATAAACAAGCCCCTGCTCACCGCTTATTAGCTCTAGCTCTCTCTGCAGTAAATTTGCTTCGCTTGCTACTAGCAATGCTTGTTCTTGCCAATAGACTAAAGCAGCGCGGTCATCGTTTATAACAGCTTGCTTAATGCCTTCTTGGAAATCACTCGCACTCATTAATTCGGAAAGGCTTAGCAAGGGAATTGAAGCTTGGTCGCGCTCTAGAGTGGATACTTCGCTTACTGCATCTTCATCGCTCGGTTGGCAAGCAAATAAAAACAGAAAAGCGCTCGCCATTAGCGAACGCTTTACCAGCATTGACGTTGATAGAGTGTTCAGTTTGAGCACCTTTATATAGACAGTACTTAGATAGACCAGCGCGAAACAGCGCTGGAACATAAGGCAGATTTAATCGGTTTTGATATTCTCAACACGACTTTTTAATTTTTGACCAGGTCTAAATGTAACCACTCTGCGGGCTTTGATAGGAATATCTTCACCAGTTTTCGGGTTCCGTCCGGGACGTTCATTTTTAGTTCTTAGGTCAAAATTACCAAAACCTGAAAGCTTTACTTGTTCTCCAGATTCCAGGCACGCTTTGATCTCTTCGAAGAATGCTTCTACGAGATCCTTTGCGTCGCGTTTATTTAAACCTAATTTTTCAAACAAATGTTCAGCCATTTCGGCTTTGGTTAATGCCATTCGATTAATCTCTCAAAGATGCACTAAAGTTGTTTTCCAGCGCTTGCACTACTATATCGACAGATTTTTGAATATCTGCATCTTCAAGTGTTCGCTCTGGGTTCTGTAACCAAATTGAAAGTGCCAAGCTTTTATAGCCAGGTTCAATCCCTTTCCCTTTGTATACATCAAACAAGTTTAGGTCAATCAAGTCGGTTACGCCAAGTTTTTCGATACTTTTTAGTAATTTACCAGTATCGACCGTTTCTTTTACTGTAACAGCAATGTCGCGGCGATTCACTGGAAATTTAGAAATTGCTTTGATCCAAGGCAATGTTCTTGATGAAATACTAACCAATTCCAGCTCAAATGCAAAGGTCTTACCTTGCAATCCGAGTCCTTTTTCAAGTTTAGGGTGAATCGCACCGACATGTCCAATTAACTGACCGTCTTTGAATACCCCAGCACACTGACCTGGATGGAAAGCAGAATGACTTTCTGCTTTAAATTCAATATTCTGCTCATCTCTGCTCAGAGACATAATATTTTCAACGACTGCTTTCGCATCGAAAAAATCAAGGGATGCAGACGGAATAGACCAATGCTCGTTCGCCGTATTACCCGAAAGCACTCCAGACAACATACTTTCTTGTACGACACCTGACTTTTCACTCTTACTTGGTGTAAAGCGTAAGCCTGTTTCAAACAACTTAATGTTACTTTGTTGTCTTTTTTGATTGTAAGACAATGCACCAAGCAAACCTGGTAATAAACTCACTCTCATTACTGACATGTCTGAAGAAATAGGATGCGGTAAGACTAAGCCTTCGAGATCTGGAAATAACATTGATTGTTTTTTCGGATCAACAAATGAATAGGTAATGGCTTCTTGGAAGCCTTCATCTACCAACAAATCCTTAAAGCGATTCAAATCGATACTCGCTTCCGCGCTGTCACGCATTTTTAAGCTCGCAACGGGTGCTTGATTAGGAATGTTGTTGTATCCATAAACGCGAGCAATCTCTTCGATCAAGTCTTCTTCAATATTCATATCGAAACGGTAAAGAGGTGCCACAACTTCCCAACGGTCGTCTTTCACAGTGACTTCAAGACCTAGACGCTGAAGAATATCGCTCACGCGCGCTGAATCAATATTGATGCCCAATACACGAGCCAAACGCTCAGCACGCAATGTAATTTTGGCGGGTGTAGGCAAATGTGAAGCATCTCTTGCTTCAAATACTGGCCCCACTTCACCACCAACAACAGCAACGAGTAACTCAGTTGCACGCTCCATTGCTTGCAGTTGTAACTCTGGATCAACTCCGCGCTCATAGCGGTGAGATGCATCGGTATGCAAGCCGTATTGACGGGCTTTACCCATGATAGCGTCGGGTGAGAAAAAGGCACTTTCTAAAAAGATATTTTGAGTTTTTTCACTGACACCAGAGTGCAATCCACCAAATATACCGGCTATCGCTAATGCTTTATCTTGGTCTGCGATAACTAAGGTATTCGATTTTAGCGAAATTTCGTTTTCATCTAATAAGGTGAGTTTTTCACCCTCTTCAGCCATTCTAACAACAATATCGCCTGATAGAACGTCATTATCAAACGCATGCATCGGGTGGCCAAATTCGAGCAATACGTAGTTGGTGACATCAACGACGGCGTCGATACTACGGATACCGCTACGACGCAGCTTCTCTTGCATCCATAAAGGGCTTGGATTTGATAAATCAACATTTTTGATGACCCTGCCGAGATAAATCGGACATGCGTCTGGCGCTGCTAACTGAATCCCGCGTTGTTCTTCGGTAGTTACTTTGGCAGAAGAGATCGCGACTTCCTTAACATCAAGTTGATTCAACACGCCGACTTCTCGTGCGATTCCTTTCATACCAAGGCAGTCTGCTCGGTTTGGTGTTAAATCAACTTCGATACAATTGTCATCTAAGTCAAGGTATTCACGTATATCAGCACCGATTGGGGCGTCAGCGGGTAATTCAAGTATACCGCTGTGGTCATCGCCCATACCTAATTCAGAAAAGCTACACAGCATACCAAAAGAGGGCTGACCGCGAAGCTTTGCCTTCTTAATTTTAAAGTTCCCAGGCAAGACCGCACCTACCATTGCAACAGCAACTTTTAATCCTAAGCGACAATTGGGTGCACCGCAGACGATGTCGAGTAGCTCATCGCCACCCACATTAATTTTGGTTACCTGTAGCTTATCAGCGTCTGGATGTTGGCCACATTCAACCACCTCACCTATAACAACACCTGAAAAAGCTTCAGCAACTGGCGCTACGTCATCGACCTCTAGGCCAGCCATGCTTAATTGTTCGGATAACTCATTTGTAGAGATGGCTGGGTTTACCCACTCTCTTAACCATTTTTCACTGAATTTCATTGATAAACTCTGTTTTACTTAAATTGCTTCAGGAAACGAAGATCGTTCTCGAAAAAGGCACGTAAATCATTCACGCCATAACGTAACATTGTTAGTCGTTCTACGCCCATACCAAAGGCAAACCCAGTATATTCTTCTGGGTCGATGTTAACTGCCTTCAATACATTGGGATGCACCATCCCACAACCTAACACTTCTAACCAACTACCATCTTTACTCATTACGTCAACTTCAGCTGAAGGCTCTGTAAATGGGAAGTAAGAAGGTCGGAAACGAACGGTCATTTCTTCTTCAAAGAAGTGATTTAAAAAGTCGTGCAAAATGCCTTTTAGTTCAGCGAAGCTAACATTTTTGTCAACCATCAAACCTTCTACTTGGTGAAACATCGGCGTGTGCGTTTGATCATAGTCGTTTCGATAAACACGACCTGGCGAAATAATTCGTAAAGGCGGCTTCTGTGCTTCCATCGTACGGATTTGTACACCGGATGTTTGCGTTCTTAGCATGACATCTGGATTGAAATAAAACGTATCATGGTCAGCTCGCGCTGGATGATTTGCTGGGATATTCAGGGCATCAAAGTTATGAAAACCATCTTCGACTTCAGGCCCAGTCTTGACAGCAAAGCCTAGGTCGCCAAAAAAGCCCTCAATACGCTTAATTGTGCGGCTAACAGGATGAATATTACCGGTACTTTGCGAGCGACCAGGTAAGGTAACGTCAACCGACTCAGAGGCCAACTTCGCGTTTAACTCTGCATCTTGTAGCGCTTTCAACTTAGTATTGATTAAACCCTGAACTGACTGTTTCGCTACATTGATCTTTTGACCAGCAGCAGGCCTTTCTTCATTGGATAAAGCACCAAGTCCCTTCATTAAACCAGTGACCTTACCTTTTTTACCCATGAAAGCGACACGCACTGCATCTAATTCTGCAGGTGAATTCGCAGCCTCAACTGCTAAGCGCGCTTCTTCTACGATGGCTTCAAGCTCCATTACTTCCTCTTCTTGGACGGTAGATTCTGCTTTGTTAATAAAAGCATAAATAAATGACATAAACCACGTATTTTACACGGTTTTATGAGTATTTACGCGTAGTTTTTGGGTATTTTTGGAATATTTTAGGGACATGATTTGAGATGGGTTTTAACAGCAGGATCAAAAAAGCGAGCATCCCGCTCGCTTTTTCAAAAAGAACTTAAACTATTGTTAATAGATATTACGCTAATGCGCCTTTTGCTGCGTCAACAAGAGCAGTAAATGCCACTTTGTCGTGTACAGCGATGTCAGCAAGGATCTTACGATCGATTTCAACAGAAGCTTTTTTCAAGCCATTGATGAAACGGCTGTAAGACATTCCGTTTTGACGTGCAGCAGCATTAATACGTGCAATCCATAGTTGACGGAATTGACGCTTACGTTGACGACGGTCACGATACGCATACTGACCCGCTTTTGTTACCGCTTGTACCGCAACGCGATACACTCGGCTACGAGCTCCGTAATAACCTTTAGCTTGCTTTAATACTTTTTTATGACGTGCGCGTGCAACTACACCGCGTTTTACTCTAGCCATTCTTCAGTCTCCTAATTCTAAGGTTATACGTATGGCAACATACGTTGGATAAGAGCGGTATCACTAGTGTGAACCAATTTCTTACCACGTAAGTGGCGTTTACGCTTAGAACTCTTCTTGGTCAAAATGTGACGCAAGTGAGACTGTTTACTTTTGAAACGACCAGAAGCAGTTTTTCTAAAACGCTTGGCAGCTCCGCTGTTGGATTTCATTTTAGGCATTGCTAAAACTCCGCATTGTTTAATAACTAACGTAGGTTGCAGACCCTGTTAGTGGTTTATGTTTAGCAGCAAGGTGAAATTAATTGTGCAGATTAATTTACTTTAGACCGTTACTACTTCTTAAGTGGGGCAAGCACCATGATCATCTGACGACCCTCTACCCTATGAGGGAAAGACTCGCAGTTAGCAATATCTTCTAAATCCGCTCTAACGCGTTTTAGCAATTCAATGCCGATCTCTTGGTGAGCCATTTCACGTCCGCGGAAACGGATTGTGACTTTGGCTTTATCACCGCCTTCTAAAAAGCGACGCAGGTTGCGCAGTTTTACCTGGTAATCGCCTTCATCAGTGCCAGGGCGAAATTTAATCTCCTTGACCTGAATTTGCTTTTGCTTCTTTTTCTGTTCTTTTTGTTCTTTACTCTTTTCGAATAAGAACTTCCCGTAGTCCATGACTTTACAAACGGGTGGAGCTGCATTTGGGCTAATCTCTACTAGATCCAAAGTGGCTTCATCAGCAATAGTTTGAGCCTCAGACAGTGTGACAATACCTGCTTGTTCACCATCTTTACCAATTAGTCTTACTTCAGTAGCTGTAATTTCATCATTAATACGGGCTTTGTCGCCCTGAGCTTTATTATTAGCGCCTTTAATTTGCATTTCCTCCAAAACATTAAAAGATGCCGAGAAGTCAAAATCAGTGTAAAAAACTGTATTGAGCTCCTCGAAACGGGCATATTATACCTATATTTTCAATTCCTGCTATGGAATTTTTTTACTTTTGATCTCATCCTGTAAATGAGACACCACATCAGCAATCGGCATACTGCCCATATCAACGCCTTTGCGCGTTCTTACAGCAACCATGCCTGACTCTTTCTCTTTATCACCAACAACTAATAAATACGGCACTTTACGCAATGTGTGTTCACGTATTTTAAAGCCGATTTTCTCGTTGCGTAAGTCTGATTTGACACGTAAGCCAGCGTCTTTTAGTTGCTTCACTACAGAATTAACATATTCCGACTGACTATCTGTGATGTTAGCTACAACTGCCTGTGTTGGTGCTAGCCACAAGGGATATGCTCCAGCAAACTCTTCGGTGAGTATTCCAATAAATCGCTCTAGTGAACCGAGTATCGCCCGGTGAATCATAACCGGTGTTTTGCGTTCACCATCTTCGGCAACATAGGTTGATCCTAGGCGGCCTGGCATTGAGAAATCTAACTGCACAGTACCGCATTGCCAAGCACGTTCCAAACAGTCATAAAGAGTAAACTCAATTTTCGGGCCATAGAATGCGCCCTCACCTGGCAAGTATTCAAACTCGATGTTGTTGGCTTGTAGCGCCTGTGCTAATTCTTTCTCAGACTTATCCCAAACTTCGTCAGAACCTACCCGCTTTTCTGGACGCGTGGATAACTTAACCGCAATGTTTGTGAACCCAAAGGCGGCATACGTGTCATACACCATCTGAATACACTTACTCACTTCTTTAAGTATTTGGTCTTCGGTACAAAAGATATGAGCATCATCTTGAGTAAAGCCACGTACCCTCATTAAACCGTGGAGAGAGCCGCTCGGTTCGTTTCTATGACAACAACCGAACTCAGCCATTTTGAGCGGTAAATCGCGGTAAGATTTAAGGCCTTGATTGAAAATCTGAACATGACCTGGACAATTCATAGGCTTAATCGCGTACTCACGCTTCTCAGATTCGGTAGTGAACATGTTTTCAGCGTACTTATCCCAATGCCCCGACTTTTCCCATAAAGATCGATCCATCATCAACGGGGCTTTTACTTCATCGTAGTCGTATTCGCGTAATTTTTCGCGTACGAATTTTTCTAGTTCAGTGTAAATTGTCCAGCCGTCATTGTGCCAAAACACCATGCCTGGCGCTTCATCCTGCCAATGCCATAGATCTAGTGTTTTACCAATTTTACGATGATCACGTTTTTCGGCTTCTTCAAGGCGTTGCAGGTAGCCTTTAAGTTGCTTTTTATCAGCCCAAGCAGTGCCGTAAATACGTTGCAACATTTTGTTATCACTATTGCCACGCCAATATGCACCAGCGACTTTCATTAATTTGAAGTGCTGACAAAACTTCATATTCGGTACATGCGGCCCACGACACATATCAGTATATTCTTCGTGATGATAAAGTGCAGGTTGATCATCTTTTGCGATGTTTTCATCTAAGATCTGCATCTTATACATTTCGTCGCGAGCTTCGAAAGTGTCTCTAGCTTCTTGCCAAGAAACGACTTTCTTGACCACTGGATAGCTAGTTTTGGCTAACTCCATCATGCGTTTCTGAATCTTATCAAGGTCTTCTTGATTCAATGCTTGGTCTAAGTCAACGTCATAATAGAAGCCATTATCAATTACCGGTCCAATCGCCATTTTAACGTCAGGATATAACTGTTTGATTGCGTGACCGATCAGGTGAGCGCATGAGTGGCGAATAATTTCCAAGCCCTCGTCATCCTTAGCGGTAATAATTTGCAGACTTGCATCGCTGGTGATCATGTCACAGGCGTCAGCCAGTTCACCATTGATTTTACCTGCGATAGTCGCCTTCGCTAGACCAGGACCGATGTCCATAGCGACATCAACAATTGAAACAGGGTTTTCGAAAGAGCGTTGACTTCCATCTGGAAGAGTAATGACCGGCATAATTTTCCTTAACAGTGGTGACACCTACGATGTGCCACTTGATATTCTTTGTCGTAAACGACGTACAATGATAAAGGCAGTGCTACACTATAAAGAGCGTACACAGCATAATGAGTTAACACTTCAGCGTTTATAGACCATTAGTCTGTAAACCGTGGCGCAAATTATAACGACATGGAGACATGAGATGCAATTGCTAGTTTCCTTAATTCGCTAACAATAACGGCAGAAGCACCAACACAATAAGAATTTAAGCCGACAATACTGTCATTTCAATGAGAGCTGCAAGATGGAAAACGTGGATAAACTGACATAATGAAGGGAATTAGCATTGGGATCTTGACGCTAGCCATGCTCGCAAGCCCAGCATTTTCAGATGATGGAGAAGTATCGCTAAATTTCTCTATTGATGACAATGAACGCATCTGGCAAGTAAACGCAAGTATGCGTATTCAAATGACCCCCGTACAATTTGTCACGCTCTTGGACAGAGGACCCGAAAACTGTGAGTGGTTATTTAACTGTAAAGAAGTGATATTACTCAATCCGCCGACCGATAATGTTCGAGTTATCGCCACAAGATTAGACAGCCCTTGGCCTTTCAGTGATAGGATCATGTACACAAAGTCGACTATTAGCTACAACAGCGATCAGAGCCATGTCCTTATCACCATTACTCCGATCCCTGCCGACGAAATTAAAGCGCTTCCTAACGATGCTGTTATGATCACTAACCCAAGCGGTCAATGGCAACTTTCTAAAAGCGATGAAGATTATTTATTAAGCTACCGTGGCAGAGCCGATATTGATCCATCCATTCCAAAATTCCTTTTAAAAAGACAAGTTGAAAAATCAACAAAAGCAACCTTTGAAAATATTAGGAAACTGCATGAATAAAGCTGGGCCCAGCAACTACACGCAATACTTGTTCATTATTAGTCTGGCTTTGTTTCACCTGACCGCTTGCACGAAGCATCAGAACTTACCCGATGCAATAGAGACGTATCATGAACGTATTTATGGTGTACTCGAGCTTCCTCATACAGACCTTGACATTAACTTAGACTTGCAAGCTCCACCTAAAAGCACATGGAATATCGACATACCTAGTTTACAGATTAACATGCGAGAATTTTATGCCTTAGATGGCTGTGAGATAAAAAGTATCGTAGCTGAACGTAATACGGCGCTGGGGAAAATACAACTTCCTTCAACCCGGCTACAATACGAATGGCGACTTATTACTGCTCTGCGATTCTGTGAGGAGCAATTGTCGAAACAGAGCAATGAAGAACTACAAAACAAAACCACAATGTGGCTAGAACAAAAACAAGACTTATATGCCCTAAATTGGGCCAATATGTTTTCACAAAGCCAAGAGATATATAATAGCTTAGTCCATTCAGGCGGCTTCATTGATGGCAATTCAGATGATAACTTCACGCAAGCTAAACTTGATCTGCAACAAATCTTAGAAAGCTTACGGTCGCCAGAGTCGGCTCTGGTCAACTTAGAGAGTGCCTTACAATCAATGCAGCAACATAAATTATATGCCCGTAGTCTGCGCTCCCAGTTATTGTTGACACAGAGTCTTCAATCAATGACAGAAGATATTACCAACTGGTCTAGCACGTTCCAGTGCAATACAAGAAGAGATAGGGAGGACTTAAAAATTCTACGAAATGTATTCAATCTATATTTTGTTCAAGAAATACAAGCCATTGCTTCTCAAATGAACCATTATCATTATCAACTTAAACCAATCTTTATGGATTTGTTAACAGTGCCTCAAGTGCATCCCGAGTTTTCAATGTGGTTACAAAACCATCAAACCAATACGTTCGAGAATTACCAAGCCGCTATGCGGGAGCATATTGTTATGTGGCAGAACATTTTCGTAAAGTGCGACTGAGTCGATTTTTATTCGAATATTGAGAGGCGTATGATTAATCAACAGTTGACGTATATCTGATGTAAACGTAATCTTGGTGACACAATGGAGTGTAACTGCAGAAGATGGTGCGTCTACCCTGACTCGAACAGGGGACCTCTACCATGTCAAGGTAGCGCTCTAACCAACTGAGCTATAGACGCATCGTTTGGAATACCCCACCAAGTGTGTTTAGTGGAAGGTGCAAAACGGCGCGTATAATAACGATGAGTGCTCGTTAGCGCAAGCGCTTTTTTCACAATTTTTAGAAACCCGTTTGTTACAAGCAAAACGGTTTACCATCATCGAGAGTTGTACTTTGTCGAACACGCAATCTATCGCAGCAAAACCCATCAAAAATCGCATATTGTTGATTATTCTCGGCATCGCGCTTGTGGCCGCAGTCACCATGTTTTTAACTAACGCTGCGATTGATAAAATTGAACAAGATGTCGCCTATGAATATGGCGAATCATTGAACGCGGTCATGGGAACGACAGAAGCTGCCCTCTTATTTTGGGCTGAACAAAGAAAGTCCGAAATTTTACGTCTGTCTGAAAATGAAATCATCAAATCCTTTTCTCAACAATTAGCCGACACTTTTTCTGCGCAAGATATAGATGGGTTTCAATCGGTACAAGACGCTTTCAGACTCTACATCCAAACAATAGATAATTTGCAAACACATGATGGTTACCAAATTTTATCTCCTCAAGGCTTTTACTTGTTTTCAAATAACAAGAGCTTCATTGGTCGACAGTCTCTGATTTCAGTCAAGCACCCTTCCATTCTGCAATCCGTAATATACGGGCAAACCGTCTTTGTCCCGCCGATAGAGATTCGCCGTGATGATGGCACTGTTCAAGCGACAGCGTATTTTTTAGCACCCGTTTATTTTGAGGGAATTGTAGTTGCAATAGCTGCTTCGACTCACTTCCCGGAAAATGAAATATCTTCAATCATGGCACTGGGCCGGATTGGAGAGTCGGGTGAATCCTATATTATTGACAGACAAGCTAGGCTCGTTTCTCGTTCGCGATTTCAAGATAGTTTAGTCAACTTAGAACGGATTGCTTTGGGCGAGTCAGAGATCCTAAAAGTGAATTTAACTGTGCCAACTGAAACAGGCGAGACACCCTTAACGGTTATGGCTGAGAGTCTAACGCAACTCGAGTCAGCACAAAATCTAGTAGGTTATTCTGACTACCGCGGCATTGAAGTGATTGGTACCTGGAAATGGCTACCAGAATTGCAACTAGGTATGGCGACCGAAATTGATATTGCTGAGGCGCGACAACCTTTTATCCGAGCTAAAAATACTATCATTGCCCTAGTTATCGTTACTATTGCTGTTGTTTTGCTGATGTCATTGGTGGTCATTATCTTAAGCCATCGAGCCAACAAAAAGCTGATGAAAGCAGCAAATGAGATGGAGCAGAAAGTGTATGAGCGTACGCAAGAACTCCAAGATTCTACCCATGCACTTGAAGCTGAAAGGGTCACCTTACAAAGCGTGTTAGATAATATTCCCGATCCTATTTTTTGCAAAGACAGTGAGGGACGCTATGTCCGAGCCAATCAATCGTTCATTGAACTAACCGGCTTTGGTCTTGACGAGCTAATTGGTAGAACTGATAAAGAATTATATAGCAAAGATGATGCTGAGTTTTTTGTCAAAGATGATGAAAAACTGCTGTTGTCAGGGGTAACTCATGTAGTTGAGCGCCCTACTACCGATACAAGCGGCAATGAAATTCTTTACGAGACGCGTAAAACACTCATCCTGTATGAAAATGACAATCAGCCCGGTATTTTAGGGATTAGCCGTGACATTACCGATCGTAAGCGTTTTGAAGAAGCAATGCTAAACGCTACGCGAACAGCACAGGAAGCGAGTAATGCAAAAAGTGAGTTTTTGGCTAGGATGTCACACGAAATTCGAACACCAATGAATGGTGTACTCGGCATGATAGACCTTGTCCTCGACACTCAACTCAATGCGGAACAGAGACATAAATTAAAGGTCGCTAAAAATAGCGCCTCAAGCTTATTGACGATTATCAACGACATCCTCGACTTTTCTCGTGTAGAAGCTGGCAAACTTGAATTAGAGGCACTCGATTTCAATTTATCTCATCAAATAGAGACCATTGCACAATCACTCGCTATTCGTTCTGATGCGAAGGGCGTCGAACTCATAATAGATGTAACCGGTGTTAATCAAACAATGGTTGTCGGTGACCCGGTAAGATTACGTCAGGTTGTAACCAACCTGCTCAATAACGCGATAAAATTTACAGACCAAGGTCAGATCGTGATTACTGCGAAATCTTCCGCGCTAGACGATATCACTATTGTTGAATGCAGTATTGAAGATAGTGGTATTGGCATCCCTGAATCAAAAATTGAAAATTTATTTGACTCCTTTACTCAGGTGGATAGTTCAACAACGCGCATGTACGGCGGCTCTGGTCTTGGTTTAGCTATTTGCCAACGATTGGTCGATTTAATGGAAGGTGATATTCACGTAGAGTCGACGTTGGGTAGCGGTAGCAAATTTACCTTCACTATAAAAGTGGGCACTAGCACGCTTAAAGAAAAGCCTTTGCCCAAATCAAATATAAATTCATGGACCACACTAGTGGTAGACGACAATCAAACCAACCTCGAAATATTGGATAGTCAATTGACTAGTTGGGGTGTCAACGTGATTCTAGCGCATGACGCCGAATCTGCTTTGGACATATTGAAAAAACGCGTGCCAGATTTAGATTTAATTATTACTGATATGAATATGCCGAAGAAAGATGGTTTAGGCCTCGTCAGTGATATAAAACGTTTGGAAAAATATAAAGACACCAAAATTATGATGTTAAGTTCCATGTCTTTCCAAATGACTGCTGACGAATTTAAGACCTTAGGTTTAGATGCTTGCTTAATGAAGCCGGTAGGTTCTTCCGAATTATTCAACTCTTTGTCCCTGTTGTCACGTGATGAAACCTTTATCACTGAAAATACTCTGCTGTCTTACACTGGTGCAAATAAGGCAAAACAGATTGAGTGGCCCAGTTATCACAAGGTATTAATCGTAGAGGACAATCCAGTCAATCAATTGGTAGCGGAAGGTTTGCTTAAGAAATTCGGCCTAAACTATGGCGTTGCTGGCGATGGTCAACTGGCGATTACGACTTTAGTAAACAGCGACCATGACCAGCCTTACACCCTGATTTTAATGGATTGCCAAATGCCGGTGATGGATGGTTATAGAGCCACTGAGATTATCAGAAGTGGTGATGCAGGTGAACGCTATGTTGATATACCGATCATTGCCATGACTGCAAACGCCATGAAAGGTGACAGAGAAAAATGTTTATTATATGGAATGAATGATCACGTCGCAAAACCAATTGATACTAGCCTACTGCAAGAAGCAATATACGAAGGCTTTAAATTGACGCCAAAAACCTTACTCGATTTTACGATCAACTCTACTGAGCCCAAAAATACGAAGATGGAAGGCCAAATTATTATCCCGAGTGGTTTACAAACTATGGATTGGGAGACTTCTCCGCCCTCTTTGATTCAGCAACCAAATATTTACCTTAAGAGCCTCGCGCTTTTCCACAAACACTATAAAGATTCGTCATTTTCATTCCCCAATGAAAGACTTGAAATGGACGTATTGAAAGACAAATTACACTCGATTAAAGGTAGCTCTGGCAATATCGGAGTAACCAAGCTTTACAACGCGGCGCTAGCACTAGAGAGAAAAATATCCGAAAACACACTCGTCAGTAAGGATTTAAAAACATTTAATGACATATTAGAGGAGTCATTAATGGATATAAAACTGATGCTAGATGTTAATAAAGGTGCCAGTGATAGGACTCGTTCAGAGCGCACATATCAAGATGTCCTTAGACAGATTCAACCTCTCGTTGAGAAAAGTGAACTGGTGCCTTTTGAGTTGGTTGAGGAGCTCGCTAACATCGCTAAAGATAATCTTGCCGACGCCAAACTTCATGCTATAGTGGAAGCGTTAGAGGATTTTGACTATGAAACATCCAAAAAATTAATCGAAGGGAAGTTATGATTAATAGAAACATGACGTTTAGTATACTGGCAGTAGATGATGATCCCACCAACATCAATGTCATTATCAGTCACTTAAAGCCACTTAACGCAAAAATGCTAATCGCCACTTCTGGCGATGCTGCCTTAGAAATCCTCAAGTCTGTCCAACCTGACCTTATTATACTAGACATTAACATGCCTAACATGTCGGGTTTAGAAGTATGTAAACAGATAAAATCCGACCCACTATACAAGCACATTCCCGTCCTCTTTCTTACAGGCAGTGAAAAAGATATCAGCGAAGCATTTGCTGTTGGTGGCGTCGATTACATTATCAAGCCAGTCAGATCAGAAGAACTAATCGCTCGTGTCAACACACATTTAACGCTCAGTACTCTGGTTGATTCTTTGGATAAAGCCAACGTAATGTTAGAAAGCGTTAACGAAAGCTTAGAAATAAAAGTGGCTGAGCGCACAAAAGAGTTGGTTGCCGCTAACAGTAACTTACGTCGCGAAATTGACGAAAGACGTCGCCTTCAGGATAAGCTCACTTACTTATCGAATCATGACTTCATTACTCGCATGTTTAATAGAAACTCAATGGAGATGGAATTAAAGAATGTCATGGAATCAAGTTACGAAGAAAATAAAAAATACTATTTTCTGTTCATCGATTTAGACCAATTTAAAGTGGTCAACGATACCTGCGGGCATATCGCTGGCGACGAACTATTAAGACAGGTTGCTGATCTACTTCGCAATTTATTTTCGAAAGAAGATATTATTGCCAGAATGGGTGGCGACGAGTTTGCAGTCTTATTTAACTTAGATTCACTTGAGCATGCCATACGTCGAACCTCTGCAGTAAAAGAAGCGGTTGAAAGCTATCGTTTTGAATGGGGAGATGAAGCGTTCAAACATTCTTTAAGCGCGGCCTTAGTAGAAATTGATGAAAGCATCGATTCGGTAAGCCACTTAATGAGTATCGCCGAACGAACTTGTTTTGAGAGTAAACGGAAAGGTGGTAGTGAAGTCTCTGTATACAACTATACCAAACAACACATCGATAAAACGCATCAACAAATGCGCATTATTCCGCTTATTCACCACGCTATAGAACATGACCAGTTCACGCTTTATTACCAAGAAATCACACCTATCATTGAGGATGGCACCCGCAAGATTGAAGTCCTGATTCGATTAGTAGGGAGCGATGGAAAAATAAAACCGCCTGGTCAATTTATTCCTATTGCAGAAAAATTTCATATCATTACTGAAATCGATAAATGGGTTATTAGAAAAGCGTTTATTGCGGTAAAAGAACTCCCATCACATGTTGAAGTTTCGATTAACCTATCTGGTGATTTCATTGCCAAATCATCAGCAGTTGATTTGATAAAACGTTACTTAGCAGAGTATGAAATAAATCCACATCAAGTTTGCTTTGAAATAACAGAAACCTCTGCAATTTCAAATATTGAAAGTACACAATCCTTGCTCAGTAGTTTGCAACCTCTAGGCTTCAAATTCGCACTTGATGACTTTGGTACTGGTACTTCTTCTTATGAATATTTGAAAGAACTGTCGGTCGATTATGTAAAAATCGATGGTATGTTTGTACGTGATATCGACAAGGATGACATTAGTCAAAAGATGGTTGAATCTATTGCTGGTATAGCAAAAGCGAAAGGAATAAAAGTCGTTGCAGAATGCATTGAGACAGCAGAATCCTTAGATATTTTGCGCTCTCTTAATATCGACTACTATCAGGGCTATTATTCGCATGTTCCAGAGAGCTTGGTTAACTTCAGGGCAGATTAAACTATCTCCCTGATAGTTTTCCAGCTCACGATAAACACATTTCTTTTCTCTTGGCCTCTTTCATAAGTTGAGTTTGCAACGCAAGTCTAGCTAAAAAAGACTCTTTCTTTATTGGCTTGCTAATAAACTCATTGGCCCCTGCCTCAAAACAACTCACTTCTGTGTTTTCCTCATCATAACCTGTCATGACGACCATAAATGGAGGACTGAAACGAGTTTTGTCGGACTTGAATTGTTCACAGATATCCAAACCTTTGCCATCAGGCAGATTCAAATCAAGCAATACCAGACTGATATCTTCGTTTTCTAAAATCTCAAGAGCCCTTTTCTTTGTTCTTGCAATGGATATCTGGTAATCATTCCTAAGTAAACCAGATAGCATATTGATATTTACAGCATCGTCTTCAACAATTAGTAGTCTAGGTATTTCCATCATCTTTCTCTTCTTGTTCTTGTTCTTATTTTTATTTTTAGAGCTTTTCTACGAGCATTGGATAAATGAACCTGCTCGTATGCTGTTTATGTTTTATATTCTTTGCAATTGCAAAGGCAGTAGCTTGTGTTCGACGTTCTGCTCATGGAGTATGGATAAAAATTCATCAGCCAATTTATCTGATTCTTGTATCACTGTCATCCAATACTTTTTACGCTGTTCTGCCGGCATCGTTTCAAAATCTTTTCTGTCTGGAATTTTGCCATATGGTAGAGCATGAACAAACTCATCACTCGGGACAATCATCACCGTATTGTCATAACTACTGGCGTGACACGAACGCCGCTTAAGCCCTTTATCGAACCACCCAGGTACAGGTTTTGCGTAGAAATGCGGATATAACACTAACTTTTCAGTCTCAAATGATAGGTCGAAGTGGTAATCGATGATCCCACCATCACGATACATACCTGGCTTAGCGCCGGGTATATCCGTAATACCCTCTAGCACCACAGGAATAGAACCCGATGCCATTAACGAAGGAACCAGGTTTTGCTGGGTCATTTGATAAAAATCAGTGGGAAAGTGATAAGGATCGGTAAACAGTTCAGTGTTGCACCTAGCAGAAAAGACTGCTCTCGAGAAATGCTTTGCAATTCCTTTTCTTGCAATCGCATTTTTTGCAGCTGCCAAAGATAAGCCGGTCATTTGCGCTAGTTTGTTAGGTGAAGCAACTAAGCCATGACACTGTTGTACAAAAAAGTGAACATTCTTGTTCTTTGCAGTTAAAATTTCATCAATCCCGGAATCACCTAACATGGTGTACAGCAAGTCGTAACCTTTGGTGGTTATCTCAGCCGCTGTGGGTTTTTCTGAATACACTGTATTCGCGTAGTTAATCGCAAGACGCTCTATAGCCGCAGCTGAATCGTTTTGAGCTAGGCATGCGGCCCGGAATGCACCAGCAGAACTCCCCATGATATCAATATTGGAACTTCGATCATCAAGAAACTCTTTGAAGATGACCTTATCTAAGCCCGCAAGTACAAACCATTTCGGCCCACCAGAAGCCCCTAAAAAGCCACCAAACATATCGGCTTGAAAACCGTCCTGTTGGATCCTTTGCATGGCCATTTTGCCTGCATAAATATTAAGTGCTGCCATGCTTTCCTTCACTTGCTAAAAAAACGATATCGAATCACGAATAATTCAAACTTCCTGTTATGATAGTACTGTAAATTGTTTGAATTTTCAGTACTAAAGATACATTTTTTAAGCAAAAAATATTATGTGCACGATATATAGCCAATTGATATTTACTATTTAAAACATGACGTTATAAACTTGAAACTAAGTCACTCACAAGGTTATCCACATATTCCGTGGATAAAAAGGAATAACTTTGGCAAAACAAACACTTTCAGTTTTAGACGAGACTTTCGCGATTCACTCACTTAGCGAAGAACATCCCATTCCCTCTTCTGTTTTGAGCAGCGATTTTTATTTTATTGGGCGTACCAAGGATGAATTATCCTTAGTAGTCAAACAAACCATTCCGATAGAAGCAATAGAATCCGACTACGATTGGCGAGTATTAGAGGTATTGGGACCGCTCAACTTGTCTATGGTTGGCATAATGGCTCAAATTGGCGCGGTATTAGCCAAGGCTAAAGTGAGTATTTTTGTGGTTTCTACTTTCGAGACAGATTATTTTTTGGTAAAACACGCGATGCTTGAAAACGCGATTGCTGCGTTAAAGAAGTCAGGCTATGACGTGATTACTCAACAACAAGAAAAAGGATAGTTGATTTTGAATACACTTTTTGGGATCCCGAATTGCGATACAATAAAAAAAGCGAAAAAATGGTTAAATGAGAACAATGTTGACTATTCTTTTCATGATTACCGTAAAGATGGCATCAGTGAAGCGTGGATAAACGAAGCTGAGCAAGCGCTTGGATGGGAAAACATGTTAAATAAACGTGGGACAACTTATCGCCAACTCAGTGATGAGCAAAAAGCGAATATCGATCAAAATAGTGCATTGAAACTAATGCTTGAAGCTCCCGCAATGATAAAGCGCCCTATTCTCGTCGCCGATGGAGAATATACCGTCGGGTTTTCAGCCGACACTTATCAACAGGTTTTTTCATAACTATGCGTGATGTTACTCAGACCACAATAGATCTCGTTTCAAGACCATCTGTCACTCCTAAAGACGAGGGTTGCCAGGATTATATGAGTGCCATTCTTGGGCCTTTGGGCTTTGAGCGTGAAAACCTTGTCTTCCATGACACAACGAATATGTGGTCACGCCGTGGCACAAAGGCACCTCTGTTTTGTTTTGCAGGTCATACCGATGTTGTACCAACAGGACCTAGCAATAAATGGAAATATCCTCCCTTCGAACCAACTATTGAAGATGGCTTCATATATGGCCGAGGAACGGCTGATATGAAAGGCAGTCTCGCAGCTATGTTGTGTGCTACCGAACAGTTTGTCAAAGACTACCCGCAACACAAAGGTTCAATCGCCTACCTGATTACCAGTGACGAAGAAGGTCCCTTTATTAATGGCACAACACGTGTAATTGATACGCTTGAAGAAAGAAACGAAAAAATCGACTACTGTATTGTCGGCGAACCATCAAGCACCGAGCGCACTGGCGATGTTATCAAAAACGGGCGAAGAGGCTCACTAACCGGTGACTTACAAGTGAAAGGCATACAAGGCCACGTCGCTTATCCTCATTTGGTCAAAAACCCTATTCATGCCATTGCGCCTGCGCTTGCAGAACTCGCACGCACCCAATGGGATACTGGCAACGATTACTTTCCACCTACCAGTTTTCAAGTGTCTAACATACATGCTGGTACTGGCGCAGGTAATGTCGTTCCCGGCACAATTGACGTATGTTTTAACTTCCGCTTCTCGACAGAGTTGAGCAATGAAATATTGATAGCAAAAGTCGAGGAAATCCTAGCTCGACATGAACTAGACTTTCATATCGATTGGACTTTCAATGGCCAACCCTTTTTAACTGACTCAGGAACGCTAGTTGAAGCTGCAGTTGAGAGCATAAAATCAGTCAGCGGGATTGATGCTGAATTGTCTACCGCCGGTGGAACATCTGATGGTCGTTTTATCGCGCCAACAGGGGCGCAAGTGATTGAGTTAGGGCCGGAGAATGCCACGATTCACAAACTTGATGAAAAAGTGAAAATAAGCAACCTTGAGAGTTTAGTTTCTATCTATTATGAAATTCTCAAAAAGTGTTTAACATGAAGCCGCTCACTCGCTCTCAAATATTAGGCCTAGATTCCTCGCATTTAATAAAAATTGAGGATCAGCACCTGTTGCTTGACGAGGTTGCCGATGCCTATCAGAGAATGCAAACAGCAGCAAAAAGCGAAGGGCATGATTTACGCTTGGTTAGCAGCTATCGTAGTTTTGAGCGCCAGTGTCTTATTTGGAACAAAAAATGGCAAGGCTTGTTACCTCTCAATACGCTTGAGGGCACGACGGTAGATGCAAAGCTACTGAGTGATCACGATAAGCTCCATGCCATTCTACTCTGGTCTGCACTACCTGGTGCAAGTCGACACCATTGGGGGACCGATATTGACGTTTTCGACAAGCAAAAAGTTGAATTTAGTGGGCAGAAATTTGAACTGGTTACAGGCGAATATGAAACTGATGGGCCATGCTCGGCACTTGCTCATTGGTTAGAAGGTAATATTCAAGATTTTGGTTTTTCCTTTCCCTACGCCTGTTACACAGGTGGCGTTGCTCGAGAACCTTGGCATTTGAGTTACCGTGCTATCGCAGATCAGATTGAGAAACAATATTCGCTTAGTGCATTACGAGAACAATTAATAGAAGCGCAAATTGAAGGCATAGACACAGTCTTACCTGAATTAGATAGTATTTATCAGCGCTATACTTTAAACAAGGGTATAATCACAGGTTAATCATCTCAGACCGCATTCGGTTCTGTAAACCCTAAGGACATCATTATGGAAACTTGGATCATTGTGCTCATCATCGTTATCGTGATCGCATTCATTATCAGTACGATGACCGCCTTACTGAAGGTAAAACCGTTTCATTTTTCTGACGAGTACGAAGCCGCTAAGGATAAGAGGCAAGAAGCAATCAAGAAAGAAGATGAAGATGATCGAGACGGCTTAATTTAACGCGCCGTCACCCTTCTTTTTATTGTGTCAATTAGACCTTCCCGTACTGCTTGTTCATAAGCAACCATTGCTTGTCTCCCCCAAACAGGTGCGGGCCAGGCGATATCGTTCTTGAATCGACAGATATGATGAACGTGCAACTGAGATACAACATTCCCAATTGCCGCTACATTAAGCTTGTCAGGCACAAACTCAGTTCGAAGGATACGGCTCAGTAACGATGATTCGCGCCACAATTGTTGTTGTAATTCATCATCTAGATCGATGACGTCACTCATCCCATTTACCATTGGTACCAAAAGTAGCCAGACAAATTGTGCATCATTGATCAAGCGGACTTGGCATAAGTCTAACTGACAAATGAAGAAACTATCGTTCTCTAGTCTATGGTCAAGTTGAAAGCCATTTGAGCTATAATTCACAAGGCACCACAGTTAACAAAGCTCGCTGGCCTATCGCGACATTAGCGTTTGGAAATACAATTGCCTCTCCATCTTGCGTCGCCGTATATGTGATATCACCATCAACCGCTAATACTGCTCCCTCACTAAAATCCATGAAGTTGGGCGTGTCGTCGCTGAAGGTTAATCTAAAATCGTTTGATGACTTATCAATAACTTGTTTCACCTCAAACACTTCTAAGGGACATGCTTGATAAGCTGGTAAATCGAGTGATTCAGAAGAAATCAACTGTCTTAAGCTTGTCGTAACCGCTGCAAAGTCATCTGCATTGTTTTCGCCGAAAGGTCTTACTTTACCCAGCTCTACCGTAAAACTATGGCTGTAATAATGATAAGACGTATAGTAGCTAAAGGTACTCGTCGGAGACTGTGAAAGTAGAATCGTATTGACGCCGCATGCACTTAAAAAACGCAGTTGATCTTTATTATGCGCTTGGCCATGCAAGAAAGGATACACGGCAAATTTTTCATTCTTAGACTCACGGATTGCGGTGTGCAAATCATAGTGGTAGCGATCTGTATCTACATGACTTGACGGCTTATTCTCATTATCAAAGAATTCGGCCACTGCTTGCTTGATGACCTGCGCTCTTTTTTGTTCCATGTTCTCTTCAGATTCATTGGTATTGAAGAGCCTATTGAGGTTTTCCTCCACGAATCTTTCAGCAATATCCATCGCCGGTAAATTACCAAATATAAACAATAAACGATGTGGACTGCTTAGCTTCCCCGCAAGCAAATCCTGCACAATTGCATCACAGATTTCAATAGGTGCTGTTTCGTTACCGTGGATACCACAGGACAACACGATGCTCTTTGGGGCTTTTAGCGTGTTACCTTTAGCGTCTGCTCCAGCTTGTGCCAGAACAGGTTCAAACTGAATAATGCCTGGCGCAAAAATGGACACTGACGTTTGCTCACCTAGGGCCATTGTCATTTTTTTATCGAATAACTCTGGCGTTTGACGAGACTGAGAGAGGAACTGAAGAGTGGATAAATTCATAAAAACTTTTTAATTACAAAACACAGCGAGAGTTTATCACTAACTCACTTTAAATTGTGCCTTATGTGCAAGCAAGTTATGAAAATCACCTTCTGCACACAAACTAATAAACTCATTGAAACACACAGCAGGAGAAAATAGAAAGCCCTGCCCGCTTTTAATACCAGCTTCATTCAGTATTTTTAATTGAAGTACTGTTTCAATCCCTTCTGCAACCACGTCACACTGCTTTGCCTCACAGATAAGTTTAGTCGCCTGAACTATCGCAAGGTTGACCGGGTTATCTTCTAGCTCCATTACGAAGGTTTTATCAATTTTGATGGAGGTTAGTTCCAAATCGCGTATAAACGACAAATTTGAGTAGCCTTTACCAAAATCATCCATGGATATCTTCACACCCATTGCTCTAATTTCGTCTAATTGGCGTTTCACCATCAGAGAGTTACTTAGTGCCACGTCCTCAGTTAACTCAAGTTCTATCATATTGGCTTGAACTTGAAATTGCTCAATAAGATGGGACAAATGTTCTATCAATGTAGTGTCGTACAATTGGCTCGGTGACAAATTGATAGAAATTGGCATATTGATACCAAGTTGATTTAACTCTGACAGGCGGCGTAAGGCATGACTGATCGTCCAATGCCCTAGTTCATTCATCATGTTGTAAGACTCTGCAGCCTCAATCAATGTCCCTGGAAACAGCACGCCGTCGAGAGGATGGTTCCATCGCAATAAACATTCTGCCCCCGTAATGGTTAAATTGGATAGATTGACTTTGGGCTGGAAATATAACTCTAACTCATCTTTTTCCATCGCTCTGGAAAGATCTGCTTTTAGAGCTAAACCGCGACCCGTAACAGAGTCCTCGTTGTCTTTTACGTAGCTAAAGTTTTGGTGCTTGTTATTCTTAGCTTGCTTAAGGGCAGCCTCAGCTAATGATATTAAGCGTGTTACTGATACCGTTTTTTGGCTATGGCTTGCCACCCCAACATTGAAGTCTGCAATGAACGCAGTTTCATTCGTATACAAGGGCGTTTTGAAATGCTCAATTAAATGCTGAAACTTACTATGCATTTCTGATTCTGTGTATTTACCTACAAATACTAAACCAAAAATATCACCGCTGATCCTACCTAACGTCAAACGGCTGCCAAAAATCGTATGCACTCTGTTTGCTATCTGCAACAAAATATCGTCGCCAGCCTGATAGTCAAATGCTGAAGAAACATCTGAAAAACGCATGACGTCTATAAGCATAAGAGAAAAGTGGGGAGTCTCGTCAGCGATCGAATCGATCATATCGATAAAGTGATACCGATTGGGAAGAGTAGACAAGCTCTGGTGTTTTGAGGTCATAAAAAAAGACACCGAAAGTAAAGAGAAGGTAAGAAGAATTTAAAATGTTCATTTATTGTACAGGTTATCGACCAAAATTGCGAAAACTTTAATTAAAAAAGCCAACTATTAGCTGGCTTTTCTTAGATTATAACCTTTTTTTTCAATCGCTTAACTTACTTTACAAGAACTTAACTTCCAAATTCGTTCTACATAGTCAGAAATTGACCGATCTGAGGTAAATTTACCCATTTTGGCAGTATTCAATATCGCCATTTTTGCCCATCGCGCTTTATCTCTGTATGCGATATCAAGTGCAATATTGGCTTCACTGTATGACTCAAAATCAGCAAGCACCATATAAGGGTCACCGCCGCTTAGCATACTATTTTTCAAGGATGAAAGTGCGCCTGGTTGCCCTGGAGTAAAGTAGTCACCATCCAGCCAGTCAAGTACCGCTTTAATCTCTTTGTTTTGATAATAAATATCAAATGGGTTGTAGCCTTTTTTGCCTAGCGCTGTCACTTCATCCACATTCATTCCGAATATGAAAATATTGTCATCGCCCACTTCTTCTGCAATTTCGATGTTGGCACCATCTAAAGTACCAATCGTAATAGCACCATTCAAAGCAAGCTTCATGTTGCCAGTGCCAGATGCCTCTTTACCCGCTGTTGAAATTTGTTGAGATACGTCAGCAGCTGGGATCATTTTCTCAGCCATTGACACTCTGTAGTTAGGTAAGAAAACAACTTTAATCTTCTGATTAACACGTGGGTCATTATTAATTTTGTCGGCAACTTTGTTAATACCAAAAATAATGTCTTTCGCCAAAGCATAACCCGGCGCTGCTTTAGCACCGAAAATAAACACGCGTGGGTGCATGTCATAGTTTGGGTTTTCAAGCAGTCTGCGATATAAGGCCATGATATGCAGTAAATTCAAATGTTGGCGTTTGTATTCATGCAAGCGTTTGATCTGAATATCAAATATCGCTTTTGTATCAACCTTGATGCCTGTTTGACGTTTAATTTCCGCAGCCAATGCATCTTTGTTTTTCTGTTTGACCTTCATGAATTGATTTTGGAATGTTTTATTATCTGCAAACTCGGAGAGTTTTTCCAAATTGGATAGCTTAGTTGGCCAGTCATCACCAATTTTCTTACTAATCAACTCTGAAAGCATCGGATTACATGCCTTCAACCACCTTCTTGGCGTAATACCATTAGTGACATTGGTTAGTTTACCCGGCCACAAGGCCTCAAACTCAGGAAACAAATTTTGTTTAACCAATTGAGAATGTATTTCTGCAACACCATTGACAGCGAACGAGCCAATCACTGACAAGTTACCCATGCGAACCATCTTCTCGTTGCTTTCTTCAATAATTGATAACTTGGCTTTCATCACGTTGTCGCCCGGCCATTTTTGTTCAACCAAGGTTAAAAAGCGGTGATTGATTTCATAAATAATCTCAATATGTCGCGGCAAGATTTTTTCTATCATTCTGACCGGCCACTTTTCAAGCGCTTCCGGCAACAAAGTATGGTTAGTGTAAGCGAATGTTTTAGAACAAATACCCCACGCTGTATCCCAATCTAACTCAGCCCTATCAACCAAGATCCTCATTAACTCTGGGATAGCAATGGCTGGGTGAGTGTCATTTAATTGAATAACAACTTGGTCTGCAAAACGGCTCCAATCATCTCCATGAGCACGCTTGTATCGACGTATAATGTCTTTCAGAGAGCAGGCGCAGAAGAAATATTGCTGAATTAAGCGTAACTCTTTACCTGCTTCAGTTTCGTCATTTGGATACAAGACTTTAGAAATCGTTTCTGCTTGTATATTTTCTCGTTGGGCATCTACGTATCCGCCTGCATTGAATACATCCCAGTTGAAATAGTCAGATGACTCACTTTGCCATAAACGCAGCACATTGACTGTTTTAGCGCCATATCCAACAACAGGAATATCCCACGGCACACCTTTCACTATGGAGGCTGGATGCCATTCTTTTTGGACTCTTCCATTCTCACCGTATTTGGTTTCAACATAACCATAAAGAGGCACTTCTTGAATAGATTCTGGACGGCAAATTTCCCATGGGTTGCCATAGTCTCGCCAACTATCTGGACGCTCTATTTGTGCACCATTTTTTATTTCTTGTCGAAATAAGCCGTGCTCATAATGTATGCCATAGCCAATCGCTGGCAATTCCATGGTCGCTAGCGAATCAATAAAACAGGCTGCTAGGCGACCTAGACCACCATTACCTAGTGCCATATCAGGTTCTTCTTCTAAGACATCGCTTAGCTCAACTCCCAATTCTTTTAAGGCGGCATTCGTTGTTTCGAACAAGTTGAAATTATGCATATTGTTAGATAACAATCGTCCCATAAGAAACTCAGCAGAAAAATAATGTACTGCGCGGGTATCATGCATGTAGTGCGTTTTTTGTGTTGTACGCAAGCGTTCTAAGACTAGCTCTTGCATGGCAGCGCTTGTGGCTTTCCACCAGGCATGGTTATTTGCTTTGTTTTCATCTGTACCAAGCGTTGAGTGGAGATGTTTAACAATAGACTGTTTAATTTCAGCTTTCGTTAAGCTAGGAACTGAATCATTTGAGGATACTTTGCTCGACTTGCGCGGTGAAGATTTTGCGGCCGAAGCTTTCGAATTTGTTGATGATGCCATTTCGGGGCTCTCTCTATTAATAAACTGCCTGTAATATTATTACAGGCATTGAGATTAAACCACGCAATTTTATATGCAAACGTATGCATATGTTAATTTTTTGTAATTTTTTTAGACTTTTTAGTAACTACAACCAAATAAATCTAAATTTATTACAATTTATTTACATGACATTCACCAAAATCACACAACTAAGCATTTAACACTTCTCCAACAAGCTCTTTAGCCTCCTTAATTAGCAAGTCTAAATGCGTTTGTCCCAAGAAGCTTTCGGCATATATTTTATAGACATTTTCTGTGCCTGAAGGTCGGGCTGCAAACCAACCATTTTCGGTGCTCACCTTTAAACCGCCAATAGCGGCATTATTACCTGGTGCATGCGTTTGTATATTACTTATTTTTTCACCCGCCAATACTGTTGCTTTAACAACGGAAGCGTCCATATTCGACAATTTAGTCTTCTCTTCTAAACTTGCTGCAACATCAATTCGGGTGTAGCTCGGCTCGCCAAACTCGCTAACTAACTCAGCATACAGTTGCGAGGGGTCCTTCCCCGTAATTGCTTTCATCTCTGCCGCTAACAAACACATTATAAAACCGTCTTTATCGGTAGCCCATGGAGTGGCATCCATTCTCAGGAAAATACCGCCCGCTGACTCTTCGCCTGCAAACCCGATGTTTTGGTTGTTCAGGCCTTCAACGAACCATTTAAAGCCCACAGGCATTTCTGTCAACTCGCGAGGCAGCGTTGCACAAACACGGTCAATCATGCTGCTCGACACCAGTGTTTTACCTACTTGCAAAGTCGATGGCCAATGCGGCCGATGTTGAAATAGGTAATTGATAGCAACCGCTAAATAATGATTTGGGTTCATCAAACCGGCTGTCGGTGTGACGATACCGTGGCGATCAAAGTCCGGATCGTTACCAAAGGCTAAGTCAAATTGATCTCTGAGTGCTATCAAACCTGCCATCGCACTTGCAGAAGAGCAGTCCATGCGAATCTTGCCGTCTTTGTCGCAGTGCATAAAGCTGAACTGCTGATCAAGCGATTGGTTTACAACTTCAATGTTTAGCTTATATTTTTTAGCAATTTTATCCCAATAGTGAATACCCGAACCACCTAGAGGATCTGTACCAAGGTTTAAGCCTGCGTTAGCAATAGCTTGCATATCAATGACCTTATCTAAATCATTGATATACGCCTCCGAAAAATCAATGCTGGTTACCTTGCCACTTTTCATCGCCTCCTCAATATTTGTGCGCTTAACGCCTTTACTGCCAGCCTCAATTAACTCATTTGCGCGATTCTGTATTATCGTCGTTACGTCGGAATCAGCTGGACCACCATGTGGTGGATTATACTTAAACCCGCCATCTGAAGGCGGGTTATGCGAAGGAGTAATCACAACGCCATCAGCCAGCGCAGTTTTTCGTCCTTTATTGTAAGTCAGGATCTTATGAGAAATAACGGGCGTAGGCGTATAACCATTATCTTCTTGAATAACAATATCTACATCATTCGCCGCAAGTACTTCAATAGATGTCGTAATCGCCGCCTCGGACAAAGCGTGTGTGTCCATCCCTATAAAGATAGGTCCTGAAATACCATTGCCCTGTCGATACTCGGCTAGCGCTTGTGCAATCGCGGCGATATGTGTGTCGTTAAATGTCCCAAGCGACGAACAACCTCGATGGCCAGATGTGCCAAAAGCGACGCGTTGTTCTGGGATCTGAAGATTAGGGATCTTCGTATAGTAATCAGATATTAAACGCGCAACGTTAATCAACTGTTCAGGTAAAGCGGGCTTTCCAGCCATTGGATTAAGGCTCATTGGGTTCCTTTTCAACGTATTTGGTTAGTCACATTTTTATAATACGCTGTATTTTGCATAAAACATACATACGTACGTATTAATCATATTGAAGTAGTTTTTAGGCAATTATTCTACACTCATGGTATTACAACAGGAGAATACTATTCAATGCAAACAGAGATAAGTCAGTGTATTGAGGCAATACGTCAACAAATAAAAGGTAAAGATGAGCAAGTAAAACTTGCACTCATCTGTTTGTTGTCAAAAGGTCATTTACTTCTTGAAGATCTCCCAGGAATGGGCAAAACAACCTTGAGCCAATGTTTAGCTTCTGTTTTAAGCATGCAATATGCACGTGTGCAATTTACTTCAGATCTCTTGCCTGCCGATATGTTGGGCGTGAATATATATGAACCAGATACACACAAATTTAGCTTCCATCCAGGGCCTATTTTTAATCAAGTTCTGTTAGCAGACGAAATCAATCGAGCAAGTCCCAAGACACAAAGTGCTTTGCTAGAAGCAATGGCGGAAAGCCAAGTGAGTGTTGATGGAAAGAGTTATGACTTACCGCAACCTTTCTTTGTAATCGCAACACAAAATCCACTTTTTCAATCTGGTACTTACCCGCTTCCTGAATCGCAGATCGATCGGTTTACAATGAAGCTATCCTTAGGTTTTCCAAATTTTGCTGCTGAGAAAGAAATGCTGCTTGAAGAACAAATGCCTAAACAAACGAGTCCTGTGTTAGACACCGACACCTTGTTGAGAATACAAGATGCCGTAGCGAATATAGTCGTGAGTGAAGCCGTGGTGGATTACATATTAGCGTTGGTGAATATCACCAGAGATAATCAAGACTATCCTAACCCCCTTTCACCACGAGCAACTAAAGCAATCTACCATTGTGCACAAGCATGTGCCTTTATTGAGCAACGTGATTTTGTTACACCAGAAGATGTGCAATTTATTTTCTCAGCGGTCACAGAGCATCGCCTACGCGGCCAAGATCAGTTCGCAAGCGCAACTGTCTCTTTGAGCCAGCAAGTATTAAAAAAAGTAGATCCAATGGCCGCATAAGGTACACAGAATGAGTAGCTGGGCGAGCACAAGGCTAGACAAATGGTTAACGAAACGAATACCTCCTAGCAATCAGTATCAACTGGATGTAAATAATACCTTTATATTGCCTACTCGATTCGGTTGGGCTATGACTGGCCTTATGCTTTGCTTATTTATACTTGGCACCAACTACCAGAATAACGTTATCTTGATGTTTTGTTATTTTGTCTTCGCTATTTTGCTTTTATCCATGTTTCATAGTTACGTCAGCTTTGTTCAATACCATATTAGTTTTTCACCACTGCAAGCTAACTTTGCTAACCAAGATGCTAGCGTAAATTTACACTTAAAACATAAACCAAACCGGTCGCAACTTCATGCTCTATCAAATATTGCAGCCTACCGAAAAACACCATTTATGTTTCAATATTTAGACGATGATGCCAACATTGTTTCATTAGGCCGCTTTAAGAGGGGTCGACATACTATTGGTAGATTATCGATAGAAAGTATCTTTCCTTTTGGCTTATTTCGCTGTTGGACACATCTGACTGTGCCTGACAAGTTGACTGTCTACCCCACTCCTCTAGCGGGTCCATTAAAGCTTCGACAACAAAATGAACAAGGCAAGGCGGGTAAGAGTAAAAACAACAAAGTGAATAGTGATGATCTACAAGGGTTAAGAGAGTACCGAGATACCGATCCAATTCATCATGTCTCCTGGAAACACTTCGCCAAAGGTCAAGGCCTGCTCACTCGTGATTTTAATGAAAACGCGGCACTGAATGGTTGGTTGTATTTCAATGACTACCTTCAAGGTGACGTTGAACAAGCATTGTCATTACTGTCATATCAAATTATTGAATTAGGCACTCAGGATGCGTGCTTTGGTTTAAGCATCGGCAATCAGCAAATTATGCCAAGTAAAGGGCACGCTCATCAAACACAATGTTTAGAAGCAATCGCCCTCTACAAACACACTGATTGGGTGGCTTAAATGGAAAGGATCAAAGTTCACAATCGGAGTTATGCCGCTTTTTTATGCTTGGGTACATTCACAGCATTAATTCTGTCACTGCTGTCACCGATGATGGGATGGGTACTTGTTCTATGCGCATGCTCTTTTTCAATAACCGCTTACAAAGCGCACAATAATAGCCCGCCACTGAAAAACAGTTTACTCAATCTTATGGCAATGCTATGCATTGCCATTCTGGTTTGGTTAGCTAAGGATTTTGGTCTTCTCAATACGATGATCAATTTATTGGTAGTTTCCTGTTGCTTAAAAATTCTAAATCTACACCATACCGGCGATTATCAAATGGTTGCGTCGATTCAATTGTTCTTAGTCGGTTGTGGACTTATTTTTCATCAAAGCCTTGCTTACAGCCTATTTTACGGCGTGATTGTCATTCTGTTATTTTGTACGCTGCATGCGATTAAAATTCGCGACACATCCTTTCGAAAATACGCAAAACAGACGCTTCTGTTATTAGCACAGACCATTCCCATTGCTGTTATTTTATTTTTTGTCACACCGAAACTATCCCCACTATGGAAAATGCCAGTTAATAAATCGAATCAAACAGGCTTATCAGAGACGATGACCCCTGGCGATATTGCCAACCTAGCAAAATCAGACGAACTGGTCTTCCGTGCAGAGTTTGACAATGCGTTGCCAAAACCACAGGACACTTATTGGCGTGCGATTGTATTGGATGAATTTGATGGTAAAACATGGTCACTATCCGAACGGTCCAAGGCATTTCAGGGGCCGCCATCTGTGACCTTCACCGGTAAGTCATTAGACTACATAGTGATAGCGGAGCCGACCTCAACCACTTGGCTATACTCTTTAGACATTCCAGTTTTAGTTCAAGGTACTAGTACGCAAACCTTAAAAACCAATCAGCAATTTCAGTTGAGTAGCTCTAGTCCACTGTATACAAAAGGCTTGTATGCATTGCGCTCATTTGTAGAACAACCTTTGAATATCTATGCTGGTTATGAAGACACTTCTCAATATCTACAAGTGCCAAATACTGGCAATCCTGAGACCGTGGAGTTTGTCCTAAAGAATATAAGCCCCAGTATGAGCACACAGGAGAAGATTGCGAGACTCAATGATATTTTTCGTTCAAAGCCATTCAAGTATTCATTGTCACCACCACTGATGCAAAGCAACCCGATCGACCAATTTTTATTTGAAGAACAAGTCGGATTTTGTTCGCATTATGCTTCGGCCCTTACCTATATGCTGAGGTTGGCAAATGTACCCGCTCGGATTGTAACGGGATACCAAGGTGGAGAAGTACAATCTGGTAACGTTATTAGCGTTCATCAATACGATGCTCATGCCTGGGTAGAAGCTTGGGACAAATCAGCCGGATGGACTAGGTTAGACCCCACGGCGATTGTGGCGCCTAACCGCGTTCTCTCGGGCCTATTGAGCTCGATTGAAAACAGAGAAGAGTTTATGAAAAAGACCCCGTTCTCGTTATCACATTTACAAGAGTATGCTTTCTTTAACAAAGTCAGACTATTGATGGCTAAAATAGACCATACTTGGAGTCAGTCGATACTCAGTTACAATCAAGAATCGCAAAAGTTCTTACTAAAACGAATTTTCGGTAGTATGAATGCACAAACATTTTCTTACGCCCTCATCGGAAGCTTTGTCGTCATTGGTCTATTTATCTTTTTGTTATTCATACCAAGAAAGAAAACAAAGCTCAATGAAGACCAATATTGGCTCAAAGGATTATATGCACTTATTGAAAAGCAGGGCCATACAAAAGATGATGGCGAAACATTATTACAGTTTTCAAACCGCGTAGCTCCCCATCTGGATAAACCTTCTAGCGCGGCACTTTCATTCATGGTGAAGTCTTATTACCAATGGAAGTATGCGCAACAGCAACAACTTGAAGACTTTTCAGCAGTCAAACAACGTCTGCATAAACATTTGATGGTATTAGAAAATAGCTCACAAAAATCATAGTGAATATCAAATGACTCGTCACTAACCGCCTCTCTTTACAGAAATTATAGTCAAAAAAAACCCAGCCTTAGCTGGGTTTTTTGATTCTTTCTATAAGCAGCTTATTTAGCAGCTTTTCTCGCTTTCACTTCTTCGATAACTGACTCAGCAACGTTTGCCGGGCAAGGGTTGTAGTGTGAGAACTCCATAGAGAACTGACCACGACCTGAAGTCATTGTACGTAGTGAACCGATGTAACCAAACATTTCTGAAAGTGGCACATCACCTTTGATGCGAACACCAGTTGCGCCAGCTTCTTGGTCTTTGATCATTCCACGACGACGGTTCAAATCACCGATTACGTCACCTACATGATCGTCTGGCGTAAACACGTCGACTTTCATGATTGGCTCAATCAACTGAACGCCCGCTTTCGGAATAGACTGACGGAAAGCACCTTTCGCTGCGATTTCAAATGCTACAGCAGATGAATCCACGGCGTGGAAACCACCATCGTACAACTCAACTTCAACATCCAATACTGGGAAGCCAGCCATGGTGCCTTCGTCCATCATACCTTTAAAGCCCTTCTCGATTGCTGGGAAGAATTCCTTAGGAACGTTACCACCAACTACGACAGACTTAAATGTGAAACCTGAGTTCGGCTCACCTGGACGGATTTTATAATCAATTTTACCAAATTGACCAGAACCACCAGACTGCTTCTTGTGCGTATAAGAATCATCAACTTCTTTCGTAATCGTTTCACGATAAGCTACTTGCGGTTGACCAACTTCTAGCTCAACGCCATAAGTACGCTTCAAAATATCTACTTTGATATCTAGGTGTAACTCACCCATACCAGATAGGATAGTTTCACCAGAATCTTCATCCGTTTCTACACGGAAGGTAGGATCTTCAGCAACCATCTTACCGATTGCAATACCCATCTTTTCAGTTGAACCTTTATCTTTCGGTTTAACCGAAATTGAAATTACAGGCTCTGGGAATACCATCGCTTCAAGGATGATTGGGTCTTTCGGATCACATAAAGTGTGACCAGTTTGTACGTTACTCTTCATGCCGACGATTGCAATGATGTCACCCGCTTGCGCTTTATCTAGCTCGTTACGGTCATCAGCTTGCATTTCACACATACGACCAATACGCTCAGTTTTACCTGTAGCAGAATTCAAAATCGTATCGCCTTTTTTGAGCGTACCTGAGTATATGCGCACGAAAGTGAGCGCACCAAAACGGTCATCTGTTATTTTAAACGCTAAAGCTTTGAATGTTTCATCAGCGGAAACGATTGCATGACGTCCTGTAGGCTCACCTTCTTCATCAGTCAGTGGCTGAGGATCAACTTCTGTCGGGCTTGGCAAGTAATCAACAACGGCATCAAGAATTAACTGAACACCTTTGTTTTTAAATGCAGAACCACAATACGTTGGGAAGAAGTCCATTGTGCGCGTACCTTTACGGATACAACGCTTAAGGTCTTCAATGGAAGGCTCTTCGCCGTCCATATATGCCATCATTAGGTCGTCGTCTTGCTCTACAGCAGTCTCAACCAGCATTTCGCGATATTCTTCTACTTTATCAACCATGTCAGCAGGAACATCTTCGATTGAGTAGTTTTCAGGAAGACCAGTATCATCCCAAACGTATGCTTTACGAGTTAAGAGGTCAACAACACCCACAAACTCATCTTCAATACCGATAGGCAATACCATTACCAACGGGTTGGCCGCTAGTACATCTTTCGTCTGCTTAACAACACGGTAAAAATCAGCACCCATACGGTCTAATTTGTTAACGAAGATAATACGCGCTACTTCTGAGTCATTCGCATAACGCCAGTTAGTTTCTGACTGTGGCTCAACACCACCAGAACCACAGAATACACCGATACCGCCATCAAGTACTTTAAGAGAACGATATACTTCAACAGTGAAGTCAACGTGTCCTGGAGTATCGATAACGTTAAATCTGTGATCTTTCCAAAAACAAGTTACCGCTGCTGATTGAATGGTAATACCACGCTCTGCTT
Source organism: Alteromonas sp. W364 (assembly GCF_031846205.1). Classification (NCBI taxonomy): domain Bacteria; kingdom Pseudomonadati; phylum Pseudomonadota; class Gammaproteobacteria; order Alteromonadales; family Alteromonadaceae; genus Alteromonas; species Alteromonas sp. W364. The sequence continues at coordinate 233,799 of NZ_JAVRID010000001.1, read as the reverse complement.
CTTGTTCCATGAAGTCGGTAGTTGATTCACCGTCGTGTACTTCACCCGTCTTATGTATTTGACCGGTGAGTTTCAAAATTCGTTCTGTCGTGGTCGTTTTACCCGCGTCAACGTGAGCAAAAATACCTATGTTTCTGTAATGTGCTAAATCTGACATGTTTCCACTTTATAGGTTCTAAAAAATCGGGGCGGATTATATAGATTATTGCAACGAATTTACACACTTTTCATTCGATTCTTGAAAAAGAATTATGAAAGGTAGTAAACCCATGCTTATTCCGCACCTCCCGTCGATACAGAATATAATCATAAATAATTGTTTTAACTAACTTAAATGTGTTGAAGTGCGAATAATCACGCTTATCTCATCACGATCATGGTAGAGATGTTTAGCCTGCATTTTAAAGTCAATTTGCTGCTTTTCCAGAGAGTTTTTAATCTCATTCAGCAATTCATCAACAATTTGAAAACGGCGCTTCATTGGTAACTTTAAATTAAATATACAACTTGTTGTGAGTCGTTTAAGTAACCATGTTTGCATCAGCTTTGCTACCCTTTCTGGCTTTTCTATCATGTCGCAAACTAACCAATCCACATGGCCGTCTTTGGGCTGATAAACAAAACCGTCAGCCGCATGATAGTCGACCATACCCGTTGCCATGAGTGAATCAGCCATTTCGCCATTGTCTATGGCTTCGACTCTGATTCCGCGGATGACTAGTTGATACGTCCACCCCCCGGGACAGGCTCCCAAATCGACAGCAGTCATGCCCTTTTGAAAACAATTAGCTTGGTCTTGTTTACTTAAAAACAAGCGAATCGCTTCTTCTAGCTTGAGTGTTGAACGACTTGGTGCATCGGCAGGCGACTTCAATCGCATGATGCCCATGGGCTCCGAATTTCTATTCTTCGGTACAGAAATATTGACTAAGCATTCATTGCTTTGCGTAAAATATAAATGTAAGTAGGGTAAACCCGTATTTGGTTTAGCAGACAAACTCCCCTGCTTTCGCATCGCTTGTCTCAGCGGAACGAGAAACTTCTTACAAAACTTGGCGAGCTGTTTCCCCTCTTCATGATCAGGGTGCTCCGCAAATACGTCGCCAAACATACCATCCAATAGCAGAGAGTTTTCACGTAGGTATTCAAGGACACTAGAAACACGATCGTGAGGATTCGAAAACGTCAGACTATCAAAATGTATTAAGCGGGTTCTTGCGAATATGAGGTCATCAAGCGCAATTGCTGAGCGCATTTGTGCTTGGCTTAATTCCGCATAAAAATGGTAATGAACAAGCGTACTTTTTGGTATGAATTGAGCATAGCCGTAAAGATTTTCTTTGGCGCTTAGCATATCAAGCTCTGCAGCTAAGTCTGCTTCATAGCCTTCTCGACAATAAAAAAGCATCGATTTACTGGCTGCAATTTTAAGCTTATTTTCCTGCACGATACACTCCAAGCATAAATAGTAACCAAGCGATAATCATAGCCATGCCGCCTATTGGCGTAATAATGCCCAACATCGAAGCATCGAAAATTGCAATAGCGTAAAGAGAAAACGAAAAACAAAAAATGCCAAAGACTAAAGCAATTGAACTGGCATGCAATAAAGCAACCTTTAGACCAGCCACTTGTTGGCTAAATAGTATTAAAACGCCAATGATTAGCAAAGCGACACCATGCACCAATTGATATTTTACGCCTGTTTGCATAATACTTAATTGGTAGTCGTTCAGGCTGCCTTTCAAGGCATGCGCAGCGAAGGCCCCTAAAATGATGCCTAAACAAAGATATAGCGCGCCAAATATCATCGCAAAGCGCGCCTTTATTGCAAGTTCTAAGCTTGTATCATTGTATTGTTCATCCATTATCACTCTCCACTTGCGCTAACATCCAGTCAGTAAAAATTTGAATCTTTGCTACTTCAGATTGGCCTTGGTGACACACTAAATAAAATGCGTCTTTGCTTTCGAAAGATTCCTCAAATGGACAAATCAACCTACCCGCTTCAATTTCAGGCTTTGCCAACACTGACGTAGACAAGGCGATCCCTTGTCCCAACGAAGCCGCTTGCAAGACTAACATGGTATGGCTGAACATGGGTCCCTGATTTACATTAACGCCGTTAACTTGGAAGTGCTTTAACCAATTTTTCCAAGCGCTTCGACTGCTATCGTGCAAGAGGAGGTGATGCTTTAAATCTTCGAGTGAGTCTAATGGCTTGCCCTTTTGCAATAAAATGGGTGAACACATTGGCGTTAGGTATTCTGAATGTAGTTTAATAGATTCAACCCGTGGCCATTTTCCCTTCCCGTAATAAATGGCAACATCGACCGTTTCATCAAGAAATCCGTCATCCAAATCAACGGCTTTAATTCGCACGTCTATATCTGGATGCAAAATAGAAAACTGGCTTATTTTTGAAACCAGCCACTGACTCGCAAAGCTTGGTGGTGCGGCGACTGTAATAGCGCCCTTTGAACCTAGCGCAAGTAAGCGGTCCGTTGCATCCTGTAGATTTGAAAATATATCTCGCAAATCCATAAAATAGGATTGCCCTTCTTCAGTTAGCAATAAAGTTCGGTTTCTGCGTAAAAATAATTTCGTTGATAAATAGCTTTCTAATGATTTTATTTGATGACTCACCGCTGCTTGTGTCACGAAGAGTTCTTCTGCCGCTTTTGTAAAACTCAAATGCCGGGCTGCCGTTTCAAAGGCTTTTAAAGCATTGAGAGGAGGAAGTCGTTTTGGCATTGTCGGTCACCTGCTGTTTTTCTTTAGCGCATTATACATTAGTTTATCTAATTAATAAGCTGAATTTTTATCATTATCTCTGTTGAAATTTTTAGCCTAATATTCCTGTCTGTTAGAAGGAATAAATTATTGTATTTTAAAGGAATAAAGCTTTTACAATAGTTTAATATTTTTTTAACAATGGAAAGCAAAAAGTAATTAACTAAATTAAGGCAACAAAGATGAAACTTAAACTATTAGCAGTGACGGTACTTTCAGTACTTAGCGTATTTACAGGGACGGTAAATGCACAAAACGACATTAACAAGGATCTTGTTAAAGACAAAACGATTACGATGCAGTTAATCGATAACTCGCTAGAACAGCAATCGTTAGAATTCGCTAAAATCCAATTTGAAAGCGATATAAAAACGATGTTGGCCGGCAAGCCTTTTGAATACAAAAGAAGCTTCTTTGCACGGAACTCTGAACAAAGCCGTTCAGATAAAACGTTATCAGAAGAATAAACAAATAATGACACGGGCTGGGATCCCCCAGCCTATGTAGTTATTGTTGCTGTAGCGCCATAGAGAGCACTTCAATGGGGTGTTTAGGACGCTCAGATTCAAAACGCTTTACTTGACTACGACAAGAATACCCAGTCGCTAGTATTTCTTGATTATCAACTTTAGATTGCTGTACTACGCCAGACCAACTGAGGTCATAAATCCCCTTTGAATTATTAAGTTGTTCTAATTCGTGCCCATAGGTTCCAGCCATACCACAACAACCAACCGCTTTTATCTGTAAATTCAAACCTGCCTGACGAAACACGTCTTGCCATTGTTGTTCACTTTTAGGAAGGGCTGTTTTTTCAGTACAGTGCGCTAATAAATTGTACTGTTTATCTCTTAGGTCATTGCCTTCACTGCTGCCTGCAGCTAACAATTTGGCTTTTTGTGGAGCAGCTAAATTAGACAGCCACTCTGTTGCTGTTAAGACTTCGAAATGACCCCTCCTATCACCTAATATTTTGGTATATTCATCTCGATAACAAAGGACTAGAGAAGCGTCAATTCCGATCATCGGAAGATTCAAGGATGCTATTTCATTCAGTAGCCCTGCAGTCGTGCTCGCTGTTTTCTCAAATCTATCCAGAAAGCCTTTCACATGCTGCGCTTTACCATTCGGTGAAAACGGCAACAATACGGGTTTCAAGCCTAAAGCCTGTATGACTTTCACTAGGTGCTCGACGCACTCTGCATCATAGAAACTGGTAAAAGGATCTTGCACCACCACAACGTGTTTACTGCGGTCTTGCTCGCTCATACTTTTCAAGATCTTGAGGTCTTTGTCGCAGTTTACGTTTTCCAGTCTTACACGCAGATTTGGTTGCGATAACAAGGGAGCATCCACATAACCTATCGTTTTGCGTATCGCCCCTTTTATGACACCTGCATCTAAAAAGAAATTGAAAAAACGTGGAAACTTAGCCATCGCTGGCGCGAGTGTTTCAACGTTGGCAACAAAGTAATCCTTCAATGGTCTAGCATAACGCTGATAATAAATTGATAAAAAGCGCGCTCTGAAGTCTGGCACATCGACACCGACCGGACATTGGCTAGAGCATGATTTACAGGCCAAGCAACCGTTCATCGCTTCAAATACTTCATGTGAAAAGTCAGCTTGCTTACTCTTGCCATTACGTAGCTTTTGCCACCAAGAGCTATGAAACTGTTTATAAGTCAGTGCGGTGGAATCAACGTCTTCACGACTAAGTAAACGCAACCATTCCCGTATGAGTCCAGCTCGACCTTTTGGGCTATGGCGTCTGTCAGACGTAATTTTACTTGATGGGCACATTGGGGAGCTGGTGTCATAATTGAAGCATAAACCGTTGCCATTGCAGCTCATAGCTGGCTCAAATTCTTGTTTAAACGCAATTGGTATGGTGCGATCAAACGTCGCTCGTTTTGTATCTGCTACTTTGACCAAAGTTGCATCTGAATCTAATGGCGTACATATTTTACCAGGATTCATTTTGTTCAATGGGTCAAAGGCAGATTTGATTTTACGAAGCTCGATGTATAAGTCTTCGCCAAAGAACGCGGGGGCATATTCACTGCGATAGCCTTTGCCATGCTCTCCCCACATCAATCCGCCATATTTTGCAACCAAGGCAACGACTTGATCGGAAATTGTATTGACGAGCAGCTCTTGTTCAATATCACACAGGTCCAAGGCCGGGCGCACGTGTAAAACGCCCGCATCAACGTGACCAAACATACCATATTGTAAACCATGGCTATCCAAAAGGTCGCGGAACTCCATAATAAAGTCAGCGAGGTTTTCTGGCGGCACCGCCGTATCTTCGGCAAATGCAATTGGTTTTTGGCTACCTTTCGTTTTGCCTAGCAAACCTACCGATTTTTTGCGCATGCCATAAATTTTATTAATATCACTGCGCGAATAGGTCACTTGAAAACCGATGACACCATCATCACCATTTTCAGCAGATTGCCTTAGCGATTCAGATAAGCTCGCAATTTTGGCTTCTATTTCATTTTTGTCATCACTGTTATATTCCACCATGTTCAAACCCAACATGGTTTTACCCTCTACATCAGTGATTAAGTCAGCTACGCTATGCCAAACAATATCCGCTCGTGCAAGATTCAGTACAGTACTATCAACGGTTTCAACCGAGGTTGCATTTGCTTCAATCATACTGGGAGCATGACGCAAGGCGGACTCAAACAAATCATATTTGACGTTCACCAGTGCAGTATATTTCGGAATTTTAGTTATGTTTAACTTGGCTTCAGCAACGAAGGCCAAAGAACCTTCTGCACCCGTTATCAAGCGACTGAGGTCTATTGTCTGCTTTTCATCGTTGTACACATGTTCCAAGTCATATCCGGTCAAGAATCGGTTTAAACGCGGGAATTTAGCTAGAATTTGCTGTCGTTTATCTATCGCTGTCGCCAGCACTTGGCGCATAATTCGACCGAGACTACTTTCTTCGTTTGCAATTTCCTTCGCTTGCTCTACAGAGATTGGCTGAGTCTCGATAAGCTCTCCATTCGCAAGGACTGAACGCAAACCCAATACATGATCACTGGTTTTACCATATACAAGACTGCCTTGGCCTGATGCGTCAGTGCTTATCATGCCACCCACGGTCGCTCTATTGCTAGTCGATAAGTCGGGAGAGAAGAAATATCCCATGGGCCGTAGATAATCGTTCAACGCATCCTTTACCACGCCTGACTGTACTCTAACCCACCCCTCGTCAGCGTTGTACTCCAGAATCTTATTCATATAGCGCGAGGTATCAACAACCACACCAGGCGTTAGCGACTGTCCATTGGTCCCTGTGCCGCCTCCTCTGGCACTAAAACTGACACTAGGCCACTGCGATGCAATACTGGCAATTAAGCCCAAGTCGTCGGTGCCTCGTGGGTGCAGCACAGCTTGTGGCAACTGTTGGTAAATACTGTTGTCAGTAGCAACCGCTAATCGACTAGCATAGCTAAACTCAATGTCACCAGCGTACTTGCTCTCGCGTAAGTGGTCTAAAAATGCCCGTACATCTGCGTTAATAGTGTCTCGGGGCGATAAGATAGGTAATGCTGTCAACTAAGCTCTCCTTTTAAGCAAGCTCAAGTATATCTACTACGTTAAAAATGCTCTAGTCGGTTTATGGACCATTTTAATTTTTCTTATATCTTTCTCAAAAGCAAAGCCCTTAACAATAAGTCAATTGTCCCGCCACCTGAATTTAAATATAGCAATTTATACCTAATTAGGTTATTATCTCTTCTGCCGATAGTTTAATGAGAGGACAGAAATAAAGGCGTGCCACACTATTGCGCAACAGGCACCCAAGAATTGGAGTAAGAAATGAAGAAATTTTTCAAAAAGTTATTAAAGAAACGTCACCCCTATGCTCCCGTAGCATATCTAGGCCGCAAGACCGTTGAAGGCTCTATGGGCTGCAAAGTGGTTAAGACCAAGAAGTTATATAAACTCATACAAGAAGAGCAAGCTCAACACTAAGCAAGTGTTAAACAAATAAATCTCTTCTTTTAATCGCAGTGCTCACATTTATCGAATAGCTTACTGTTAAGGCTTGTGCCAACCCAACACGATCAAATGTTAGCTCTGTGATATGAACAAGCGCTCGCCCATAAAATTCTCGTTGGTTCATCTTCATAAAGTTCATAACGGCATGAGAACACAATCACGAATATGAAACATGTTTTTTTATCTACGCAGATCCAAATGAGCTAAAACGAAAAGAGCGCGGTGAATACATTTTCACTGCGCCCTTGTTTTGGCTTCTGTCGTGAGGCCCTTTAAGATTTACACAAGTTTAACCATGCTTTTCAGCTAAGTATAACCATGTTTCAACAACGGTATCAGGGTTGAGAGAAACAGAGTCTATTCCTTGTTCGACTAACCAAGCTGCAAAGTCTTCATGGTCAGATGGTCCCTGACCACATATACCAACATACTTGCCTCGTGCTTTCGCTGCTTTGATCGCCATCGCAAGTAAGGCTTTCACTGCAGGGTTACGCTCATCAAATAAATGTGCAATCAAACCTGAGTCTCTATCCAAACCAAGCGTTAGCTGTGTCAAGTCATTAGAACCAATAGAGAAACCGTCAAAAATGTCGAGGAACTGATCTGCTAACAAGGCGTTTGAAGGCAATTCACACATCATAATAATGCGCAGTCCATTCTCTCCTTTTACCAGTCCTTGATCGGCTAACAACTCAATGACCTTTTCACCCTCTTCCAATGTGCGAACGAATGGGATCATGATCTCTACATTGGTTAAGCCCATGTCATTTCGAACACGCTTAATCGCTTCACATTCCAAGGCAAAACAGTCTCTAAAATCTTCAGAGATGTAGCGACTTGCACCGCGAAAACCTAGCATTGGATTTTCTTCGTCTGGCTCGTATTGGTAACCACCTACCAGATTAAAGTACTCATTTGACTTAAAGTCTGACATACGCACAATCACTTTCTTCGGTGAAAATGCTGCGCCAATCGTCGAAATACCTTCAACTAATTTTTGAATATAAAACTCTACAGGTGATTCATAACCAGCAATCATTTCTGAAATTTCGTCTTTCAACTCTTCAGGCTGCTCATCGAAATTCAATAGTGCTTTAGGGTGAACACCAATCATTCGGTTAATAATAAACTCAAGACGAGCCAAGCCAACACCTTCATGCGGTAAGCGCGCGAAGTCGAATGCTCTGTCTGGGTTACCGACGTTCATCATAATATTCAGAGGTAGATCAGGCATAGAATCTATGCGTGAGGTAATGACTTCGAAGTTTAGTTCTTGGTTATAGATATAACCGGTGTCACCTTCAGCACAACTCACGGTAATCGCATCACCAGTCTCAATACTATCGGTAGCATTGCCGCAACCAACAACCGCAGGAATACCCATTTCACGCGCAATAATAGCGGCATGACAAGTACGGCCACCACGATTAGTAACAATCGCTGAGGCTTTCTTCATGATAGGCTCCCAATCTGGGTCGGTCATATCGGTGACCAGCACATCGCCCACTTCAATCATGTCCATCTCAGCGATTGAACCTAGTACTTTCGCTTTACCAGCACCTATTTTGTGCCCTATCGCACGACCTTCACAAACAATCTTGGTTGCATCACTTGTCAATTGAAAGCGCTCAATGACTTGCATGTCTTCGCGACTGCGCACAGTTTCAGGTCTTGCTTGCACAATGTATAGCTTGCCATCGATACCATCTTTCGCCCACTCAATGTCCATAGCACGGCCGTAGTGCTTTTCAATCGTCTGGGCTTGTTTAGCGAGTTCCATGACTTCTTCATCGTTAAGAGAGAAGCGCATGCTATCGGCTTTATCAATATCAACAATTTCGACTTGTTTTCCGTGCTCAAGGTCATCCGAGTAAATCATTTTGACTAATTTACTACCTAAATTACGGCGAACGATAGCGGGATTACCAGCATCTAGGGTTGGCTTGTGTACATAGAATTCGTCAGGATTCACAGCGCCTTGAACAACCATTTCGCCTAACCCAAATGAGCTGGTTACAAACACAACGTCTTCGAAACCAGACTCGGTATCAATAGTGAACATGACGCCTGAAGATGACATATCACTGCGCACCATGCGCTGGATACCTGCAGAAAGCGCAACGCCTTTGTGGTCATAACCTTGGTGTACGCGATAGGAAATAGCGCGGTCATTAAACAGCGAAGCAAACACGTGCTTGATGGCAACTAACACCGACTCGTACCCTTTCACATTTAGAAAGGTTTCCTGCTGCCCTGCAAAAGAAGCGTCAGGCATATCTTCTGCTGTTGCAGATGAACGAACCGCAAAAGATGCCTCATCGCCAGCTTCACCCTGAAGATGAGTAAAGGCAGATTTAATTTCTGCCTCTAGTTCAGGCTGGAACGGCGTATCGAGTATCCATTGACGAATATTCTTGCCCGCTTCAGCAAGCGCATTGACGTCATCAACGTCCAAAGCATCCAAAACATCGTGTATTTTAGCTTCAACTCCACTTTGTTCTAGAAACTGATTAAATGCGTGTGATGTTGTTGCAAATCCTCCCGGTACTTGAACACCTGCATTCGACAGGTTTGATATCATTTCTCCCAATGATGCATTTTTACCACCCACACGGTTAACATCATCCATGCCCAATTCTTGATACCAAAGTACGTATTCTTGCACTGCTTAAAGCCTCCAGCTTGTTTAATTGCCGATAAGTTTTTTGTCACGTTTTGTTGTAACAAGGTATGATTAATTTCATGCGATAGTACACAGCTGTAAATTACTGTTTACTTTCCGCAGTCGGGATTCTAAATTGTCCCTCATAAGAAAGTAAAATTTAATTTATTTTCGTAATTAATTTACAACAATGTTAAGGAGATGTTGTGCGCACCGCTTTTTACATATCAGATGGTACAGCCATTACCGCAGAAGTTTTTGGGCACGCTTTGCTGTCTTTATTTCCCACAGAATTTCAACATATCACCATTCCTTTTGTTGAAACAGAACAACATGCTCTTGAGGTCTTAGAAAAGATAAAACAGCATTTTGAAGAAAGTGGAGACCGTCCATTAGTTTTTTATACGATGGTAAATAGCGATGTTCGCAAATTAATGAGTCAATCGGTGGGTATTAATTACAACTTTTTAGACCAGTTTGTTGCGCCTCTTGAGAAGGTCATCGGTTTGCCTTCTAAACCAGAAAAACATCGCACACATAGTATCCATGAAAAAACGTATGATATTCGAATTGAAGCCGTAAATTATGCTTTAGCAAATGATGATGGAAGTAACCTCAAAGATTACCATGAAGCTGACATTATTCTAGTCGGTGTATCACGCTCGGGGAAAACGCCTACCAGTTTATATTTGGCACTACAGTATGGAATTAAGGCGGCAAATTACCCATTTACAGAAGATGACATGGGCGATATTTTAAAACTACCGGCAACTCTAAGACGATTTCAGAAGAAACTATTTGGGCTAACCATTGATGCAAATCGATTACATCAAATACGCTCAGAACGCAAAGCCAACAGTCGTTACGCATCTATGCAGCAATGTCGAATGGAACTTAGAGAAGTGGAAAATTTATATCGAAAAGAGAAGATACCGTTTCTAAACAGCACCAAATTCTCTATTGAAGAAATATCGGCAAAAATATTGGCAACCACGGGCTTACAACGAAGAAAGTACTGAACTTAGTAGGCCGCATCACTATTTATCAGTTGGCTGCTCTTTTGCTTTAAGTGAATTAGGTCGGCCGCCTGTTACCTTATCGGCCCTGCCCTCTTCTTTGGCTTTTTCAGCTCGGCGTTTACGTACTTCTTTTGGGTCTGCAATCAAAGGACGATAAATTTCAATTCGATCCCCGTCTGAAAGGTTTTGCGTAAGTTTACATACTCTATTCCAAACGCCTACTTTATTGCTCTCTAAGTCTATTTCTGGGTGTAAACTAAGTATACCAGAGGTGTTAATAGCATCTTCTACACTTGAATTCGCTTCCACACTGACTTTTAACAAACTTTGCTTGTTTGGCAATCCGTAAACCACTTCAATTTCAATAGCATTGTCCATTACTTGTACACTTCCTTCGCACGCTGACTGAATGCGTTTACCATATTGTTAGCCAAGGAATTGAATATTTTGCCAAATGCTAACTCAACTAATTTGTTGGTAAAAACAAAATCAAGATTTAATTCAATTTTGCAGGCTTCATCTGATAGAGGAGTAAAACGCCAACCACCGCTTAAAGACTTAAAAGGACCGTCAGATAAATCCATCTCGATAGACGCCCCCTTTACTAAGGTATTCTTTGTCGTCAAGGTTTGCCGCACGCCCGCTTTAGATAGCACCATCGTAGCCAACATATGAGAGTCGCTTTCTTCAAGCACAGAGCTCTTCTCACATCCTGGCAAAAACTGATCATAGGATTCGACATCATTTACAAGTTCATACATCTGATTTGCACTATAGGCTACAAGTGCATTTCGCTGAATACTGGGCATTAATTACGAGCTACCTTTACTAAATTACGTGTAGTTTATCACTGATACTTAAGAATAACAGAACGAAAAATCAAGTACATAAAGACAAACCCGAGAACCTTGATATAATACGCCTATGAAAAAATCTAAAAATACTAACAATACAATCGCACTTAATAAAAGAGCGCGACATGAATACCATCTTATTGACAAGTTTGAAGCTGGTCTGCAATTACAGGGCTGGGAAGTCAAAAGTATTCGCGCAGGCAAAGCGAACATCACAGACAGTTACGTTTTTATCAAAGACGGCGAAGCCTACGTGAGCAATATTAATATAATGCCTCTCAACCAAGCTTCTACGCACGTTATTAGCGACCCAACTAGGGTACGCAAGTTACTTTTGAAGAAGCGAGAAATTGAAGAGCTAATGGGTGGCCTAGATCGCAAAGGTTTAACCATTGTAGCAACAGCTATGTATTGGAAGGCATGCTGGGTGAAGTTAGAAATTCAACTCGCTAAAGGGAAGCAAGAACACGATAAGCGAGACACAGTGAAAGATCGTGATTGGGCGAGACAAAAAGAAAGAATGATGAAACACAGCGCATAAGGTTTCGCGTGCGCTGTTTACCTGTTTAATCAATAAACTGCTTTCGATAGCGCTTAGTTAACTTTGCCGCTCTTATTTGGTCAATTATCAAACTGATCAAAGGACTGCTCGAGCGACTGGGGCGTTTGCCCTTGCCAAGATTCCTAAGTTGTCGTTTCACCAATGCCATATTGGCTAATCCCGACAAGGTTTTATCTTTCCAGCCAGTGTTCGGGATAAAACCCTCAAAGTCTGCGTTGACGGTCCATTTGTTAACCAACGCAGGATCATAAGCTAAGGCAGATGCAATACCGACTAAGTCCATGCCGCTTGAGAGCACTTCGTTAGCAACAGGTAATCGTTTTACTCCCCCCGTGGTCATCACAGGAATGTTACTATGTTCAGCAATGCGCTTTGCAAACGTTAAAAAGTAGGCCTCTCTGGCAAGCGTTCGTTCGTCACCACTCTTGCCTTGCATTGCGGGGGCTTCATATGAACCGCCAGATAACTCAATAAAATCTAAGCTACTGTCGTTTAGCCATTTCACCACTTGTATAGCATCTTCAACGTCAAATCCACCTCGTTGGAAATCAGCAGAATTTAACTTTACCGACACAATAAAGTCGGTACCACAGGCTATTCTTACTCGCTGAATGACTTCGAGCAATAGCCTAGCGCGGTTTGCTAGCTCTCCACCCCATTCATCATTTCGTTTATTGGTTAAAGGTGATAAAAATTGACTCAACAAATAACCATGAGCTGAGTGAACTTGTATACCGTCAAAACCTGCATCGCGTGCACGTAAGGCTGTATTTTCAAAACGCTGTATCACATCTTGAATCTCTTCTTCAGTCATTGCTTTGGGTGCGGTGAACAAACCGCTATGTTTGCCCATATCAAGTGCTACATCTGATGGAGAAAGGACTTTACCACCCATTTTTTTAAAAACTTGTCGACCAGGGTGATTGATCTGCATGATCACTTTAGTATCATTCTGTTTTGCTATTTCAGACCATTCTCTGAATGCTTTGACCGGCGTATCTTTTTCAAGCACAACTCCGCCAGGCCCAGTCATAGCTAACTTATCGACCATAACGTTACCGGTAATGATAAGACCTACTCCCCCTTTCGCCCAACTAGCATAGAGGTTTTTTAGGGCTGTACCAGGTAACTGATTCGGCTCGGACATATTCTCTTCCATTGCGGATTTTACAAAGCGATTTTTAACTTCAATACCACAATTAAACTGAAACGGCGTAAATGCATTCATGTTGACTTAAAGACCTTAGAAGTAATGGATTAAACAATGCCACTAAGTGTGGGAAATTCAAGTTCAAATATAAATACACTAATATAAGTATATGAATAAACTTAGCTTTAAATAGCAACAAAAAGAACCTCAGTCAGCAAAACAAGCTGTTTTAGCCAAACAAAAGTGTTATACTACAACACTATCTCGGGGCTGCTCTGGATTCGACAGGATTCAATGATGCTTGAGGTGCATGCAGAGGTGCGGTTGGCCTCTTTAAAAAACCGCAAAAAAATAGTCGCAAACGACGAAAACTACGCACTAGCAGCTTAATAACCTGCATAGGCCCTTCCACTCAAGCTTTGGTCACTAGCTGAGGTTCGGAAGGTCATACTAATGACCTAGCGAGGGATGCTTGTCTAAGGCTGAACCGCGAAATAGTATTAGGCCAGTCCGAAAGAACCCTGTTTGTCGGGGTCCGTAGGATTAAATAAAAGACAAACTAAGCATGTAGTACCAACGGTTGACGCTTTCTGGACGCGGGTTCAATTCCCGCCAGCTCCACCACATTCTTAGAATTAAATATTCTAAACGGTTCATAACGAACCAATAAGAACCCTCTAAACCAAGAGAAATCAAGGCTTAGGGGGTTTTTTATTTCCTTTTCATAAATCCTACCATTCGTTTTGCATCGTTGACTTTCTTTTTTATGTGGCCCATTGTTGTAGCCCCAGACACAAAAACGAAAAGCTAGGGCCACAACAAATGCCAAAACAAGTATTACCACTGACAAAGACTCAATTAGAGAAATTGGCGCCAAAAGAAAAAGAATTTAAAATTTCTGATGGTGGCGGTTTGTTCATTCGAGTTAAACCGACCGGTACTATGGATTGGCGTTTTATTTACACCAACCCAATTACTAAAAAACGTCAATCAATGTCATTTGGTGTTTACCCTACCGTTTCACTCACTCGCGCAAGAAATAAACGTGACGAGGCTAGAGAATTAATTTCAGACAATATTGACCCTAAAGCGCATAAAGAAGAAAAGCAGCGTCAAACCCTTGATGATAAATTGACCACTTTTAAATCTGTCATGGATGATTGGATAATAGTCAAAGGCAGTAAGGTTTCTTCTGATCATGCTACTGACATTAAACGCTCATTAGAAATTCACGTATTACCCGACCTAGCTGATCGCCCTATTAAAGAGATAACCAATCGAGAGGTTATTGAAATACTAAAGCCATTAGCCGCTAAAGGTTCGCTAGAAATGGTTAAGCGAGTTTGTCAGCGTATTAATGAGGTAATGACTTTTGCTGTAAATACTGGCCTTTTAGAACACAATAGCTTTGCAGGAATAAGACACGCTTTTGATAACCCTAAGCCTCAGAACTTGCCTACAATCGAAATTACAAAGCTGCCTGACTTATTAAGTGATATCAATCGGGCGAGTATCAAAACAATTACTAGATGCCTAATTGAGTGGCAATTACACACAATGGTTCGCCCGAGTGAAGCCGCTGGCGCAAGATGGGATGAAATAGACTTCGATAAAGAAATTTGGGTAATCCCAGAGCATAGAATGAAAAGAGGTGAAAACGGTGAACATAGAGTGCCATTGACGCCGCAAACTCTCTCTTTGCTTGGTTACCTAAAACCCATATCAGGACACAGAGAATTTCTGTTCCCTGCTGATAGAAACCCCAAAAACCACACACACCCATCAACAGCTAACATGGCATTAAAGCGCATGGGCTACCATAAAAAGTTAGTCGCTCATGGTTTACGCTCAATAGCCAGTACAACGCTTAATGAGCAAGGTTTTGATCCAGAAATAATAGAAACATGCCTATCTCATTTAGATAGCAACACAGTCCGCAGAGCTTACAACAGAGGCGACTATTTAGAACGTAGACGCAAAATTATGGCTTGGTGGTCACAACATATTGAAGATGCCGCACGTGGAAGTATCATGATATCAACAAGCAGTAAAACCCTTAGAATCGTTAATAACTAGTAGGAAAAACCATGAAAATTGAAAACAATGAAATCTTATTCGGCGAACATGCAATACAGTTCTGTTTACTTGATCAGCAGGAAGGCAAGAAAGCGACCTTTACTGACTACAAGACGCTTGTTGATGCTTATAATATCGAGAAACCGCATCGACCCAACTTGCAAATAGTCATGAATCAACTGATTGGTGACACTTTAGGCCATGATCAAGAATTAGACAGTTTCATAGTTGAAGCGAGAAACTACATAAAAGAACACAAGGTCCATTAATCAGTTTTGCCTAGTCTAGGGTAGCTCCCGAACGGCCAATTCCCTATTGGCTTGGCTAGGCGAATTATTTAGGGGTTTATGAGGGGTAAATAGTTTATGAGCGAATTAACAATAATAAATGACACCGTATTTATTAACGGAACATTTTTCTCAAATGCGCTTTGCAAATATATTGATAATTCTGCAAAAGATATTGAGAAAATGATAACTGAGGAACTATTAACTGAATACTACAGCGTAAATGGAATTTATAAATTATTTGCCGATGAATCCTCCACGCAACCACACACAGCCTTTTTGAGCGGGATGGTCAGTACCCGAAAAATTTACAACCCATATGATGAGTTTGAATATAATACTCACGCCCAATTCTGTGAGTACACTCATCAAGAAACTTATTTAATTGATGCGAGAGGTTATTTAATTGATTCATCTCGTGACCTTATCCAAGATGAAAATAGGTTTTATGACTTTTTCGAACTCCTAGATTCTTTGTTGTTTTTGGGGGTCCCAATTGACCATAGAGTTTTTAGAGAGCTGTTTTTAGAAGTTAGCAAGAATCATTGTAATATATTAACTTTTGAAAAAGACGATATGTTCTACTTAAAGAAAATAAGGTTAGGTTCGGTTTCTGACTTAATTGACCAACTGCGAAAAAGGCACCATTTGGATGCTGCTTTACTGAAAAAGAGCACAGAAGGAATTGATGCAGGTCTCAGTCAAGAAACACCGAATCAGGATATTGTCTCTGTACCTGAATCTACATACAAAGTAATTTTTGCACTGCTCGGAATTATTGAAGATAAATTAAGCTTAAAGCGAAATGCCATTCAGCTAGAAATTCAGGAAAGGCATCCGAATGAATGGGGGCTTAAGAAGAGAAACATAGAAAAGATTTTTGGAACAGCCACTAAATCAATGGAATAAAATACCGCAACTAGTTGAATCATTACCGCAATTGCGGTTCTTTTAGTTCGGACAGCAATTACGATTCGTTTTGTTACTTAAACAACAAGGCGAATCAAAATGCACAATTCAGAACTTTATCGTAGACAAGAATTACTCGAGTACCTACGAATCAAATCAACAGCACTACATGACCGCGTTAAAAACAAAACAATGGTCAGCCCTCTTAACTTCGGCGGAAAGCTCAGTGTTTATCCAAAACAAGAAGTTGATGCCATTACCGCTGCCTACTCTCTTAACTACAGTGAAAAACAAATACAGGAGCTAGTAGCTTCACTGGAAGAAAAGCGAACGGAGAGCGCCCAAGCATTCCTTAAACAGCTAAAGATGGAGGGCAAGCTATGAGAATTAGACAAGCAATCCGAGCCATTTTTGAAACTGTTGAAATCCCAACAGACAGAGTAGCTGCTAGCAGATGCTACACGTTTCTTAATGATATAAGTAAAGTGTCAAAGGTTGGAAAATCTATCGCCTCAGAGCAGCTTGAATGGCTCAAGGATGAGATAGAACAGAAAGCCAAGGCAATGCAGCCAGACAGATACACGGATCTTTCTACGCCCCTTATGAGGGATGAATTAAACAAGTTAAAGCACGAGAGAAAACAGGCTCAGGCATTGTTTGATCTAGTAGATGAATTGGAGGTGTTAGCCAGTAAGAAATTACCAAAAAAAGCTAATGCCCTGCCCTCTACTTCTACGTTTTACGAAAACGATTATGAGGGTATGTAGCATGAGAATAGAAAGCGGCAACGCCGCCACCCAGAATATAGATGACAGCATCTGTTTGGTCACAGGTAAGTCTATAGCAAAACGTCCGCCTTTCAAGTTGGAATTAATACTGCTTTGTTTATTGCGAACTGGTAGTGATGGAATGAACCAACCAGAGGCGAGCATCGTTTATGGTGAAACCTGTCTACATAGCTCTGTTAGTGCTTTGCAGCATAAACACGGCATTATGATAAACAGAATACCCGAGAGTTGGCCTCATAGACATGGTGGTAAGACTTACTTCAAGCGCTATTGGCTAGCCACCGCTAAAGATGAAGTTAAAGCCCTGGTGCTATTAAATCAAATCAGAAGTAAACGCGGGATGTATCCTTTACAACTTCGTAAGTATTTCGAGTTGCCAAATAGAGCAGCCTAACCAATTAGGTTAGCTAGGGGTATTTATGAATAATAAGGTAAAAAACAAAAGTAGGAGCATGAAACCCAATGGACGATCTAGTTATGACGGTGGTCTTTTTCTAAAGGCTCTGCATGGAATATTTGATCATCCCGACTATATTTCGATGAAGCCGACAGCTAAAGCGCTGCTTTGGGACTTAGCTAGACAATACAACTTGAAAAATAATGGGGACCTAACACTAGCACCAAAAGTGATGAGAAAATGGGGATGGTCTAAATCAACAATAGATAGACATAAATCAACATTGCTAGATAACAACTGGATTTTCATTACTGGACATAAACCTGCTAGAAATGGTTTTACATATTTGTATGGTCTTACATGGGAAGATATAGATGAATGCGGAGGAAAGCTTTACCCAGAGTCATACAAGCATAAACGTAGGTCAATTCGATTTTAAGGGGTAAAAAATGACCCCTTTAATGTCTGAAAAGGTTCAAATTGGTACTTTAAAGCGCAAATTAACCAAGCTTTTTGTGTTAAAAGGTTCAAGTTGGTGCTTTTCAGAGTTATTTTTACAATTTAAAAGGTTCAACTTGATACTGCTTCTAAGATTCTGCCATAGGCAAAGCTTTTCTCTTTGTCTTTAAGGCTTTAAAAGGGGCTTTTACACAACTTGGCCTGAAAAGGCATTAAATAAGGAAAACATGATGGACATTAAGAAACTACTGAAAGACATATTAAATAGCGATATGGAAGAATTGATGAAACATGATTTGTTAGCCGCTATTAAGGAATTGGAAAAGGCGCGAGAGTTGTTCATAAAGCACCTGACTGAAATTGATTCAACAGACTCAGAGAATATCAAACATCTTCAAAACGCTATTATCGGTATTCATAAACAATTGGAGGACACTAGAAAGTTCTTAGAGGAATAAACAGGCATTACGTACAGGTTCGCCCTGTCCTACATCCTGTTATCTTATTGCTTCAAATAAGGAGCAATAAATGAAATTAGTAAGCAACAACCCCACCACACCCAAACATACGTCAATTCTAACTATGATTGAATTAGCGCAGCAGTTAGATGATTACTTGAATAGCTCAGCACTGGCAATAGAGTCACACCAGTTGAATGTATGCTCGATACTATTGAATGAGATTATAGAGCAAGCAAAGCTTCATAGAGACTAAAAGGTACTAGATATGGCTTTTATATTGCGGGTCAATTCGCTCGTATTTTTTTATTTGTGCGTGGCCTTCAAAAGTGAATTGGTGGTGATGGTTAAACAGCTACAGTGCGCTAATAGGCTAGCATTGTTAGTTTATGTAATCATCAGTCATTCTGGGTCCTCTACACAATCTATGAGGCGGGTCAATTCGCTCACGCTGCTTATCTAGCTGAACAATTCCAAGCATGATCCACCACAATAGAACATAAACATAAAGTTGGTTTTGAAACCTATGCAGAAATGAAAAACTGTGCGCGAATATACCCCCGAGATTTAAAGCTACCAAAGAACCTAGACCCCAGAAACGAGAAAGCCCCACTTTCGTGAGGCCTGCCCGAAGTGATGAACCAATTTAAGGAAAATTCATCATGTGAATGCCGAGCTGAATAACATTCACAGATTGAATATTAGTACATTATAGGTTAAAATACAAACAGTTTTAATCATAAAAACTAAGAGAAAAAAGATGAGTGTAATTAATAAAAAACTCACTCGCTTTTTAGATAAGGGCGGTGATGGGATTAATGAAGAGACCAGAACCGTTGACCTAGCTTTTTCATCCGAAACACCTTATTTGCGTGAATTTGGGATGGAAATTTTAGACCACTCTGCAGGCTCAGTAGATTTAAGTAGGTTGAAGGACGGCGCGCCTTTACTAGTAGATCATGATGTTACTGATGTAGTTGGAGTAGTTGAACAGGTATCAATCGGCTCAGATAGAGTCGGAAGAGTGAAAGTGAGGTTCGGAAATTCTGCGAGAGCAGTAGAAGTTTTTAACGACATAAAAGATAAAATTAGACGTCACGTATCGGTAGGGTACCAGATACTTGAGGGCGAGCTAGAGCAGCAAGGTGCTGACAACTCAACCGTGCCTAATTATCGAGTCACTAAATGGATGCCATTCGAGGTTTCAATTGTCAGTGTTCCTGCTGACATGACCGTTGGAATTGGCAGAAATCTAAATAACGATAATGCAAGGTTAAAAAAAATGACTATTCAAGATACACAAGCGCAAAGCGCACAAGATAAGCAGCGTAGCCAAATTACAGAAATGATTGAAATGGGTAACGCTTATAACGAAATCGAATTAGCACATGAGTGTATTCGCAAAGGCGGAGACATTGGCAAGCTGACTCAAATGATACTAGCTAAACGCTCTGAAGGCAGTGAAATGATAAAATCAGATCCCTTCCCTTCTCATACTCGCGGCAATCCAGCACCAAGCAAAAGAGAATATTCTGTATTGAATGTAATCCGCTCATTGTCAGGTGATAATTCAGTCGACATCGGTTACGAGACGGAGCTAAATCAAGAACTACAGCATCAGCGCGGAGGCAAGAGCAAAGGCTTTTCAATCCCAATAGAGCAGCTAGGTAAACGCTCTATTACAGCAGCCGGTGATGGTGCAAACCTGATTGAGTCGGTATATCAACCAAATTCAATGATTGAGTTTTTACGCAACAAGTCTGTAATCATGAACAGCGGCGCGCAATCAATGCAAGTTGGTACAAGTGGCGATCTAGTTTTACCTCGCCAAACAGGAACAGCATCGGCTGAATGGTTAGACTTAGATGGAACAGACACCATTAGCGAGTCTAACCAAACATTTGACCATGTTGACTTAAAAATGAAAACTCTCACAGCGATGACAACCTATACACATAGAATGTTAAAGCAGGGCTTGCCTGGCATTGAGCAACTAATCATTGCCGACTTATCTGCCAAGTTCGCAAGTGAGATTGATAAGACTGCATTACAGGGTGTTGCTGGTAACTCTAAGATCCCAACTGGGATTTTGAATTACACTGGTGTTTCCAGCTTAACAAGCACAAACTCTATTCCAACCTTTGCAGAGGTTGTAGAAATGGAAAGGCTTTTAGCTGACGATAACATTGATACAGATGGCCTAATGTACGTTACTAATCCAACCATTGGCACTACCTTAAAAACAGTCGAAAAGGCTGCTAACACAGCACAGTTCATTTGGACTGACAGCGGTCAAGGCGAAGGAATGGTTAACGGTTACAAGTCTTGTTACACCAACAACATGCCAGCTGACACAATGCTACTTGGTCAGTTCAGAGACTTGATTATGGCTTACTGGGGTTCAATTGATATAACAGTCGACCCATACGGCGATAACTTCAAGAAAGGTAACGTTAGCGTAAGGGCTATGATGGACTTAGATATCAATCTAAGACGCCCCGAAAGCTTTTGTAAGCTTACTCTTAATCAGTAATACATAAGGGGCTTAAACGCCCCTTTTTCTTATGAACAATAGACTCAAGCAATCAATCAAACGCCAATGGTATTTCCACTTGAAAAGCCATAAGCAAGCCAGTGAGCCAAAGAAAACGACTGAGAAGTAATCTAGGTTCTTATTCGCATAAAAACCTCGGGGGTATATTCGCGCACGTTATTTTTTTAGCTAACAATCCCATAAGGGGGTTCTGGTTCAGGTTGCTGAGAGACCAAAGGTAATAGAACAATGAGTACAGATGAATTTTTATTTAGATTAAAAGCTGACAACAAAGATCTAGTCAGAGAAATGAAGAAAGGCAAAATTGAGATAGAGGGAGTGAGCAAGCAGTTTGACGGTGCCACTCAGAAAAGTGGCGCTTTCACTGTGTCTCTCGCTGGTTTAGCTAAAGGCGCTACGTTAGCCGCTACTGCAATATCAGCCGCTACCACTGCAGTTGTGTCATATGCAACCGTACAAGGTCGCGCAGTTGTTGAGACCGAAGCCCTAGCGACAATGGCTGGGCTAACAGTTGAAGAGTTTAAAAAACTCTCTTTTGTCATGGGTACTGTCGGCATTAGTGGCGAGAAGTTCGGCGATATTATGAAAGACACTCAAGAGAAAGTGGGTGATTTCATTGCTACCGGCGGCGGTGCTTTTCAAGATTTCGCTGACGTTATGGGCCTTACAAAAGAGGAGGCCACATTACTAGCGAAAGAATTTGAAACCATGAGCGGAGACCAAGTGCTTCAACAGATGGTCAATCGTATGGAGGCCGCAGGAAAGTCAACTCAGCAGATGAGTTTTGCACTTGAGGGTATGGCATCCGACACAACGCGCCTAATACCACTATTAAAAGACGGCGGCAAGTTAGCTGGTGAGTTAGGTGATAGATTTGACTCAATGGAAATTCCATTATCAGACGAAGAGCGTGAACAGTTTAAACAATTAGCTGCAAACGTCGACCTTGCACAGATTGCCCTAGTTAACTTTATCAATAACGCGATAAGCCCATTCTTACCAGCGATTAATGAAGCCGCTGAGGGAATGATTAAGTTCTTCAACTCATGGACGGCAGGGCTTGAACTTAATGAGATAGTCGATAACAACGCGCTAATCAAGCAAATCCAAAGCATTGATACGCTTAATATGATTTATGAAGCGGCGCAAGATGAGCAAAATACGCTATTAGAGCAAAGAAACCGAGCGTTAGAGCGTGGTCAGAGTGCTTATGCTGATAAGATTAGCCGAGAAATAGCCGGTCTTACACAAGTCAAAAGCCTGTTAAGTGAGCAGAAAAAAGCGCTTATCGAAATAAATGAAGTTCAAACAGTGGATAGGGCTATCGCTGAGACAGGTGGTGAAACATCTTCAACTGATAAGCCTATCACCGGCGCAATGAGTAATGATGATATTGCCAATGCTAAAAGTGAACTAGAGCAATTCAAAGATGCCAGTCGAACCAAAATAGAGATACTTGAGGAAGAGCGAGACAAACGGATCGCAATCGCAGAAGAACTCTATGGCAACACTCGCAAGTTTAAAGAGTTGGAGTTTTTAGCCGAGCAAGAGTTTGACAGTCAAATTCGTGAGCTAACAGCAACACAGCAGCAGTTAAAGCTAGACACATTGGCTGCAGAAAATGAAGCGCTATTTGAAGCAAAAGATAAAGGCTTAATCTCAGAAGAACAATACCTTCAAAAGCTTAAAGAGTTACAACTTCAATATCTGCCGGCTATGTATGACCGTGAAGCGCTTGAAGAGAAGAATCAAGAGGATTTAGAGGCGCTTGACGAATTACTAAACAATAAAGTAATTAGTTATGAGGCCTACTATCAAAAAATCGGTAAGATTTTGGAGCGTGACGCTAAGACAAAAGAGGAAAACAAGAATAAGGAAAACTGGTGGTCTGAAAGCTCTGTTAAAAAGCAGATGGACGATGGTACCCAATTGCTTCAATCGCTGGGTAATAACTCCAAACAAGCACACAAAATCAAACAAGGCTTGGCTAGCGCAAATGTCACAATGACAACAGCCGAAAATGTCACAGAGGCTTGGCCTGACCCATTCAGAACAGCTGCAGCAATAGCGACAGGATTGACCCAACTAGCCGCGATTAACTCAAGTACACCTGATGGAGGTGGAACTGTAGCCTCTGCCCCTGCCATTCCTGAGGCAACTCCACAGCAACCAGTTCAAGAAACTACAATCACTGATATTTCTGATGGACAATCAAACACCCAGGTTATGCAGTTACAGTTTACTGATGACGTCATTGACGTTATAGCTACCAAGATTGGACAATCTAAAAGTGATGGGAGGACATAGGCATGACGTCGAATTGTTGTAACCCCCTTTGTAGCCCCTCAGATTTAGAAAACTGTAATTTCATATACATTACAGACACTTAAATCCCTTATAACGTGGACGCCAGCTCCACCAATTAAAAAAAGACGCCTTTTGGCGTCTTTTTTGTATATACAATTAAAGCTTATTTCTGAAAGTAGCGCTCATTCATTTTCTTAAGCTCGCCACTTTTATCCGAGCGTGAAATATGTGTACTTTGGCGTGTCGGTACGCTGAGTGTTTTCGGTGCCAAGCAAGAATGCACGTAGGATGATTTATCGCTGCTCAACTAAGCCTAAATAGTATCGTCGATAGTTACAAGGCCTGTCAAAGAATTATAGGTGATACTGTAGTCGGGTGAGGCAACCAAAAAATAAGTGCAAGCGTTTGAAGCATAAGCGACTTGATAATCTTGGCTTGCATCAGTTGCTACTCCAGGGCTACCATCGTTCAATAGTGCACTCCAAACTGAAATACAATCATCAGTGCCATTAAGTGCAATGCTTGCCTCTGCCGTTGATGTAGATTGCGCAGGCCAACCGTTTGCATTAATGTCTATTAAATTATTGCCACTGCCGTAAACATCCAAATCATTTACCTGGCCATTGTTTCCGCTGGCTCGCCATTTATAGTTAGCAAGTTCAACACTTGCTCTGAAAGCCGCTCCTGTGCCATTAACGACCGCGGCATTTGCGTCATCCTGAAAGGATAAAAATTTCGGGATCGCTACAACAGAAAGTATGCTTAACAATACAATCACGATGATAAGCTCTATTAGTGTAAAGCCCTGCTGCTTTTTCATAGACTGACAACTCGCCTTGAGATGATTTTGAGGTTAGGAAAATGGTATCAAAAAAGAAAAATAATCACTTATGAATTGATATACAGGTGTGTGCAGTTTCTTACCTAGCTTTACTCAGGTGTCTCACTGTTTTTAACTCTGTAGTCAGTTAAGAGCTCTACTGGATAGTTATTACGAGTGTCTTTATCAGATTGGCGACTGGGATACTTTATGATACACACACCTGTATCATATTGTTGAGCAGACACGCTGACGCTTGAAATCAAAAGGCCTAAAAGTAATATGAGCTTATTACCGGCTTTGTTAATCATCGTTTTTTCGATACGTCTTTCAAAACAGGAGGTGGATTAAAATATGTTTTCACAAATTCTGGCGCGTCGATCGGTCGGCTAAAGTAGTAGCCTTGCAATAACTCACTCCCATTGGCTTCCAACCAATTAACTTGCTGTTCGGTTTCAACACCCTCAGCAACGGTTATTAAGCCTAAGTTTGTCGATAACTGGATAATAGAACGCACTAGGTTCTCATCTTGTTTGTCTATCGTGATATCGTTAACGAACGAGCGGTCGATCTTCAACTTATCAACAGGTAAATCTTTCAAATGACTCAAGGAACTATAACCCGTACCAAAATCATCGAGTGAAAAGCTAATGCCAATTTTTTTCAAGTCATTAATTTTGTATATCGTGTTTTTCAAGTTATCTAATGCGACACTTTCAGTTATTTCAAACTCTAAATAATGCCCTGCTATTTGATGCTTCCTTAAAACTTCGGTTACCTTAGTAATGAAGGTTTTTTCCGCTAATTGTTTACCACTAATGTTAACTGCTATTTTAAAACCGTCGGGCAGTACACCACGATGTTTTAAATCCGACAGCAAGGCACATACCTTGTTCAACATCCTTTCACCAACATCAATAATTAATGAGCTCTCTTCTAAGAAAGGAATAAACTGGTCAGGAGGGACAATAATATCTCCCCGTTTCCACCGGATTAGTGCTTCAGCAGTTACCAGTTTTTTTGTTTGAGAGGAAACAATGGGTTGCAAAACAAAGAAGAATTCATCTTGGAACATTGCAGATGATATATCTCGCTCCAAGCGCAGTAGTTCTGCTGCTTCGGTTGCCATTTTATCCTGGAATAACGTGGTACAATTTCGTCCATTTTTCTTCGATTCATACATGGCAGTATCTGCATATTGAAGAATTTCATCAGCCGTTTCAAAACCGGGTTTAAATACCACAACACCTAAGCTTGCCGACAAATTATAACGATGCAAGCCTATATCAATTTCTCGATTGATACATAGGCGAAGCTTTTCAGCCAATTCAATAGCCGTTTTGTTTGCGATACTACGGTTATTCGATAGCTGTTCACTATGGCAGAGGAACTCATCTGCACCGAGCCTTGCGATAAAACCAATATCTTTAAAATCGGCGCGTAAGCGTTCAGACAGCTTCACAATTAGCTGATCGCCAACACTGTGGCTCAAGGTGTCGTTAATGCGCTTAAACTGATCCAAATCGGCTAAAATCGCAACGTGATATTGTGAACTTGTGTTAGTACCGTCTTGAGAGTTCAATATTTCGTAGACTTTATTTCTATTCGGCAAATTGGTTAACGCATCGTTATAAGCCAAATTTTCAATTTTTTCTTCCGCTTCAACGCGCTTCGTTACGTCATTACCCACAACCAAGATACTTTGACCATCATAGGTGTGGAATTTTACGAAAGACATCTCCATAACGCATTTGAGTTTATGTGAATCATACACATCGACAATTGTATTCAGCTTGCGGTTGTTGTCAGCTAGAAATTCATCTAAAGCTTTCATTAAACTGGGATCAATCGGGCCAATAACGTCTGATGCAGGCTTTCCTTTTAAGTCAAAGATAGAGTAGCCGTAGAACGACGCTGTTGCTTTGTTTGCGAAAACAAACTTACCGTCACCACTTAAGGAGAAGATCATTGCCGGTGCCGTATCTAATATTAAACGAAAGCGCTGACTTCGTTGAGTAAGTAATATTTGTCCGGTGGCAATACGACCTAAGAGATCGTTTGCGGAGTCTATAATTTTACTAAACTCATCCGTTTCGTGACCTTTAAGATTGCTAATTGATTGTTCGGTAATTGAAGAAGTGTTAACACGTTCAAACCGGCTAGCAAGTCTTGTTAAAGGTGCCGCCAATGAGAAATGAAATAATAAAACTAATGCACATGAAATAATGACATAGCCAGCCAAAGAGATACCAAAGGTACGAATTGCGCGGTTATATACGTCATTTAAAGCAATGTGATTATTAACTCTTACCGTCATACGCCCATAAGTTGCGCCGTTGTCTACTGGCGCACCCGGAATAAATTCATCGTAAGTCAGCAGAACAGTAGATTCGGTATAATTTGGAACGAGAAAAAAGCTAAGTACAGGGTTTGATGTTTGTGTAGAGTTGTTCCTTGCCTCTGCTAGCGTACTGCCGCTTTCATCTTCGATCACAACATATGAGAAGTAGTCGAAATAAGTTAGACCTTTGATTACCAAAGCGGCTAAATCAGAGTCAATCTTCCAAACAGCGTTTGTCGCTGAATCTCTAGCTGCCTCAACGATATTTTCCATCGATGCATTTACACCCTCAGAGCGTGTTTTAAAGTCGACATATGTTTGGAGGAAAGACATTACGAAGCCTAGTAACAATACCAAAATGAGGGAGCGGATCCCCAAAGAGAAGGATATTTTACTGGTTAGCTTCATATAAATCGCTTGTATTACTAGTTCATTGTCCAATATAGGTGATTAATGTATATGTGTCTATACCAAACTGGCGAGACCACGAACGAATTCATATACCTTATTTTGCTTGAAGCCCCAGTAAAAGTATGGTTTGTTTGGTAAATTACACATGATTCTTTGTGCTTTTTCCTTTACCATTGGCTATGTCGATTAACTAATAAGAATTTCATTGTATGTCTCAGAATGATAAAGATTTTGCCCCTATCAATATAGATGTGGATGAGCGTCGCCCAAGTGGTAAGCGCCCTGCTCCTATTGAGAGTGATTCGGCAACGGGTGGCTCAAATGTCTTCACAAGTATTGTACTGGTCGTCGCTATTGCCGCTTGCGCAGGATGTGGTTATCTTTACAGCGAATTACAAAAAGCAAATACAGAAGCGGCAAGAACAGATAGTCGTCTACAGTCACTTGAACAAAGATTGTCCGCCACTGGTGAAGAAATGGGCAACTCTACTGTGGCACTACAAGTGAAAGTCACTGAGCTTGCAGAAAAAACTGAAGAGCTTTGGGAACAAATGGATAAACTTTGGGCGTCTGCATGGCGACGTAACCAAGATGAAATTAAAAATCTACGCGGCGAACTGAATACAACGAAAGCCAATACGAATAATGGTATTCAAAAACTTGAAGGTGAGTTAGCTAGCGCTAGCACAAACGTGCAACAAGTCATGAACCGTATTAATGGTTTGAATGAAAAAATCTCTGCTCAAGCAAATGATATATTGAGTGCAAATGTAAATGCGGAGCAAGCAGGTGAAAAAGTGTCAGCACAAAGCAGCCAGCTAAAGAGTCTGAATGACAAGGTCAAGTTGCTAGAAGCACGCAACGCGTCTTTACTAGATAAAATATCTGACTTAGAAGCATTGCTACAAGAAATCGCAAAGAAAACAGTTTAGTCGTATTCGCTAGGCGAATCACTTCGTCTAGCACATCTATTGGTTTAATACTTACTTAACACAAATACGTCAGATACAAAAAAAGCACCTTTCGGTGCTTTTTTTTGGCTTTGCCTTAATTCGTTATAACGAATTAGCGACGTAGGCCTAAACGCTTAATAAGATCTTGATAGCGCTCAACATTTTTGCCTTTTAAGTAATCAAGCAATTTTCTACGTTGGCTTACCATACGCAAAAGACCGCGACGTGAGTGGTGGTCTTTCTTATGATCTTTAAAGTGGCCTTGAAGCTTGTTGATATTGTTTGTTAACAATGCAACTTGTACTTCAGGTGAACCCGTATCACCTTCTTTAACGCCAAATTCAGCTACGATGTTTGCAATTTCTGCAGTACTTAGTGACATATTTATCTCCAAAAGAGTGTAGTGTTAAACAACAGCATGCCGATCACTAATTCAGTCATGCCAAAGAGAGCGCGTATTATACTCAGCGCGCACGTTTTCACAAGTATTTTAGCTTATTTCTCACCAAAATAGTCTTCTCGATAAACGACTGAGCGTTTTGGCCAGATTTCTATTGTCTTTTCGTCTTGACGAACCACGCTACCTATACCAAAAAACAGCTCATCAGAACGTCGATAAACACGAATTAACTCGTCATTCGCTGATGCGCCATCAAGCACAATGGGTTGACCGTGCAGAAAGTCATCTATTGATTTATCATCTACTCTGACTTCATCTAGGCTCAAAACTGCAGTATCCATAGGTAGTAGCAAAGCATCTAATTTATCGAAGTTTCTTAACTCGCGATCTATGTCTAAGCTTTCTGATAGAGATTGTAACTCTGTGACCGGTATCATTTGGTCAACTGGGTAGTTCGCCACAGAAGTTCGTCTTAGCATAGTGACGTGTGCACCGCAGCCGAGGTCTTGACCAATATCATCAACCAATGAGCGGATATAAGTTCCTTTGGAACAGTGTACTTGCATGTCCACTTCATTGTTTTCAAAGCGCAATACTTCTAAACTAAAGATGTGAATATCTCGTGCTTCTCTCGGCACTTCCATGCCTTGTCGTGCATAATAATACAAAGGCTTACCTTGGTATTTTAAAGCTGAGAACATAGAAGGAACTTGCTTAATATCACCACGATATTTAGGCAGCAAATCATGCAACTGTGCTTCGCTCACGTTGACAGGCTTTGTAGCTATAATCTCGCCATCTGAATCAGAGGTGTCCGTACGCTCGCCTAATTTTGCAGTCACTATATACGTTTTATCGGCATCTAATAGAAACTGCGAAAACTTTGTTGCTTCACCTAGGCAAATTGGCAACATGCCTGTTGCTAATGGATCCAATGCCCCTGTGTGACCGGCTTTTGCTGCACCATAAAGTCGTTTTATCTGTTGCAGGATGAAATTAGACGACTCACCCGTGTATTTATCGACCAATACAACGCCGTTGATCGCCCTACCTTTTTTTCTTCTCGCCATGCCTTAAATCAAATCTCACTACTACGCATTTACAAAATGCTTTTTCTATTCTTGAAACGCTCGGTAAACAAATTTAAAGAAGCGATGTTACTCTTCTTCGTCTTTTCCCTGATTAGACTTTTCTTCATCTTTTGCTCTGGCTTGATTAACCAAAGTAGAAATTCGAATCCCTTCAGTAATCGATTCATCACGAAAGAAATGAACAGCTGGCACAGCTCTCATTCGAATTCTTTTCGCTAGAATAGAACGGACGAATCCCTTTGCGTCTTGCAAACGCACTAGGTCAGCTTTGATTTTTTCCTCATCACTGTTATAAAAAGTCACATATATCTTAGCATGCGCTAAATCGCGCGACACTTCGACACTTGAGATAGTGATCATACCTACATCGGGTTCACGATGTTTAAATTCATTCTGTAGAATACTTGCAATCTCTTTATGCACTTGCTGACTTACACGGTCAGTACGTGAAAATTCTCTTGCCATTTGTTGTCTCCTATTTTCTATTTATACGGCTCAATTTGAGATGAGAGGCATAAACGAAAAAAACGGAGGCCGTAGCCCCCGTCATTATTACTTAGTGTTTATCTACCAAGCTTTGCTAGGAATAAGCACTCACAGTGAATACGAAAATTAGATCTCGCGTTTCACTTCAACGATTTCGAATACTTCTATCTGGTCGCCAACTTTAACATCGTTATAGTTTTTAACGCCGATACCACACTCGATACCTTTCTTAACTTCTTGAACATCGTCTTTAAAGCGACGCAATGATTCTAATTCACCTTCGTAAATCACGACATTGTCGCGTAGAACACGAATTGGATTGCTACGTTTGATGTTACCTTCGGTAACCATACAACCTGCAATTGCACCAATTTTTGGTGATTTAAATACATCTCGAACTTCAGCTAGACCCATGATTTCTTGTTTGAACTCAGGTGCTAACATACCGCTCATCGCTTGTTTCACTTCATCAATTAGTTCATAAATGATGCTGTAATAACGAAGATCGATTTCTTCTGCTTCCAAAATTCGGCGAGCAGTTGCATCGGCACGAACGTTAAAACCAACAACGATTGCACTAGATGCTGCAGCTAGACTTGCGTCAGTTTCTGTTATACCACCAACACCGCTACCAACAATGTTCACTTTGACTTCATCTGTAGACAGCTTAATTAAGCTTTCAGAGATAGCTTCAATCGAACCTTGAACATCTGCTTTCAATACAACATTCAATTCGCTAACGTCACCAGACTCCATGTTCGCAAACATGTTTTCTAGCTTCGCTTTCTGCTGCTTCGCTAACTTCAGTTCACGCTGCTTGGTATGACGTTTAGAAGCGACTTCACGCGCTTTACGCTCGTCGTTCACCACCAATGCGTCTTCACCTGCGATCGGTACACCTGACAAACCAAGAACTTCAACTGGTGTAGAAGGACCGGCAACTTTAATTTCTTTACCATGTTCGTCGCGCATTGCACGAACGCGTCCGTACTCTTCGCCACATAGTAATATGTCACCCGCTTTCAATTCACCTTCTTGAACAAGTACCGAAGCAACAGGGCCTCGTCCCTTGTCCAAGCGAGACTCAATCACGATGCCGCGAGCTGGGCCACTTGCCACTGCTTTAAAGTCGAGTACTTCAGCTTGAAGTGAAATTGCTTCGAGAAGTTCATCAATCCCCATACCTGTTTTGGCAGATACATTCACGAACTGATGTTCACCGCCCCATTCTTCAGAGATAACTTCAAGCTGCGAAAGCTCTTGCTTCACTCTATCTGGATCGGCGGCTTCTTTATCCATTTTGTTCACAGCAACAATCAAAGGAACGCCTGCTGCACGACTGTGCTGCACCGCTTCTTTAGTTTGTGGCATCACGCCATCATCTGCTGCAACAACCAAGATAACGATATCTGTTGCTGTTGCTCCACGAGCACGCATGGCGGTAAACGCGGCGTGTCCAGGAGTATCTAAGAATGCAATTCTGCCATTCTCTGTTTCAACGCTATATGCACCGATGTGCTGAGTAATACCGCCGGCTTCGCCGTCAGCAACTTTAGCGCGTCGAATATAGTCAAGAAGTGACGTTTTACCATGGTCAACGTGACCCATGATAGTCACGACTGGCGCACGAGTTACCTTCTCACCTGTAGAACTTTCAGCAATCAACTCATCTTCTAATGCGTTGTCATTAACGAGTTCATAGCGTTGGCCCATTTCTTCAATGACCAACACTGCAGTGTCTTGATCTAGAACTTGGTTAATTGTCGCCATCTCACCCATTTTCATCATGGTTTTGATAACTTCAGTCCCTTTCTTAGCCATACGGCTAGCAAGTTCACCTACAGTGATAGTCGCGCCAATCTTAACAACGCGCTCAACAGGTTGAGCTGGCTTATTAAAACCGTGCTTAAGGTCTTCACCGGCATTCTTTTTCGACTTTTTACGACGACGTGAAGAGCGCTCAACTTGCATATCTTCTTCATCTTCAGCTTCTTGCGCATAGCGATTCGAGTGAAGGTGAACGTCTTCAGCTTCTTGCTTCTTACGACGTTCTTCTTCTTCTTTCCAGCGCTTGTCATTTTCTTCAGCTAATTTACGTGCTTCATCAGCCGCTTTTTTAGCATCTTCTTCTAACTTACGCTGAATCTCTTCTTCTTGTTGCTTTCTAATGCGTTCAGCTTCAGAGCGCGCTTCTTCTTGCGCTTTTTTCTCTTCGTCTGTTAGCGTCGGTTCGTTCTTCTTACGCTCTTCCGCTTCTTTCTTCGCTTTTTCAGCACGAGCAGCACGTTCTGCTTCTTGCGCTTTACGCGCTTCCGCTGCTTGCTTAGCTTTCTCTTCAGCCGCCGCTTTCGCTGCTTCTGCTGCTTGCTTCTCAGCTTCGAGTTTCGCTTGTGCTTCAGCGGCTAGACGTGCGGCTTCTTCTTCAGCTAATCGCTGTTCTTCAATATCAGTGCGTTTTACGTAGGTACGTTTTTTACGTACCTCCACTTTAACTGCTTTCGATTTACCTAGGCTGATCGTGCTAGTTGTTTTACGCTGTAAAGTCATTTTCTTAGGCGCTTCCGAGCCCGTACCACCATGAGATTTACTCAAGTGATCTAATAATGTCTTTTTCTCTTCTTCTGTAACAATCTCGCCTGCGGCCTTTGTTACGCCAGAATCTTTGAACTGCTGAACCAAACGATCAACGGTTGTGCCAATATCTGTGGCGAGCTTTTCTATGGATACTTCTGCCATATTCTTTACTATCCCCCTGCTGACCTATTCTTCATTAAACCAAACGATATTACGCGCAGCCATGATAAGCTTTCCTGCGGTTTCTTCGTCTAGTTCTTCAATATCGCTAATCTCATCTGTACCCTGCTCTGCAAGACCTTCTAAATCGGTCACGCCTCTGCTAGCAAGTACAAATGCAACGTGTCTGTCCATCCCTTCAAGGTCTAATAACTCTTGAGTAGGTTCTGAACCTTCTAAAGACTCTTCGTTCGCCAGCGCTCTGGTAGTTAACCACGCTTTTGCACGATTACGCAGCTCTTCAACTGTGTCTTCATCTAAACCGTCAATTGCGAGTAATTCACTTACAGGTACATAAGCTATTTCTTCTAAAGAAGTAAAACCTTCATCGACTAATACAGAAGCAAAGTCTTCGTCTATATCAAGACCAGACGTAAATACTCCAAGTACTTTCGCGTTTTCTTCTTCGTGTTTCGTATTCAAGTCTTCAACTGTCATTACGTTAAGTTCCCAACCAGTCAATTGACTAGCAAGGCGAACGTTCTGACCGCTTCTACCGATTGCTTGAGCTAAATTATCAGCTTCAACGGCTACATCCATTGTTTTTGAATCTTCATCAACTACGATAGATGCAACTTCAGCTGGCGCCATTGCGTTAACGACGAATGATGCAGGGTTTTCGTCCCACAAGACAATGTCGACACGCTCACCACCAAGCTCACCTGAAACAGCTTGGACGCGTGAACCACGCATACCAACACATGCACCAACAGGATCTAGGCGTTTATCGTTCGTTTTTACAGCGATCTTGGCGCGAGCGCCTGGATCTCTTGCTGCGGATTTAATTTCTAAGGTTTCTTCCGCAATTTCTGGCACTTCCAGTCTAAACAACTCCACCAACATATCTGGGTGAGTACGACTGATAAACAACTGTGCACCGCGTGCTTCTGGACGAATAACGTACAACAATCCACGAACACGATCGCCTGGACGGAACGTTTCGCGAGGGATCATATCGTCACGGTAAATAACACCTTCAGCATTATTACCCAAATCAATAATAATGTTATCACGGTTAACTTTCTTAACCGTTCCAGTTACCAGTTCACCAACGCGATCTTCGTATTCCGCAATCATTTGCGCACGTTCCGCTTCACGGACTTTTTGAACAATGACTTGCTTAGCAGTTTGCGTCGTGATGCGGTCAAACGCGATTGATTCAATCTGTTCTTCTACAAAATCACCTAACTGAATTTCTGGTTCGTCGATTTGCGCAGCAGAAATTGTCATTTCTGCATAAGGGTTCTCTTGTTCTTGATCATCTTCTATCACTAACCAGCGACGGAAGGTGTCAAAGTCACCTGTTTCACGGTCTATAGCAACTCGAACTTCAATTTCGCCTTCGTTCTTCTTTTTAGTGGCGCTCGCTAATGCAAATTCTAACGCTTCAAAAATCTTTTCTCTTGGCACTTGCTTTTCATTAGATACGGCTTCAGCCACCAACAAAATTTCTTTACTCATCTTATAAGCCTCACAGAATGTTTCGATAAAGAAACAAACACTCCCTAATAGTTAATCAAAATTCGGGACCAAATTGCCTTTTTCTATATTAGCAATGGCCAAGGAAAATTCTTCATTATCTACTTTTACTAAAATGTTTTGATCTTCGCATTTTAGTAAAAGTCCTTTAAAGTTTCGTCTTCCATCTTGTGGCATAGATAACTTCACAGAAACAGTTTCACCTACCACTGATTCATAATGCGCTTCTTTAAACAAAGGCCTATCCATACCTGGAGAAGAAACTTCCAAGTTGTATTCAGTTGAAATCGGATCTTCAACATCTAATACAGCACTTACTTGATGACTGACATCTGCACAGTCATCTACATCGATGCCATTTTCATGATCGATATACACTCTTAAAATAGAATGCTTTCCAGCTCTAACAAACTCAACACCAACCAGCTCAAAGCCCAAGGCCTCGACAGGTGCGTTTAACATGTCTGTCAATTTTCGCTCTAGTTGCGACAAATCTACACTCCAAAAACAAAAAAAGGGCTTACAGCCCATACTTTCTCTCGCGTTTTTTACCAAACTCAAGATACAAAAAAGCCCCGGTCAAGCGGAGCTTACAATAACTACAACTGTCTGCTCGATAAGCCTTAGCCTATCAAGACGCTTGACCTGAACGCTACTTTGCCTAGGCCTTATGAACAATCAACAACATCAAATGCTGGCAATCTAAGAACACTATGCAGGGAGCCCGTCCCAAAAACTTGCGCAAAGTATAACGCTGTTGAGCTGCAGACGCAAATATAAGTGTTCGTAACCTAATCTGAACAAGGAATAGGTCACAAAGTCATTAACTCACTTTCATTCGCATTTTTTTTAAGCCATGCTAAACCTATATAAAAGCAATTAAATCAACTAACAAATAATACAACAAACACACTACACAGGAGATGCCAATGCCAGAAAAATATTCGATAGAACAAATAGACGATGCCCTAACAGAATTGAATAGAGAGTTAGAAGATGGGCAAAAGTGGCAGATAAAGGAAGACAAGTTGTGCAAAACCTTTAAGTTTAAGAGTTTCATTCGCGCCTTCGGTTGGATGAGCCAAATAGCGATATGGGCAGAAAAGTTAAACCACCACCCTGAATGGTTTAATGTTTATAACAAGGTAGAGATTGAATTAACCACACATGATGTTGGTGGGATCAGTGAACTTGACTTCAAACTGGCAACTAAAATGGAATTGTTTTCCTAGTTGGTCGCACAAAATCGTTTTAATTCGTACGTAATTCAGTCAATTTGTTTATAGTTTCAACGCTTATGAGTTTTTTTACTAAAAGTTGAAAACTATGGTTGCCAAGCAGTTTTTGCTATGTATAATACGCACCACTTGAGACGGCCAAGTCGTCACAAACCAGAACAATCGCGGGATGGAGCAGTCTGGTAGCTCGTCGGGCTCATAACCCGAAGGTCGTAGGTTCAAATCCTGCTCCCGCAACCACATAAAAAAGACTCATCATTTGATGAGTCTTTTTTTTTATCTAAATTTACACCTGTGCAAATCAGGGGTACAGTTTAGGGCGTGCTGGTTCGATATAGAACTTGTATACAAAAACTTTAGGACTTTATGTGTAGAAACATAAGGCTGCTTTGAGTCGCAATACCCACCAATGGTAAAGAATGTCCGAACAAAATAGCACTTTCAAAGAAGCGCAGAAGGACTTTGTCGAAACAGATGTACTAAGGAAGATACGAAGACACAGGTTAATGCAGATATGTGCTGCAACAGCTCTGGGTTTGCTCGCCTCACTTTTAGTCGCTAGAGGCGTCACTTTTTGGATTTTCGCTGCAGGTTTATCATTCCTTGTACTTGCTTTTGGTCTAGCGTACAAGAATTTCACCCTCTCATCAGCGTCTGTATTACTCGCCTCCATGTCGTTAATGTTGTTTTCTTTCGCATTAACTGGTGCTGGTTTATTCGATCTTGCTATTCTAGGCTATCCTGGCCTATTGATTTTCTCAGCGATATTAGGCGGCGTAGTTCTCTTTTTAAGTATGCTAAGCGTCATCATATTGCAGTGTTTAGCATTGACCTACATGACGATGGAAGCGATTATTACACCAAACGTTCCTGTCTTAAGTTGGATTCACCTCACATTTATACTAGTTATTTTTATCGTCATTGGCTTCAGTGTTTACATCTTAGTTAACGACATAAAACGCTTGATGCGATGGCTCCAAACAGAAAACCACAAAGTGGAAGAGAGCCGTAATCAAATACAACATTTAGCGCATCACGACTCTCTGACCGGTCTGCCAAATAGAAGTTATGGGCAGATCTTATTCGAGCAATCACTCGCAGCAAGCCAATCTAAAAATGTTAACCTAGGCATTCTCTTTATTGACCTAGATAACTTTAAGCCAGTTAACGATGCACTTGGACATGAAGCTGGCGATACTCTGCTGGTTAAATTGAGCAAGCGTCTACGTGAAATGTTAGCTAATACTCAGCACCTAGTGAGGTTCGGTGGTGATGAGTTCTTGATCATATCGCCCTATGAGGACAAGAGTGAATTAGAGTTACTCGCTGTCACCGTGATCAACGAGTGCACTAAAGGTTTCGAAGTCAAGCAAACCAGATTAGTGCTTTCAGCATCAATCGGCATTGCATCAAGTCCTGAACACGGCGATGACTTTAAGCAGCTTTGTAGAAAAGCCGATATTGCAATGTATCGAGCGAAAAAAGATGGTCGCAGCACCTTCCACTTTTATGAAGAGAGCTTAGAACAGGCGAGTGATGATAAATTTAGCCTCTTACAGCAAATTAGACCGGCTGTAAAAAACCAAGATTTTGAACTTTATTATCAACCCATCATAGATATGACTAACGCAAAAGTCATTTCAGTGGAGGCATTGCTAAGATGGCCACAAGCAGATGGTAGCTTTATTCCTCCAGATAAGTTCATCCCACTGGCAGAAACCTGTGGTGCAATTAATGATTTAGGAAAATGGGTCATAGAAGAAGCCTGTCGGTATTGTGCGTCGATGCGAGCCAGCGGATTTACTGACCTGAGAGTCTCCGTCAATTTATCTGTTATGCAGTTTAAAGATGGTCAATTAAATAGGATAGTACAAGAAGCGCTAGCTCAGTCAGGACTTCTGGGGGAAGCGCTTGAATTTGAGCTAACAGAATCATTACTTATCGATGAAACAGAACAAATTCAGAAACAATTACACATGTTGACAATGCAAGGTTGTACTATTGCGATTGATGACTTTGGCACTGGATACTCAAACCTAGCCTACTTAAGAGAGTTTAAAGCGAGCCGCTTAAAAATAGATCGCTCTTTTGTGACCAATATTTGTACATCTCATGATAATGAGCTCCTCGTTTCTGCCATTATCGAATTAGCGAAAAACTTAGGCTTAGAAGTTGTCGCTGAGGGTATCGAGGATGCTGAAACACTGGCAAAACTGCAGTCCCTATCTTGCAAAAAGGGACAAGGATATTTGTGGTCGAAGCCTCTTCCAGCGAAAGACTTGCCTACGTTTCTGAATAAATACTTGCCGCATTAATAAAAACATTGATAATTTGTCGACCCTCATCATTTGCGAACGTCCAAGCGACTCATGGATGAGACATAAACAATAAGGAAAATACTCGAGTGAAATTGCAAACTAAACGTGTTGACGGATTTACTTTAATCGAACTCATCATTGTCATCGTACTATTGGGTATACTGGCGGTTATCGCTCTGCCTCGTTTTGGTGACTTTTCATCTGATGCTCGAATAGCTACGTTAAACGGGATAGCAACACAGATGAGATCGACAATCACTCTTGTACAAAACAAAGCAAGAGCGCAAGGCCTGCGCCCTGTTACCAATAACCCTGGCTCAGGACAGTCTGGGTACATCGTTGATTTTGGTTTTGGCACAACAGAAGTTATGTTCAACACGCTTTGCCCTGAGAGTATTGGTGAGTTTGGAGATGATTTACGCTTGTTAGACTTTATGAATGAATCGTTAACGAGTGACATTAGCACCCGAATCGACAATCAATACACTTTATTGGGATATGATGTGCCTGTAAGTGGAGTGCCGCTAACTCAGGGTTGTTATATCATTTATGACTCTTTTGCTACGCCAAACTGCACAGTAACTGTCGTGACTGAAGATTGCTAATGCGTTTACACTTTTCTTGTTCATAAAAAAAACCCAGCGATATGCTGGGTTTTTTACTTGGCAAGTTCTACAAATTAAAACTGCATAGCAAGTCTTGCGTAGATTTGACGACCGCGAGGGTCATGAACTTTTGAGTCAAATCCAGCATTTGTAAACACCTGAGGTGGATCTTGGTCAGTAATGTTAATACCACCAATTGTCAGCACGTAATTAGCTTCTGTATCCATTAAACGACCCAGGTCTACGTTAAACTGTGCATCAAATGTGGTATGCGCATCAACTTCTCGGAAACCAAGTGCAGCATTGGTAGCGTCTAGCAAGTTTTGATCGTCATCGTATGCACTGATGTAACGAGCAAATATATTTGCTGAGTACCCTTCGGTTTTCCAGTTAAGTCCTAAATTGAAACGCAGTTCAGGACTGGATGTACCGATGTTGTTAAAGTTTCTCAAACCAGCACCTTCAACGTCACCTGCTTGAGGATCAACTAGGTCATATGCCATTATATAAGTTGCACTCACGCTCGGTGTAAAGGTACCTACGTCTGTCTCCATCTTATAGCTAGTCACTAGGTCAAGGCCAGATGTTTCAAGCGAACTTGCGTTCACATAAGTGGTATTTACCTGTAAAAGTGGACCGTTCAATGGGTCACCTGCACGAATAACGCGCGTTGTATCTTGAGGGTTAGCATTCAAAATAGCTTGGAAACTCTCCTGAATAATGAGGTTTTCGAATTCGAAACTCCAATAATCTAACTCAACTGATAAATCGTCAACTGGCTCAAGTGAAAAGCCCAAGTTATAAGCTGTTGACTCTTCTGGAACCAACTCTTCGTTCCCAGTTGCTCTTGCCGCGGCAAATGCTGCCGCACCCGTCAAAGGATCAACCATTTGATTCAATGACGTTGCACCACCATCTCTTTGGAAGATTGAAGGCGCACGGAAAGACGTTGATATTGAACCACGTAATGACAATTGGTCACTTGCACGATAAGAAACAGCCAACTTCGGGTCGACTGTGTCGCCAGTAGTGCCGCCGTAGTCTTCATAACGTAGGGCAATCTGTATATCTAAATCATCGGTAACAGGCATGGCGATTTCACCAAATAATGCGACCACATCTTGCTTACCCGAGACATCTGCATTACCAATAACAAATGCAAACCTGTCTTGGTTTGAAAGGTCATCATAATCTTGCTTCAGATCTTGATAGCGATATTGCGCACCAAAAGCAACACCCGCTGCACCACCATCCATTTCAAATAGTTCAGTGGAGATAAAGCCTTCAACTACCTCTAAGTTCGATTCAGAATCAATTTCTTGACGAGCGGTAAACGAGTCAATAACGGTTTGACTGTTCGGTGTTACATAAGACGTAGAAAATGGATTGAAATATTCACAACCACCAACACCAGGGGTACCTGTCACTGGATCACAGTTCACACCACCGAAACCGCGAAGGGCGTTTTGGAATTGCTGTGCGAGCGTATCTCTAACAGTAAAATAAAAATCATTACGTGCCGCGGTGTAACTTACTTCCCAAAAGCCATCATCAAGCTCACCTTGAAGCATCGTGCTAAATCTAAAGGTATCCGATTCTGTACGAGCCGGATCACCAGGTTGACCAGTACCCAATTCACGACCGAAAAACTGGACAGGGAATCCAAAGAAATTATCAGGGTGATCTGCTGGAACTGTTGGCAATGTTAGTATTGGGAAACTTGGCGAACCGCCTCGCTCAGCTCTGTTCCTCGCATAACTGATTTCACTGATCCACTCAATTTCATCACTTACGCTATATGTACTTTTAAAATAGGCATTTACTCTCGTTTCATCTGGTACAAAAGAATAAGTTGAACCGAAATCAAAACCACAGAATCCAACATCTGTGCCACCAGGACCAACTCCGGCTGGTGCCAGTAATATAGGCGAGCCTCCGAAATTACTGCAGCCAGGATCGATAATTGGCGTTCCCCCAATAAAGAATGAACCAGGGTTACCTAATGAACTCGTATCGTCTTGAGGTCGACTCAATCGTCGGTCGCCGGTAAACAACGGAGAACGGTTTGTGTAACTTAAAGCAGCCATTACGCTACTGTCATCACCAACAGCCCCCCAAAGACCTTGTACTACATATTCTTTATTGTTGCCGTGAGCACCATCTTGGTAATCAAGTGATACAGATGCGCCCTCGTAATTCTTTTTAGTAATAAAGTTGACCACACCAGCGACGGCATCAGAACCATATAATGCTGAGGCACCATCTTTTACAACTTCCATGCGTCCTATTGCTATCATAGGGACCAGTGAACTGGTATCGACGAAATTCACTCCACCATTGTTAGGCTGAGAATTAACTACTTGACGTTTGTTATTGAGCAACACTAGCGTTGATGCAACTCCTAAACCACGCAAGTTGATATTAGACGTTCCAGCCGTTGCATTTTGAGTAAATGCATCAGGCGTATTTTCAGCTCCGGTGTTGATGGTTAAGGTTTGTGTTATATCACCAATGTTTTTCGCACCGATAGCATCAATAGCTTGACTATCAACAACCGCAAGTGGCGATGGTGAGTCGAAGTTTTCGCTGCGACGGACGAAGCTACCAGTAACGAGAATTAGTTCAACTTCTTTGGCTTCATCTTCTTCAGCGTCTTGTGCGAGTGCAATCGTTGGATATGCGAATAACTGTGAAGCAACAAAGGCAGCAATTGCTGTCTTTTTAGCAGTAAATTTCATATTGGTCCCCAAAACTCCGTCATTCTTGAAATCCATCCAACAACGCGGAATATTATTATCATCTGTTAGTGTGCGGCTATACCAATCGTATAGCCTACACTGATAGTAGGTGGAGATGGCCCATTTGTAAATAAATTGTTACTTATATGTAACCATTAATAGTTAGGATGGTCAGACCACATGCTGAAATTTCATTATCAACATGCTATGCGCCGAGCAATAAGGTAAGAAAAGTGCCTATCATCGCTGGTTTGTCGCGCCCTTTTATATTAACTTGTACCGCTACCTTAAATAACTTCCCGCTTGGCTTCACTTCAATATCACTGACCTCGAAAGTATATTGCAATTGATCATTTACTCGCACTGGCTCTAAAAACCGAAGCGTATCGATACCATAATTGAGCATCGTATTCTTTTTCGGATCAACGGTAATTACCTGTTCAAACATTTTTGGCATCAGCGATGCAGATAAAAAACCATGAGCGATAGTCATGCCAAAAGGGCTTTCCTCTCGGCATCGCTTTTCGTCTATATGTATCCATTGGTGATCCTCTGTTGCATCAGCAAACTCGTTGATCTTTGCTTGATCCACCGTGAACCACTCGGAATTGGGTAATTTGTCCCCAATAGTCAATTGTGAAAACTCCATAACGATCCTTTTTTTATTATTAAATTGAATTGATTTCTAATTATACTATCATTGCTATTAATGATTCATCTCGACTTAATTGTCGAATTGATAATAACAATAACGTGACATAGGAAGAAATTATAAGATGAATTTAAATCGTATCGATCTTAACCTTTTCGCTGTATTTGATGCTATTTATACTGCGGGAAGTCTTACCAAAGCGGCAGATGTACTTTGTATTACACAACCCGCTGTCAGCAACTCTTTAGCTAGATTGAGAGAAATGTTGAACGATCCTTTATTCGTCAGAACCGGTCACAGTATGACCCCAACGCCCGTTGCGCAAAATATTATAGGGCCTGCACGTGAGGCTTTAGGATTATTGCGGAAAAGTGTACAGGAGTCTCACGTATTTGATCCCAGTACAGCGCAAAAAGCATTTAATTTTGCCAGCCGAGACTTACTCGAGGTGAGCATTATGCCAAGACTAATGTCACGTTTACAAAGCTGTGCGCCAAATATCACGCTAACAAACTATGAAATAGCACGTACAAATGTAGTTTCAGCAATGGCCAGTGGTAGTCTCGACTTCTTTGCAGACGCGTCTGCCTTTACAGATCCTCATTTATTAAAGCAAAAAATCGCTGAGGACCGTTTTGTCGTAATGGCACGCAAGAATCACCCTGAATTGAAAAATGGTTTAACTCTCGACACATTCTTGAAGCTCGGCCACATTAATGTGTCACACCGTAAAAAAGGCGCTGGTCCGATAGACATCGAATTAGACAAAATGGGTAAGAAGAGAAAAGAGGTCATGCGTGGACAGCACTTTTTGACGGTACCAAGTGCAATTGTGAAAACCGATCTTATTGCCTGCCTACCCTATCATTTGGCGAAACATTATGATCTCGCGATCTATGAGATGCCCTTCGAGCTACCGAAACTTGAGTACTTTCTATATTGGCATGTTAGTGCCGACCATGATTATGCTCACATGTGGATGCGTGAACAAATTCAAGAAGTGGCAAAAACCTATAATCACTAAACAAAAAAGCCCGCATCATAGCGGGCTTTTTTTGTGTACTTAATACCTAGCCTTGGAAAAAGTGCTCTGCATCCATTTGCATAAGATTTTCAGAACCTGAACTGATAGCGGATACTAGTGATCTTGTACGCGTTAGCATGCGGTCAAAGTAGAACTTTGCAGTTTGCAGCTTCGCATTATAAAAATCGACTTCAGTCGTACCTTCATCGAGCTTCTGTTGTGCCACAACTGCCATTTTCAACCAGAAGTAACCCACAGTCACATAGCCTGCATACATTAGATAATCTACCGCTGCTGCACCCAGCTCTTCTGGGTTATTAGCTGCTGATAAGCCAATGTCTTGCGTCATCTGAAGCCACTCATCAACATGTGACTCGA
Source organism: Alteromonas sp. W364 (assembly GCF_031846205.1). Lineage (NCBI taxonomy): Bacteria > Pseudomonadati > Pseudomonadota > Gammaproteobacteria > Alteromonadales > Alteromonadaceae > Alteromonas > Alteromonas sp. W364. The sequence continues at coordinate 190,771 of NZ_JAVRID010000001.1, read as the reverse complement.
CCGCATTAGACCAGTGTCCAAACTGTTGTTTATCTCTAATCGATGCACAGTATTCTTTGATTTCACCAGTGAACACTTTAAGAAGTTCACCATTAGAACCCATGATTTTACGAGCTAACAAATCAATTGCTTGGATACCTGTCGTACCTTCGTACATAGTACAAATACGGGTATCACGCGCTAGCTGCTCCATGCCCCACTCTTTGATATAACCGTGACCACCATATACTTGCATACCGTAACTAGTGGTTTCTTGTGCTGTTTCAGTTAAAAACGCTTTTACAATTGGAGTCAGTAAAGCCAGCTTAGCTTCTGCCATTTGCTTCTCTTGAGCGTCAGCTGCGTGCTGACTAACATCAACGAGCTGCATGCAGTAAATCGATAACGCTCTATTACCCTCACGCAATGCCTTTTGTGTAAGCAACATACGTCTAACATCTGGATGCACGATTATCGGATCAGCTGGCCCATCAGGATTTTTAACACCTGACATTGATCTAAACTGAGTACGGTCTTGCGCATAGGTAAGCGCGCCTTGGAAAGCGGCTTCTGTCGCAGATAAGCCTTCAACACCTGTGCCGATACGTGCCATATTCATAAACACGAACATACAGTTCAGACCACGGTTAGGCTCACCAATTAATATAGCGTTTGCAGCATCAAAGTTCATGACACAAGTAGCGCTACCTTTAATGCCCATTTTATGCTCAATTGAACCACATTTAACCGTGTTACGATCTGTAATATTTCCATCTGCATCAACATTATATTTAGGTACAATAAACAAAGAAATGCCCTTTGTGCCTGCCGGTGCATCAGGTAAGCGAGCAAGTACGATATGTACAATATTGTCTGACATGTCATGCTCACCAGCCGATATAAATATCTTAGTACCGGTCAGCTTATAAGTACCATCTTCTGCTGGTTCAGCCTTACATTTCAACATACCAAGGTCTGAACCACAGTGCGGTTCTGTCAGACACATGGTGCCGGTCCAGCTGCCCTCTACGAGTTTCTCTAAGTAAACTTTTTTCTGCTCAGGCGTACCATGCGCTTTTAGAGTTTCCATACAACCTTGACTCAAACCTGGGTACATAGCCCAACTGTGATTTGCGCCAGAGAACCATTCAGCCATTGAGGTAGATAATGAATAAGGAAGCCCTTGGCCACCAAACTCTACTGGGTGAGACATTGACGGCCAACCACCCTCTACATATTGACGATACGCTTCTTTAAAGCCTGTAGGAGTAGTTACCTCACCATCATTAAAGGTACAGCCTTCATCATCACCAACAGCATTAATCGGCGCCAAGATATTCTCTGCAAATTTTGCCGCTTCAGCATATATTGCTCTAACAAGATCATCTGTGGCATCTTCAAAACCCAGTCTTTGATAGTGCTCTTCGAAACCTAATAGTTCGTTTGTCACGAATAAAGTATCTCTTTGTGGGGCTTTATAATTTTGCATAACTTCCTCAATTTTGTTTCGGATGAGTGAAATCACTCATTGTTTCAATTCTTATTTCACTGATGAGAATGATTTTCCGGCATCAGCCAATTCGTTCAATAAATCAGACGGCTCAAACCAATGTTTGCCGTACTCTCCCAGACTTTCTTTGTAATAGTTCAAACGGTCTCTCACTTCAGACAAACCAACTTCATCTGCATATTGCATCGGTCCACCGCGGAAAACAGGGAAACCATAGCCATATACATAAATAACATCGATATCACTAGACTTCGCAGCAATACCTTCTTTCAATATGTCCGCACCTTCATTAATAAGAGGATAAATACAACGCTCAAGAATTTCTTGGTCGCTGATTTCACGTTGCTTTATACCTAAGCGCTCGGCTTCCTCTTTTGCAATAGCAATGACCTCTGGATCAGGAATAGGCTTTCGGCTACCTGGTTCATACAGATAGGCACCTCGTCCTGACTTCAAGCCATTACGACCTTGTTGCACAAGCTTGTCGGCAACCACACAATAGCTTGGATCGTGAGCGATAAATTCTCGGCGTGACTCACGAACAAAGTAACCGATATCAAGGCCGGCCATATCGCCCATAGTGAACGGGCCCATGGGCAAACCAAACTTGCCGATGACTCTGTCTACTTGCTCTGGACTTGCGCCTTCTAGCATCAAGCGATTTGCTTCACGGCCATAGGGTTCTATCATTCTATTCCCCACGAAACCGAAACAAACACCAACTAAAACACCGACCTTACGAATCGTTTTAGCTAACTTCATAGAAGTTAAAATCACATCATCTGCTGTCTTTTCGCCTTTGACGATTTCTAACAACTTCATCACGTTGGCTGGCGAAAAGAAATGCAGACCAATAACATCCTGCGGTCGCGAAACTGCAGAGGCTATTTCATTCAAGTCGAGGGTAGATGTATTAGAAGCGAGAATAGCACCTGGCTTACATACTTTATCGAGTGCACCAAACACTTCCTTTTTCACCGACATTTTTTCGAACACTGCTTCGATAACTAAATCGACGTCTGCAAGCGAATCATAGTCAGTGGTCCCAGAGAGTAAAGCCATTCGCTCTTCTACTTGCGCTTGGGTAAGCTTACCTTTTTTCGCTGAGTTTTCGTAATTGCGACGAATTAACGCTAAGCCCTTATCGAGTGCCTCTTGTTTCATTTCTAACATAACGACTGGGATGCCGGCGTTCGCAAAATTCATTGCGATCCCCCCCCCCATCGTCCCAGCACCAATAACACCTACTTTATCAATTGATCTTGGCTTCACATCTTTGCTCAAACCTGACACATGAGAAGCGGCACGTTCAGCAAAAAAGAAATGTTGCTGCGCTCTTGCTTGAGGCGTTTTCATACACTCCATGAAAAGCTCGGACTCTCGGCTTAAGCCATCTTTAAAAGAATGCGTAAATGCGGCTTCAACCGCTTTTACACAATGACCTGGAGCGAAAAACCCGCGTGTTTTAGCAGCAACCCCCTCCGCATATGCTGTAAAGAGCCCTTTAGTTTGTTCATCAAAGCTCAAGTTGATATCACACACTCGTTTAATTGGTAGCTTATCGGCAACCACTTTGTTCGCGAATTCAATAGCGGCTTCTACAGTTTCCTCAGGAGCATCAACCACATGATCGAATACACCGCCTAATTTCACGACACTAGTAGGCGCACCTGTCACGATCATGTCTAAGGCTGTTTTCGCGTCGGCTAAACGAGGCAAGCGTTGAGTACCGCCAGCGCCAGGTAAAATACCCAAGTGTACTTCAGGCAAACCGACTTTATTTTTGCTATGTGTCACCCTGTAGTGGCAAGCCAACGCTAACTCCAAGCCTCCGCCAAATGCGTTGCCAGTTACAGCAGCAACCACCGGTTTGCTAGCCTGCTCAATAATCTCGAGCACCTCTGGCAGCATCGGTGATAAGTCACCGCCACTAAACTCAGAGATGTCAGCACCAGCTGAAAATAAAGGGAGCTTTGAATACAGCACAATCGCACTAACGCTGTCATTTGCTAATGCTTCATTTACGCTGTCAATCACACCAATACGCACTGCTTTAGACAAGGCATTTACCGGTGCACTATTCAAACCTATAAGAGCGACATCGCCCTGCGTGTGATAGCTAATCGGTCCAAACTCTTTTGCATCCTGTGACATAATTCACTCCCAAAATAATCATTCGTTTTATGCATACTGTCCAGATTAAGATAAAGGTCCCAATCAGCCCACTTTATTGATTTTATAAGTTGAAATAAGTTTGGCTGATTTTCACTGTAATAGATGCTCGTGCTTGATTCTTCGGAATAATGCGCCTTATTAATTGCGTCATTAGCCGATAGCTGTTGTGTAATAAATAGATAACTATTTACATAAAAAATACTCAAACTCCCCACCAGAGCATATACTTAATGAGATGCAACAATTCTTTAACATATCAATTAACGTAGAATATGAGATCAGCGAGAGCTAAGTAAACAACGTAGACTGAGGTCATCGTTTTAACGATATGACAATGACAAAGGAATTTTAATGGAATATCTGCGCACACCTGCGAATTGCTTTGAGGCAATCCCGAATTATACCTTCCCAGAAAACCACCATGTTATTGATGCTAAATCTGGGATGAGAATGCATTATGTGGATCTCAGACCCCGTGAAACATCAAAAGGCATCATTCTGATGTTGCACGGTGAGCCTAGTTGGAGTTTCTTGTATCGGGAAATGATAAATATGGCAGTTGCTCAGGGTTATCGGGTAATAGCGCCAGATCTCATTGGGTTTGGAAAATCTGATAAGCCCATTGACCCAGATTACTATACCTATGCAAATCATCTGGCTTGGCTGAGGTCACTAATCAGCTCGCTTGCACTAGAAGAGATAAATTTAATATGCCAAGACTGGGGCGGCTTATTAGGCTTGCGCCTAGTCGCAGAGCAACCGGATAAGTACTCATCTGTCGTTGCTGCTAACACCTTTTTGCCAACAGGTGATCAAGGCGCTAATGACGCTTTCAAACAATGGCAACATTTCAGTCAGACTGTGCCAATATTTCCCGTAGGTGATGTACTCCAAAAAGCAACTGTAACCGAGCTACCCAAAGATACTATCAATGCCTACAATGCGCCATTTCCAACGGAAAAGCACAAGGCTGGTGTGCGCAAATTTCCCTTGCTAGTACCCATAAGTTCGGATAATCCCGAAACTGAAAACAACAGAAAGGCATGGAAGGTGTTAGAAGTATTTGAAAAACCGTTTTTGACTGTGTTTGGAGATTCAGACCCTATCACTGCCGGTGCAGAAAAAATATTTCAGAAAAAAGTACCAGGATGTCACCAACAGTGTCACAAAATATTAAAAGGTGGCGGTCATTTTTTACAAGAAGACGTTGGCGAAGAGCTCATGACTGCCGCGTTAGCATTTTATGAAGAAAATAGAGGAACAAAGAATGGATAGTCTACTAGATTTTACCAATAAAACAGCAATTATTACTGGTGCCGCCAATGGCTTTGGGCGACTCTTAGCGCAAGCACTTAATAAACGTTCGTGTCAGTTAGTGTTAAGTGATATTAATCAGACAGGCTTGGAAGAAACGCTGAATTTACTCGAGCGTCCAGAGCTAGCTACCATTGTATGTTCAGATGTAGCCAAAGAAGAAAGTGCGAAGGAGCTTGTTGCGATCGCATTGAAAAGGTTTGGCTCATTGGACATGGCAATTAACAATGCTGGTATCGCTCATAAAATGGCTGCTAGTCATGAACTTACTGAGGAAATATTCGACCAACAGTTTGCTGTCAACGTTAAAGGTGTGGCTTTTGGTATGAAGTATCAAATACCAGCAATGTTGAAAGCAGGCCGCGGACATATACTGAATGTAAGTTCTCTTGCAGGTTTAGGCGGCGCGCCAAAAGCTGGTGCATACGTGGCAGCCAAACATGCAGTTGCTGGTCTTACCAAAACGGCCGCTGTCGAATATGGTAGATATAATATTCAGACTAATGCAATTTGCCCGTTTTTTAGCCCAACTAATATTATGGATGTAGAGGGACTCGACAATGAGGAAGTTAGAGCGACTCTAGCAAAAGGTACTCCGATGAAAAGGCTGGGTGACCCTCAGGAAATGGTGAATGTCATGATACTCATGCTCTCCCCAGGCAATACGTATATGAATGGACAAACTATTGCCGTAGATGGTGGAGTCACGTCCTGGTAGGCCTACAGAGCTTTCAAGCGAATTTATACGACCTTAGTAGCAAAAAAACCAGAACACATAAACCCATGATTTAATTAAAAAATAAAAATATTGACCTGATTTTTTGGTATTTCATAAAATACCTTTGTATTCGCGCAATTAATGAACATTATCCTCGGGCTGTTTAATATTCAACTCGTCCAAACAAACCAAGGTGTAATTATCATGTTGAAAACGAAATTATGTGTTCTAGCTGCTGTATTACCTTTGACTTTCGCTTCTGCGCCAAGTCAAGCCAATGAAGTTGCTGCCGCACTTTCAAACATTTGTAACATTGTTGTCGCTGACGATAAAAGTGAGTTACGTAAGAAAATCAAAACAGTGAGTTCTAACTTTAGACTTAAACTGAAAGACTATTATACCGGCGTTAAATGCAATGGTAATAGTATGATCCGCACTGCAGTTTTGAACGACGCAGTTGAAGCAGGTACTTTATTAGTGAAGAAAATGCCTAAAAAGCACCTTGCTGCTCCTGAAGAAGATGGCAAAACATTACAAGCGTGGATAGATGAACAAGGTAAAGGTGATAGTGCAATTGCTGTTGCGCTCCTAGACCGAATCTAAGACTTTTCAAACCATATTGAAAACCAGTTCAACATGGTAGGCGGAGGAAACTTTGCCTTTAAGGTGACTCTAACGAGTCACCTTTTTTATTTCTAGTTATTTCTAAATAATAGTCATCTATGGCTTAATGACCACTTTCCCCTTCACTTTTCTATCCGTCACTTTATTGATAGCTGCAATAGCGTTTTCTAATGAAAAGCGTTCATCAACAACCACTTTAATCTTACCCTGAACATACCATGTCAGTAACTCTTTCATATTTGCCATGAAGTCCTGTGGTTGATGCTGAGTGAAGGAACCCCAGAATACGCCAAGTACTGCAAATCCTTTAACCAATGCTAAATTCACTGGGAATTTTGGAATCTCTCCCCCTGCAAAACCAATCACGAGTAATCGACCATTCCATGCCATACTGCGACTGCAGGTATGAAACATATCACCGCCGACACATTCATAAACCACGTCAGCGCCCTTGCCATTCGTGTGCTCTTTTATGGTTGCTTTCAAATCTTCATTACTATAGTTGATGCAAATATCGGCACCATTTTGTTTGGCTACTTCACACTTGTCATCCGTTGAACAAACAGCAATCACCTTCGCTCCCATGATCTTCCCAATTTGGACAGCTGCCAAGCCAGTGCCACCAGCAGCACCTGTTACCACGAGTACATCATCAGCGCTAAGTTGTGCACGTTGCTTCAAAGCGTGGTGGGCTGTTGCGTGGGCAGTCACGAGGGCTGATGCCTCGTCCAAGGGTATACCATCTGGAATGGGTATCGTATGAGAGGCAGGCAAAGCAACTTGTTCCGCATAGCCGCCTAACATACAAAGCCCGATAACATTTTGTCCTACTTTCAAGTGCGGAACGCCTTCACCTACTTCGGCTACGGTTCCTGCAACCTCACTACCCGGAATAAAAGGTAGCTCAGGTTTCATTTGATACAAACCCTGAACGAGTAAACTGTCAGGAAAGTTAACGCCGGCTGCCGCTACATTGATGACAACCTGCCCTTTCTCTGCGCTAGGTGCTGGTACATCGGTAAACTCCAACTGTTCTACTGGCGCAAATTCTTTACAAACAATCGCTTTCATATTAGTTCCCTTCTTTTGTTGCGCTTAGCGCTAATTGAGATAACGGCTTCAACAATGCTTCTAGTTCCAAGGCTTTTGGATTTGACGCATTGCCATCCTTTGCTCTTTTCACTACCCCTTGAACGATAGAGAACAGTCTAAAGAAACTAAACACAATGTAAAACTGCCAATTCGGAATATCAGCAATTCCCATTCTTTCGCAGTATTTTTCAAGGTATTCTTTTTCGCTCATTATGCCAAGCTCAGCTCGATTAACACCGCCTAAACCAGGCACGTTACCCATATTAGCAGGAAGGCGAAGCTGCATACATTGGTAAGCAAGATCAGCATAAGGATGACCGAGTGTTGAGAGCTCCCAATCCAAGATGGCAATTAATGAATGGGTATTATTATCAAACACCATGTTATCGAGTCGGAAATCTCCATGTACAATCGCTGTTTTTCCATCATCTGGGACTAAGTTTTCGTTAAGCCACTGAATGAGTTGATCTGCATCTGAATTTTCTTCGGTTTTAGACGCATAATACTGCTTCGTCCAGCGGTCAAGTTGCCTCGCAAAATAGTTACCTGGTTTGCCAAAATCGCTCAACCCGACTTTTTCGGGATTAACCTGATGAAGCTCGCTCAAGGCTAAGTTCATCTGATCATAAATGGTCGCTCTTGCCGCATTATCCGTTCCTAGCTTTTTCAAGCTAGCATCCCAATAAATATCGCCATCAATAAATGACATGAGATAAAACTGGCTACCGATAACCTGCGGGTCAGAGCATAAATGGATCGCCCTTGGTACTGGCACAGCCGTAGTTTGAAGCGCCGCAATAATACGATACTCTCGATCCACAGCGTGCGCAGATTTTAGTAGTTTGCCTAAAGGCTGTCGCCTCAAAACAAATGTCCCTTCAGACGTCGTTAATTTGAATGTTGGGTTACTTTGGCCGCCCGAAAATTTCTCAATTTTACGCAGCTCACCTAAGTCTAAGCCCACACTTTGTACATAGTCTTGCAAAACGCCTATATCTGGCGTCGTTTCAAAAGACATCATTCTCAGCCTATTTTTTCAAAGTGCTTATTCAGCAGCCTGCTTCACTAGATTACGACCAAGTTGCATCATATGAACTTGATCAGGCCCATCAGCTAGCCTGATGGTTCGAGCGTATGCCAAGGTAGCACTGAGCACAGTGTCTTGTGATGTCCCCATAGCACCATGCATTTGTATTGCTTCATCTATTACTTCGCAAGCCATCTTAGGCGCTACAATCTTTATTGCAGCAATGATGTTTTTCGCTACCTTGTTGCCATATTTATCCATATGATCTGCTGCTTTCAGGGTCAGTAGCCTGGCTTGTTCAATCTTACAATACATGCTTGCAATACCTTCTCTCACCGACTGTTGCTTACTTAAAGGTTGACCAAACGCTACTCTTTGTTCAACACGCTCACAAGCCATATCTAAGGCTCTTTGTGCACAACCTATCAAACGCATACAATGATGAATTCGGCCCGGACCGAGACGCCCTTGTGCAATTTCAAAACCCTTGCCTTCGCCGACCAATAAGTTTGATGCGGGCACTCTTACATTGTCGAACAATACTTCAGCATGACCAACAGGTTCATCTAAATAACCCATTGCAGACATAGGACGAACAACAGTTACTCCGGGCTGGTCAAGAGGCACAAGAATTTGAGATTGTTGCTGGTGTCTTGCCGCTTTCGGATCAGTTTTACCCATGACGACCATGATTTTACAATTCTCGTTCATCGCGCCACTGGTGTACCATTTGCGACCATTAATAACGTACTCATCGCCATCACGAGTAATAGAAGTTTCAATATTAGTAGCATCTGATGATGCGACTTCTGGCTCAGTCATCGCGAATGCTGAACGGATCTCACCGTTTAACAATGGCTCTAACCATTGTTTCTTTTGTTCATCATTCCCATACTTTGCTAAGACTTCCATGTTGCCGGTATCGGGCGCGCTGCAGTTAAAAATTTCTGAGCTCCACAAAGACCGTCCCATTAGTTCGCATAAAGGCGCATATTCTAAGTTAGACAAACCCGCACCGTGAGGTAGATATTCTTCAGGTAGAAATAAATTCCAGAGACCAGCTTCCCTCGCCTTCGCTTTAAGTTCTTCCATTAAATCAGGCGTTTTCCAAGGTGACTGACCACTGTGTACTAAGTCGTGATACTTTTCTTCGTTTGGATACACATGCTCTTGCATAAAAGCATCCAATTTTTCAATTCGAGCTTTAGTTTCTTCACTGTAATCAAAGTTCATATTTCTATCCTTTTTCACTCATCGTGTTTATATTCTGTCGCCCAGTTTCTGTCTACATAGCTAACTGTAGGTAATTAATGGGATATGCTCGGGTGTATCTAAATGCCCAACGTTATTAAAGCTACTGAGTTGAATCCCATCTTTGTTGAAGTAAAAATGGCTAACGCTGGTGTTCTTAATCTGTAAATTAAAATTCACTGTTTTATCGATACTCAAATCCAGCATATTCATCATCGTAATCGCAATAGCACCGCCAGAACTTGCTACCAGTACATGCTTAGCCTCAGAGGCACATACATTATCAACAGCTTGTTTCACCCGACCGGTAAACTGCTCCCATGTTTCGGGTAATGCTCCTGGCAACTCACCTTTTGACCAAGCAAGCATTGCAGCTTTGAGTAAGCGATAGAAAGCGGCTCTTGGCGCGTTACTCGCAGGCCTTTGGTCAGGAAATACTTGCAGATAGGCACTAACCACAGCATTGAAATCAAATTCATTCCAACCGGCATCTATCTCTTGAGCTAAACCGCAACTCAAGCCTTTTTGGATCCCGCTGGCAGTTTCCTTGTGTCGGAGCATGTCGCCAGTAATGATGCTATCAAAACGAATATTCCGTTGAGCAAAGTACTCACCTAATAATTCTGATTGCTTGATACCCACATCACTTAGTTTGTCATAATCAGCAGCTCCAAAAGATGCTTGACCATGTCTCACTAAATATAACTGCCCCATAGGTCGTTTCCTTATCATTCATTATCAGCGCCAATCTTGCGCTTAAGTGCCGCACTAAAAAAACACTTATCGTTAACAAAATGTTATTTCCTTTGGGTTAATAAGTGTAATTGATTGTAGTGATATAGTCTGATTAGCGAATGATATGTGGGAAAACGCTGTTTGAGATCAATATTTGGGGGGACAATGATAGATATACTGCACCTAAATTCGTACTTAGCATAAAAGAAGAGTTTGCATGGCAACCCTAGAATATTTTGACAAGAGCATTCTGAACAAATACAACACCGCAGGACCACGATACACTTCTTATCCTACGGCACTGTCGTTTCATGATGGCTTTACAGAAAATGAATTTGAATCCTTAATTGTCGAACAGTCTCAAGGTAAATCAAAACAGGCACTGTCTTTATATATTCACATCCCTTTCTGCCATTCGCTCTGTTATTACTGCGGATGCAATAAGATAGTGACGCGCCACAAGCATAAAGCCGATCAATATTTAGCGTTTCTGTTCAAAGAGATTGAACACCGTAGTCAACAATTTTCTGCCTTTCAAGTGTCACAAATCCACTTAGGTGGTGGCACCCCTAGCTTCTTAGATAAAACACAGCTGCAAACTTTGATAAACAAATTGAAGGCTTCATTTACCTTTTCTAACGAACTAGAAGCAGGCATTGAAGTTGACCCAAGACAAATTGAGTTAAGCTACGTTGATGATCTTGCCAGTGTTGGGTTTAACCGTTTAAGTATTGGTGTTCAGGATATCAACAAGCAAGTCCAAGAAAAAATAAATCGGGTACAAAGCACCGAGTTTATTTGTCAGTTAGTAGAGCGAGCGAAACAGTTTAATTTTCGTTCTATCAATTTGGATTTAATTTATGGCCTCCCTCTGCAAACCGCAGAAACCTTTATTGAAACACTGGAAAAGGTGATTGAGATTGACCCTGATCGCATTTCAATGTTCAGCTATGCTCATCTGCCATCGCAGTTTGCTGCACAACGGAAAATCAAAGATGAATGGCTACCTGACGCAGATAGTAAGTTCGACCTCCTTCGATTAGGCATCGACTACTTAACTAAAGCTGGCTATGTATTCATAGGCATGGATCACTTTGCCAAGCCCGATGATGAATTAAGCAAAGCGCTTAAAGCGGGTCACTTGCATAGAAACTTCCAAGGCTATACCCCTAAATCGCATTCAGCGCTGTTAGGCTTGGGCGTCAGCTCCATAAGTAGTATTCATTCGTTTTATGCGCAAAATGAAAAAGATCTTAAAAGTTACTATCAAGCTGTCGAGAGTCAGGGTTCTGCAATTATTAAAGGGCTTGCTCTTAACAATGATGATCAGATCAGAAGAGATGTCATTCATAGCCTAATGTGTAACTTCGCATTGAATAAGCGAAGCATTGAAGATCGCTATAGTATTCATTTTGATGAGTATTTTTCTGACGCCTTACAAGACTTGCAAAGCTTTGTGAACGATCAGCTGGTGACAATAGACGAGCACTCTATTCAAATCGCAGATAGAGGAAGAATGTTGGTGCGAAACATTTGCATGAGCTTTGACCAGTATTTGTCTCAACCTGCTCATCAACTGCGCTATAGTCGCGTTATATAAATTCACAAAAAAAGACGACTCACCTGTTAAAGGTAAAGTCGTCTTTTGTTCTTACTCACTTTTCGTTTATATGGGTGAACCCGGCGGCAATTGTTTCACTGCAAAGCTTCCCAGCCAAACACCACTTTGCCAATAATGTTCAATATACTTCAAGAGCACTTTGCCTTCAGGCGATTTATCTTTCCTTTTCAACCACCCTTGGTAAGACAACAACTGCGCTTGCATTTGTAATTTAACATCGGGTGATAATTCATCTGACATCATGGTATCGAAGTAAATACTAAGTGCAGTCTGTCGAATACGCTGTTCTAAAGTATCGCTCGACTTCAGCTTGATCAGTTTTTCAAAGACGTTCTTCGTTACGGCCTCTACGCTAGGAATCGACTTATCAATACTATGCTGGTAGGCGAGCCTATTAAGCCTAATTGGCTCAAGTAGCATGTTAATTGAGTAACCAGCTGCGGCCTCTGCGGCACTAATTGGGTCAAATGCAATGCCCATGCGTCCTTTAAAGCTTTCTCGATTCCGGTTGCTACCGTAGGACTTAGGGTTAATTAAAGCACTGATCTCATTAGATAGGCGCAAATAGTCGGCACTAGCACTTTCAAGCATCAGGTCAAGGGCTTTGAACTGTTGCTCGCCGCTTACAAAACTATTGCCCTTTAAGCTTTTACCCTGTTGTTTCACTTCATAATCGTAGTTCACACCAGAAATCTGCTTTACTAGAGCATCAAGCTGATAACGGTGAGAGTAATAAATAGGCACTAATCTTTCTTCTAGTGAAGATAAAGCCTCACCTAGTGGGAGTGAGTTTGCCCCGAAGTTTGCTAGCGCATCATTTCGGACCGCTGACATTCGCTCGAATTCTTTTATTGCGTTACTTCCATTATCCCATAGGTGACCATCTGCAGAGGCTCTTTTGGCGATACGGGCATCAGGATCAGACTTATACAAGAATCCTTTCTCTTGCGCCTTAGCAACAAGCTCTGCCAATGCTATCGCTTCATTTTGATTGTTTGTGAAATCTTGATAACCATAAGCAATTACAAACTTATCCCAATCGCCTATCCCTTTATCGTATGCATTTGCTAGGCTAATTTCACCATCAACAAGTTCAAACAGAGGGTGTGGGTAATCCATCACAGAAGCGCGATCGTTTTCGCTTGCTGCGAAGTTATGAGCGATACCTAAAGTATGTCCAACCTCGTGTGCAGATAACTGACGGATGCGGTCGAGTGCCATATTAAGTTGTGGTGAGGTATCTGGCTTATCTTCAGTAAACGGACTAGTCATGCCCAGAGCAATGAGAAAATCTTGTCTTACTCGGAGAGAACCTAAAGTGACATGCCCCTTGATAATCTCACCTGTTCTAGGGTCAATGACTGAACTACCATATGACCACCCTCTTGTTGCTCGATGCACCCATTGGATAACGTTGTAACGAACATCCATCGGATCGGCATCTTCAGGTAATACCTTTACTTGAAAGGCATTTTTATAACCGGCTGCGGTAAATGCCTGATCCCACCATAGTGCGCCCTCTTTCAGAGCTGTCATAACCGGCTCAGGAATACCCGGGTCAAGGTAATAGACAATCGGCTCGATTGCTTCGCTATGTTGTGCTTCGGGGTCTTTTTTCGCTAAACGGTGGCGAGGGATAAACTTGCGTTCCATGTCAGCGTCAATCGGCACAGAGTAGTCGATATAACTGTGTTTCCAGAAACCAGAATAAGGATGAAACGTTCTGGTTTGATAATTATCATCCGGCAATTGAATGAAAGAGTGATGCAAGTGCACTGTCACGCTCTTTGCATCCGGGGCTACCTGCTGGATGTAACTCCCCTGGGGGCTGCCAGCAAAAGTGACAAGCGCTTCAAGTTCAGTGTTTAAATCAAATGCTTTCGTTCTTGGAAGATAAATACCGGAACGGCTAGTATCGCGAGAATAAGATCCCTGCCCCGTACGACTGAGTTTGCTTGCTACACCATGTATGTCGGAGAGTAAAAAGTCAGTATAGTCAAAATATATAAAATCATTGTCTTCATGCGCTAGTGTAAAACCCGCGATGATTGAATCGGCGAATGCCTCATCGATACTCTTACGCTCAGCTTCATTTGATGAGCTTGCACGATAAGTCGTATTAAGCTGTTTCAATAAGATTTTATTTCCAAATCGTTGGAAAGTGATTAATCTGGTATCGCCAAGTTGGCCACGATCAAGACCAATATCATTTGAGCCGACGCCTTGCGGTAAACTACTTTGAAAGAGCATTTGTTGCTCAAGTTGTTCTTTTCTCAACGCCAAATAGACTTTATCATCTGCCTTGGAGTACAGCACATCGACAAAACCGTTTATTTGAGTTTTACCATCTAAAAAGCTTTCATCATTTGCTAGGGCTTGCCATTGACATGCTAATATCAGCACGAAACAGCTTAGAGCACTTTTCACATTAAATCGCATTATTTCCCTCTCCCTAAAATTGTTTCTTATTATTATTTATTACTTTCAAAAGCGATTCATTGAAGCTTGACGCCGTTGTGACGCCATTACCCTTTTGATTGATCTATATCATCACACCTTTCCACCAGCATACTATACTTCAGGCTAAGAAGAATTACCTTGCAATGAATTGACACAATTAATTGCCCGTGTAACTGAATATAATAGAGTTAGTCGATGCCATTATCCAGTGTAAACGTACGCCACGACAAAGGCTTATCAAAAACCATTCTCTCCTTAGTTGCCGATGAGACAACGCTAATTACGCTCTCAGACCGACCGGTATTCGGCGTAAATCTTACCTTTAGAGAAGATATTGCAAGCTTGGAAAATATGATTGTTTACCCAGGCCAGGTTATCGGGTGGATAGATTATTCGGACTTAAGCAAATTGGCGTGCTTACATCACCAACAATACTTTGATGCTCAGCAATTTATTCGAGTCGAGAGCAACCAGTTGTCATTCGCTCAAGCAGTCAAAATTCATAAAGTAAATTCCGATTTACGCAAATCTAAAGCGATCCTTGCTTTTTCGATTATGAGTAATTAACTTTTACGCTGCCAAACAAATCTAGCCAACAAGAGGTGCTCTTAACTTGTCTGGTAAGCCACTAAAACGCACTCCCTTGTTTTTGATCGCTTTTATTAATATCTCTTTACTGCTTATGACATTCAGACGTTTTTTTGCTCGTGTCACCCCAGTGTATAATAATTCCCTACTCAGATTATCATTGAATACAGTAGGCAATACCAAATCTACTGCCTCGAACTCCGAGCCCTGCGTTTTGTGAATTGTCATTGCGTAAACGCGTTCGTATTGTGGCAGTGAACTAATACTGTAGCGGCGAATCTGAGTAAAATTAGCATTGGCAAACCAAGCCATTAAGCGTTGGCTTTCGTCTTGCCAGATGATGCCTACATCCCCATTATATATCCCAAGGCGGTAATCGTTTTGAACTACCATTATCGGCAGGCCTTGATAGATGCCATTGATGTCAACTGCACAATTTTGGCGCACTAAGGCTTTTTCTATATGATAATTTAAGGATTGTGTACCAAAGACGCCGGTATTGGTTGGTGTTAAGCAACGGTAGCTGGTTAATGATTGAAGCGCTTGTAATGCTGATCCCGCAAAAAACATCGCTTTGTAATTTGCCGCCATATTCATAATCAATTGTGGCGCAAGCTCATATGCATTTGTGTATGCAGCCTCGCCTGAATAAAATGCCAATCCCTTGGTTTTGCTCGCTGATGCTGGTGTGCTCGCCGATGCTGGGTCCAAATGGCTATTTACCAAATGGCTATCATACATCTCTGTAAGCGCAAGCAAAGCCCGCGGAGAGTCGGTATTGACATCAAGAATAAGGTCACTAAAACCTTTTACGACCCCTTCAGAGCGGCGTGTCTGTTGCAACAGGCTGACATGATCGTGTAAATATGCCTGTTCATCATTTTGCCGACGATTTAAGGCCTCAAGATTCATGTGTGGCGCAATTGTGCGTAATAACTCGATATGCCTAGCACTGTAACCATTACTGCGAACGATACTCGCATCGTAATTGCTCACTAAGTCCTTCAGCACCACACCACTTTCAACTGAGGGTAACTGATTAGCATCCCCTAATAAAATTAGCTTTGCGTGTGTTGGCATGGCTCTGATGAGTTTGGCCATCATTGCAATATCAACCATTGAGACTTCATCAACTAGCAATAAATCACAGTCTAGTTTCTTATTTTCATTGAATTTAGCATCAATACTCTGAAAACTAATACCGAGAAGTCGATGCAATGTTTTCGCTTGATTCATGTCTCGAAGTTGTTTGCATGCACCGACAAGGGGTGAATGCTGTTCCAATTGATTGAGTTCATTGTCAATCGATTGTTCCAAACGTTGCGCTGCTTTTCCAGTCGGCGCAGCCAGTAATATTTTGGCATGACGTGTGTTCGAAGTATCCGCCCTTACTAATTCTTGTTTTGGTTGTAGGATTAGCCACGTAAGTAATACGCGCGCCGCGGTATAGGTTTTTCCGGTTCCTGCACCACCGCTAATGATAGACGTTTTTGAAAGCATCGTATTCAATACCGCAAGCGCTTGCCAGTCAATATTCTTGGCTTGCACTTCGTGCGAATCTGGAAATAATAAAGGCCAGACTTCACTGACTGTCTCGCGTATTTGCCTTAAGGCCTCGCCACTGGCAAACTCTTGCTGGTTTTGCTTAAAATACGTCGCTATTTCTTCTTCATAGTGCCAATACCTGGCAGTAAACAACAAGGTTTTTCCCTCACTTTGAAGTACCAAATCTTGTCGTTGCGTGTTTTGCGCCAGAAACGCATTGATATCAGAAATCAAACTAGCAACACTACCAAACGTAAATCCTTTGCTTTCATCGACTTCAACCACACCTTCCCCGAGGTTTTGCCACAATACTTTTCCAGCAATACTATTAAGCTCTAAACAGCTGTTCCCCATACGTTGATACATTGAAAGAGCAAGTAGAATATGAAATACCTGCTGCACTTGTCCTTTTTCTAAAGGTACCTTCGACGTGTCATGAGCTTGCTCTTTGCTGAATCGAGGCGCTAACAACTGGCAAGCAAAAAAATAGTCAATCGCTTCAATCCCTTGGAGCCGAGCCATACAATGTTCGCTAGAGCGGTACAATTCAAATTGTTGAACAAGAGCAGTGTCCAATATCATTATTTAATCCCCTGCTTATCATCTGATATCCGCGTATGTTCCGGGCCTTCAAATATCCCTTGGAGACGCTCTAGCCACACGAACTCAATATCGTCGAAAAAGACGCCAGAATGGCAAGTTAGTTCGTTGCTGACTTTATATACCGGTGACTCTGGTGCCATGCCACGTAAATAAAAATAATACACACCACCGAAATGCTGCTCAAATTGATAGTTTGGCAACGTTGCCTTTAAGTATTTATGCAAAGCAAGGCTATATAACAAATATTGGAGGTCATATAGGTGTTGCTGATTATTTTCATGACAAGCTAAAAAGGAGTATGACTCGAAGTCGTTTCCAAGATGCGTTGACTTGTAGTCCGCCACAAAATACCGACCTTGATGTTCAAAAATAAGGTCAATAAATCCATGCATCATTCCTTGTAGATCTTGAATATGCTGCATGTTTACCTTTAGGGCTTCACAACGAAATTTTGCAGCACGGCTATCTCTATAGTCATTGAGTACTCGCCCGAGAGCTTGCACATTAACGTTTGCCATCGGAAAATAAAACTCAGCTTCTCTGAGCGTTTGTGACAAACTAAGATCAGCTAAGCGTAATCCATCCTTAAGTGGACTTAATAAGCACGCTTCTAGCCAAACAAAAAGTGCGTCTTTGTCATTGTCATCTAAGTCAGTGAATTTAGTTAAGGCTACCTGTGACGCTTCAGCCCAATTGGCATTACTGAAATCTACGTTTTCTAAAATATCATGCAGCAAATTGCCTGTTTCAGCTCCTTTTTTGAGAGTAAACCTGAGCTCTGTTGGCAAATTCTGCTCAGTGTTGTTGTACTCTCTGGCATGCGTTTTATGCTCTAGATTTGATTCAACTTTGTGCAGAGTTAACTGCTTCGGTTGTGCGATATCAAAATGCTCATTGTCATGAGAGGCTGTGAAGCGACTGATATTCGAAAACGAACTAATAATCCAAGGTAAGCGCGTGCCTACAGCCAGCGTTTCGAACGCTGTCATTAGCTGAGGCTCATGTTCTGTATGTTTATCACGATTAGCGAAGGCCGGCGCTTCAAGCTCCAAAAAGCCATCACCGACCACTATCAGTGAGTTATGGTTACAAGTTACCGTTTCTTCATTAGCTGAATTCTGTTGCTTGTTTTCGCATACATTGGCTAACATCCAGGGTAGCAGTGTATTACTTGCGGCTTCTTTTTCATTACTACTATTAAGCACTCTTGATGGTATGCCCAAGCTACGATTTAATGACGAGTTAGCCGTTTTGATATCATCGACAAGTCCAAGGTAACAACGATGTTCAGCTCGCGTAATAGCCACGTACAATAAACGAACATCCTCCTCTTGAGACTGCGCTACAAAATGCTGTACAGAATGCGCAGTGGCCCCCAATTGATAAATGGCTTGATGTGTCTGAGGGTCTTGATAGCGAAAATATTGAATCGGCTTCATGCGGCGCATCGAAGGGTCTTTGTATTTATTCGCAAACGGCACGAAGACCACCGGATACTCTAAGCCTTTTGAACCATGTAAAGTGACAATTTTTATTAAGTTTGCATCGCTTTCAAGGCGCAGCTGCAACTCATCATCAGTAGTATGATCGAAAACCTGATGTCCTAACCAAGCAAGCTGTTGTTCCGGCAGTTTATTCAATGTCGCTATAGACGCTAAGGATTCTGCCACATGCATCATATTAGTGATACTGCGTTCTGGTTTCAAAGCTGGTTGATAGTTCGCTTTAATAAGATGCATTAGCAGGCTAAATACGCCCTCGTTTTCCCACAGCCGAAGGTAACTCTCACAACTAGCGCTTAGATTATCCCACGATGGGTGCAAGGGATCTTTTAGCATGTCGCTGACAAGAAGACGTGGGTCGGCACTCGCTCCTAACTCATTATTTTCGTTCAACACAGTGTTGGCCAACATGCTACTAGTTAGTCCCGCCGAAAGAACTGGGATATGCTTATGCTTGTGTATGGCCAGCAGCACTCGATAAATTTCTATTGCCTCTGCAGACTCAAATAACGGTTTCTTCTGGCTTAAATAAACTGATGATAAACCTTTTTGCGATAAACCTTGCTGCATGATATCGGCCTGAATACCATCTTTAACCAGAATCGCTATATCGCTCGGCTTAGTTCTCACGTTTCCAATCTTAGTTTCAGCCAGCAAACGCTGGATTTCGAAACAGCTCCAATCCACGATTTGAGATTCAAGCTCAGCGGGTTTGTTTCTTAAGCGTGACTGAGCATCTTGTCGAGCGCCATCACTAGCGACCATGTATGTGACCGCACTGCGTTTCTTCGATGGGTCGAATAAAGGATGCTTTGCTGCCTTGGCGCCATCCGTGGAGTGAATAATTTCGTAGTCTATGCCTTGCCCAAAAACAGGCCTAGGTAGTTTCTCACGTAAGGAGTGCCCCCAAAATATGCGATTGTATGCGGTGATCATAGCGTCACTCGAACGCCAATTAGTATCCATCATCCATATTTCGTCAGCTTCCTGCTTTGCTTTGAGGTAGACAAAAATATCCCCACCTCTAAAGCCATAAATCGCTTGTTTTGGATCTCCAATCATGACTAATAGACTTGTTGGGTCGTTGCGCGGGTAGAGTAAGTCTAAGACTTTGTATTGGTGGCTATCGGTATCTTGAAACTCGTCGACTAACGCAACTGGGTATTGTGCTCTAACCGCATCTATTAGTGTCTGATTACCGCTATCTAAGGCTTGTGCCAACTGTCTAACAAGATCATTAAAACTCAGTGTTTGCGCTTGCTCTTTCGCGCGTTTGAGATTTTTCTGAACATGCACAATACCCTCTTCGGCTATATCTAAGACTTGAGCAAGACGCAATTGTGCTAATAACTTAGTTCTCCACTTTTGGCTCTCAGCATTCAGTTTTTTTCTAAACTCTCTGACTGGTTCCAAGGCAGCTTTTAACTCAGGGAATTTTCCGTAGCGACCACCTTGTATAAATTGCCCAACTTCCTCTGGCGCTACAATTTGGTCTACAAATTCGCTGAAGCGCTCAATTAAGCTTTCCTGCTCACCCGTATAATCAACCTGGAGTGAGGACAACGCACTGAACGACTTTAACCAAGCTTCAAGTACAGCGTATTCTTCACTACGCTTATCGCAGTCTTTATGATGAGAAACTACCGCCTCAAATAAGTCAGCACGATGTTCAGTGACACTTTTCAACAGAGAGTCATCCAACACATCATTCTCGTCTAACCAATGGAAAATATTATCATAGGCACTCTGGACTATGTCCTTCAAGCTTGGTCGAGACAGAGACTGTTGACTATCAAACGCGGTTTGAAAACTGCGATGGAAGGCCGCAGGGTCGTGCCAGTCCTGCTCTGCCAGCGCTAATAACTTATCACTATCATGACTAATACTACGCACCCAATCTTGTACCGCTTGTAAGCTCATCGGTGCAGTGTCATTCAGCAGCTCTGGTTCTAACTCCATGTTCAGTGACACTGCGAATTGCTTTAACACTCGCTGACAAAAACCATGGATCGTAAAAATAGCAGCTTCATCCATCGACAATAATGCCGCTGTCAGTAGGTTGCGACCCTCTTCAATTCCCGTGATGGAAATCAACTCTTGGGTGAATGTGTCCGGCTTTTCCTTTTCCCAGTCATCTGCCAACTCTCGTAAAAAGGCTGCTACCCGTGACTTAATCTCTTCCGTAGCAGCTTTAGTGAAGGTCATGACCAGTATTTGTTGTACTGGTAACCTTTTCTCTAATACTAATCGGGCATACAAGCGTGTGATGTTGAACGTTTTACCTGTGCCTGCACTCGCTTCAATTAGATGCCTTGAGTGCAAGTTGAGGGCGAGAGGATCAAGTATCTTCATTTCGAATCCTCCCCTGAAAAAACACCTGCTGAGTTTACATCCGCTTCTTGTATTGGCGCTGAACTCATTTCAATACTTGCAGATAAACGTTGGAAACACGCTAAAAGTGCCTTCACACTTTGTAGTGAAAAATCAGGCACTTCGTCAAAATAGTGCGTAAAGTACGGCGAACTAACAAAACGAGCCGGCATAAATGAGTTAGTAAAAACATCTTCCCAACGTTTCAACATCAAGTGGTGATCCGCATATTCTTCTGCAGTTGCAGCGTGTGGGTCAAATGACTTATCGCTACTGATTTTTTTAATCAAACCTTCTGCTAATTCGGGGATCACTAGTGCTGGTTGACGCATTCCTTGCTTGTAGTATTTGATGAGTTCATCTAGCAACTCTCTCGCTTCAGATGACCCTATTGTTTTAAATCGTGTTACCCGACATACCGTATCGCCTTTCACTTTCTCAAGATTAAAAAATGCGCTGCTGTAGGGCTCGTCCGTCTCATCTGAGTCAGCAATGCAACACAAATACTGACACCAAATTTCAAACAAGCTTTTTAATTTGCGGTTACTGGTGTGAAAACCCAATACCGTATGCTTAGCCATTTCAAACTGATAGCTCAACTCACCATGACTCAATGCTAACTTTCCGGATTTTAATTCAAGAGGCCAATAATTTTGCAAATTTGCAGCTAAGACATGGCTCTGGCTTATCCATTCATTTAAGGTAGCCCTATTCACTTCATCTCTTGGAATATCACCAGAGCCTAGCAGACGTTGTTGCAGCAATTGGATCGGTGATCCTGCATTCACCGGCTCAAGTGTGTCATGTGCATTCATTTTATTCAGTTCTTCAGTACAGAAATGAATCACGCTATATTTATCTAAATGATTGACTACAAAGGGCTCTACATCCAGTATCTTAGGTTGAACCTCATCTAAGTACAGACCTTCAACTTGATTTGCGTAAGCTTTGACCGGGTCTTTATAAAATCGTACTAAATCATTCATACTCAGGCTTATTGGTGCCTGTGCACTCGTATTCTCATCGCAAGTCGTTTGCTCAGTACAACTCTCACGGCTTGGCTTTATTTGATTTTGATGAATGAGCGTCATCAATCGATACCAGCCCACATCATAACTTTGCTGTACTTTACGTATTGGTAGCGCGGCATAGTTTTCAGATGAAAATGGGTGCAAAGACTGCTGTTCACATTGCCCTACTAATTCGCCAAACTGCTTACCTATATAGTCTGTAAATTCGCTGAGCACCAAGCTGGGCTCTTTCACTTTATTGTCTTTGATACTGCGTCCTTGATAGCTCAGGTACAATGTTTCTCTTGCCGACAGTATGGCCTCCAAAAAGAGGTAGCGATCATCCCCTCGACGAGAACGGTCGCCTATTTTTCTGCCTAATTGGGGAATAAGGTCAATATCAATTTGACTGTTTTTACGCGGAAACCCTTCATCGTTCAAACCGAGTATTGCTATGATTTTAAAAGGAATACTGCGCATTGGCATCATTGAGCAAAATGTTACTTGCCCGGTCATAAAATGGTTTCTACTGTCGGGGGAAGAAAATGATTGTTTTAAGGCGTTTCGGATACTCAAATATGACCACTTTTTGGCTGTTGCATCTGTCTTATCATAGTGTTTAGCCATATCGACATGTTCGAAAAACTGCCCCAGAGTTTGACTTAATAAATGCAAGGCATAAGTATCGTTACCGGACTCGTCAGCGGTGCTAAAAATAGCATCTTTCAAGGCTAACAAGTATGCCTTCCATTCATCCATCGTGCGCATTTGAGTGAGCGTTTGACGATATTGTGCTAACTTCTCAATCACTTGAATAAGTTTACCCAAAGCCAGCGCGGACTGTCCTTCAAGTAAGTTTACCGGCACGCAGCCATCAGCAAGAATACTCGTGTTATCGGCGTGTACGAAACCTTCTAAGATCCGAGATAAACCCCATTCCCAAGTATAAAAAGCACTCTGTTCCGGCGAGCCCACAACAGCTTGTCGATGCTGCTCATTTAAGCCCCAAAAAATATTGCTACGTTCAATCCAGTGTTCGAACATATCAAGGTCTGTCGATTGAATTTGGAATTTAGACATTACGGCGGGCAGTTGCAGAAATGACAGTAACTCAATCACACTAAAACGACTATCAGGTAGCGATAATAATTGCATATAAGCCGCAATGAGAGGTTCAGCATCAAGTGCTGTGCGATCCGCTATTGAGCAAGGGATCTTTTTGTTTTCATCTCGGTTTAGCTCTCTAACACCTTTACCAAAAATCGCCCCAATATACGGAGAGTAGTCTTCAATAGCTGGACACATCACCAATACATCTTGAGGTGAAAGTTCAGGATCATCTGCCATTTTAGCAAGTAGAAAATCATGTAACACTTGTACTTCACGCAAAGGACTATGACATGACCTCAGTACGATTGATTCGTCGTTCTTTGACTCAGCGCCAGAGTTTGTTTTACTTGCAAGGCCTGTTGCATTGCTCCCCCCATTCTCACCTTGTAATATTTGTGATTGCACCTGATGAAGATAACTTATGCCAACCGAACTGCTGGGATAATCAGCATCGAAGGCCGATATTTCGTAATTGCTCGCATTCGAAAGCAGATTGAATAAATCTTTGCCCTGTTCACCGAGGTTTCGCAACAAAGGATTGATATTTTGTTGCGATACCCATGCATCAATTTGACCTTGTTTCAGTTTTGCAGCAATCGCTTTGTCAGAGCTCGCATCTCCCCAATAGTCAATACACGGGTTTAAATGATAGAAGTGAATATGTGAATACTTTGCGATTTGATTGAAGAAATCCAAGGTTTGTGGCGCCATGGTATTAATCGCAAAAAAATGTATTTCTTTGGGTAATACGTGCTTACTTTTTGCAAGTGCCTCTACTGCGTTTTTTTGCAGTCGAACCGGGTGGTTTGGTTCCTGTTTGACTAACGCTAACCATATCCAACGCTGCCATTGTTCATGTTTGAGTATACTTGCATTCACTCTATCGGAGGAAGCACCAGACGCAATCGATTCGCCCGCTTCCCAATCTAGTAACCATTGCGGACGGAACATTAAATATTGTTCAAATGTATCCGCAATAAGTCGAGCGAGATCAAGCCTTTTCAGTTCAGTTGTGTTGGAATCTTGCGAGTGCCAATACATTTCTAGCTTTGCTTCAAACCCTTGCTCAATGAAAGCTGGAGACGCTAGTATTTCCTCAATTCGCCATTGCATTACTTCCCGTTTGTAGGGCGATTGCAAAGGCACCTTATCATCTCCCAAAATATCGCGACACAGTTGCCATACAAAACGTGTTGGCATTGGAAAAGACAAATTCATAGCAATACCGCTATGTTGCGCAATCTGCATATTTAACCAATGTTGCATCCCTGTACTCTCGACTAAGATAATTTTAGGCGCTAGAACAGCTTGTTCACTTTTCTGGATAACGGCGTTAAGCAAATAGCTTAGATGCTCTAATTTGTTGGAAGGATATAGGGTTAGCACTACTTCTCGTGAGGTCCATTTGCGATGGATATACTATGCCATGATTCAGCATTTGATGTCATTGAGAATAAGAAAAAACCCAGCAAGCTAAGGACAAAAGCTTGCTGGGCTAAGTGTTCAGCGAAACATGGGACACGACACCCATATTCCGCGTGGGGTTGAACACACACACAACACCAATGTGTTTGCAAATTCATTGCCAACTCGCAATTTATATATAAATCATACACTTATGATTTTTTGTTTACTCTACAAGGAGCGGGATGTTTGCTACTTGTGCACTTTAATGCATTTCGCGCACACTTTTGGTGCTGTGATAATCTTCGCATGACGGATAAATCATTAGTGCTTCGCTTTCTAAGTCGATACAATCTCACCAATGTTTTTGAGGAGAAGAATGAGCAATGTTAAGTGAAACCCAATTATCGACCATGTTAGACCTGCAAGATGGTATGAATAAAAAAGTAAACCCACAATGGTTACACGCTGGTTACAGTTACTTGAGAGCAGCAATGATAGAGTCAGTGGAAGCCATTGAGCATCATGGCTGGAAATGGTGGAAAGCACAGCGCCTTGATCTTCCCCAAGTACAAATGGAACTTGTTGATATTTGGCATTTTGCCTTATCCCATATCATCATTCAGCATAATGGCAATATTCAAGCCGCTGCAAATGAGCTTGCGGCATCCTTAAATGACCAACATACCAGCGTGACTTTTGACGGAAAAAACATTGATTTTGCATCCGCAAATTTAGTTGAAAACTTAGAGTTAATGGCTGGACTTTGTGTCGCTAAACGCTTTGACATTGCCCTGTTTATGCATATTGTCAAACAAGCAGAAATGACTTCAGATGATTTGTTCGCTCAATATGTGGGTAAAAATGTGTTGAACTTCTTTAGGCAAGATCATGGTTACAAAGAAGGGACATATATTAAAATATGGGATGGTCGCGAAGATAATGAGCATCTGGTGGAAGTTTTACGCGAAATAGATAGCCAACAAGATAATTATGCAGATTTGTTGTACGCAGGTTTGCAAGGCCGTTATCCGCAATAAAAAAAAATGACTACTCACGCCTGTGGGTAGTCATCTTTATAGATATTAATCGGGAGCGAGTAACGCGCTACACCAAACTAAAAAACATAGTTAACCGCAAACCTAAGTAAGGTTCTGTCGGTATCATCAAGGTCATTAGTGTTGCGAGTAATATCTGCTTTGAGTGCTAAGTTTGTGTCTAAGTCATAGCGAGCGCCAACAGAAACGGTACTTTCCTCAGCGAGTGCTAGTTGCTGAACACCAACAACAATTTGAGTTAACGCAGGTTGAAATGGTGCAGGAGCTGCAGCAACTTCATCTAAAAATTTTGGTGGGTTATTCAAATCAGACTTTTCATAGGTAATAAACGGAGTCCATTTACCTGTTCTAATACCTGCTGTCACATAGTAGTTAAGCTCGTCAGGATAGAATGACTGTTCGATTTCAACGCCAGTAAACTCGGCTGCAACAAACCAATTGAATGTATCGTACTCGATACTCGCACCATAGAAGACACCAGTGTCATCATTTGCATCAAGTGTACTCGCTAAATCAGGTGCAAGCTGCTCGAGTTGCCCTATAGTCGGCGCTAAAGTAGGTATATCAAAAGTTGCTTTACCTGTTGCATAAACACCGCGGAACTTCCAATTGTTATAAGTGAAATCCCCTGTCAATACAACAACATTTTCAACGTTTAGATTTGCGCTGGCGCCACCTAATGTAAATTCATTATCAATCGTACCCGTCGTTGCTTGAAAGGTGTATTCCAAGTCACCTGAGTAGTCAGAATAATCAAGTCTAACGCCTTCAATATTGTTAAAAGGAACATTATAAACTGATTGCGGCGCCGCTACCCAGTGATAGGAGTAACCTACATCCAATGAAGCGGAATACCTAAATAAAGGCATTCTCAATCGACCACCAGAAATGCTGGTTTTGTCGCTAATCTCGTATGTAAGGTATGCCCACTCAAAGTCAGCAGAGAAATCATTACTGCCGCGCGCTACAACCTGACCGGTTGCGGTCGTTCTGCTATTGATGTCACCACTTACTTGAATAGCGAACAAACTCTGTGAACTAAAGTCAAGGCGGTCTTCATACCCATACAAGGTGTCGTCACTGCTCGTAATACCGCCAGTAAGATTTGCGAAGCCGTTAATTCGAACGTCTGCTTGCGCTTGAAAAGTAGCAATCACTGCTGTTGCAACTACTGCTAGTTTACTATTAAATTTTATCATGTTCATGTCCTTACAATTCAACGACTTTAACTGCGTCAGTTACAGATGACTTATTGATGTAACCAATGACACTCGGATTTTTAGATACTAGATCAACGACTTCTGCGTCATTCGCAACTTCTTTTGGTGGTATACCTTTGCCCGTGAAAACAAGCTTCGACCAATAAGCTGAAACTTGGCTTGAGCTTCGACCTAAGACAGCCTCATCGAATTCTTGACGAATCTGGTTGTCGGCAACTTGATTAACCGCAATCGTTTCATTGCCATCTGCAAATTTCTTATCTTTACCTAAGAAGATTCGCTGGACAGTTTTTGAATCAAGTGCATTCCCATTTGCCGGATTAACAACGACGACAAGTTCAGCAAAGGCTGAGTTTGCTGCCAGTAGCAAGGTTGCTGCAAAGAACATTTTTTTCAACATAGTTGACTTTCCTCTATAACAGATTGTGTGTGTTTTATTCGCTAAGTGAGGAAGCACAAAAAAATGGCAAAACTCTACTCTAGCGTTACAGTGCAAGTGCTCATCCATTTTCGACTTTACTATGACTTTTAAGGGCAACGTTTTGATCCTTTGCAGATCGCCCTCTATTTATTGCTATTCAGTTTTCTGGTCGTGCATCCAGGTACTTTTCCTATAGCGGATAATCAATTCAGTTTGATTATCGACACTGTGTCTCCGGCATCAGCGCTATCCAAGTAAGCAATCGCATTTGTATCACTCTCGATAGCAGCGATAATTGCTGCCGTATCATTCAGTTCTGCGGGCGGTACGCCCTTCCCGGTGAAAACCAACTTCGACCAATAGGCCGAGACCTGACTTGAACTTCTACCCAAGACTTGTTCATCAAAATCCGAACGTAGCGGGTGTCCACTAGAAAAGTTGATGGGATTTACAACATTACCGTTGCTAAACTTTTTCTCTTTTCCTAGATAAATGCGTTGTACTGATTTAGCATCGATGTTTGAAGCATTCGCTTTATTTACGATCATGACCAGTTCCGCATTTGCACTCGCAGCAGTCAGAAATAAAATGAACAAAGAGGTAAATACGGTAATTTTCTTCATATGCTCATTCCACTCTATTTGTTTACAGCAAGATTATATCTTTATCACCTTTTGCAATATGTATAAGATTACATACCATATTATAAAATTTACATATAAAAAAAGCGGCTAATGCCGCTTTTAAAATAATAAAAAATGATCTTAATCGTTCCAGACCACACTATCCGTGTAATTCGTCAAAATAACTGACTTGAACTTTTCTTCGATAACGTGCCGTTTTACTTTCAATGTTGGCGTCAACAAATCGTTCTCAATTGACCATTCTTCTATGAACACCACTATACGATCGAGCTTTTGGTGACTTTCAAGACCTGAATTGACATCATCTAGCGTCACTTGAAGGCTCTGCTCAATGACTGTTTTATTGTGTGCACGAGCTTCCTCAGAAAGCACTAACAACGCAATAGGCTGGGGTAAGTTAGTGCCTGTAACACAAACTTGTTCAATAATAGGGTTTTCCATCAGTTTCGCCTCAATTGGCGCCGGCGTTACATACTTCCCTTTTTCGGTTTTAAAGATATCTTTTAAACGCCCTGTTATCTTCACATAACCTTCACTGTCGATAACCCCTTTATCACCTGTTCGGAGGTAACCGTCGTTGGTGAACACGCCAGCGGTTTTTTCAGGCTCTTTATAATATCCAATCATATTACATGGAGAACTAACCTGTATTTCTCCGTCATCAGCGATACGAACATCCACACCATCATAGGCTTTACCAATACAGCCAATCTTATCCGCTCGGAACGGGACGCTGCTAGTGCCATAAGCACTGTTTTCAGTCATCCCCCAACCTTCAGAAATTTCAATGCCAATACTTAAAAACCATTCTATGGTAGCTGGCGCTAAAGGTGCTGAACCCGATGCCCACAAACGCGCAGAACCGAGCCCCATTTCATTACGAATTTTCTTTGCCACTTTTTTGCCAACAAAGGGAATACTTAACAAAAAGCTAAGTTTCTTCTGAGGGATCTTGGCGAGTACGCCCATCTGGAACTTAGTCCATAAACGCGGAACAGAGATAAACAAAGTTGGTTGGCATGCCTTTACATCTCGCGTAAATGTATCTAAAGACTCAACAAAGCGTATTTGCATCGTTGAGTAGTAACTTGCAATTTCTACTAGCACACGCTCAGTGATGTGCGCCAAGGGTAGATAACTAAGTATCCTGTCGTCTTTGGATACTGACAATGCATTTAAGCTATTTCTCGCCGCCCAACAAATAGTTTTGTATGTATGAACAACGCCCTTAGGCTGACCAGTACTCCCAGAAGTATAAATGATGGTCATGATCTCGTTCATGTCAGGCACGGGACTATCAAGCACAGGATCCACGCTCGTGAAGCTCTCCCAAGAAGTCTTAACAGGAATGTTAGGGTAAGGTAGAGCAACCTTTTCAACACTATCTGGAATAGCTGCAACTTGTGCTTCCATGCTGTCTAACTTACCAACAAATATGAGTGGACAATTCGCATGTTCGAGAACGTATTGAATCGTATCTTTTCCCGCCGTCGCGAAAATGGGGACTGAAATATGCCCTGCCATCATAATACCAAGGTCAGCGATCATCCACTCAGCGCAGTTTTTTGATAGGATCGCAATTCGACTGCCTTTTGGATAATTTAGCGCTCTTAAGCCTGCAGCAACTTTCCTTGCAGCTTGGGCTGTTTCCGCCCAAGTATAAGTAACTTCTTGACTACCCTTCGGTTGTGTTAAAAACAAATCGTCAGGGCGTTCTGCTTCCCATTGATAAAGCATAGATAGTGGTGAGGCGACATTATCTTGCGATATCAAGTTAGCATCATCTAAAGGCATATTTATTCCATAATTTACAATATTTTCACATACCTATAATAATGATAGATAAATGAGAATATACAATAGGTTTTTTTCATTGTTATTCTCAGTTTTTTACGATGTTTAAAAAAATAACAGCTAAGTAAACCGATGAATTTATCGCAAAGGCAGGAATGACGCGGTGATGAAATTAATTTGAGGACGCTTCGTCTTGTATGGACTTCGCTTCAGAAAACTGCAAGTTCCAGTCTTTTTGTAACAATTCATAACAGTTTTGGTTATTTACTGGCCTAGAGAAATAATAACCTTGTAAGTAACGACAATGTGTCTTACTGAAATAAGCCACTTGATTAGGTGTTTCTATTCCCTCTGCAACAGTGTCCATTTTCAGCATTTTCGTCATAATCAGTGTCGATTCGATAATCGATTCGGTACCACTATCGACATCTATATCATCAACGAAGGATTTATCGATTTTTAACACATCGATTGGGAAGTCTTTGAGGTATCGTAAACTCGAGTAACCAGTACCAAAATCATCCAAAGAGATTTTGAAGCCTAACTCTCTCATTTCATGCATATAATCGAGTGTATTATTATTATCATCAACTAACAGGCCTTCAGTAATTTCAAAGCGTAAACATGAGGGCGGCAGTTTATGCTCAGCAAGCAGGCTCAAAATCTTTTCAAAATCAGGCCTACTTGAAAAATGTTTTGCAGACAGGTTAATCGCCATATAACCATCAAAGCCCTCAGCATACCAGCTAGCTACGTCCTTCAGGCCGCGCTCTATCGCTTGCATCGTCATATCAACAATCAAACCAATTTGTTCAGCGATAGGAATAAACACACCAGGCGAAATAAACTGATTGTTGGTATTCCAGCGCATCAGCATTTCGAAGCCCGCTGTTTGCTTGGTATTTACATCAATAATCGGCTGATAGTAGTTCTCAAACTCGTTGCGACCGACCGCAACCTTCAGTTTGTTTTGCATTAGCATATCTTGCTGCACACGATCATTCATAGCTGACGTAAAATGTTGGAAACGGTTTTTGCCCGACTCTTTCGCGCTGTACATCGCCACATCGGCATTTCGAAGTAAGCTTTCAGCATCCATCGCATCATCTGGATACATAGCAATACCGGCACTTGCTGATACACTAACCGATTGAGCACCAAGATAAATAGGCTGTTCAATTACTTCCAATATATTACCAATTAGGCGGTTAACATCTGCAATACCATGCACTTCTTCTAAGACAACTACGAACTCATCTCCACCTAAACGAGATACCGCATCGTTTTCTCTGAACTGCTGCTGGATGCGTTTACCAATCTCTACAATCACAATATCACCAGCTTCATGGCCAAAGGTATCGTTGATCGGCTTGAATCTATCAAGATCAATAAATACAACAGCAAGACTAGTGCTATGACGTCGCGCGTATAATATAGATGTTTTGAGGCGTTCAATTAACATCGTGCGGTTTATCAAACCCGTTAACACATCATAATTGGCCAAACGCTGTAAACTTTTTTGCGCCTCTTTCTGCTCAGTGATATCCGTCATTATCACAAGATAATATTCAATTAAACGTTCATCATTCTCGTCGGCAATAGCGTTAACGTCGGTGATTGTCGTAACTGGTTTATCCGACAAACTGAGCTCAATTTCTGACTTCCATCTTTCACCCGGTTTTAGATTGGATAGTTGAGAAATGAAGTGCTGTTTTACGTTCCCCAACTTGTTATAAAGCGTTCGAAATTGTTTAGTAAACTCGGTATTTTCATTGATAGAAAAGGCTTTGCAAAAACTGGGGTTTGCCCCTAATGGCAACTTGTTTTTGTCGAGAATAATTACCCAGTCTCTGGTGTGTTTGAAGGCATCGCCAAATAACTTAAGGCGCTCTTTTGAAGCCATACTTTCCGTTACGTTCGTATAGGTTCCTGTCACAAAAATATCAGCATCGTTACCGCTCGAAATACTCCCTGCGTCTCTAAACCACAAGTACTCACCATTTTTGTGTAACATTCGATATGTATTATCGAACTGCTCGTCTTCGCCTCGTATAAACTGACGCCAAGCTGATAGATATTGCAAGCGATCAACCTCATGAATCAAGCCAAGGTGTTTCTCAAATTCAAGCTGATTGGACTCTTCTGTATAGCCCAAGTCGTTTTTTAATCTAGTGGTTGTCATTAGCTTCGTTTGCGAAGACCATTCCCAGATATCAGAATTACTTGCCTTTAGTGCGCTAGTTAGGCGCTTATTATAGAGCCCAATCTGCTGATTAGCCTTGGCTAACACTTTTTGCGTATGGTTTCTTCTGATAATAAAAATCAATAAGGCTGAGAAGAAAAAGACAACATAAAGCCCAATCGCTAGTGGTGAAAGCAGTGGCGCATAGTTAACCGTGATGAACAGTTTTGCTGATGAATTGGGTGAACTTAATCCCTGTTGCTTGAAAACTTCAAGCACGTGATTTCCAGGAGGCAAGCTAGAAATTTCGACTCTATTCTTAACCGTTCCTGGGAAATTAATCACCTTATCGTTACTGATCAACCGATAGTTGTAACGCTCTGTTTCAACTGCTCGGTAGTTTAAAGACGAGAAACCAATGCTCAAGCCCAAGTCGTCGTGTTCCATTTCTAAGGTCATATCGTTTAATGCTTTAAGCGGCAGATTTAACGGCCCAGAGAAAAGGCTAACGTCGGTTATGACGGGTTCGCTGTGGTCGACAACCTTATTCAAGCTAACTTCAACTGGAGAAAATATCGTTAAGCCTTTAGTTGAACCATAAGCTAGACGACCATCCAATAAAACAGCATGTGCACCACTATTGAACTCAGTTGAAGAAACACCATGAATGTACTGATAAGAAGAAACAAACATGGTATCAGTGTTCAGTTCGTGCAGCCCAGAGTGAGATGAGAACCAAAGATTATCTTGATAATCGAGAGCCAAGTCATACACCAAATTTGTTGGTAAGAAGTTACTTTTATTTAACTCAGCTATTTGCTCGAATGTGTTGCCATCAAGTTGAAACAATCCTCTTCCAGCATATGCTAACCAAAAATTATTCTTTGTGTCTCTAAGCCAATCTGATGGAAGCATCTCCAAGGTAGCCCCCTCTTTGACAATCGAGTGTAGCACTGAGAGCTTCTGGGTTTTGGTATTAAAACCTATTAACCTACCAGCGTCAGAAAGCAATAAGTTGGATGTTCTTATGTCAAACCCAATAATACTGCGAAGGTTATTATGATTAAAACCCGGCTCGTCGATTATGAAGGTTTCACTCGATTTGTCTTTTAGATTAAATTTAACTAGCTCA
Organism: Alteromonas sp. W364; assembly: GCF_031846205.1. Taxonomy (NCBI): domain Bacteria; kingdom Pseudomonadati; phylum Pseudomonadota; class Gammaproteobacteria; order Alteromonadales; family Alteromonadaceae; genus Alteromonas; species Alteromonas sp. W364. Next base: position 157,682 of record NZ_JAVRID010000001.1, on the reverse strand, counting down.
GCATCATGCAGAGACCAAACAATATTTTCGTCCTCCTTGACAATAGACCATGAGTAGCCCTTAAACAAAGCCTGAGTCTCGCTTCCCTCCTCGCCGAAAAAACCAACAGAGTTGTCGCGAGTATTAAATGTTCTCAACCCGTCTCCGGTTGCCAACCACAATTCGTCTTCACTCACACTGATAATTTGACCTATGGACGATTCCGTATAGGTTGGTTCAACTACTTGAGATGTCATAAACTGTTGGATGTTTCCAGTGGACAAATCAACCTTATTTAAACCATTTTCAGTGCCTACCCACAATTCTCCATCTTGATGTTGATGCAGACCCCAGACAATATTGTTGCTTAACTTTTGGCTGTCGGGTGTGGTAGTAAAATTTGTAATTTCCAAGAAATCAGTGCTCGTAGGTGACCAAAACATTGCACCATTAAACTTTGTTCCAAACCAGATATTACCCTGCCGATCATGCTCTATTGTATAAATCCGTTTGAAGGATACTTCTTCGAGATCCTGTTTGGGTTGCAAGAGCAAAGTAAAGTGAGTGTTTTCAATGTCTGATTGATATAAACCTTTGTCCGTGCCGACGTAAACCGTGTCTTCATCCACGTTCTCTATAGACCAAATATTGTTTGTTCTATCGATAACACTTACGTTTGGCATAAGCGAGTCATTTAAAACATGTTGCTTTAATGCTGAAAGTGACGTTCGATATAAACCTTCGACTGTCCCAATCCAAAGGTTGCCATTGCTAAAAAGCCTAAGTTTTTTGACGTCATTGTTATTGACCGTTTTGGATAAACCATCAACGGAGCTGATAAAATCTATTTGTCGGACTTCTTGATTCTGCAAATTTTTAGAATACAGGCCCCGGTTTGTTCCAACTAACAGAATATCACCGGACTTAAGCGCCACTCTGATATCCTGCGTGTCGTTTATCTGAGCTTCCGTTAGCTCAAATAGTATTTCGGTTTGCTCACTTTCATAACTATATCGAATCACTTGTTGATTCGCGGCTATAATGATATTCCCTTCATCATCCTCGACAATAGATTCTACATACTGATGCCAGTTTTCGTCATTCAGATATTTTCCAGCAAACACTTGCTCAGTTTTACGTGTCGCCAAATCAAATTTATAGACGCCACTTAATCCGGTGGATATCCAAATCTTATCGCGACTATCCTCAAATAAAACATATATTGGGTTACTAATAAACTCACGGTTTTCACCCTCAATACTAATAACATTGTGGCCATCGTAACGATTGAGACCTTCCTCAGTCCCAACATATAAAAAACCAGTTTTGTCTATTAAGAGGTCATATACAGTGTTCTGATTTAAACCATCAGAAGTGTCCAAATGCAATAACCGAGGAGATTCATGAAGTGGCGTTGAAGCACTTAATTTAGCGATAATTGCAAAAAAAAGGCAAAAAGAAAAGAGCACATATCGTGTGAATTCGAACAAAACCGTTTGAGGCTTAAAATTGTAGTGTCGAGCAAACAGTGTCGTCATAAAAGTCCGAAGGCTAAAAATACATCTGCTTCTTTATGATAGAAGTTAGAGTCCTGACTTATATTGCTTATAACTTAGCCAGAATCGAAATTTACCTCACACAGACTCATTTGTCACGACTCAAGTTATACTTTCATCGACGTTTTGATACCTTTTATCGATTCCATCATTTATTAAGTTTATGACTTAATGACAACAAGAACAGTTTCGTTTTGTTTTTTCCATTTTACCAATTCCTGGATTGAACGTATTGGTCGGATCCAGTTCTTGATAAAACTGCCTTAAATCTGGCTCCGCTTCATACAAATGACCCACGTTGTGCTCTGCTGGATATTTCGCACCGCGCTGGTTCAAGAGATTAAGCATCGCCTTTTTCACGGCGCTCGGGTCGCTTCCTTTCTTCAAGATGTAATCTTGATGAAACACGTAGCAAAAGAAGTGGCCGTAGTACAGTTTTTTATCAATAGACTGCTCTATGTCAGGCGGCAGTTTTTCAAGCCAATCTAATTGATTTCTTGGTATCGCGATGTCCAACGCCAATATGTCTCCAACGCTTTTCTCTCGCATCGTTTGATAACGAATGGCGGCGCCTGCCGCAGCAAATCGATGCAAATAGGCGCGTTGGGCTTCATCTTTGTCGCAAATAAAGAAGTCCCCAGTAGGAGATTCTTTGAAAAACGTGTTCAAGAACACTTCTGCTTCATGTATCCCTTGATTGCTCATCTTCAATATCAAGTGGTGTTCATACTTTTCGCGATAAGCGAGTAAGCGCTTTGGCAAATGAGATGGAAATAAATAACTCATTAACTGTAGACACTTGTCAGTAATAGCATTAGGAAGCCATGAAATTTTATTCAGCACAGCATCTATACGTCCTTTGATTGAAAACAATTTGGGGAGTTGGTCTGTACCTAAATGCAAAACACTTAGAAACGTATCTTTGCCGTACTTCTTAGAAACATCGAATATATCTCGATGCATATATTCGCCAACTTCAGGAATATTTTCCATGGTTCTCAGCATTTGACGACGCAGTTCAGCAAGTTCACGTTCGCTATTGGTACCTATGTAGAAAGTCTGTTCTTGCTCTGCAACTGGATAGGTGTCTAGTCTTACCGCAAATACTGCAAGCTTGCCAGCACAACCACTCGCTTCATAGAGGCGACGATGATCAGCATTAAATCGGCTTGGCGTGTCAGCCTCAACATCTCTAATTCTTTCAACATACTCACGGTCAGACGCCAACTTACTTGTTTTAGGTATATCGTCCTGACTAAATTGTCCATTTTGTAGGTTATTCAAAATACTTTCTGGAGAATCACCTAAGTCGATACCCAAATGATTAACCAAACACAGTTCGCCGTGCTCGTTTATTTGTGCGTAAATGGATAATTCAGTGTACGCTGGACCCCTTTTTACTAGGGCACCACCTGAATTATTAGCCACGCCTCCTACAATTGATGCGCCTAAACATGACGAACCGATAACGGAATGAGGAGCCCGACCTACTTCGCCCAATTGCTTTTCCAGTTGATGCAAAGTCGCGCCTGGCAAACTAACAACCTGCTCTCCACGGTTCAGCAAGTATAAATTATCCATTGCCAAGGTATTAACCACAATCACGGGGCGATCATACTGATTACCGCTTGGCGTGGAACCTTCTGTTAAACCTGTATTTGCGGCTTGCATGACGATAATAGCATTGGTTGACACACACACTTTCAAGACCTGCCAGAGTGCAACTAGGGTCTGAGGAAATACGACCGCAGTCGCACTGCCTCCTCCTGAACGCCATCCTACGCGATAGTGCTCATTCTTCTTTGGGTCTGCCTGAATAAACTGTGGATCGAGAATGGTGTTCAATTGCGCTAAAACATCATCATCACTGCACGCCAGAACCTCTCGATTATTGACACCCGCGTAATAAACATCAGCATCGACCTGAAGCGCTTCGGCTTGATGATGTGCGTGTTCATTGTTGTTCAGTATACTATCGTCGTGCCCTGAATCTGTTGGTTCTCGTCCGCTCATACTAATGGTCCTGTAAACCCAATGACATAAATGGCTAACATAGCAATGATGCCAGTGAAGACAACATAATACAGTGTCGGTAAAATTGTTTTTCTTAAAGTCGCGCCTTCCTGCCCTAGCAGTCCCACTGTCGCTGAAGCTGCAACCACATTGTGAATCGCAATCATATTCCCTGCAGCAGCACCCACAGCTTGCGCTGCAATTAGAATCGTTGGTGAAATCTGCAAATTCATGGCCGCTTCAAACTGAAATTGACTAAACATCATATTTGACACAGTATTTGAACCGGCGATAAAAGCACCTAAGGCCCCTATTGTCGCACTTATCATTGGGAAAGCACTACCAAAAACATTCGCGAACAATTCAGCACTGGCGACTGGCATACTCATGAGTTCAGAAAGATTAACACCTGAGTTAATAAATATTCTGACCATTGGGATAGTAAATATCAATACAAAGCCGGCTCCAAGGATGGTTTTGCTAGAATCTTTAAATGCTGCGCTAAGTGCGCCTCCGGGTTTATTGGACTGTATTAACGCGGCAAAAATAGCACTAATCAATAACAAACCACCTGGCAAATAAAGTGGGCTAAAGCCAGCATTTATACCGGTTTCACCAAGTATAGAAGAGAAGCTCAATGTCACATCTGTCAATACCGCTTTGAACTCAACAAACACGCGTGAACACACTAACAGTAATGCCACGAGAAGATATGGCATCCATGCCACCACTGGTGAGATCTTTTTGCCGACGGTTTCTAATTCTTTTTTCACATCATCAATCACTAGCTTGCCCAACCATGCCGCCGGCCACTCTGCTTTTGGCGCAAAATCCCAATGCGTTTTAGGCATTAAAAAGCCTTGCTTGGCAGCCGTAACAACAACCGCCATGCTAACTAAGCCCCCCATCAATGAGGGAAACTCAGGACCAAGAAAAACCCCTGTTAACGCATACGGGATTGTAAAGGCTAAGCCTGCAAAAATAGCAAATGGTAGAACGCGCAAACCTTCGGTCCAACTTTTATTTTTGCCAAAGAATCGAGTCAACATCATCACCATAAACAAAGGCATAAATGTACCCACGATGGCGTGAATAATAGCAACCTGACTTGTGATCAGTTGAATAAATGCATCCCACTGCATCCCTTCCTGCAAAAGCTGTGCGGTGATTGTTGTAGAATCGAGGCCTTTGTTAACACCAATCACAACAGGGGTGCCCACGGCACCAAATGACACTGGCGTACTTTGAATCATCATGCCCATTAATACAGCTGCTAAAGCTGGAAAGCCAATTGCAACCAACAAAGGCGCGGCAATGGCAGCAGGTGTACCAAAACCAGATGCGCCCTCGATGAATGTACCAAAACACCATGCGATAATGATTGCTTGTACTCGACGGTCTGGAGAAACATTGGTGAAACCAGCGCGGATAACGGCAATCGCACCAGTGTGTTTCAAAGTGTTGAGTAAAAATATTGCGCCAAATACAATCCACAGTACAGAAATCGTGATAATTAAACCCTGGATAACAGAAGATGACACTCTATTGAAGGTCATGTCCCAAACAAAAATAGCAATAACAGCGGTTACGGCAAGTACCACTGGCATTGCTTTTTTTGCTGACCATTGCAAACCAATAAGTAGTATTCCTGCAAGTACGATTGGCAAGAGAGCCAGCAATCCATAAGTAGTTTCGTTCACGTGTTTGTCCTCTTTTTATGTATCAAATTGTCTGCGGCTCTTTGGTCTTGCATTGGGCAATTATTAAAAAATTGTTAAGAGAATGCAGAATGGAAAGAACTCTACTCCTTGTTAATCAATTGATATATTATGCATAAAGACAATGTTATTTTCCTTTTTTGACATAATCACTGAATAATAGTGATTAATATCGATAAAGGCCCTGCGAGTGCTGATTCTCGCCGTTAACGTCCAAACCTATCTAGTTTGACGACCTGAAATCAGACATTAGTCGCATAAATGGAGCACGCGAATGGTAAAAGCCGATGATATAGTTCTTTTCGTCCAAGTCGTGGACGAAGGCTCGTTTTCAAAAGTAGCTGAAAAACTGTCTTTAACAAACTCAGTTGTTAGTAAGCGTATTGGCCGTTTAGAAGCCAGCCTCAACGTGCAACTACTATATCGTACTACTCGTAAACTCAATCTCACTGATGCTGGTCGAACGCTGTATGGGAAGGCTCGACTGGCGAAACTAGCTATGCAAGACGCTGAAAACGCAGTCACGGGCTATGCGGATGAAATGCGAGGCAATATTCGAATTACCATGCCTGTTGTTTCTGCAAATCTGATCCTTAGTGCAGCGGTCGCTGATTTTTGTAAACAGTACCCAAAAATTACGGTAGAGCTTCAAATCAATAATCGCTTTGTTGACCTTATTGGTGAAGGCTATGATCTTGCCATTCGCACTGCATACCTTGAAGACAGTTCGCTGATAGCTCGACGCTTAATAGATAGCCAATGGGTTATTTGCGCATCTCCTGCATACTTGACGGCAAACGGCACCCCAAGTGAGCCTAGCGACTTAGATAAGCACGAGTGTTTAATTTATAAATTTGAGAGCGCTGGTACTGATATTTGGCCAGTAAAGATTGAAGGCGAAGACCGTCAGATTCAAGTAAAAGGCCGCTTTCATACTAACAATTTAAATGCGATTCGAAATGCCGCTTTGTGTGATCTCGGTATTGCCTTTTTGCCAAAAGCATTGGTGCACGAGGAGTTAGAAGATAAACATCTAGTAGAGGTATTATCAAGTTATGCCGGTAAGCGAATGGGAATGTATGCTGTTTATCCAAAGTCTCGCCAGCCAGATCAGAAACTAAAATTATTGGTAGCGCACCTCAGGGATGCGCTACACAATAAAGAAGAATACTACTGCTAAACCTTACACATTATCATTTAGTTGACTGTTGATGCGAAAAACAGTCAACCAACAGCAGTACTCATTGCACTTTAGAAGTTAAACTTCAAAGAAAATTGCGCATACACTGAAGAAATCGCATCTAGATTACTATCATCAATGGCATACTCCCCAAACTCTACACCTGCGTTCATTTGTTCGGTCACATCAGTAATTAGATTGATGCCCCAGTGTGACCTCTCTCGCTCTAATACATCGGTTTGAGCGGCACCATAAAATACAGTAGATCGCCATGAGTCACTCCAAAAATGTCGATATGCCACAGTAAATGCAGTGGTTTCTTCCACTACAACCTCTTCGGCAGGTGTAGTGACAATATCGGGCGTTAGTGCTGCTGCAACGTAACGACCGGGCTCACCAACACTCACTTGGAAACGAAAATCATCTTTGCCACCTGTTTTTATACGTCCAGAAAAGTTTGCAGCTAATGCGGTCTCGTCGATGCCTCCTTGGTCTACTTTTCTAAGTAAGGTTCCAAACGACAATTGTCCCCAATCTGCTTTGTGATTGTAGCGAACAACCAAATCTGGAATAGATTCATCTCTATCGATCTGAGTGCCTGTCCCACCTACAGCGCTAGCTGGAGTGCCATTATCGCCATCACCATTTGTTTCTGGGTTTTCAATCGCAAACTGCCAATTACCGCTGGTATAACGTACTTGAGTTTGACGGATAAATACTTCACCTACGTGCGGCCCTCCGAAATCTAGGCTTTCTGGCAACGCGGCCAAGGGCATAAATGTGGACCAGTTCTGACCAACCATCCAATTTTTGTATGTAATGTAGAAATGACGTAATCGTTCATTCGAACTATTGCTGACGACCTCGTTTCCGCCGCCACCGTAGAAATCCCACTCAATAAAACCACTCACTTCACCGTGAGTTATTTTAAAGTTAACTCGAGATTCACGAACATTGAATCCTGTGTGAGAGGTTTCAATCGGCTCTCCCCCAGGAAAATTGGCAACCCAATAGTCTTGATAAGCGATATCGCCATTGACGTGACGAATGTCTGCTTTGGCATAACCTCCCAGTACGACTTTGGTATTACCCTTGTCTGTTTCCACATATAACAGTTCAATTCCGGCCATGCTTGATGGTGCGAAAGTGAGAGACGAAATGCCGGCAATGACTGCTAACGCGGCGGGTTGCTTAACTATTGATTTCATGAATCAGTCCTTGGGTTGTTATCACGTGTGCGTGATCCCAATCTAGGAGCTTATTCATGCAAGAAAAACCAAGTTAAAGGGAATGTGTTTTTCCATAAACGACATAATCCCTCCCTTATTTCGTCAAAATAAATAACCTTGTTGGTTTAGATTACTGTTCCGCTTTTGGAAGGCCCGTTATGTCAATTCGTCCTGTGTTAACTGCCTTTCGAATTAAAGCTACGCTTGGGGCTAGCTGAAAGACATCGCCATTTTGCCCTACTAACTGCTGTTTAATGCCCGCCTCGGCCGCAACCTTTGCATTGGCTTGCATGTGCTCCGCTTCACCATGTACCGGAATCGCGATTTTGGGCGATACCCACCCATACATATCACTTAAATCTGATTGACAGGGATGCCCTGAAGCGTGGATCACCTGCTCACTGTTTTCAGAGTTAATCACCTCTACGCCTTTTTCACGCAGTCCTGAAACCATCTTTTCAATGGGCTTCTCGTTACCTGGGATAGTGATGGCACTAAAAATGACAGTGTCACCACTTTCAAGCTCACAATCTCTATGCGTTCCTGCAGCCAGTTTTCCTAAAGCCGCACGGGGTTCGCCTTGGCTGCCGGTTGCGACAATCAGTACTTCATGTTTAGGTAAAAAGCCGATGTGTCTACGATGGGCAATTTTCAGCTCATCTGGCCAATATCCGGTTGCTCTCGCAATGCTATACATGTTCTCTAATGACCGACCAAGTAGGGTCATATAACGTCCCGTTTTCGCTGCAACTCTAGCGAGGCTAATTAATCTCGCCACATTGCTGCCAAAGCAAGTCACCACAATTCGATTTGATTGCTTCTGAAATGTCCTCAATAAACCAAGCTCACAATCTCCTTCGGAAACCGAGTATCCTTCTCTGAGTGCATTTGTTGAATCACACACCATCGCACTTGGCTTGATGCTTTTAAGTGCTTTGTACAAAGCGGGTTGGAAGGGCTCATCAGTAATTGGATTGAAGTCAATTTTCCAGTCTGCTGTATGGAAAACAGAAGCAACAGGTGTTTGAATAAATAAGGCCTGTGCATCAGGAAGTGAGTGCGTAATGGGTAACCAAGTGACCGAGAATGGACCAATATCAAGAACCTGTCCCGGTTCTACAACAACAATGGTGACTAGGCCTGATATTGCGGTGTAATAAAGCTTTCTTCTGAGCACTTCCGCCGTGAATGCAGTGGTATAAATTGGACACTTAAAGCGTTCCCAAAGCGCGGGTAAGGCACCAACGTGGTCCTCATGTGCGTGCGTGATAATAATACCGCTTAAACTTTCTTGCCGATTTTCTATAAAGGTAGGATCAGCGGCAACGACATCATATGTTTTGGCACTTTCGTCCTTGTCGTCATTTGGGTTTAAAGGGGCTTTAAATGTTGCGCCACAATCTACCATTAGCCAACTATCGCTGTGTCCATAAAGATTCATATTCATGCCTATCTCCCCCGTTCCACCCAGAGGTACGAACAAAAAATCCTTATGGCTGGGCCTTACTGTTTGATAGTTACGAATACACCTTCTCCCATGCTAATTCTTTCATTGCAGTTTGATGTTATTACAAAAGTTTAATGTAAAAACAGCCAAAGTAAGCAAACCGATCATTTTTTTTGACAGTAATTAGATACTTGTGTTCCCGCCTCTGTGTGATTGGGTACTAGAGGGCCTTTAGCCGAGCGAAATGCTCGGCTTTTTTATGCCATTTGAATTGCCAAACAAAAGAGCTTACCCTACTCCGTGTTGGTCTTTGCTATTCTATTCACTTGGAGTTACTTTTTGTTTTCACAACGGATCTTCACCCTCGACTTACTGCGCACTTTTGCCATCGTATTGATGGTTATTTTTCATTTTATCTATGATTTGAAATTTTTCGGCTATGTCGATTGGAATACACCCGACGGTGAAGGATGGAGAAGTTTTAGACACGTGATCCTGATCTCATTTTTTTTGTGCCTAGGAGCGTCATTGCATTTGTCTCATGGCACTAGGATCCGTTGGAGAAAGTTCTCTATTCGTTTGTTGCAAATTGCGCTCAGTGCCTTGGCAATTACTATCATGTCGCTGATTATGTTTCCCAAGAACTATATCTATTTTGGCGTATTACACTTCATTGCTGTCGCCAGTATTATTTGTATTGGCTTTGCATCACAACCCAAGCTTAGCATTGGACTGGCAATTATCATCATCACTTTATATCAACTGAATATCGTGTCTGGCCTATGGCCATTTACTACCATTAGACCTTATTTACCGTCTTACTCAAATGACTATGTAGGTATTTTCCCTTGGTTAGGTGTTGTATTTCTTGGTATCGGGCTTGGTGCAACGAACTGGTTTAAGAACGATCCTTTACGTCGCTTTCAGAAACACCCATACTTAGCTTTGCCAGGCCAGCATAGTCTAGTGATATATTTAGTTCACCAGCCCTTGTTCTTTGCCTTGTTTGGTTTACTCACGCTATTGTAAGACCATTTTTTCAAAAACATCAGCGGTTTTATAGCCTAGGTTTTTGTCACCATTGACGGCTTGAATGGGGTAAGAGCCAATAAAATGCTCACGCGTTCCCTGGCCATCAGCATCACAATAAGCAAGCATAAATCCGATTTTTTTATCTTTTTTCAAGGCAACCGGCTTTTGTTTTTTACCTGGTAAGAAAGAATCGTCATAAACTGAAATTTTCAGTTCCCAAGTAATTATGTGTGTTTCTGGAGACCGCAGCCACTGACTTTGAATATGATCGTTGTAAGTTTGGATACTTGACTCAGATGAGCTAGCACTTGGTCCCATATCACTGACATTACGATCAAGCCCCACGTGATATGCAAACGCGTTGTAATTAAATTGGTGATCGCCACCTGATGCATCTTCATCAATAAATACTTCGACGCAATCATCATCCCAATAATTAACTAATGGATCTGGGTGAGTATCTGCAAGCACATCATCTTGTACTTCGAACAACATATACAAGGCACTCTTATCCCACAGTAGCTTATAACGCCCCGTAAAATCTTGTTCACTGAGGTTTTCACCAATCAGGAGCTGGTCCACTGAGCGCCATTTTGCATTTTGCCATGCTTGCTCAGTTGCTAGCGCATCGATCGTGATAGCGCCAGTCGCCTTCGGTAACGTTGTTGGAGGCGCCTCCGTCGCACTAACTGAAGCCGTAACTAATAGTAAAGTAGTTATGCAAATTAACATTGAGTCATTTTTTTTCATTAAAGTACTTCCTCATCATTGATATCCTATCTGGTTGTTCTATTCATCATTTGGGGTTTGTTTCGCAATAAAATCATGCATTTGATGCAGAAGTTGTTGAACGTTATCTTGCTGACCTCCATCAATCACCAGTGTATTTTCACTGGGACTTGGCATCTCTAAACTTGCCAATTGCGATGCCAATAAATGGGGTGAAAAAAAGTGACCTTTCCGGCTCAATAGTCGTTCCTGTAGGATACTCTCGCTTGGCGCCAACATAACTAACTTCGTATTCACATTGATAGACATAAGAAGCGCACGGTGCTCTGCTTTTAAACCGGAGAAGCTGACTACAGTATCATATCCATGCGCCAGTTTTTGTGCTGCAGTCAATTGTAAACGAGCCAACCATGGTGCTCGATCGTCTTCGCTCAAAGCGACTCCTTCGGCCATTTTTGCTATGGCTTCTTTGGCATGTAAAGCATCCCCTTCAATAAATACTGCACCTAGTTTTTCAGCCAATGCTTGCCCAAGAGTTGATTTGCCCGCGCCAGAGACACCACATACCAAGATCAATTTAGCGTGACACTTTTGTTTATCATTAGGTAGCTTGAGTTTAAGTGTATATTGCTCCCCTTCTTTTACATTTTCAATGCGAAGGTCTTTAGCCATGCGCCCGTTAATTTCCAATTTTGGTGTTAGGGTATTTCCAAACTCAATTTTCAAATGAATGTCAGCGTTTCGAAAACGATAGCGTATATCGCAATTACCCATACTCGACGGTATCTGAGGCTGAAGCCACAAATCTTTGCCACAGCCTCGTAAACCAAAGAGTTGCTCAATGACTATGCGGTAGATCCATGCAGCCGTACCTGTATTGAAAAGATGGCTAGATCGCCCCGCGGTCTCTGGAAATTGAGTATATGCACCGCGAAAGTAGTTGGGTAAATAAATAGGTAATTGGCCAGCTTGCTCTGAATGCATGGCTGATAGCATTTCTTTTAGATTGAGTAAGCCTTTATCTGCTTCACCTGAGGTAAACATGGCATAAATCCAGAAAGCGAAAGCATGATTATACACTGAGCCATTTTCAGCAGACCCAGGAAACTTCTGCGTGACTCGACCTATTCGTTCATCCATCTGAGTATAGCAAGGCGCAAGCATTTGATTGCCAAAAGGCGTTTGTAAATGCTGATCAACGGACATTAACATTTTGCTTTTGTACTCGTCGGAATCGATACCTGCCAGCAAAGCCCAGCTTTGTGGATTCAGGTAAATCCGGCCTTCTCTATCACTACTGATACCAAATAACTCATTATCATCGGTAATGCCTCGAGCAAACCAATTACCATCCCAGCAATGTTGAATAACCGCTTGTTGCAACTCACGAAGAGAATGCGCGAAATCTGACTTAGGTACATCGACCTTATAGTCGTTTACTAAACGTATCCAGACCTTGATTGCTGTGGCTGTGGCTAGTGTTAGCCAAGATGACACGCCCTTTCCCTTTGGGCCAACCATATTCATAGGGTCACACCAATCACCTTGCTCGATAAAGCATAAACCTCGATGATCTCGTTTAGAGAGTACCCAATGTAAAGCGAGTTCAATATGCTCAATAAGCGACTTTTCCTCACTGCTATCTTGAAAAGCAAGCATTTGATGGAGAACCGAAGTGTCATTGGTTTGATCTAAATATACTTCTAAGAGCAAGGGTAACCAAATACAATGATCGGAATGAGGTATTTGATTGATATATTTCAGCTCAGCTTCAGGATGGATCAGGATACCATCGGGCATTTCACCACTGGCAAACTGTTGCTCTAAAGACCTTAATAGGCATTCGCGGGCTGAGCTTGGTCGCAAAAAGCACATGCCGATATTATCCTGCAAATAATTGCGGGTTTGCGGATCTGTGGTTAAACGATTGACGTCACCGTGATAGTAAACTTGCCTCGGTAACCAATGGTTGATGAAATCATCGAACTTTGCATCTCGGCTCTGTAGTTGAAAGTTTTCGTAAGCTAGAGGCGCATGTTCTGCTAATGTTGAACTAAACGCTTTTTCGCAGAGGCTGACATGTTTTTTACGAATGCTCGCCATTTCAGCAGAGCGATGACATGGGCCAAATACAAACTGCCGCCTTTGGTGTTTAGGGCTAAGCTTCATGCGATGCTGCATTATTGCTACTGGTGTCTCATAAAAAGCGGGCTTATTATTTAGCGAAACTGTCTGAATACCTGCAGGCGAATGCAAACCTTTCACTCCCTCAAAGCTGAGCTGATTTGCACACCAACTGTCTGGTTTGTGACTGCTCGTCAGGAAAGTGCATTGAGCCGTGTCTTTCAGTTTAGGATAATCGCTTAATTTCTGATAAGGCGTGACATATTGGGCGACAATTGAATCTTCATCGGGATAGTAGTTAGCAGTTTGATTCATCCAAGACATGTACCCCAATGTAAAATAGCTATACACAGAAACACGTCGATTTTGTCCAGTTAAATCGGCAAGCGAAATCTGCCAATACTCAAATGGGGCATCGTTGGCAAGCTGCAAACACAAATCAATAGCAAAGCCGAGATGTTCAATCTGCCATATTACCTGCTTTGGCGTTGCTGTGAATTTGAATTTATCGAGTGCCTCATTGCATGGCGCAAAAGGGACCGAAAAAACAGTCTTGCTTGCTTCGTCTTTAATATAAAAAAAGCGACCGGGATGATGAGCGAAATAGGGATGCTCCGGTTGCATGAACGTCTTTGCTTCAATATTGGGAGCGAATGCATACTTGCTTGGCTCAGGTTGCATAAACTGAGCAATAAGATAGCCACGACAGTTCACATTCAACATCATGTGCTGGTTCCACAAGAACGCACTAGCGTTTGGTTTACTGCTAGGTGAGTTTATACTTTGCTGCGCGTTAGACATGGCCTTTACCCACATTACTTCTCGTTTCATCTTCGTCGTTATTTAGCAACCCTAGTTCGCTATGAATAACGACCAATTGTTCTTTTGATAAAGCGTAAAACCGGATACATATGACCGAAAGCACGGCAAAGACGCCAGGAATGAGTGTCATTAACAACAGTATGCCTAACTGGGAATTGCTAGTCTGTTGTACATTCGCTGCATAACCCATATACGTTAACACCCAGCCGATAGTCGCCCCCGCTAGCGCTCCTCCTAGCTTTTGCGCAAACGAAGCAGCACTGAAAATCATGGCCGTTGCCCGCCTACCCGTTCGCCATTGAGAATAATCGGCTGTATCAGCATACATCGAAAATACTAAGGGGGATTTCGGCCCCAAACACAAGCCAATAGCTGCTTGTAAAACAAACATTAAAGCAATCTGATCTTTGGGAATAAAAAAGAATAAACTCGACAAAATGGCAACCAGTACCATAAGAATAATCAGTAGCTTCTTTTTATCAAACCAATTTAAAAGAAACGGAGTGAAGGCAGTTCCAATAAGTAAGGCGACCATATAAAGAGCCGTAAAATCACCTATTAAATCCTCACGCTCAACATAGTATTTAAAATAAAAAGTACCGCTGCTGGCTCGCAGTGAAATAGTGACCATGATCAGCATGGCTAGGATAAATAGTATCTGCCATGGTCGATTATTGAGTAAATCTTTGATGTCTGTCTTCACTGGTGTCGGTGTGCGCTGTGGGGGATGTATTCGCTCTTTTGACGCCGCAAATGTAATGGCAAATAAGACTGCAGCTATTGCACCATAAACAGCCATAGTGAGTTGCCAGCCAAGTTGTTCGTTGCCATTACCTAGGTAATTGACCATGTCATGAGTAATGTACGCAACTAAAGTGCCACCGCTAAATGCACCAATAAACCGAATACTTACCAGTGTTGTCCGCTGCTTTGAGTCTGCCGTCATTACCCCCATTAGTGCGCCATATGGCACATTGATGAAGGTGTAGGCTAGCATCATGAATATATAAGTCGCAAACGCCCAAACGATCTTCCCAGTATCATCAAGATCCGGCACAGTGAAAGTTAATATCCCAGCCGCGACTATCGGGATAATTCCCCATAACAAATAGGGCCGAAACTTTCCCATTCTGGTCTGGGTGCGATCAGCCAAAATCCCCATCACTGGATCGGACACGGCATCGATAAGGCGAGTAACTAACATCATCGTCCCGACAATGGCTGGATTCAGGCCAAAAACGTCGGTATAAAAAATAAATAAGAAAACGTCAAACACACGCCAATAAAAATTGGAAGCGACATCACCACAGGCATAACCTACCTTTTCTTTTAAGGGTAATTCGGTTTGATTCATGGCGGAAGTCCTTACAACACTGCGTGTATTCTTATGTAACGCCAATGTAAACGCGGCGTAAAATTTTTTATTATGATATAGTTATACATAAAAATGTAAGCGCTTTCAATTTAATTTATAGTTTATTCACATTCGCTGCGAGACAAAGACCAAAGCATTGGCTAAAATGACACTAGAGTGTTGTATTAAAATAAGAAAAATATAATTATGGCAACAATTTACGAAGTATCTAAAGCTGCTGGCGTATCGCTCGCAACCGTCTCTCGCGTGATTAATAAGAACGCTGTAGTTAGCGCTAAAACTCGCGAAAAAGTTGAACAAGCGATGCTTGACTTAGGTTACCGTCCTAACACAATTGCGCAGTCTTTAGCGTCAAGTAAAAGTAATAGTGTCGGTGTACTTGTATCTGAATTGGACAGTCCTTTCTTTGGCGAAATGATGTCCGGTATCGAAACCGAATTAAGACGAGCCGGTAAGCAAGTGATTTTCGCAGCCGGCCATAACACCGAAAAGATTGAAAAAGAAAGTATTGAATTTTTACTTAGTCGCTTTTGTGACGCACTAATTATTCACGTGGAAGAAACGCCAGAAGAATATTTGCAGCAACTTTCTGAAGGTAAAGTCCCTATTTATTTAATCAACCGCGTTTTAGATTCAATGAAGAATCGCTGCGTTCATATGAACAATGAACTGGGGGGCTATCGTGCAACGAAATTTGCGCTCGATAATGGGCATACTCAAATCGCGTATATCGCCGGCCCTCAACAAAAAGAAGATGCCATGGAGCGCCTCCGGGGCTACCAACAAGCATTGACTGAATCAGGTATCGACTTTGATGACAGCTTGATTGTATACGGTGACTATTCAGAACAAAGTGGCTCTGATTGTTACAAACAATTAGTCGACAAACCCAAAAAGTTTAGCGCATTAATTTGTGGAAACGACGAAATGGCTTCAGGTGCAATGAAACAAGCGCGTGATGAGGGTGTAGATATTCCTAATGACCTATCCATTATTGGTTTTGATAATACCTCATTTGCACAGTATCTTTACCCTCAACTAACCACCATTGACAATCCAATTGGTCAAATGGGGCAAATGGCAGCGTGTATGGTGCTAAACGATGTTTATGGCCATAAGCATGCGATTCAACGATATTTTGAACCAGAACTAGTGAAAAGAAAATCACTGATCCAATACACAGAATAAATAGACTCAAACTAATCGGTTCTTTCATTGTCTACGTATGTTAGTGCAACGTTGTTAATGAAAGACAAGGATGTGAACACTACACCATGATTGAAATTCAGTCCCTTAAAAAGCGATTCCAAAATGGCGAAGAAATTGTCACTGCCATTGATGATGTATCATTAACTATAAAGCAAAACGAATTTGTCGCGATTATGGGCAGTTCAGGTAGCGGAAAGTCTACACTAATGAATGTACTTGGGTGTCTCGATACGCCAAGTGACGGTAAATACCTACTCGACAACAAAGATGTTGCAAGTTTAAGCGATGACGAATTGTCGCGCATTCGTAATGAACATATTGGCTTTATCTTTCAAACCTTCCATCTACTACCCAAATTAGATGTAATCGAAAATGTAAAGCTCCCACTTCGTTACTCTAATATCAGCGCAGAAGAAGCTAACGAGCGCGCCTTTGAGCTGATTGAACGAGTAGGCTTAAGTCATAGGAAGTACCATAAACCTTTCGAAATGTCAGGTGGACAAAGGCAAAGAGTTGCAATAGCTAGGGCACTCATTAATAAACCCAGTGTTATTTTAGCTGATGAACCTACCGGAAATCTCGATAGTAAAACGTCAAGCGAAATTATGGATTTACTAACAGAACTTCATCAAGCCGGACAAACCATTGTCATGGTTACTCATGAAGATGATATTGCACAATATGCTCAAAGAACCATAAGAATGAAAGACGGAAAGGTTCTCAATTAAGCCAAGATTTATCTGCACCCAATGTGCAAACAGGAAATTAACATGGCCGAAAGTAAGATGCTAAATAATCATATCAATACCAAACGACGTCGTTTTTATAAAACGTGCAGCGTGATCTCTACATCACTCATTATTTTGCTGGGTAGCGCTAACATGTCCTTCTCCAGCGAATTGCTCCTTACTGGTAAGGTAAGCTCCTCAGCTAAGCAGGTGGTTAATGCGCCCCAGTCTAGTCGATGGCAAATACAAATCCAATGGATGGAGGAAGAAGGTGAAATCGTCAACGAAGGTGATGTCATTGCTGTATTTGATGGCTCGAATGAACAAAGCCGCTTAGATCAAAACATTGAATCATTAGAGCGACAGGTGCTTGAACTAGAACAACTCAAAATGGAGCAGGAACGAAAGGTCAGCGAAGCCGAGGGCAGTCTAAAGTTAGCCATCATGCGAGTCGACAGAGCAAGGATAGAGGCCTCAGTACCCGC
Source organism: Alteromonas sp. W364 (assembly GCF_031846205.1). Classification (NCBI taxonomy): domain Bacteria; kingdom Pseudomonadati; phylum Pseudomonadota; class Gammaproteobacteria; order Alteromonadales; family Alteromonadaceae; genus Alteromonas; species Alteromonas sp. W364. The sequence goes on along the minus strand of NZ_JAVRID010000001.1, from coordinate 140,056 downwards.
GTCGGATGTTAGTCGCTACGACAAAGGTCAATATGATTTGGCCTTACAGCGTGCGTTATTAGAACAAGTAAAAGCCGAAGAAGCATTGCAGCGAGCGTTGAAAGAACGTTCAACTGAGCTACAAAAGAAAAACATTGATAACCAAAAGGTAGAAGAGGAAATTGCTTACCTCGAGGGCTTGCTGAATAAAATGAATGTCAAAGCGACACTTTCAGGCCCAGTGAGTTACGCCATGCATCCGTGGACTCAGCAAAAAATCGCAGCCGGAAATAACCTTCAACCGAGTTGGAAGGTACTGGATGTGCAGGCAAGTTCAGATTTTCAAATTGAAACCTGGGTACATGAGATTGATGCTGTTGGTTTACACGAAAACACACAAGTTGACTTAGTAATCGACGCCTACCCTGAGCAACGTTTTAAAGGCGAAATAGAAAGCATCTCCAGTCAGTCCGAGAAAAAATCACAATGGAGTAAAAGCGCTTACTTTCCGGCTATTATACGCTTTGTAGAAGAGCCTGATTTAAAACTTTTACCCGGTATGAGCGTTAGAATTCATGTAAACAAAGGGGCCTCAGATGATGCTTAAGCAACGTGCTATTTTACCTGCCGCATTGGTTTTCTCTCTAGCCTTGTTTGGCTGTGGAGAAGAAATCATCGAAATGGCGCAGGACAGCGGTGACAAAACCATCAAAGCACCCGCCGAGCTTGTATCAATGCAAGAAGTCACTATTGGTCCGCCTAACGTTAGAAGAATGTGGAACTTTAAAATTGAATATCTGGCAAGAGAAAATGCCATTGTTAAACCCGGTGATGTGCTGGTGAAGTTCGATGGTCAACGTTTGCGCAATGACCTTGTCGGCCGACAAAGCGAGCTAGAGGCAGCCATTAAAGAGGCCGAACAACGAAAACTCAATAATGAAGCGACGCTTAAAGACCTGTTGTTGGATTTAGCCGAAGCCAAAATGAATGAAGATAAAGCGCGCAGAAAAGTTGAAATTACTGATGCTTCTCGCTCTGAAATCGAGCGCAAAAAGCAGCAAGCAGAATTCATCATTGCGAGAGAGTCTCACTTACAAGCGCAGAAGCGAGTCCAACAACATAAAAACGAAATGGCAATTAACCAAAAAGTACAAAATGCCAGAATCGAAAACCGCCGTGTTCGTGTGAAAGATCTGCGAGACAGCATTGCTAAACTCACCATCAAGTCACCTAAAGACGGGATGGTGATTTACTACGATTGGAACGACGCAAAACCAGCCGTTGGCGATACGGTCTATATGGGAGCCACGCTAATGACCTTGCCTTCCCTCGACAATATCTCGGTGAAAGTCGAATTTGATGAGTCCCATACAGCTAAAGTGAACCTAGGGCAGGAAGTCAAAGTGACATTAGACGCATTTCCCGAAAGGCCATTCAAGGGCACAATCAGTGAAATAGGCAAAGCATACAGAAACAAATCTCAACGCAACTTAAAAGTCGTCTTCGACGCATGGGTAACATTAGATACCCTAGACAACGACGTAATGAGACCGGGTATGAAAGCAACCGTTGAACTTCCCGAGGAAGAAGCATGAAAATGATGAATAAATACAAGGTCCCGTCAGCAAGCCTTGCACTCTTATTGTCTGCTTTGCTAATTAGCGCTTGTTCCGAGGAAGAGGCTACCGTACCAACCTATGAAATTACTGACCGGAGTTTTGAAATAAAGGTATTTGCATTTGGTGAAATTGAGGCGGCAGAGGCTCAGCGCATCCCCTCCCCTGGCAATCAACCAATGACCTTGGAGTGGTTGGCGCCCGAGAACACGATTGTTCAAAAAGGCGATGTAATAGCTCGCTTTGATGCTCAACAAATCATAAAAGACAGTCGAGCAGAAGAGTTTGAAATGCTCAAACTGCAAGAAGACATGACCAAGAATAATGCGATTCAAAACCAGCAGTCCAAAGATATCGAATCTGATCAGACGTTTGTAAAGCAAGAGTTCGATTTTGTTGACCGCTTTGCGATTGATGATTTGCGTATATATTCGCAATTGGAGATCATCGACACACTGCAAAACCGTGATTTCTTGGAAGCCAAGGATGAGTTTTTAGAGTGGAAAGAAACCAGCATCGATAAGCAGCATGAAAGTGAATCAGCAGTGCTTAATATCCGCAAGCAGGGGCACGCTGCCAAATTTCAACGCTATCAACAAGCGCTATCGAAATTAGAAGTCGTTGCTCCCTACTCTGGCTTATTAATATATGAAAAAGACCGCCGTGGTGAAAAACCCTCGGTAGGACAGACAATATTCCCGGGCAGGCCAATCGCGCAAATTCCAAACTTAGATAATATGCAAGCACGCATATATGCCTTGGCTAACGACGCCATTGACTTGGCATTGGAACAAACAGTGAGCATTCGTCTTGACGCCTTTCCTGAACAAGAATTCACTGGCAAGATAAGTAATGTTGCGGGCTTTCCACGCTCTATAGAACGCGGTAATCCGGTTACTTATTATGAAGTTACCGTGACTTTAGATAAACAAGACAAGCAACTTATGCAGCCTGGTCGTAAACTAACCGCTAATATCCAAGTTAAAACAGCCAGCAGTGCTGTGGTTATTCCTCTGCAAGCAATTCATCATGACCAAGGTAAGTCTTACGTTTACTTAAAAAAGAGCGGCACATTCGTGCGCAGTGAAGTCAGCAGTGGTCGCAAGAATCAGTATTTAGTAGAAATAACAGAGGGCGTTGAAAAAGGCGATATTATTGCATTGAGCGTACCAGAAAATATCGCAGAAGGTGTTCAATCATAATGAACAAATATATTATTTTACTGAAAGACGCTATTGCCGAATTGTCCGCGCAAAAACTTCGTACATTCCTGACCTTGTTAGGCATGATATTTGGCGTTGGCGCTGTTATCGCTATGCTGAATATTGGTGAAGGTGCTGAACGCCAAGCATTGAAGCTCATTGACTCAATGGGCGTCAACAATATCATTGTAGAAAGCAAAGAGTATCCCAGCGAAGAACTCGTTGAAATACGCGAAGAAAGTTTGGGTTTATCTATGGGTGATGTAAATGCAGCCTTGTCGACCTTACCTTTCGTTGAGGGTTTTAGCGCAAGTAAAAAGATACGCGTGCACGATATTTACAGTGATGAAAGCAAGTCACAAGCCGAAGTCCTTGGCGTTACGCTAAGCTACTTTGAGCACGCAAACCTCAAGTTGGCAGCAGGCAGGTTATTAAATGAAGCAGATAACACAACGATCAGTCAATCAGCGGTACTCGGATTTGATGCCGCTGCGGAATTGTTTCCCGACCTAATAAGTGACCCTAGCCGTATCATTGATAAATACGTGAAAGTGAATCACGTGTGGCTGTCTGTAGTTGGTGTACTGAACCCTCCACCTGGTGACAAAAATGAGTTTCAGGGGGTAAAGATTGGCGGCGATCGGTATCGTATTTTTATTCCTGTCTCAACCAGCACTCAGAAGTTTTCCAGTGACGTACTCGCCAGCGAACTCGACACAATCAAGCTAAACATTTCGAAGCAAAGCGACCCTGTAATCGCCGCTAAAGCAGTTGAACAGCTGATGCAGTTGCGCCATGGTGGCGTGGATGACTATACACTTGTCATCCCCGCAGCCTTGCTTGAGCAACAAAAGCAAACACAGCAAATATTCAATATTGTGATGGCTTGCGTGGCTGGTATTTCCTTGCTAGTTGGCGGCATCGGTATCATGAATATTATGTTGGCGAATGTAATGGAAAGAACCAAAGAAATTGGTCTACTGCGTGCTGTTGGTGCAACTCAACAAGATATCAAAGAGCAATTTTTGGCTGAAAGCTTCGCAATATCGGTATTGGGTGGGATTTTGGGTATTGTATTTGGACTCGTGCTTTCAGAAATAATTGGAACCTACTCCGGCTGGGCAGTTAGTTGGTCTATCCCAGCGATATTTCTATCTTTGAGTATCTGTATGATTGTCGGCGTTGGCTTTGGTGTTTTCCCTGCAATTAAGGCCTCAAAATTGAACCCAATAGATGCTTTACATAGTGATTAAAAACCAAGTACTCTAGTCGGCGAAAATGCTTTCTTCTTGGAAAGCATGCATTAAGTTAACAGCCCAAATTCTAAGGTTCTTCATGGATATCAAAGCTCATCTGTGCACAGCTATGCTTCTGCTAGGCTCGATATATTCAGGCCTCGCTACAGCCCAAGGAGCGCCAGATGCATGTGAGGTAGTCAATAGCGCACCCAAAGAAATTAAACTTGCGGTCGCTAATTACGAACCTTGGATGATCATTAAAAGTGGCAAAGTGAGTGGAATCGACTTAGATATCGTGAATGAAATAGCTGCGCGGCTAGGTGTTGAAGTAAAAACCGTCGAATGCAATTGGGCTGACTGTTTGGAGAAAAGTCGCGTAGGACATGTTGACCTGCTGACCAACATGTTTAGAACACCGGAACGTGAGCGCTTTCTAACTTTTGTTGAACCTGCATATTTACTTGGGACTCATCGAGGCTTTTATATGTTAGGCGATCAGAAATACCTACTAGAAAACTACGCTGACTTAAGTGATAAGGTGGTAGGTTTCGAAAATGGTGTTCCTTCTTTTGACAAGCTCGATAAAGACAATTCGCTTGATAAACGCTATTTCGAAAGTGCTTATAAAGTCCTGCAAGCTTTACTAGAAAAAGATATTAAAGTGGCTGTGGGACAGGACAATGTCTTCGACTTTATTATTAGTAGTAATGAAGCATTCAGAACGAGTATTACAAAACAACGCTTTTCAGTGTACACGGAAGAACTCGGTTATTTCGGCATATCAAAATGTTCAATAAAACCTAAATTATGGGCCGCCTTTGAAACGCAACTCACCAAGCTAATCAATGAGGGCTTGATAAACAAGTTCGTCAAAAGGTACGAAAACAACTAGCGCCCATTCACCTAGTGAAAGAGCGCTAATTTAGTTACTTCTAAATACTCGACCATTACTCAGCCATCTCGACTTACTTAGCGTGAGACAATACCAAAACTCCCTGGCAATATAACAACACTTGAGAAATCATCGAGCTTATCTGCTGTTGTCGATTTGCATTCAATTCGCTCAGCGCAGCTTTTCCCTTTAAAGCGTGTTCCTAATGATTTAATAGGCTTCCGCATACTTAATAACTGACTGTTCAGCATATTCGTTAACGAAGGCCCTGATATAGTAATTCGCTCAATATCATCATCTGGCCACTTACTTTCACCTTCCTCGCTCTTTAACATAGGAGCCATATTTATTTGCGCAGCTAACATTGGAAAAGTATCACTCGTTATCTCAGTACTTTTCCTAATGTGGTCAATAATTTCTGGCACGTTTATCTGGCGAGACTCATAAGCTGACGCTAAATATTCGTCAGCTTTCTTCACATTTTTGACGCCATATTCATCGGTCAGATAAACAACACCCAACATAAATTTTGCTGTTTTGTGATTGTTCTCTGCCGCTTTTTCTAAGTATTCAATACCTTCTTCGACGTCCTGAAAATCAGATTCACTCACATACAGCAAGCCAGCCATATACTGAGCTGAGGTGATTTTCCCTCGAGCAGCTTTCTTAAAATACGTTAGGGCGGTTCTTGGATTAGATTCAACACCATAGCCATAGTAATAAAAATTACCCAGCACAACATTTGCTTTCTGATGGCCATTTTTTGCTGCTTTTTTAAAGCCCTTAAAATAAGCTTTACACTCTTCTGTCATGCAAGGCTCTAGTTTTGCTGCCGCCGATGGCGCAGAAAAAAATAGAGAAAATGCAATTAGTAAAAGTATCGAATAGAGTTTCATAATCAGTTCCCTTTATTATTTGTCATTGACACATACACACTGTTTAAAGATTACGCAGAAATCTTAACCTTAGCAAGTTCTCGACTCAAAAAGCTAAGAGAAGCTTTTCCAGTCTTGCGGCGTATTGATATTAAGAAACTCGTTTGAATTAATGTTGACGCTGGACTCATCCATTTGATGTAAAGGTGCAACATTAAGTAGCTGCTTTAATGGCAAACCTGGATGTTGCTTGATGGTGGCGGCGAACGCCAAATGTTGCTCATTCAAATAAATTGCCGCCGGCAAGTAAAATTGAGAAAAAATAGTCGATTGTTTACTCTCAATGCAGCGTTGTAATAATAAGTTTAAGGTATGCTCTTTTAAGGCTGGCATATCGTTTGGCACGACCAGTAAAATATCCCTTGGCTGCATATTTAATGCATGAATAACGGAGTAAATGCCGCCCACTGGACCTTTATGTTGAAAGGTATCTTGTATACCAGCAACTGAACCACTCTCGACTATCTTATCCAAAGCACATGATTGTAAAACAGAGGTGGCATGCGCAAGTAAGCTTCGTCCATCTTTTATCAATTGCGCCTTGTCACGCCCCATCCGAGTAGACTTACCTCCATTCAATACAACACCCACTTTCATCCTATTACCTCAACTCGCAGCCTTCAATCGCTATATAAAAAAAACGTGATAGCTTTCACTATATCACGATAAACAAGGCTTAGCAGATAGAAGCCATGAGGTATCTAGCACTCGTCCATTGACTTTAATATTGCGTAGTCTCAATTGCTTGTTGACGAGCACATAAGTTGCACCAAACTGCCGTAATTCTGCTGAATCATGATGATTGATAAGCTCATTTGCAATTAGCGAAGCCAAGGTAAAATCAAGCGCGTATGGAAACACTCTCACCGGCGTATCATGCGCAGCATAAAGTGAAAGTAACTGGCGTTCATGCTTACTTAAATTCTGATTCACTACTCGCAAAAATTCACTTCTAGGCGCTTGCCCATCTTGTTGATTACTGAGTATGGTCAATTGACTTTGTGTTTCCTTATCCACGGCACCAAAAACAACGCCTTCACAGCGATACATATGCTGAACGATCTCGTTTCTTTTTCGGTCATTTTGCGGAAAATAAAACTCTACCGCTTTTGCATCTAGTTCATTCAAGGTTGTCAGTACCGCTTGAGTTTGCTGTGTGCTCGGCGTCACCGTTTTATAAACTTGCTCGATAGGTCTTTGTTTTGGCACCGAAGGCAAGGCGATCTTGAGCGTTGTAACTGCATGCTGGTTTATATTTACTGTCGTATCATCGGCAGTGTCATCGAAAGGCTTGTCATATGCACCGGTCTTATTGTTTTGTATCGATTGAGCAGTCGTCATAGCTTGCGGGTTAGCCTCGTGAGCTTGCTCGCTTGTTTGGACGTCATTAAGGGGAGAAAACCAAGCTATGCCAAACAACCAAATCAAGGTACAGATGAGTAAACCAACGCTAATCCATTTCATTTAGTTGCTCAATGCCCGCAAGGAAGCCATTTCCATTTTCGCCACCACGTCTTGCAAACGCGCTAATTGCTCTCTTTTTATGTTCTGAGCATTCCCAGTGTCGCTTGCTAACTTACTTGCAACCTTTAGTTCAGTCGAAACCTGATTATTTTGCCTTGCCACACTCATTTTAGGCTCTACTGTAGACTGCGGTGTTAGGACATCGGTCTTTTCTGTCAGGAAATCAGTTTGTTGCCTTGATTGTGAAATTAGCGTTTGCATCGCACGCATTGCTTCAGCCTGCTCCTCCAGCTTTACAGATAACGTGTGTACTTGCTCTTGCAGATGCTCTGTTCTCTTAAGAGCTAATGTGTCAACAGAGTGTGTTTGCAATGGCTGCGGCGAATCCTGCCAAGACGATAGCCAAGCCTGACCCGCTTCAGATTGTAAGCTTAAGTAAACCAGTGCTATACAGAAACTAGCAACAAATACTAAAATACTAAAATGTTTCATACATCCCTCCTATTTCATTTATTGGCAACGTGATCTCGCGTCAAACTAGCGAGTCGCTTTGCCATCGAAATACTTGCCAATGCTCGAATTAACGTAGCACTTGGCAAACCTACAACGGTAGTCATAAACGCCATTGAAAATTGGCCAGTGAGTTCGCTAATGATGCTATTGACTGTCTCAGGGCTGAGTTCTTGTTGTGACAAGCTTCCGATCCCAAGACTGATACCTAACAAAGTATAGGTTAACGACAGTGTTGAAATTGCGTTAGCTATCTGATGACTAACTTCCAAGAAAAATTCTTTTTCTTTTAAGGTAGTGTCGTTTCGAATAATCTTATAAATGGCCATAAAGCCTGTTGCCATTAACGGCAAATAAATAGAGACAAACGACACGCTGAACACTTTCTGGATGTAGCCAATCAGATCCAATGCACTGGTTTGTGTTGTGAAGCTCGCTATTGCTAGCAATATCACGGCACAGGCAAACGCGATTGCACACTTCACAAGAATAGCTTTCGGCCAAAGAGCCAATCCCTTTGAGCGACATTGATGTTTGACCAATAACATTAGCGATAACCTGCTTTAGTCTCAAATATGCTTTGATTGCTTAGGTTTACCTGCAATAACCATTGGTTCATGGCGTTAAGCTCGTTCTCAGCACCAGCGTGCACCAGAAAGGTGGTGTCATAGTCATTGAAAGCGCGCTTAACCATATTTGACTGGTGTGACAGCAGTCGTTCGTCGCGCAAGACCATACGTTCCATATCAGCTAGCTGACGCTGCTGTTGCATAAGCTTTGCATGCTTTTTTTCTACGCTTAAATTATTGTTTAAGAACGTGGCAATCAGCGCAGCTCTCTCACGTTCTAAATTTTTCAAACTGAATAGATCTTTGTCAAATTTAGAATTATTTGCGCTTGCTCCGAAACTCATTGATATAAAAAGAGCGAGTGACAGTGGCACTGAAAATAATGTATTGATCTTATTTATTGGCTTATTCGTGGTGTTTTTCATTTTTGGCTCCTGACATGCTCTTACAGAAACAAATCTGCAGCTTGACTTGGTTTAGTGAAATTATTAATAACAGCGCCTTCGTCGGTCTCTTCGTAAGCCAAAGCAAACTCAATAGACTGAGCATCTAAGGCAACGAGCTTCGCCATGTAAGAGATCATGAGTGCTTCTTGATCAAGTAAGGATTGATCACTGGCAGCTTGCATCAACAACTGGCGAACGTATTCTTGCGCACTGACCTCAACACCATCGATGGTCGGTGCCATAGACGATTTGTGTTTCGCTATAGCAGACTTCAATCGTTCAATTTTGTCTAAATTGGCAGCAAACTCATCAGCATATGGACTTCGACTATCGAGACCTTGATTCAAAAGCGTTTCGTCAACTTGAGCAATGACTTTTTCCATACGCTTTTTCGCAGCTTCTTGACGTTTCCGTATGGCTTGCATATCAACATTAGCTGATGAGTTGGTTTGGTATAACAATTGTTGCAAGACATCTTCGTAAACACTTTGCTTTTTATTTAATGCTTGCTGGCGCAGCACTTGGCTCAATTGCATGTCATCTAAATAACTAGATTTTAGTTGTACAAGACTCACACGCTCTTCAATCATCTCTTGCTCGGGAACATCTGTAAGAATGGTCTGCAACGCGACTATTTTGTCTCCTTTCGACGCGATTTCATTCTCTAATTGGAGTAATTCACTTGCTAAAGGTGACATATCGAAATCTTGTTGTATGCGCTTTTCAATCAAATTGGCAGGCAGTTTGATTAAGGTTTCGGAAGCAACAGGTTGCCAATCAGCATCTTGCGCCATAGCCTGTGGCATTTGCATCCAATACAAACAAAGCAAGATTGAAATTGCGATGCGTTTTTGACGCTCTAATCGCTTGATAAAAAGTAGTAATAAATTCATGTGTGGGCTCCTATTAGTTTCTGCGCCAATGATATTGACGACTCAGTTCATCACGCATTGACTCATTAATGTTCAGCATTCTAATTTGATGACTTGCTAGCGTGTCGTAGTTCAGTAACGCGGTGATTGTGTCTACAAACGAACTATAATCGGCATAGAGTAAATCTTGCTGTGGAAATTGATGACGAAAACGCTCAAAAGCCATTTCAGCCCTCTCTGAATCACCAGCCTTGATATAATTGATAACTGCCAAAGCACTCAATTGCATCGCTCTTTGATTGTCAGGGTGCTTTGGATGTAAACGTAAATTTTCAATGCATCGAGATGCGCGATCAGCTAAGGCGATATGTTGTGCAGGATTGCTGTGTTCCCCCATATTCTGCTGTTGCTCTCGTAATTGCGTGAAGCAAGCCATTGATAATCCCGGGGTGGCTTCAGCTTCCATTTTTTGGGTAGCACGAGTCTCGGAATTAAGTGTCTTGGTGTTCAGTACAGACATTGGTGCAGCGTCATTGGTATTTGCGCAAGCGGCTAACACAAAGACAGCGACAAAAATAATGAGTAGTGATTGAGCCTTCATAGTTCTCTCCTGTTAAGTCTTACTGGAGGCTATGAAATGATTAGGCTAGTTTTTTAGCAGCAGTCTGTTTTAACCGTAAAAAATATAGAAAATTTGTCTTTGAGTATGTTCACTTACTCTGGCTTTACAAGTAAACGATGTGATAGATACTGAGGATTCACATTAATTGTCGTAAAGAATTCAGCTAACACTTCTACTGACAGGTTTTGAGATGGAGGGACGCGACCTAAGTAGTCAGTTAGGCTAGCAAGATCGCTAAGATCCAATCTTTCTGGCGTAATGATCAAGTAAAACTGTCTATTTGCCTGCTGGTATTGCGGTAGGTTAATACGCCACACACGTTCATTATCATTCTCTAAAAAGCGTAACTCCATGACCGTTTTAGTATCGGTGATCATCCACACTTGAGGTACACTCTCACCCGTATGTAAATACAAGCCGCATAGGTCATCTAGGAGAGCCGGTGATGCCTGAGTCACATATTGCCCGCCGACATTTAAACGAAACGTTTGCGCATTTGCATCGCAATTCCCGCCACTTTTTTTGCTCATCACATATTCTACTTTACTCGTCGATGGTGACGATTCATGCATTTGCACATAGGTGAAAGTCAGTAGTAATAATACAAAGGGAATAAGGACATATTTTATTTTGCTGCGCAGCAGGTGATTTAGTCGACCAAGCAGCATACTGTTTGCAGCGTTGTGGCTTTGGGCCTTTGTATATATGTTCGATTGAGAGACCTGATTGCTTGCGTCTGGCACAGCAGGTCTTTCATTTTGCACTGTTGGCAAGAAACTATTTACATGTTCAATCAGCTCACTTAGCTTACTACACCTATGCATTGAACAATCCAGTTCAGGAAAGTGCTGACTCTTGTTAGCTTCTGGATAAACAAACTCTGCTAACACTCCTTGTTTTTGCCATTGGCTAACTTGTGCAGAGGCTGCAATGATTTTTTCTGCAACCGCCGTCACACCTTCCACATGCTTATCTGTGGTGTTTACTTGACCTGTAACACAAAAAACAATATCGCCTTGTTCTACTATGCCAGTGCCAAGTGACACGCTCTGCGATGCAAGTTTTGCATTTTCTGTGGTGACTGCGCGTGACGTTTTTGCTAAATCCGACAAATAATGAGCTAAATAAACACCCAGCTGCCAACTTGCGCCCTGCTCTATGTTCCGAGATAAATTAAGTCTACAGGAAGTGCCACCAAACTCTCGTTGAATAAGCCCAGTGCTTTTTTGTACAAAACGGTGATACGCACTACTAATATTAGCCATGTCTGAGGTGCCATTGAGGGTAATGACGCTTTGCAAATCAGGATCATTCAAATCCGTGATGTTCTGCACAGCAACCAAGCCTTTTGTGCTCGCAATAAACACGTGAACAACTTGATTCATCTTATACCTACGTGCAGTTTTTTTACCTTTCGACTCATATTCAGAGAGAGATCCTCTTTAATGTTGTTGTATGAAAATTTGCGTTTCAACATGACACAATAGCGCATAACTTTGGCTATCTTTGTCTATCACAAGCTGCGTTTTACTATCGATCAACTCAGGAAAGTGCAACACAAAGAATTGATTATCTCGCAACAAGTGAAGATATAAACCTTGTTCAGTGTTTGGCAAATCAGATTTTATTTTAAGGGTAATGTAAGCTTGGTTTGGCATGAGTCTATCTTGCTTTATGCGTATTTCAAACTTGTCATTACTGCGCTCTTCTATATCCGTTTCGGAACTGGCCGCGATTTGCGCGTCACTTTGCGTAAAAGACAACTTGTTAAGCACCCAAGCAAACTGCTGGGCCAAATCGGCTTGTTGATTGATTAAACCCAGTGTCTTCTTTGCAAAGACCGAGTTGGGTCTGCAGGCACAATAGACAAGATCGTTGAATAGCGGTCGTGTTGTTTTTGAAGCGCTCTCACTTGGTAAGCTTTGCGTTAATACACGCAGTTGTTGTTTGGCAATAAATAGGCTTTCTGTATTACTGCCAGGCTCTAAATTTTGGCTATCCATTGATGCCTCCATGTCTTTTTTCAAATTCACTAAAGAATATGAAAAGGTCAGAGCGATAATTTTCCTCATTTCGCACAGAGGCTGTCGCTTTTTTAAATTTTCCTATGGTTGACATACACTGGTGTAAATTATTTATCGCACTACTATAAATATCAGCATCAGCATATTCGCTGCCTTTTCGAAATCCGTCTCGATTATTCGCTTTCAAGTGTTGCATGGCTAGTTGCATGTGCTTATTAAGCAAAGGGTTCTGTAATAAAGCGGCACTCACACCACTAAACGTCAAGTCCCTGATTTTTGCGCTGCGCACGACATTATCCAACGTACGCTTACTTTGTTCGTCAAGCATATGACTGAGTGTAATTAACAAGGCTCCCAGGCATCTTGCATCTTTCTTCTCATACAAAATACCGACGCAACTAAGCATAGCGGCACAGGCATTTTTAATCCATTTATCCAACACCAGTGCGTAGGCGTCGTAGTCTAAGGCTGGTTGCCTAAGATCCGTGACATTACTGTTGGTGCTGTGAATATCTTTTTGCCGACTGCGTTGGATTATTTTAGCTTGCCAAGGAGAAAACACAGTGGCTCGAAGCAGGGATAATGATAAGCGGTGTATACTCTCTTGCTGCTCTAGCAATAGAGCAACATCTTGGTATTGTTGCTTGCTGATAAGCTTAGGCTGCTGAGTTAACCGACTCATATCTGCGATGCCGTCAATACAGTCTGTATAGAGTTCAAACAGCGATGCTCCCATTTGCGGTTCTAGTTCACCACCCTGAAAGTCAAAAAAGGCCTCATCGATGTTATTAGCACGCTCCACTTTTAATTTATTTTGATTTAGCTCGCAAGCAAGGTCGTAGTCTAAAACATCTAGCAACGCGCTCTGATACTTTACATATCCCTCTTGCTGGAAGGCAGCTTGCCAAAATTGCAGTACCTGCTTATCGTTGAAGCGAACATCAGCACTATTGCTGCGCTTCCATTCATGAATAAAGCGAAATTTTTGTTGCACATTCGCACTCGGCAGATGCTCTTTGAGCAAAGCATAAATGCGCTGTTGCAGTAATGAAGCAACTTTCTTTACTTGCGCTTCGCTGTCAGTATTTAAATTAAGTTCTAGCTCTTCGATAAACCCGCTAAAATAACTAGATAACCATTCCAGAAATGCACTTAATACTGCAATACGAGTTGCGCTAACCGTAAATGACTGTTGTTGGGGGGTAATTTTCAAACCCACTTCGTCTAGCTTGATACTGGGCTTAGCACTGAGTCTTTCCTCACTACTAAGAGTGGAAAAATGCTGTTCAATCATTCCTTCAATAGATGCGCGAAACCCCTTAGGGCTAATTACCTCTTGTAGCCAAAAGAAGTCTAGTAATGCCTGGCCCTGCCGACCATATTTTACGATCGGCCAACATAAGTAGCAGAGTTCTAAACATAACTTGCCATAGTTACGACAAACAATGTACTGCGCCAACTTGTCGATTGTTTTCTGAGTATATTTAGCGTCGCCTAGCAGATTGGGTGTCTCTCGAAGTAAATCAAAATCAGCTTGTAAGGTGCTACTGACACCAAAAGAAATAGGATTCACTTTTTAAACTGCTCTTTATCTGATTGGCTAGCCACGCCGATGCCAGAGCTCTGACTTTGTGATACTGGATGCAAGGTTAATGTAGCCACATAATCGTCAACTTGTATTGTGACATTATCCATGATTGGCACTTTACCTTTTAATTCAGCGCCATTCACTTTAATAACGAATGATTCTTGAGTCGTGTCGCCCATGCGGTCTAGATACACACCACCGTCAATTTGTAAGGATGCCACAGGCAGTAATAAACTCTTTTCATCTCGACTTATTGCTTCATCATGATACTGCGCCCACTGCGATTCGCTATACCACATACAATCGTGCTCGCGTTTTACCAAGATAAATACTTCGCGGGAGAGATACCATAAAGTGTGCTCATAGATAGACGGATTTAAAAAGCCAACAGCGCCCATATTACTGCCACGCGGTAACATGGAGTTTTGCGAAAGACACAAAGCTAGACACGAATCCCGCCGAACATAAGCAATTTGCAACGCAATTGTACCGAGATCATCTGGCGGTAATAAGTGTATCTGATTCATTTCCTTCAGGACGTAGTCCCGTTCAGTTTCGATATTTTTGTACTGCAACCAAACACCATTGCTTGCGCCAATATCAACAAGACTAAAATGCCCGGCATCCTGCCGAGTTACAGCTGCGCTCTGCCCTAATCTCGACAAATTACTTTGCGGCAACTGCAAGTGTAAATCTTGATTCAGAGCACTGTTTTTATTCGGTCGCCCTATATGCATTTGTGAAGACGTATTGATGATCAGCTGCTGGTTTTTTGCCGAAATAACAAGCCCTTCGCATAAGGCACTTTTATTTGCGCTAATCCTCTCGATCAGTTTCTTGATGGAATCTATTTGTAAGTCAATGACTGGGCGATTGTACTTCTCATGACTTTTACACAAATCTAGGGCGGTATAGGCTTTTTCCAAGGCAAGGAAGGTATTGTTCTGCTTGGCAAATGAAACGGCACTAGATACCAATTCTTTCCATAGTTCTCGTTCATCTTTTATTTCTTGGTGCTTGGACTGTTGCTCTGATATTGCGTTCTCTAAGGCCCTTGCAGAGATATTTGATGCATTTTGTTCCAAAGCTCTTTTAACAAATACATTCGCCGACTCGACTTCATTATTTTGCAAAAGGTTGGTAGCGTTGTCGAACCACATTCTGGATTGCTCAACCCGTTTTTCGAAGTGCGAAATTTTATTCTTCCAAGATTTGCTGACTAAAAATGGAAACGGTACTTTTTGTATCGTATCAAGCAGTGTTAACCAACGACCGCATTCATTCTCACGTGCATATCGACGTAAGTTGTTCTCTATCCAAAATCGCAACAATAAAAGTAAAACCAAATAAATAATCGCAATGAAAACTAACCAAAGCCCTAGGTTTTGCCAAAAGTAAGCCGGTTGGGTTCGCGTTAATTTGAATAACCTATCTTGCTGAATAAAGCGAATATTGGCTTCAAGCCCCAAGCGCTGACTCAAGCCAGCGGCTTGCTGCCGAAATTTTGCAGGTGTTAATGGGGATGTAACACGAAAAGATATATCTTTAGTTGGCAGTAAAAGTCTTAAAAAATGATTATGTGTTTCTTCTGTCAGCAAGGTAGTGCTAATGTTAGCCGCACTGGGCAACAATAAACTAGACAATACGCGTGACTCTTCTGGCGTAAACTCTTTCATTGATACTGTGTAAGTATAGCGTTTTGCGGAACGCGCTATCGTCGCGGCAAAGCGGTCACCCAATGTTGAGGCAAGCTCTTCGCTTAAGTCTCGAATAGCCGAGCTAGACACTTCTTTTTCAAACTCTTCGCTAATGCCAGCGCTAAAAATAACGACGCCAGAGACCGGATCTACGGCTTTCAGACGCATGACTAGTTGATCATTCATACCGGTACGTTCTTGTCTGAGTTTGTATAATACAAGTAAATTAATATTTGGATGTGTTTTTAACATACGGGAAGATAAGGACATTAATGACTCTTCACCGCAATTGGACAATTCACAATTCAAGGACAAGGCGCTAGGAGACACTAGCGCTATTTGTTGACTAGTAAAGGCATCAATAAGTTTATCGTTAATGGCTTCCGATACGCTGAGTTGCGAAGAATTATCCTGAAAATCAGAGACTAGTAAAGCTTGCCAGTCATTTGCCAGAGCATTCCCTGACATGAAGGCAGTAAAGATTACCAGCAGTTTATATAGACTACTCTTCATCTTTTGGTCCTGTTTGCATATTGGGTTCTAGCACTTCCACCAACCTAAACCCGGTAGTATGTGAGCGCGCATTTTTCTGCAAAGCTTGTTTAGCTTGAGTAGACAGCGCCACATGATTTGTGAACCATGAACCGCCCTTCACAATGGCCTGATCGCATCTTTCTTGAAGGGATGTGTTGGCAGCAGCCACGCAGTCTGAGGTCCACTCCTGTACATTACCGTGTAAATCGAAGAGTTGCCACTGATTTGCAGAAAAGCTCATGATCGGTCGCGTGCTGAACCGATAGTCATCACCCCGCCAATTTAGTGAGTAACAATCTCGACAATGTGCCTGATCTAAGCGGAATGACTCACCCCAACTATATCGATTTGTTGCTTGCCCAACGCTTGCTGCATGTATCCATTCTTGCTCTGTAGGCAAGCGCAAAAAACTATGGGTCTGTTTTGTAAGCCAAGGAATGAACTTGTCTGTTATATCAAACCAACTCACGTTGACCACAGGGTGATCGGCTTGCTCAAAGATGACCTGACGCGGGTCATCAGAGAGTAAATTAGACGCAAGGCACTCACCGTCATCGATACATCGTTGATACAATTCGTTAGTCACTTCAAATGACATCATTCTTATTCGCTCAGAGCTAGCCTCTATCTTAGGTAACAAAATAAACTCTACAGGCGTGCCATCTGCAACACTAAGGTCTGTCTCCCCAATAAAATAGCGGCTATTGGATAGCGTTAAGTTCGCGCTTATTGTCACGACCTTATCCAACAAGGCGCTGTCATCGAGGATCAAGCGCTGCTTTTCTGTTAAATAGCCGGTTTTACTGATACGAACAGTGTAATTGCCAGCAATAAGCTGCTCCGGTGACACCATCTCACCATTTGCGGCTTGAAAACTGACCATCGCGTCAGCGGGCTGAATATTGAAGCTAATTGGAAACACTCTCATCGGGCCTTCTTGCACCGGACTTGTTTCAGCGGTCTCCCCTGAGATTGCATTGTTATCTTGCACTACTTTTACCGGTTCTTTTATCGCTGCTTTTGTTGGTGTCGTCACTTGCTGAACTTCAATGCGCTTCGTGGCGGCCTCTTCACCAAACTCATTGATGTTTGGCACAAGGGCTGCGATAAAAATGACGAACAAAGCCATACTAATGCTAATGAAGGTGCGCTTAGTAGAGCGTAAGCGGGGTTTTAACGTGTGCTTTTGTCGCGAAGCACTTTTGCTATCGGTATGGCTTTTATTCAATTGAAACGTTTTTAAGCTATCTTCAATTAACTTTTCGAGAGTGGCTTTATCGAAGTGCATGTCGTTTGGATTTGCAATGTGAGTCTCAGTCTTATTTGGTAACACAGCAAGACCAAGCTGCAACAAGTTATCGCGTACATCTTCGGGTAGAGCTACTTTGGGAACGTCTATTCCTTTTTCTATTTGAAAGGCTATTTCCTGCTTTATCTGCTCTTCGACTTGCTCTAGCCAAAGAACAAAACGCGCAAACGCAGGTTCATTGTGCTTTAGTTGCCGCTCAACAATGCTAATGTATTCTTTTAAGTCAAAGTGTTCAAAGTCGTCGTGCAAAGTGGCTTTTGCAATAAGAGATAAACGTCTTACGTCAAAATCGCTAAGGTAGCCATGCTTTCGAAGCACTTCAACGATGTCGTGTTTCAATTGTGTTAAGCCATTAGCTTCTTGGTTATCACCGTGTTGTAAGCCTGATAAAAGTTGGGTCGCATTCTCATCGACTTCTGCTTCATATCGTGCTTCAGCAGAACCGCTTTCAAGCTCTTGGTTACGTTCGAATGCGTTCACCAAAGCAGAAAACTCAGCCGCATTTTGCGGCCTTTTGTTCGGATCGTTTTCAAGCACTTTAGCTAGCAGAGTGAGAAAATGAGCTTGGTTTCCTATTTTCGGCAAATCGGTATTGATGTGTTTATGTTTTCCAGTAAAGCACCTGAACAACACAGCTGCCAAAGAATACATGTCACTAGCAGCATTAAGCTTCTCTGTACCTGCTACTTGCTCAGGGCTAGCAAAGTATTGACTGCCAAATTTCGCCGTCTGCTCGCTGACATTTTGTGTACTATGCGCATTTGGCTCATTGAGTAATTCAGATACCCCAAAATCAGCAATTTGCACTTGCTCATGATCGTCAATCAGTAAATTGCTGGGTTTGATATCGAGGTGAAGAATGCCGACTTTGTGGATAGCTTCTAATGCATGAAGTACTTGCTTTGCAATTTGTAGGCATTGGTTTTGACTCAGCCTGTTATCTTCTCCTAATAGGTCTGCCAATGTTCGTTTATAGTACGGCATCACAATGTAAGGTTTTTGGTCCTCAGTAAAACCGAATTCCATAAAATTCACAATGTGAGGGGCAGAGCTTAAGGAATGAAGCATTTTACTTTCTTGTAAAAAACGCTGACGCCAGGCAGATTCGCTTTCAACCGGTGTGTGTTCAGCAGCAAATACCTTGATGGCTACCTGCACATCAAGTGAAGGCTCCATGGCCAGATAGACATCGCTAAAACCACCGCGTGCTATCAGCCCTACAATGTCATACTTGCCAATTTTTTTAATCAAAAAAATACCCTGTTACACAAACGCCAAAAAGCCGTCATCACACACCTTACGATAAGTCTAGCTCATAATATTCGCGTTATCTGACCCTTATTCGCAATATATACCAGTTTCAAACACTGAAAATATTGGCTTAAACATACATGGGCCTTAAATTGCACTGCTCTTACGCAAAGAACACGCAAAAACTATACAAAGACCATACAAAAGTCATGCAATAACCATGCTAGAACGAGGAGGTAGCCGATATTTGTAATATAAAAGTCAGAAGGCTCATAGTAGAGCACACAGAAATGAAGGCAAAGTGGGTGAATCACCAGCCATAAGATGGGACATCAGCATCCGTATAGCGCAGAATATGAGTATTGCGCTCAATTTCGACAGCACTGCTAACACCATTGTTGATATGAGGTGTTTTGGCATTAGGTTGCCAATCATTATTGACCTGTTCAAGAGTCGACAGGCTTGCACAGACATTCTCACTTAGATTAACCTTCAGTAGCTTGGCAGCACTCAACATGCTTTGTCCTCGCCTGACATTTTTCATGCGTAAACTCTGCAACAATCTTATATTTTCTTGCCGAGTATCCTTATCGAAAGAATCAATTTTAGCATTACTTACATTGCCAATAAGAGCATTGCTTCGCGCCATCTCCTGAGGCTTTAGCGCTTGATAGCTTGCACTGAGAATAATGGCGAACATCACAAGGAATATCACACTTTTAGCCATGAACATGCCTTGCCCTCTCTGCCACTTATGCAGTAGTAACGCCGACTTTTCATCAGCGGATGGTGTCGCCCTATTAACGATCTTCAAAGGCAGCCTCCCATTCATCTGTCATAACAGTAAGTGTAAATTCTTGTGCTTTGAACAAAATTTGCAATTCCCTTATTTCAGAAACAGGCGTTTGTTGTGAAACAACTAGGACGAGTTCATTTCCCGCTTGCATATTTTCTGAGAGGTAAGTGGCAATCATTGCTTCGCTTGTCATCTTATTTAAGGGTGTCATATCTTGCTCAAAAAGCTGCCCCATATGCCAGAATAAGAAGTCTTGCTGGGGTTTTACGCTTCCCTGTTCTGACTCTAAAACTTCATGCAAATGGTCACCCATAATCTTGTCTGTTTCTTGTGAAATATGAGAAGTACTTGCTTGATTTGCGCTCATCGACAATAGCGCGAGCATTAACAGAGCGAAAAATGCCATTGATAGCGCCAGTGCCACTTCAGTCATCGCTTGTACGCTTGTGTCTTGCATGTTGTTGACAACTCTTTAATCACGTTATTATTACTAAGTGATATGAAAAGATTAGAAAGCATTTTTGTTTTTGAACTAAAAGGCTATAGTCTCTATACAAAAAGAGTCAAAATTTTCCGATTGGAATAACAATGAAAAATAAGGAAGAAATATGAAATTTCGATTTTCGCTGATACGGAATGCGAGGTCTGTCTGTCTCGCTGCGCTCATGAGTGTTGGGATGGTCAGTCAAAGCCTCGCAGAACAAGATCGAGTGTTAAATTATGAAGACGTCTTTGAACTAGAATATGCAGCAAACATTGAATTTCATCCACAGCAAGAAATGTTGGTATATGAACGCCGCTCAATGGATGTGATGCAAGATAGAATGAAAGTCAGCTTATGGACCTACGACCTAAAAACCAATCAACATTTACCGTTGTTGGCTGACGAACATTCATATACCTCACCTGCATTTTCACCCGATGGTTCGCGCTTACTTTTTCTCTCTAGTCGCAGTGGCAGCCAGCAAATCTATGTAAATTGGTTGGAAAGCGATCGTACAGCAAAGCTCAGTCATTTAAGTGCTAGTCCCTCTAATCTTGCATGGTCGCCAGATGGAAAGTCGATTGCATTTACTATGTTTACGCCAACAGAAGCAAAAAGTATTTTTAAAGAGATGCCAAAAAAACCTGAAGGTGCAAATTGGGCTGGTACAGCCAAATACATTGATACGACTCAATATCGCAGAGATGGCGCAGGGTTTAGCCCAAGTGGCTTTACTCAGGTATATGTCATTTCTGCAGACGGTGGTTCTCCTAGACAAATCACAGATGGCAATTATAACCATGGCGGGGCCTTAAGCTGGTCAAAGGACAGTCAGCACATTTATTTTTCGGCTAATCGAAATAAGGATTGGGAGCTACTTCCTCTTGAATCCGACATCTTCAAAGTCAATGTGAGTTCCGGTGACTTGGAAAATGTGACAACGCAAAGCGGTCCAGAAACGTCTCCTCAGGTAAGCCCTAACGGGAAGTTGCTAGCATACTCATGGGTAAACGATAGAAAGCTCAGTTATCAAGTCAACCAGATCATGCTTCAGGGAATTAACGACGACAGCAGTAAAGCCAAATCCTTGACCCCAAAACTGGATCGCGCTATCAACTCAGTTAAATGGGCAGGTGACAGCAAAGGTTTGTATTTCTCATACTTAGACAAGAGTTCAACAAAGCTCGCATACGTATCGACAAGTGGAAAACTAAAGACCCTAATAGCCGAAATCGGTAGTCAGGCCCTTGGTCGTCCATATACCTCGGGCGATTTTGATGTGTCTAATAAAGAACAAATTGTATTTACTGCGAACAATCCACAGCGCCCAGCTGATTTAGCGTTAATGGGTAAAAACAATAACTACAAGCTCCTAACTCAGCTTAACGAAGATAGTCTAGGGCATCTTGAATTGGCGAAAACCAAAAAGGTTGCCGTAAAATCAAGTGTTGATGGTCGAGAAATTGATGCTTGGGTAGCTCTACCACCTGGCTTCGATGCAGATAAGACATATCCTTTCATATTAGAAATACATGGCGGTCCGCATGCAGCTTATTCGGATACCTTTAGTATGGAAGTGCAATTGATGGCAGCCAAAGGGTATGTTGTTGCATGGTCAAACCCACGAGGTAGCTCTTCGTTTGGAGAAGACTTTGGTAATCTCATCCATCACAACTATCCGTCTGAAGACTACAATGACTTAATGGATGTCGTAGATGCGGTAATCGCAAAAGGTTATGTAGACGAAAACAACCTATTCATCACAGGTGGCTCAGGTGGTGGTGTTCTGACAGCATGGAGTATTGGTAAAACGGAACGCTTTGCCGCTGCTGTGGTAGCAAAACCAGTAATCAATTGGCTTAGCTTCGCATTAACTGCAGATGCTTACCCCTTCTTTACTCAATATTGGATGGAAGACATGCCATGGAATATCAGCGATAAACTATGGAAACGCTCTCCTTTATCTCTGGTAGGAAACGTGAAAACACCTACCATGCTGTTAACGGGTGAAGCTGATTACAGAACGCCGATGAGCGAAACAGAACAATACTATCAGGCTCTACGTTTGCAAAAAATAGAGTCAGCTATGGTTAGGATCCCTGGCGCGTCCCACGGTATCGCCTCTCGTCCTAGTCACTTGATTCAAAAAGTGGGTAACATTGTTGCGTGGTTTGACAAGTACCGCAGTGGCGGCACTGAAACCTCTGTCGACTGATGGCCCAGCGGCTAGCCTATCATGTGGGCTAGCCTGTCATCCCCGCCGTCTTATCATCCCCGCTATATTGTCATCCCCGCTCTCTTGTCATCCCCGCGTAGCTAGGGATCCAGATTCCTACTTTCACAGTGATGATATACAAGTTAAAACCGAGCAATGTTATCCTTGCTGTCTCGGTCAATGAAACGCACGAAAGGATCTACTCCAACAAAAGCAGGTAAAGTATCAGAGGTAAATTTTATCAGATTGTCGCCACTCACTAATTTATGCTTTTCACGATATAAAATCGTGTTTTCAGCAGTAAAATCATTGGGGTCTTCGCTGAATAAAACAATTTCAACATCATCTTCAAATGGCTGTTCTGTTTCTTCACCTCTACCATCTGCCGACAGTTTTTTCGCAATCACATTTAATGTGACTTCAAACTTACCTTTTGCAGTCTCTCGGATATTGCTTTCATCGATTTTCATGTCGTATAAACTGATTTGCTTGAATTGATCGTCGATATACTGATGATTGCTTTGCGGTGTATTCCGCTTCATTGCAACTAAGAGGTCTAAGGTTGTCGGTTGGAGGGAATCACTAAATTTGTACTCTTCAATAAGTTCACGCAAGGCTTTATTTAAAGCGTCCTCGCCCATACGGTCGCGTATCGCCATCATGACAACTGACCCCTTTCTATAATGAATATATTGTTGATTTTCAGCTCTTAGGATAGGCATCTCTTCCAAATACTCATTTGCTCTACCACGCAAATAACTGTCTAATTCGTAAGTGAGGAACTTGCGAATTTTTTCTTCTCCATACTTCTCTAGCATTACTAGTAAAGCTGCATATTGTGACAAAGATTCAGATAGTACCGCGCTACCTTGCACATTAGCGGCGTTTAACTGGTGACCAAACCATTGATGAGCAACTTCATGTGCGGTGACATAATAAACCGGATCGATTTCATCCTTATTTCGCAAGTCAGTGACAAACCCAATATTTTCTGAGTATGGCACCGTATTCGCAAAGCTTTGAGCAAAACTACGATAACCAGGAAACTCTATGATCCGGAGTTGTTTATGCTGGTATGGACCAAATACTCGAGCAAAATAATCCAAAGAGTCTTTGGATGACTCAATCATCCTGTCTATATTCCAATGGTGGTCTTTGTGATAATAGACCGCTATTTCAATGCCGTTGTGAACTTCCTTTTTCACCTCTAACTCAGCTGACATAAAGTTGAAAAAGTTCACCATTGGACTGTCCATTTCATATTCAAAATAGCGACGCCCGTCTTGCTCCCATTCCTTTTTCAAATAACCAGGGGCGATAGCAAATTGCTCTGCTGATGTAGATAAAGTAGCTTTAAAATCAATGAGTGCCACGTGTGGACCAAAGAAACTCTCATTGTAACGGCTAGTATCCTCTAGTTTGTATGCTCGCCTTGGCGGCGGTAAATCGCGCTTTCTGCGCTCATGTTGATCGGCCAAGTAATATGACTGATTCACACCAAACGTCGGAAACAAAGTGAAGTTTGAGATAAAGGTGCCATTCTTGACTACCGTGACATCTTCACCTCTGTCTTTGAAGCCTTTATGTTCACGTACAACACGAACAGTTCCCTCTCTCTTTTCACCCGGTAACATGGGCTCATTAAAGGTAAACCAAACCGTATTAAAGTCAGCGTCTTTAGGCCCCAATACACCGCCTGGAATAGTCACTTCGGAGATTGGACTATGCTGAGGATGATTTACTAGAAAGCGCTCTATTGGCTTATCTGATCTATTCTCGAGCATTATTGTCGTTATGCTTTCTACTCTCCTCACTTCAGGAAAGATTGCGACATCAGCGTCGATTGCAACAACCACGGGAACCGAGTCGTCTTCATATTTCGTATACTCTTTCTCGTAGTACTCACGCAATGCTTGACTATCATCATTGGTCACAAACTCATTCACTACTTTTGTATTGTAATGAATCACCGTACCAGAACTAATAAGGATAAACGCAGCAATGAACACTGTTGCTAGGCCACCTTTACCAATTTGATAAGGCAAGAGCTTAAAGCGAGATTTCAAACCTGAGTGCGGGCCTCGATGCCATAAACCAAAAGAAATAACACTCAATATAAGAGCTAATGCAGACCAGTAAATTAAATACCAATGTTGAGTCACAAGCGTCCAACCGTAGCCATTCATATCAGAGTATCTTAAGCCTGGCGTCGCGCCGTATTGAAACATATTGTGTTCAATGCCTAATTCATTGAATACCAAAGAGACAACAAAGAAACCAACAAACAAGAGCATTCCCATGTACTTATTCGAACTCAGGGTTTGTAGTAAAAACGACAGCACAACGAGTAAGATTAAACCACTTGCCGAGTAGTAAAATAGCGAGACAATATATTGCACAATATCGATATTCGCATAACCCAAAGCGAATTGATTAGCGATGGCTGCAAACATCCCTATCGAGAAGATACTGATAATGACCAGACATACTGCGAAGAACTTAGACAACCAGTAGGTAACATTAGCCACCGGCATACTGTCAGTAATGTCTCCGATTCCGGCACTTCGCTCTCGCCAAACCACTTCTGCACTGTAATAGGTAATGACAATAATATTGACCAAGCCAAAGGCACCATCTATTAACTGCACCATAGATTGAGTCAGTGGCCAGTTTGGTGCGCCATAGAAACCACGCGGATCAATAAACTGAGCAATTAAATTAAATGCACAAAACACCATTAATACTGGGAATGCAGGGCTGAACATAATTTGCTTCATTTCAAAGCGCGTACGCGTAAGAAATTGCTTTATACCCGAGCCGGCTTGGTACTTCACTTTACTCAAACGAAGTGTTGGCGCTTCCTCAATGTTATTTTTTCGTTTTTTCTTTTCAGAGTAAATTTTGATGGATAGCGGAGAAAACATTTTTCCAAACACTAACAAACAGCCTATCCCAAAGCTCAACCACAAGAGACGGTTTGAAATAACAATATCACTGAGTGGAATAGATAAGGTATTGCGCTCGAATGGGCTCCAATAACTGCTTAATTGGCCAAATGTATGCCAACCAAAAGGGTCAAATAAGGCCAAAAGTTGTTTCTGATCTGGTTCATCGAATACGTTTCGAGACACGATATAAATAATGAATAAACCAAGCGCCGACAGGTAAACGGCCATCATACTTCTAAAGCGCAAAGCGACCGAATAGAAGATTGCGGATAACACAAACAAAGTAGTGATTGAAAAAATCACAAATGGGCTAACATAAGCCATCAATGAAAATTCACCTAGGCGAGTCTGATCCAGCCAAGGCATTAATGAACCTAGTAACAACGCAAGTGGCACCATGGAAAACACAGTGACTGAAACTAAAAACGCCCCAAAAAAGCGGCCAAGGCGGTACGGCACTGGTGGAATAGGTTTGGTACAAATGATCTCTGACATCATTGAACTGTCATTTCTGGTCGCCGTATTCGCAACAAAATTGATCACTAAAAACATGGCAAAAAGGCTAAACAAAAACAAGGTCTCAGCTATCGCATAGGGACTATTGAGGTTAGTGTTCCCGCCGGCACCAATAGTAATTTGATCAATTGTCATTGCCAGAAATGGCAACAAGAAAAACACTAAACAAGTCACGATAAAAGAAGGCTGCTTAGTATAATAACGCCATTCAAAGGCAAGCATTTTTAAGAACATATTACTCTCCTAAGCAGCAGTATTGCGCTGTTTATGCAAAGTTGAAAAGTAAACATCTTCTAAATTAGTCGGAGCGAGTTCAAAGCCTTCTGGCGCGCTGTCAGCCATAACATGCACCACGGTTCGCCCAGCAAACAAACGTTTTGAGATAAGTGCCATATTTGCTTCAATTTCTTTTGCTTCTTCCATCGAAACGGTTTTACGCCATATTTTGTCGGCGAGATTGTTAGTCACTTCGATCGGATTTCCTTGCAACAGAATTTCGCCGGCTCCTAGAACCGCCATGTCTGCACAAAGCTCAGATACGTCGTCAACGATATGGGTAGAGAGAATAATGACTTTGTCTTCCCCTAAAGTAACAAGCAAATTGTGGAAGCGATTTCGTTCTTCGGGATCAAGGCCTGCTGTGGGTTCATCTACAATCAAAAGGTCAGGATCACCTAATAATGCTTGAGCGATACCAAATCGTTGGCGCATACCGCCAGAAAATCCGCTGACAGCATTTTTACGATGCTGGTATAAATTAACATGGGCAAGTAAGCCATTCACAGCTTCAACTCGGTCAGCTTTATTTGAAATTCCTTTCAGAATGGCTAAATGATCTAATAGGTCATAAGCACTCACACGAGGGTACACGCCAAAGTCTTGTGGAAGATATCCTAAACGTCTGCGCAGTTCGTTGGGCTGCGAGAGCACGTCTATGCCATCGAAAGTAATGGTGCCCGCATCAGCCTGCTGCAAAGTTGCAATAGTACGCATTAAAGAAGATTTTCCAGCGCCGTTAGGACCTAATAAGCCGAACAGTCCCTTCGGGATAGTCAGATTAACGTTATTCAGTGCTTTTACACCATTGTCGTAGGTTTTTGTGATCCCTGAGATACTTAGCATAACACCCTCTTTTTTATTATTTTATGCGCTAGACGTCTTTGTCTGCTGTTTTTCTTTTGCGTCTACCCTAACAGTGACAACAATGAATATGAATATTTTTTGCACAAAGTGTGCGCTTTATTCGTTTCTAAATGTTACAAAAAAGGCGAGGTATTTGCGCACCTCGCCTTGATAATAAATCTACTCTATTTTCATAGCAAACTAGCGTTTCCCAGAAACATACTCGTCGTAAGTCCCTTGGAAATAATGCAGTTTTTGGTCTCGTATTTCGATAATACTTGTTGCCAAGCTGGAAACAAACTCACGGTCATGGCTCACAAATATCAGGGTACCATCAAAATTTTTCAATGCTTTGTTTAAAGCCTCTATCGCTTCCATGTCCATGTGGTTAGTTGGTTCATCCATTACCAAAACATTGATATCTTGCATCATCAATTTACCAAACATTAGACGGTTCTTCTCACCACCTGAGCACACTTTAACTTTTTTGTTCACATCATCAGCAGTGAACAGCAAACGGCCCAGTATCGCTCTAACTGCAAGGTCGTCATGCTTTGGTGTACGCCACTGTGACAACCAGTCGAATAGATTCAAATCACAATCAAAGTCTTTAGTGCTATCCTGTGGGCAGTAACCAATACTGGCATTCTCCGACCATTTCACTACACCACCATTGGCTTTTAGTTCATCCACTAAGCAACGAATGAAAGTGGTTTTTCCAGCGCCGTTTTCACCGATAACCGCTAATTTCGAACCTGCTTCTAATAAAATCTCATCACCTTTGAAAAGAGTGTCACCATCGAAACCATGGGTCAAACCAGAGAGCTCCAATGCTAAACGATGCAACTTCTTATGTTGCTGATAGGTGATGTAAGGCGATTGGCGACTTGAAGCCACAACTTCTGTTAATTCAATTTTTTCTAATTTCCGCGCCCGAGAGGTCGCTTGCTTCGCTTTTGATGCGTTTGCTGAAAAGCGTGCAACAAAGCTTTGTAACTCTTCGATTTCCGCTGACTTCTTTGCGTTTTCTGTGTGGATTTGTTCTTGCGCTAACGAAGCGGCTGCCATATAGGCTTCGTAATTACCTGGATAAATACGCAACTCGCCATAATCAATGTCTGCCATATGCGTACACACTGAGTTTAAAAAGTGACGATCGTGAGAAATGATGACCATAGTGCATTTTCGTTGATTCAGAACATCTTCCAACCACTTAATCGTGAAAATATCCAAGTTGTTGGTCGGTTCATCAAGCAACAAAATATCTGGATCCGCAAACAAAGATTGTACGATCAAAATACGTAATTTAAGACCTGGCGCCACTTCAGACATCAAACCAAAGTGATATTCTTCGCCAATACCTGCTTCAACAAGAAGTTCAATAGCCCTTGTTTCCGCAGTGTAGCCATCCATCTCGGCAAACTCTGACTCTAAGTCAGCCACTTTCATACCGTCTTCTTCAGACATTTCTGGTAATGAATAAATGCGGTCGCGTTCTTGTTTCACTTCCCACAAGTGCACGTCACCCATGATAACAGCATCGATAACAGAAAAGTTTTCAAATGCGAATTGGTCCTGGTTCAGGGTACCAATTTTCTCGCCAGGTGATACCGAGATATTACCGCCAGTTGGTTGCAACTCACCACTCATTATTTTCATGAAAGTTGATTTACCGCATCCATTCGCACCTATCAGTCCATAGCGATTGCCGTTGCCGAATTTGGCAGAAATGTTTTCAAACAATGGCTTAGCGCCAAACTGCATGGTAATGTTTGCTGTTGTTATCAAGGGAGTATCCGAATTTAAAAAAGTGGGTGTAAAAATATCCATAGAGTTGCGATGGATGAAACGCGCGCACTATACACGAAAACCCCTCTAGGTTAAACCACGAAGCACGACAAAACTATAATCTCGTTAAACGATCCGCTATACTCGCGGTTTTCTATTTCACGTAAGTTACCTATGATCCACAATGATATTCTCAGACGTCTACGCTTCGCACTAAAAGTGAATGATGGTGCAGCAATCGATATTTTTAAATTAGCGGGCTATGAGATGGAGCAAGATTACTTGCAGTGCATCATGAAACGGGAAGAGGAAGAAGGATTTATTCGTTGTCGCGATAAAATACTTTCTTTGTTTTTAGATGGCTTAATTATTAAGCGCCGAGGAAAACAAGAAGGTGTCGAACCCAAAGTGTTAAAGGGCGAAGAACGCATTAACAACAACGAAATACTGCGCAAAATTAAAATCGCTATGACCTACCGTGATGATGACATGATTGAAATACTAAAGTATGCAAACTTTCGCGTCAGCAAAGGCGAGTTATCTGCCTTGTTTCGCAAACCCGATCATCGAAGCTACAAAGCCTGCGGTGATCAACTCCTACGAAATTTCTTGCAGGGCATGGTCAAAAAATACCGTCCGGAAACCAAGCACGCGTCGAAAAACCCTTAGTATCCGCTGAGAAAAACTATTGCGGTGCAGGAATGACCGCAATCGAGTCGTTTTCTAGTGAGCCAAGGAACAAAAACCCTTGGTACTCGACAACAGACGTTATTGCCTGATATCCCTTATCAGACTGCATATTATGCACCAGCTGTCCCTGCTCATTAAACGCAGCAACAAAGCCATATGACGAACTAGCTTGCAAGAGCGATTTGGGCAAACCGCCTATTATTCTTCGTAACAATGGGTACTGTGCGAGTGCTTCAACCTTCGGGTCACGCAGCGCTATAAGCGGTAACCAAAACAAGCCATTGTTTGCAGAAATATTGTCGGGCATCGCCGGTAAGTTTTGAATAAATAACTCTGAGTCTCCGGCTTTTTCGCCCTTTAACCACAATCGATGAACTCGTGAACGACCCGTTTCGTTGATCAAGACAAAGCTATTGTCTTCGCTCATTGCTACCCCATTAGCAAAGAATAGACCATCGATATGGACCTGAGTTAACTTACTTTTAGGGTCGTAACTCAGCAGTCGCCCAGTGGAACTAGCTTCGATAAAGTCATACATAAAGCCATGATAATCAAAGCGTGTAGAAGCATCACTAAACCAAATAACGCCATCATTCCCGATAGCAAGATGGTCAACAAATTTTAGCGCTTTACCATTTACTTCATCTACGAGTACCGTCACTTTGCCCTGCTGATCAATGGATAAAACACCCCGTTCCGCGTCGGCAACTATCAGGTTGTTTTGTATATCCAGTTTCAAGCCCAAGGGGCGACCACCTGTATTGGCGAACTCCATGACGTCAAGGCGAGTAACATTATCTTTATCGAACGAATCAATTATCGGGGCAACGAGCGTTTTGATAATTCGACCGTCTGCATACGCAGTGAACAAATAACCATCATCACTAATCACAATGTCTTCTGGCCCAAGACCAACGCCCTGTAGAAACTCTTTTTGTCTGTGCTTTATCGTGCTTGAGTTCGGCGAATGAGAATACAAATGATCATTAGGATAGAAATCCTCAATCAAACCGGAGTTACTTGAGGGTATCCATGCCACAGGCCTGACAGGCGATATCAGCCATAAAGCGATGAGGAGCAGAAACAGACAGAGAAGTGCAATAATGACACTTCTCTTTAGCCATTTGACTAGCACGCGACTATTCGATGTCGTCTGCAGTTTCATTAACTGGTGGTAAGGACTTTGCTTCTATTGGCATCACAGGCTGTTCAGCAATTTTACTTTTTAAATAAGCAATTGCCGCAGCCAACTGTGCATCCTCGCCATTGAACGTTGCATGGGGCAAGTTGTTCACCTCAATATCAGGTGATATACCTCGCCCTTCTGTAATCCAACGTCCGTCCATTGAATAGACTGGAAACTCAGCTGCTCGGGCTATTCCGCCATCAACGACATTATTACCGCCGCTTAACCAAACACCGGCACCTGCAGTTTGTTTACCGATCACAGTGCCTAAGTCGAGTGCTTTGATACCTGCGGTGAAGGTTTCACCATCAGAGTAAGTAAACTCGTCAGCAAGGACGACTAGGTGTCCTCTAAATGCTTGCTGCATATTCGTAGAACGTTCGCCATTTGTATCTTGCCAGAACGACCAGCTTCTTCTTAACAACTTTTCGATAATGATAGAATCAATGTTGCCGCCTCTGTTGCGACGCACGTCTATGATTAAGCCTTGCTTTTGGTATTGAGCGTAGAACTCTTTTGCGAATGAACTTAAATCGCTTCTGGTCATTGAGTAAAGATGTAAGTAACCAATGTCGTTTTCCGCTTCTGTTACTTTCTGCGCGTTTGAGAATACCCAGTTTCGATAGCGATAGCGTGATTCAGACCGACTCGCATCTGGTTTTACGATTGTATTAAGCAGCTCTCCATCACGCTCTAGGGTTAATAAGACCTGTTTATTCGCTTGATGTGTTAAGGCAACAACTAACTCTGCTATGTTATTGACAGGTCGATTATTGACTTCTTTAATGACATCACCCACTCGAGCGTCTACACCGGGACGACTCAATGGCGCAGCATCACCCGGGAGTTCAGGATCATGTTGATACAGGTGACTAATCACTACACCTGCTGCAGTATCTTCATAGGCGGCTCCTAATACCGAGGCATTGGGTACTTCATCGTTATCATTAAAATCACCGCCCCTCACTTGAGAATGAAGCGCGTTAAGCTCTCCCATCATCTGCTTGAATATATCGTTCAATTCGCGACGATCGCTTAGTCTCGCCAATAAAGGTTCGTATTTCTGCTTTGTAGCAAGCCAATCTATCCCTCGCATATTTGCATCGAATAAAGAATCTCTATGCATCAACCACGCATCTTTAAACATCTGTCTCCATTCATCCTGCGGAGAAATTTTTAACTTCCAAGAAGAAGTTTGGACTCGGTTATCACTAGGGTTGTTCGGGAAAGACGAATTCGCAGGCACAATATACATGTTCGTCGACGCTCCTCGTCCCTTCACTATCAACATAGACTGCCCATCAGCGGACAAAGCATACGAACGAACTGAAGACGTGAATGTTCTTGGCCTAGCATCAAATTCAAGACTCAAGGATTTTAAACTCTGACGGGCGCCAGGTTCGCTTATCTCGTCAATCACATACAAGTGACGACTATTAACAGACAATTGACTAAAGTTGCCGGCACTGACGGGTACTTTCCATAGACGACCGGCTAAACCAGTCCAATCGATTTGTAAGCCAGACTCATCAGTTTCAGCTTCATTAGTTTCAGTACCAGCACTTTCGGTGTCTTTGTCTTCTGCTGCACTGTCATCTGACTCGCCAAAGAGCTCTTCGGTTGGCTCCGCGAAAGGAAATACCGCTTTCTCATTTAGCGCGATGGCGTAAATTTCGCCGCGTCGATCAAAACCTGGCCCCATGTTTCTATCACCCCATGGGCCGCTTGGGTCAGCATTAAAGTTGCGATCCGAGATAAAATATAACCAATCTCCTTTCGCACCGAATGCCGGACTATATGACTCATATTTCGTCGATGTGAGCCTTTCGGTTCTTGCTTCAGCGAGTGAGTGTAAGAAAATACTGGATCTTTCTGTGCCTGACTCTTGATAAGCGGCAACAAAATGCTGACTGTCTCTCGACCAATTGAAATCATTGATACCAGAAGCTAGATTGGATAAAACCACTTTATTGCTACCATCACTTAAATCAAGCAGATATAGCAGACCTCTCTTGGTGTCATGGGCGATTTTTGTGCCGTCGGGCGACAACCACATATTGCGGCGTCCTACTTTAGCATCGTCAGTTAATTGCTTTGCCGGCGTTTTGCCGTCGACCGAAAACGCCCAGATTTCATTCTGGCCGCTAGTATCATTAAACGCGTATACGGTTTTACCATCTTTGCTCAAGATTGCGTCGCGGCTACGTGAGCTTGGGTCTGTATTAAGCTCAATTAAGCGAGATACATTGGTTGTTGCAACTGCAATGCGACCTCTAGCTGTTATGGCGACCTTGTCTTTTTTGGGCGCTAGCGTCACGCTATTCAGATTTTCCAAAGGGCGTTCTAGCCATTTATCGCGTAAATTTGGAAAGTCAGATGTTAGCTGGATATTGAGTTTTTCACTACTGTTATTAAGCAAGTCTAGTACTAAAATATCGGCACCCAATTGATAGGCAATCCTACCTTGATGCATGTCTGCCTGTCGTACTCCCCAATCTGTATATCGCGTCACTTGTTCTAGGTTTGTGCCGTCTAATTGCATACGCCAAATATTGTCTATCCCACTGGCATTACTGACGAAATAAAGGTGTTCTTTAAATAACATCGGGTTTCTTACCGACCCACTATGCTCTTCAGTTAACTTTACGGCTTCTTTGTTTTCACCCAAGGCAAAACGCCAAAGCTCACCGCGCGCTCCACCTTTGTATTGGTTGGCATTGTCACCAGAAGACTGCAGACCATGCTGAACAAAATACACGTAGCTACCGTCTGCATCGATGACACCTTCGATTGCATCAGCGACCGGAATGGTCGATTGCTTCAAAGTGGAAGGGTCAACGGTTTTTAAAACCCAACTATTCGCGGGCCCCATCACTGTGCTAGAAGTGCTATACAAGACCTTACCTTCACTCGTCCAGCCCTGTACATAAGCCCGTGTACTTTCAAAGGTAATGCGTTTTGCTTGACCGCCGGATATACCGATAATGTAGACTTCAGTTGCACCATCGTAATTGGCAGAGAACGCTATACTTTTACCATCTGGTGAAACATGC
This sequence comes from Alteromonas sp. W364, assembly GCF_031846205.1. Taxonomy (NCBI): domain Bacteria; kingdom Pseudomonadati; phylum Pseudomonadota; class Gammaproteobacteria; order Alteromonadales; family Alteromonadaceae; genus Alteromonas; species Alteromonas sp. W364. Next base: position 106,510 of record NZ_JAVRID010000001.1, on the reverse strand, counting down.
GGAAAGCGCTCCTCCGCTGAATGTGTCGTTATTCTTAATGCCGTATTTTGACCTGCAAATGCCCCTGCAGACAGACGCCATAAATCGCCCTCTGCGGCAAAGACCATGCTTGTTGATGTTCCTGACTGCCCTTCACCTACATGTATGCTTGGCGCCTGAAAGTAACCCAGTTGTTGATACGATGTTGCGTTATTCTGCGCTGCATTTGCGCTAAGACTAAGAGCCACAGCACAGCATGTAAATAGAAAGGAATGCAGTGTTTTAAGCTTGTGATTTAGGAACATAGACTTCTCTGTGTTAATGAGCGCCAAAGTGCTCAGACTTCGGGCTGCTAGTGTTTATTTATTATTCTAGTTTGATAAGGATAAAGATCTTTGTAGTTAAGATCCAATCCAATATTCGAAGCCCAGTTTATAAAGGATCATTCAGCTTGCCTTGCTTAAAATCTTCATACCACTGCGATAGTTCATCAATAGTCATAGGGTAGCTAAAATAATAGCCTTGAGAGCAGTTTACACCGATATCAGATAATTCATCTGCTTGCTCTTTTGTTTCAACACCTTCTGCAACCACTGAATATCCAAGCTGCTTTGCCATGTACTGAGTCGCCTGAATAATCGCTTGTCCTCCCTCATCCATGGACGCGATAAAAGAACGATCGATTTTAACGATATCTGCGGACATTTTTTGCAGCTGGGATAGAGAGGAAAACCCAGTACCGAAATCATCCACTGACACCTTGATACCTAAACTTTGTAACTCAGCAATTCTAGCAAACATTATGTCCGCATTGTTCGCAAAAACCGATTCCGTTATCTCCAAGTGCAAGCTAGTTGCCGGGAAGCCAGAATTAACTAAAGCTGCTTTAACAATATCAACAAAGTCATTGCGTAATAATTGTGGCACCGATACATTCACGGAAATATCAACTTTATCGTCAAAAATCCAATTACTAGACTCAACACAGGCTTTCATTAACACCCATTCACCAATTTCGTGAATAAAGCCATACTGCTCTGCAATTGGGATAAATTCTTGGGGAGGGATTAAAACGCCATCGAGCTCCCAACGAATCAGCACTTCACAAAATGATACTTCGTTGGTTTGATTATCAATGACTGGCTGATACACAAGATGAAATTCATGATTTTGTAATGCTAGCGCCAAACCTTCTTTCAGTTCCTGTTCGCGCAACTGGGATTTTCGCATGTTTGCAGAGAACACACAGACATCTGACTTAGCCTTCTCTTTTTGCACATACATAGCGGTATCAGCAAGTGAAATGAGTTCAGATTCTTCGTTACCATGTTCTGGGTACATTGCCACGCCAATCGTCGCACCAACGGTTAGTTTGCTTAAATCAACTTGAATACGCTGTGACAAAGACTTAATAAGGTCTCGGCCAAAATCAATAGCATCGTCACTATCTACATCTTCGATAACGATAATAAACTCGTCTCCACCCCAGCGACAGATATACTCTGGACCTGTTGAAAATAGGGTGAGTCGTTGAGCAATTGCGACTAATACCCTATCGCCTACGCCATGTCCCTGGGTATCGTTAATGGCTTTAAAGCCATCGAGATCGATAAACAGTAATGCAAATGGACGTCCTTGCGCTTCACAATTTACAAGAATTTTCGAAAGACTGGTAGAAAACGCATTGCGGTTAAATAAGCCAGTTAGTGGGTCTATATTTGATAGTTCATAAATCTCTCTTGTTCTGTCTTGCACCTTACTTTCAAGTGCTGAATTTGCTTCAGAGATCTCTTTATTTTTCTCTTCCATTGAATCAACCAAATCAGCATTTCGGTTCTTCAACATTATGGCATTGCGGGTAAATTGCGCTGCTCTAATACTAGCAAGTACGAGCACGACAGCGAAAAACAAGCCCAAGACACCAAGAATATTCTGGTTTTTATCGTTACTTAACACCATCATAAAAGAAAGCGGCGCCGTCATCAGAAGTGAATAGATAACTGACAATTTCAGGTTGCCTGACAGTACTGTTGCTCCACCACCAGCGAGAGATGATAAGATGATGATGAGTGTTGATAGCTCAAGCCAATCAGCCGACTGAATAAGCGTTAATGCATAGGTCATCCACATAATCGATGTAATAAGGACGGAGATAACAAATCGCTTCTGTGGACCCGAAGGCTTATAGTCGGTATATCGAAGCTTTCTATGCCAGTAAAAGGTATCGATTAAGCGGAAAGACATGAGGCAAAAGAATAACGCACCCCAAATGTATTTGAATTCTTGCAAGCCTGAATCGGGAAAACCGAATATCAACGCTAACGCGCAAGCGATAGTAACTAACAAGCCCCCCACACTATCTGCGTATAAGGCAGACACAGAGTCTCGCTCGATAATTCTTTTCTGACGAAGTTCTGATGGTTTAATAGCTGCGCTCACTTTTCAAAGGCATGAAACCCGCTCGATTCAAGTAAATAGAAACATTAGACGCTTGATTGTAATCTATATTTTCTTTAAACAAGTCGTTAAGGGCAGCGTTTTAGGTATACGAACGCTAAGCTAAGTATGTATTCCGGAGGCAATCTATCTGGGCAGTTCGTAGGTATTCACCTAGCTCGACACCCGTTTTTCCAAGTGATATTGCCTCTTTTATTATTTGTTTATTGTCCATTGCTTGCAGTGCAGCTAAATAACCAAGTGCTAACTGCGCTTGTGGATAAGGCCTATTGACCAGAGTGGGTCCTCTACCCTGACTATCACAGATGCAGGCATTAACAAATTGAAGAAAACGTTCAGGTTGTTTCAGTGCATTCATTTTTTCGACCATAAATCGGTGTATCGTCGCAGGTTTTAACTCTCTGATTTTATGGCACTTAGTATGATTCTCAGACATCAACGTACCTATCGCCTTAAGCTTATTTGGCACGCGTAAACGTTCACAAAAAGCGTCAATGACCGACATCCCCAAGGCTTCATGTCCATGCAAGTTTCCTTGTTGCTCATAAGCAATAGGCTTACCAAAATCATGCGTTAATGCAGCAAATCGGGTCATTAAATCAAACTTCAGGTCGGCTGCGCGTTGCACCACCAACATTGTGTGAATAAAAACGTCGCCCTCTGGGTGATGTTGCTTTGGTTGCGGCACACTTTGCATCGCTTGTAATTCAGGAAATAAATCAAAATCAATCAAGGTTTTAAAGAACAAACTAGGATGTGGCTCCATTAACGCCTTTTCCATTTCCTTCCACACTCGTTCCGCAACAAGATGTTGTAACTCACCAGCTCGATGCATGCTTTTCATCAAGTCGACTGTACTGGGGTGTATTGTCCACTCTGGTCCAAAGCGAGCTAAAAATCTAGCGACCCGAAGCACTCTGACGGGATCTTCAGCAAAGGCGTCAGTAGTATGACGTAGTATTTTCTGTTTCAGGTCTTGTTGACCATTATAGGGATCAATCAATTGACCTGAACTGTCCATTGCGATGGAATTAATAGTTAAATCTCTGCGCGCTAAATCTTGCTCTAAGGTAACGCTGGTATCTGCTTCGGTCACAAAGCCAGCGTAACCGACACCGACTTTTCGCTCCGTTCTTGCCAAGGCATATTCTTCTTTCGTCTTTGGGTGTAGAAATACTGGAAAATCAGCACCAACGGGGAGATAACCGAGGGCTAGCATGTTTTCAACGGTCTCCCCCACAACGACATAATCGTTGTCTGTACTGTCAATGCAAAGGAGTTTGTCACGCACAGCACCACCTACAAGATAGACTTGCGATAAATCTTTGGCTTGCGTAAATACTTCCTTCGACATTAAACCTTACCTCGTTTAGATAGAATGGCTATTATCGCAATATTCACGCGAAGAGCCAGTGAATTTATTTTGATTTTAGTCATGCTATATTTTCAAAAAAAGTGTTAGCCTTAGGCCGTATAATTTTAATTACCTACACTGATTTGCTATGAATAACAGCGCTCCAGCTCATACACAAATAATAAATCTGCCCTTTATTAAGGCAAAACAATTTAACTGGAAGGTCCTTCTTTTTATAATTGTCAGCCTGTTTTTTCACCAAGTCGCTTACAGTCAAAACACGCACGAACGAGTTCAAATGAGTGAAGATGAATTCGCACTGATTCAAGAAGATAGCAATATTATGGTGAATGCTATGTTCGAAGGTAACGCCGATACTTTCATTCAAAAAACCCACCCTGCTCTCTTTCCTTATTTGGGCGGCAAAGAGAACTTTACGACCTTTCTTGACGCTGCACTGACAGAAATCAGACAAATGGATCTAAAGCTTATTAAGTCGGAACTGTTAAGTCCTAAACCATACTATACAGTAGGTAAAGATTTGTTAGCTATTATTCCAAGAATACAGATCATGCAAATTCAAGAGCAAAAAATAAAAAGCGTTGGTTTTTTAATCGCGGTGAAAGATCAACATAATCAGTTTACCTACCTCGATGGTTCTGGCTTGAAGAATGACCCAAAGGTACTTTGGGAAATGTTTCCGGATCTACCCCAAAATATAACACTCCCAGCCAATACCACTGAAATGATTAACGAATAAAGACACATTACATTCCAAAAAGATAAAGGACGTACAATGAAAACAATAAAAACTATCGCCTTGAGCGCCATTGCCGTGCTGGTCATTTCTGCATGCAGCGACTCTACCAGCCCCACGACAGCGTTGGAGACACCAACGCCAACAAAAGAATCTAGCAATCATCATTTACTCGTTGACCAGTCGCGGTTGGATATCTATTTCCCCGTAGAATTAAGTGCTGATCTTTCCACTTATTCACCTCAGCAAAAAGAAATGTTGAGCTTGCTGATTGATGCATCAAAAATTATGGATGACCTGTTTTGGAAACAAGCATATGGACAAGACAAAAGTGATTTTTTAGCCACTATTAAGGATGCAAAAGTTCAGACTTTCGCTGATATTAATTACGGTCCATGGGACCGTTTGAATGGTGACAAGCCTTTTTTATCCGGTGTTAAAGAAAAGACACTGGGTGCTCAATTTTATCCCGCTGACATGAGCAAGGATGAATTTGAAGCCGCAAGCTTCAGTGACAAAGACGGCCTATATTCGATAGTCAGCCGTGATGAAAATGGTAAGCTAATTGCCACACCTTATTCTGAAGTCTACGCTGAAGAACTGAGTGAAGCGGCAGATCTTTTGCTTCAGGCGGCTGAGCTTGCTGAAAATAAAGAATTTGCTAACTATTTAAAAATGCGGGCTGCCGCTTTTACCAGTGACCAATACCAAGCATCTGATTTCGCATGGATGGATATGAAAACGAACCCAATCGACGTTGTTATTGGTCCTATCGAAGTGTATGAAGACCAACTTTTTGGTTATCGTGCTGCTTTTGAATCTTACGTGTTACTAAAAGATTTATCTTGGAGTGAAAAACTCGCCAAATATGCTGCCTATTTGCCAGAACTTCAGAAAGGCTTGCCGGTAGATGCAATATACAAAGCGCAAATGCCAGGTACCGATGCAGACTTAAATGCCTACGACGTTATTTATTACGCGGGGCATTCTAATGCAGGTAGTAAAACTATCGCAATTAACTTACCCAATGATGAAGAGGTTCAACTTCAAAAAGGTACTCGCCGGCTTCAGCTTAAAAACGCGATGCGTGCCAAATTCGACCATATTATGCTTCCCATTGCAGAAGAGCTGATTGTACCTGAGCAACGTAAACACATTACCTTTGATGCTTTCTTTGGGAATACTATGTTTCATGAGGTAGCACATGGTCTAGGGATCAAAAATCTAGTGAATGGCGACGGTACTGTTCGTGCAGCGTTGAAAGAGCATGGCTCGGCGCTTGAAGAAGGCAAAGCAGATATCCTCGGCCTTTATATGGTCCGTCAGTTATTAGAAAAAGGGGTGATAAGCGAAGGGGTTTTGGAAGATTACTATGTCACTTTCATGGCCGGCATTTTTCGCTCCATCCGCTTTGGAGCCTCTAGTGCGCATGGTAAAGCCAACATGGTGCGATTTAACTTCTTCAAACAAGAAGGCGCGTTCAATAGAAACGAAGCTGGACAATACTTAGTTGATATCGAAAAGATGGGCCAAGCTATCGATGCTTTGTCTAATAAAATATTAGTCTTACAAGGCGATGGAGATTACGCTGGCGTAGATAAGTTAGTGAATGAAATGGGCTTAATTAAGCCTGACTTGGCTGCAGATTTACAGAAGTTATCCGATGCCGAAATCCCAGTAGATATTACCTTCAAACAAGGTAAAAAAGTACTGGGTTTGTAATTCACTTTTTATCTACTAAGGCTTTATAAATTGAGAACGGTTCGCTGAAAAGTGAACCGTTTTTTTTCAAACATCGACAAAGCCCCTCCTATTTGCCACCCATATTTCAGGCAGACTCAGTGATATAAGGCTCGTAAAGTGGTTAACACATCGACTACACCAACATGTTTATTGGCTTTCAATTGACAAAAATAGACGGGGACACTTAAATCAGTCACGTTACCAAACTGAGTGACCGAGCATTGATAAAATTTAGCAATTTGCGTAGCAATAAGGGGAGAAAGACTAGGGTTTTTTGGCTTCGGCAAAACGGCCGCTGCAGATTTGCTAAACAAGGTATTCAAAACAAGTTCAATTGCATTGGTTTTAATTTTCGCTTTTTTCATTTCTGGTAGGGTTTTAACAAGCAAGTCTGTTGTGTTTGCTGACCAATCAAGATGAACAAGTTTGGCGCCGATGTCTATATTACTCTGCGCCAACAAGCCAGCTTCTGATTCATAAAGTGCTAAAGAAACGTCTAGTAACGAGTGGCATTCAATGTCATCTGATTTCAGTAATGATGTCGTCAAGCCAAAGTCAATGCTATGTTCATGCAATTGGCGCGTAATGTTTTCAACTGAAGACACTTCATGACGGATTGTCATCGAGGGGAACTGTTGATTGAGATGCTCTAACGCCGTATCAAAAAATAAGGTTTGCGCGTGAGGAGTGCTTGCACAATTAATGTGGATGCACTCTTCTTCTGCTAGCGCTTTACGAGCATCAGCTAACGTAGCAGACATCATTTCAGCGTAAGGGATAAGGCTTTGTCCTGCTTGAGTAATTTGGATGCTATTTCTATTACGAATGAACAATGCTGTATTGAAGTACTCTTCAAGTAGTTTGATACGCGCGCTGACTGCAGACTGAGTCAGGTAAAGGTTTTCAGCGGCACGCCCAAAATGTCTCGTATTGGCAACTTCTAGGAATGTAGTAAGAAAACGAATATCCACAAAAAAACCAGCTATCAAATGATAACTGGTTTATAGCGTAAAACCTTAGGTGTAATCAATCTTTAATCACACATTATTATGATTAATCAGGCGCTTGAACTAGGGCTGATTGGCTCTAATGCTTGTCATTAAACTCCGCCGTAAGATTAGCTCGCTCATCGCTCATGCGTTTACTCTCACGCTTCTTACGCGCGATTTCTGCCTTGCTCTGAGATGCTTTTTGACTCATAGCGTCATGACGATATTTCCCAACTAACCAATCTTGCTGCTCAATGTCGTCTAATTCTTCTTTCTGAAATCTGTAATCTTTGCTCATGTTAATTACCCATCTGTAGGAATTTGCATAATAAAAGCATCGATTCATACTTGTACAATGAATAATTTTGCCCTACACCATGAATTATTTTTGTGAGCAAAGATCAACAGAAAGTCAGCTAAGCTAGTTAACAAAACCCTCATTTGCCGATACGGTCAATGGGTGGTATCCGGCTTTCGCCTTATCAAACGCTTTCTTAGCAAAAGCTTTGCCTTCTTTTGTCTTACTTAGCTCGCGATATAATGGCTTCACTAGTTTATTCCGTCCAATACTGGTGAGGTAATCAAACAACCTATCGTAGGCAGGCTTGTATTCATTTTGCACAGCTATCATCAACCAACTATGTGCAATTTCATTATTTTTACTATTTGTTAAGTCAAACGCCGTATCCAAGGCAAGCAATTGCTTATCATTCAATTGTTCTGGCATATTATTTAAGAAATAAAGCCACTGATGAACAGTCCAAGCGTTTGTATCAATTTCATTAGCGCTCATATTCCCGCCAAGCCAAGCATCTCTTGCACTATCTACGTTAACGAACGCATCAGATTCTGGCACCGGCGCCCCCTCAGGAATACCTGGCTCAAATATCCAAAGATCAATACGTTCCGCTGATAACTTATCTGGGTACTGCGCTAACAATGTCGTTTTTAGATAAGCAATAAATTCGTCTGTGGTGATACTTTTGAACGCAAAGTCTTCAAAGTACTGCAATAAAAAAGTGTCAAAGTTATCGCGACCAATTTTTTGCTCAATTTCTCGTAAAAACAATGCACCTTTTTCATAAGGAATATTTGAGAAAACGTCATCGGCATCACGCCCGCGAAGATCAATCGCTAGAATTTGATCTTTCGAAGTTAATGATGCGATATCGTTTTGTAAGTCTTGGTAGCCCAAGACCGCTTCCATATTATAACGTGCCTCACCATATATCATTTCCATGATTCGATAAGTTAGATACGTTGTAAAACCTTCATTCAGCCATAGGTCACGCCAAGTCGCATTAGTCACCGTGTTTCCAGACCAGCTGTGCGCCAATTCATGTGCAATTAATGCAACCAAGCTTTTATCACCTGCAATGACAGTAGGCGTAATGAATGATAAGCGAGGGTTTTCCATACCGCCAAAAGGAAATGACGGAGGTAAAATTAATAGGTCGTAGCGATCCCAACCATAAGGCCCATATTTGTTTTCCGTTGCTATCAACATACTCTCTGTGTCTTCGAACTCTTTTGCTGCCGCTTGAAGCATTGAGGGCTCAGCGTATACACCTGTACGAGGACCCATCGCTTGAAACTCTAAGTCACCGATTGCCAAGGCTATTAAGTAAGACGGAATAGCCTGTGGCATGTTGAACTCGTATACACCATCGCGCTCTGTGTCTGGGTCATTTGACGCACTCATCACTGCAAGTAGCTCTTTTGGCGTGCGAATTGTTGCCGTATAAGTAACACGTACTTTTGGTGAATCCTGCAAAGGTATAAAGCTACGCGCATGAATAGCTTGGGCTTGAGTGAATAAAAAAGGATGCTTTTTCCCAGCGGTTTGCGCAGGTGTTAGCCACTGTGCACCCGATGCTGATGGCGACGTTTGATATTCAATCAGTAATCGCTCAGCATTAGTTGGTAACTCGATATATAAAGCCGAACCCAAATTTTCGTCAGCTGTTTTTAGTTCAAAAGGAACCGCTTCGCCGGCCACTGTGACTTTTTTAATATCTAAGTCACGAGTGTCGAGCACAAGTGTATTGGCACCCGGCTGTGCACGTTGAATATCGAGACCAACAGTGCCCGAGAGCTGTTTCAGTTCAAAATCAGCGCGTAAATCTAAGTCTAAGTGAGTGACTGTAATTTCTTCTGGATTTGCAAAGCTATGATAATCCTTACCAACCTCAATAGAGCCAGTGTCCTCAGCTTTAGCTGGGACTGCTGTGTCAGTTTCATTAATGACTTTATTGTTGGGGCTGCATGCTGCCATCGATAATAGACCTATGCTAAGTATCAAAGTAGCAAAACTGGTTTTTATAATATGTTTGTTTTTCTTCACAATGTTTGACTGTCTCTTTGGTTTTATTATGCAGTTATTTTGACACAGTTCGGTACTCAAACCAATGCTATTGAGAACCTAGAGGCTTGCGATGACGGTGCATAAATTGGTCATGATTAACATCACTCTACACTTGCTTTCGTTTTTGCGCTGTTCTACTCTCCGATTTCGCAAAAAAATCATGCGGGCAAAGTGGATTTGGTCGATAAACAATTAGAAAAGCAATAAGTGCGGTAGATTCATCAACTTATTGACACTCAATTTCTTTAAATAAGGTTTATACACACATGCTCGATGTATCCATCCGTCAGAAAATCATTTTCCTTATCTGCTCGCTTGTAGCCATTACTGCATTGTTTGTGGGCACCTTGAGTGTCGTTACCACCAAACGTGATCTGTCTGAACGAGTTCTTAGCAAAGAACTGCCTACCCTGATCAGTAGCATATCAGGAGAAATTGACGCTGAAATTAGCCAAATGCTTACCATTGCGACGCAAATAGCGAATGACCCATTTATCCTCAATTGGTCTACATCAGGTTTTAGCGGTGAAAACGAAAAACTATTGGTCGACAAATTAAAAAGTACGACACTTAATTTCGGACTATCAAGTGCCTCATTTGCCGATAAAAATACTGCAAAATACTGGAATCAGGATGGCTTTCTAAGAACATTACAAAACGACGCAGCCGACGGTTGGTTTTTTGCTTATGTTGACAGCAAAGAAGCAAATTCGGTCAGTGTTTATTCCGATCCAAATACAGGCTCAACTGACTTGTTCGTGAATCATCAGCAAATTAACGGCAACGGTTTGTCTGGCACATCTAAGTCATTTAATGACGTGGTGAATTTGTTACGCAACTTCAAAATAGAGCAAACAGGCTTCGTTTTCTTGGTAGACAAAACAGGTAAGATAGCTATTCCGAGTAATAAAGCCCTGACAAATAAAGCGTCTCTTACCGATTTGTATGGACAGTCATTCAATACAGAATTATTAAATGGTAAAGCATTTGAGACGACCTTAAGCGAACGCGATGGCGTTGATGTTTTACTTTCGTCGGGTTATATACCAAGCATGCAATGGTATGTTATCGCTGAAGTGCCTAGCCATGAGGTGTTTTCTACTGTTAATAAAACCAAATGGACAATCGTTATTTGGTCAATCGTGATAACCATTATTGGCGCCGCTATTGCTTACTATATGTCCGCAACAGTCAGTAAGCCGATCACTCACTTAGCCTCCATGTTTCAAAAGCTGGGCGATGGCAAAGCAAATTTATCGTTTCGGATGAGAGCAGAGGGTCAACAGGAAGTACAAGACGTCGCCAAAGGCTATAATCGATTTGTTGAAAAGCTTGAGAATGTTTTTACGGATATTGCCCAAAACAGCCAGCATTTGCGTGATGTCGCTAGCGTACTCGAGAAAGATTCTGTTATTACAATGCAAAATGTACAGTCAGAAGCCGATAGAACAGTAAAAATCGCAGAGTCGTTACAAGATGTCCGCTCAAGCTCAACATTAGCGTCAAGTAACGCGGAAGAAGCAAACTCAGTTAGTCAACAAATTGCAAAAAATGGCACTCAAATTAGGGAAGTCATTGAAAGCTCACAAAGTGAAATGTCACAACTGGCCATTAAGATCGACGAAGTGGCCGTTGTGATTAAGTCTCTTACCACCAATACAGATACCATTGCGGGTGCGCTTTCAACTATTCAGGCGATTTCAGATCAAACTAATCTGTTAGCACTCAATGCAGCAATAGAAGCCGCACGTGCTGGAGAGCAAGGTCGCGGTTTCGCAGTTGTTGCTGACGAAGTAAGAACATTAGCGAAACGCACTGCCGACTCGACTCAGGAAATTCAAAGCATCATGGATGTATTGAAACAGTCTTCGTCTAGTGCCACAAAAGAGATTTCTCAAATTGTCGAACAATCGAAAGCCTCCTCAGAATCGATTGCGATTGCACAGGACATTTCCCTAAAGAATCGTAGCCTTTTCGACCAAATTGGCGCCAGCAGTGCCCAGGTTGCACTTTCTGTAAATGAACAAACGCTGTCTATAGATGAGATCAGTGAACACATGATTGAGATTCGAGAAAGTGCTAATAGCAACGCTGAAAAAGTATTGGAAATTGCTAATGAAACGAAAGTGCTCAATGAACTGGCAGAGAAGTTAGACAAACTAACGGCCGCTTATCAAAAAAGCCATTAGTGTTATACTGATGGCATGACACAAAAACGAATTTTACTTTTCACTTTGGCAATGCTGGTCCTATCCGCATTGCCGCGTGTTCGTGCGGCGAACGACGAATCACTGCATATTGCCGTAGCTAGCAACTTCATAGCGCCGATGCAAGACCTGCAAAAAGCGTTTGAAACCCTACATAATGTATCGCTCACCATCTCCTATGCCTCGTCAGGTAAGCTTTATGCACAGATAGTGAATGGTGCTCCATATGACGTCTTTTTATCCGCTGATCAAATTAAACCCACATTGTTAACCGACAACAAGTATGCCATTCATTCTAGCCAATTTACTTATGCCAAAGGTGAGTTAATACTGTGGTCTGGACGCGAAAATTTGTGGAGTGCAGGCAAAATATTGACGCATTCAGACCAAACTCATAATCTCGCTAGCCTTTTTAATTCGCTTCAAGTTAAGCGCTTTTCAATGGCGAATCCAAAGTTTGCGCCTTATGGACTAGCTGCACAAAAATTATTACAGAACACCTATGGCACACAAAAACCTCCCGCGACCAAAGTGCAAGGCGAAAGTATTTCACAAGCCTTTCAGTTCGTCGCTAGTGGCAATGTTGATATCGGTTTTATTGCTCGCTCTCAACTGCCTGATTATGGATCGTTTTGGTTACTCGCTGAAGAGGATTACCCAGCCATTAATCAAGATGCCGTGATCTTAAGCGCGAGCAAGCAATTCGCCACTGCAAGTACCTTTATTGAATTTTTACAAAGCAAAGAAGGTAAAAACATCATACAATCTCATGGATATAGAACTGAATAAAATCTTAAAACAAGGAATTTTAAAGTGCTGTCCACCAGCGACATAGATGCAATCGTTCTAACCTTAAAGCTCGCGACCACAGTCACGGTGATTTTACTGCTAATCAGCACGCCATTAGCTATGTGGTTAGCGTCTACTCGTTCATGGTTGAAAGGACCCGTCAGCGCAATTGTAGCATTGCCATTAATCTTACCACCCACAGTATTGGGTTTTTACTTACTCATTGCGATGGGTCCAAATGGTCCTTTAGGAGAGTTTACGCAATCCATTGGCCTAGGCCTGCTGCCGTTTACGTTTTGGGGCTTAGTGATTGCTTCTTTGTTCTACTCTTTGCCCTTTGTCGTACAGCCTATCCAGAATGCGATAGAAGCGATTGGCGAAAAGCCCTTGGAAGCCGCTTCAACACTTCACTGCAGCCCCGCAGATAGGTTTTTTCATGTCATTCTTCCTTTAGCTAAGCCGGGCTTTATAACAGCCAGTGTCTTAGGTTTTGCTCATACTGTCGGTGAGTTTGGTATCGTGCTTATGATAGGTGGCAATATTCCGCAAGAAACCAAAGTGGTTTCGATCCAGATTTACGATTATGTAGAAGCGCTAGAATACACTGGTGCCCATGCTCTATCTGGTATTATGGTGTTATTTTCATTCCTTGTATTGCTGACCCTATATACTTTTCAATCCCGTGGTAAAGCCAGCAAATTTAGTTTGGGTCGATAAAAATGTCTTCAAAAACGGGCGAACAAAATCAAATTCATCTCGCATTTCAATTATCTTACCCTTCTAGGGAGAAGCCTTTTGATTTCGATGTCAACGCCTGTTTCCCGAACAATGGTGTTACTGCCATTTTGGGTGAATCTGGTAGTGGTAAAACAACCCTACTTCGCTGTATAGCTGGTCTCGAAAAATCGACTAGAGGACACTTGCAGATTGGCCAAACCACTTGGCTTTCTGAGCAAGTTAATGTACCAACACACAAGCGAGAAATTGGCTACGTGTTTCAAGATGCACGGCTTTTTGAGCATTTGAGTGTGAGAGACAATCTCGCATTTGCACTTAAGCGTAGTCATGAAAAGGTCACACGCGCCTTCCATGAAGAAGTCATTCACGCCTTAGGTATCGAAGAACTATTAACGCGCTCACCAGACAAGTTGTCAGGAGGAGAGAAACAGCGTGTTGCAATGGCTAGAGCGCTCCTGATCAAACCCAAACTCCTTCTTATGGACGAACCTCTCGCTTCTCTTGATGAGACCAGAAAACAAGAAATACTGCCTTATTTGAGCGCATTACAGTGTATATCTAAGGTACCGATACTCTATGTTAGCCACTCTAGCGATGAAGTATGCAAGTTAGCCAATCATTTATTGGTTATTAATAACGGGAAGTTGGCAACTAGCGGGCCGATTAATGAAGTGTTGTCTAGTACAGAGCTCCCTTCAAATTACGTATCTGAAGCGAGTACCATCTTGGATTGTCACGTGCTGGAAAGGAAAGAGAAGTGGCAGTTAATTAAAGTGGGCTTTGATCATTCATATTTATGGCTTGAAGATAAGGGTCAAGAACTTGGCCAACAGTTAAAAGTACGACTACTTGCCAGTGACTTAAGCATTTCGCTAGACCCAGCGCCGCAAAGCACAATGCTGAATCGTTTAGCAGGACGTATCAATTCAATTCAACGTGATAGCAGCAGTGCTAGCGTACTAGTCAAGATTGATGTGGGTAACAAAGAGCTTGTTGCTAGAGTGACACGAAAATCAATCGATGACCTGTTTTTGATGGTAGGTATGCCTGTCTTCTTGCAAGTTAAATCAGTCGCTATCCTCGTCTAGTTGATGCGACTGTTGAAAGTAATGAGAATTAATTTTCAGCGTAGCGGTTGCAACACTCACTTCCAAAAAGAATGCAATCAGTCCGCCTGTTAGGAAAACCATACTTAACATAAACAGCACTAAGATTGTTGTGTCTAAACTGGTCGTCACTAATCCATTGATCATAAGCAGGATGACATCGACACAAATCACAAGGGCTGCAGCAATCAAAAAGTTAATCGACCAGTTAGCCAAACGCATTCTTTTATTTAGCGAGCGAAGCTCTCTCAATGCTCTAGCATCAATTCGCTGAGACTTCTCTCTGGCAAGCTCTTCAAACCATCGAGCTCTATCAATGACTCTAGCAACACGACCCGTGGCAACGTTAACCATTGTGCCAATACCAACAATCAAAAATATGGGGGCAAGCGCCAACTGAATGATTTCTACTGCACTTGCTGTCATACTTGTTTCCACCGTTTTCGTTTCCTATTTATCAAATACTTCATTCGCTTTTGGCATTCTCACGCATTTGCTTAGCTACTTTCCCAAGCAACACGTCTTTACTTATCGGATAGGATCGCTTGGTCGACATTTGCTTTAATTTGTTGGTTTAAAAATACGCTCGTGACAACGACGGCCGCGAAAAGCAGCACAAAGGAAATAAAAATAGCATAGCGCGTACTTTATTGAAACGGCTGTATATTATATCGTCTACCTAATGCAGTTTTAAATTTGCTCGTAATCGTTTTTTCAATGCCATAGTTTTGCAGAAGCCCTATGGTTTTATCCAACCCGGCCGACGACTCAACTTTCCTACCATCATCATTGCTGGCTCAATTGAAGCAAACAATACAAACTAAAAATCAAACAACCCCTGACTCAACTAAATGACTAACCCAGTATCTAATGTTGTTACCGCTGCTGCTTGCGCCCAGCAATCTGACTAAAAATGCAGAATCACCAGCTTTATGTAAAATTTCGAAACGATAAAAATCGCGATACCCTTCAACTTGTTCGGATAAATTATAATGGTTATGTTCTTGGCTAAAGCCTTGTATTTTACTCAAACTAAATCCACTTAAGAAACTGGCAGCCATCAACGAATCCACAACATCATCTTTTAGAGGTTCTGGCACGATTGCAATTAATATCAATTCATTTTGTTCTTGCGTCACGACGATTCTCCAGCCAAATATAAAAAACAGGTATTAGGAATAAGGTAGTAAAAGTTGATGTAAACAATCCACCAATAACGACTATCGCCAAAGGCTTCTGAATTTCAGCACCTGGCCCGGTTGCAAAAGCTAAAGGGAAAAGTCCGAACATCGCGGTACTTGCTGTCATTAGTACAGGTCGCAATCGTCGCTTGGCCCCGACTACAATACGGTCAATGACATTAACACTTGAGATCCTAGTTTGTTCGAAGTAGCTGACCATGACCACACCATTCAGCACTGCCACTCCCAATAAAGCAATGAACCCAACTGACGCGGGCACCGATAGAAATTCGCCACTCAGAGAGAGTGCAATAACGCCCCCCATTGTTGCAAACGGGATATTCACCAAAATTAAACTCGCTTTACTTAAGGAACCAAAGGTAGTGAAGAGAATGATCATGATGAGAGCAATTGCTATCGGCACAACTACCATTAAGTTATTAGCGGCTCGTTGCTGATTCTCAAATTCTCCACCAAAGCTTAAGGTATAACCTACGGGTAAATTTAAGGACTCAGTAAGCGCACCTTTAAGTTCCTCAACAAAGCCCACAATATCCCTACCAGCAACGTTTGTCGTAACGACAGCAAAACGGTTACTGTCCTCACGTTCAATTAAGATAGGACCTTGTTTGAATGATATGTTGGCAATACTTGATAGCTGCACCAAACTTGCATCTGGCATCAAAATCGTCATTGACTGCATTTCAGCTAGTGTCGATGGTCGACTGTTGCTTAAATCAGGTAAACCAAAGACGATGGGGGTTTTCCGCTTTCCCTCTATCATTGTATTTATTGTCGTAGACTCTATTTGAGACTTTAGGAAAAGTGTCAGTTCAGCAATTGTCATATCATATATACTGGCGATTTCAGGCTTTAAGCGAATACTTAAAAAGTCGCCTCCCTCAATTACCGACGCACTCACATCAACGCTACCTTGGAGTGTTTTAGTGGTATCACTAATCTGCCCTGCGAGCATGGCAAGTTCGTTAATATCATTCCCAAAGACCTTAATTGACACATCACCCGTGCTACCAGTGAGCATCTCTGACACGCGCATTTGTATCGGTTGAGTAAAGCCAACATTGATCCCAGGAAAGCCTGCAAGTACTTTTCTAATCTCCTCTATCAATGCTTGTTTAGATTCGAATCGCCATGTTGAAACCGGTGCCAACTCCATGAAAATATCTGTTTCATTCAAACTCATTGGATCAAGACCAATTTCATCCGAGCCGACCCTTGACACGATTTGTTGTATTTCTGGAAATTTATCAAGTAGGGCATTTTCAATTTGAATATCTAATTGTGTAGACGCCTCAAGTGAAATATTCGGCGATTTCTCTAACTGAACAATAATATCGCCCTCGTCCAGAACGGGCATAAAGGTTTTACCAAGTGCACTGTATAAAACGATACTGGCAAACAGAAGTGCACCGGTAATCAATATAACGGGAAGAGGTTGTTTAATAGTGCTCGTTAACGTTAATTGATATTTATTTTGGAGCCATACAACAAACTTTGGTTCGTTTATGGCCGTTGCTTTTAGTAGCAGTGAAGCCAGTGCTGGTATGAGTGTTAGCGACAAAATTAAAGACGAAACCATGGCAAAAACAATGGTAATTGCCACTGGTTTAAACAGCTTACCTTCTAAGCCGCCAAGAGTTAATAATGGCGAAAATACGATGATAACAATAACCGTTCCTGAAACAACAGGAACCGCAACCTCCTTGCAGGCACGATAAATCAGATGCAATTTGGGTAGTTTCATATTCTGCTTTAAATTATTAACTGTATTTTCAACCACCACCACCGACGCATCCACTAGCATGCCAATAGCAATAACAAGTCCACCGAGACTCATCAAATTGGCAGACATTCCGAAATAGTCCATCAATAAAAACGTACACACAGCCGACATAGGCAGAATAAGAGAAACCACAACGGCTGCTCTAATATTTCCTAAGAACAAAGACAGTAAAATAATAACCAGTAAAACAGCAACTAGAAGAGCCTCCTCTATAGTGCCAATGGCTTTATCGATCAAGTTTTTGCGATTGTAAAACACATTAATATCAGTACCTTTCGGCAATGAACTTTGAATTTGAGCTAATTTATCAGTGACCTGCTCAATGACTTCAGCTGTGTTCGCATCCTTTAAAGCAATGACTATCGCTTCTGCAGTTTCAACACCGTTTCTTGTTACGGCGCCATAACGAGTTAAGTGTCCTATATCTATAAGCGCAACATCTTGTAAACGCACCACACTATTATCGATATTTGCGATAACAATATTTTGTAGTTCATCAATATTGCTAATACGTCCCTCACTGCGCACAATCATCGTGTCATTACCAATATTGACTCGACCAATACTGCCATTTTGATTGATGGACTGGATAATTTCGCTTAGCTGCTCAAATGTCATTCCCACACTGGACAGTTTTATTGGATCTGGGCTTATTTGATAGGTTTTTGCAAAGCCACCTAAAATATTAACGTCGGCAACACCGTTAATACTTCTAAGCAACGGTCGAATTTCCCATTCTAATAACTGTCGTCTTTCAATAAGACTCATCGCCGGATTTTCGAGCGAAAACATAAACATCTCGCTCAATGCTGTGCTCATTGGTGCGATACCACCGTCCAGGTTATCTGGTAGCGATGGCATGACGGCGGCTAGGCGCTCAGTGACTTGCTGGCGGGCCCAATAGATATCAGTCCCCTCTTTAAAATCGATAGTGATATCAGTAATCGCGTACTTCGTTGTTGAACGTAAAACTTCTTTATTAGGAATACCCAAAAGCTCGGTTTCAATCGGTAGCGTAACCTGCGCTTCAATTTCCTCAGGTGTCATCCCTGGTGCCTTTAGAATTATCTTTACCTGAGTTGGTGATATCTCTGGAAAGGCGTCAATTGGCAATGCAAACCATGCTGACCCACCCGCCAATAATAAAAAAAACGAAACAATGAGAACAAATATGCGTTGCGTCAGTGAGAAACGTAAAACTTTATCTAGCATATTACTGCCCCAAACCTAGCAAGATCCCTTGCAACGCGCTTACAGAAGAGACCAGCACATCCTTGTTTACCAAAGAGGCTTTTGATTGAAAAACATAATTGTCGTTTTGAGCATTTATCAAGCTGACCTCAACCCCATCAAAACCATTTTCAGTCTTAATAAAAATGTAGTTTGCTCCCTCCCAACTAAAAACCGCAGACTTTTTGGCTTTGTAAGCATCTAGGGAATATACTGGCGTTGCGCTTACAATTTGTCCTTTCACCAGACGACAATCTCCACTTGTGAGTTGAGCCCATGCCGTTAGATAAAATGCAGATTCGTTTACTTCAGTGAAATCGAGTGCGAATTGGCAGTTTTTCGCGATAAAATATTCGGGGTTTTGCTTCCCATCGATGGGTAGCTTTAGTTTGATTCTCATCGCGTCATTTGGCACGAAGGAGGCGATAAGGCTGTTAGCATCTACCATCCGAATGCCACTATATTCAAGCGAACCATCAATGGGCGAAGCCAAAGTCATGGCATCCTTTTCTTCATCAAAACCAACAACCAGTTCAAAAAAGTGAGTTAGTTCATCAAATTCCATTTTAGTATCATGAAATTCATTGCTGACGTCTAACCATGCCTTTTCGCTGAGAGATTTTCGTTTGTATAGCGCTTTACTATTTTCAAAATGTGCGCGGGCTTGGTTATACAGTTCTTTTTTCATTTGGTACGCCATGTAAAAGTGATGTACCTCTGGCCCTTGAAGCACTGCGAAAGCCTCTCCTTCAGCGATGCTTGCACCACTCCCTTTCAGGTAGCGAATCTGCTGCACATTAATGGGTGACTTCAAAGCGTAAGCCTGCCCTGGTAACGAACTCGCTTGTGCTAAAAGCGCTTTACCACGGTACGAATTTATTGTTTCGATTGTTTGCGTTTGCAACGCTAAATCTTGAAGCGTGGTTTGCTCAACAGACAAGTTCTGTGCAGAAACACTAGTGAAGGTAAGTACGAGGCATAAAAGTGAGAAGGTTTTCATAGTGTAATTCCAGCAGCTTGTTTAATGAGCGCAACTTGGCGCTGAGTGTAAAGTCGGTTCAATTCAACATTTGATTGGGCATCAATATTGTTCAGTAAGGTACGAATGAAAAACTCTTGGTTCGGCGCATTCGCTTCACGCAATTCATCCATTACCTTATTTAATGCATGTAATGTGGATAAACCTTTATCGAGCAATCGCTGCTTTTCTTGTAAAAATGTATATTCTCGCACCCTTGATGCTTTGTTTTCCGTTAGTTGTAAGTACAGTTTTTTTCTTGCGATTTCATGATCGATTGTTAACTTTGCATATTCACTTTTTTGCAAGGAAGAAAGGGTTTCCCCTATTCCAATAGGCACTTCCACACCTACACCCAACTGGTTTTCTGAAAACCCTGGCGTGCTTACATGCTTGCCAGTGAGTTGAATACTCCAAGGCGTAGTTCGTTTACTGCTGCCTAGTAACATTTCATAGGCATTTTCAAACTCGGCATCTAAAGCTCGAACATCGGGGTGATTCGCTATTTCAGCTATCTCTTCCCCCTCAAGGCTTTCACTAATCTGATTAGGCAAAACACGAAGGCCGGTGAGAGCAAAATATTGCTCCTGCAAACTACTAATATTGCGCTGATATTCCATGAACGAAATAGAAAGTTGATTCATTTCAGCTTGCACTATTAGCGCAAGGTATTGCGGAATAGCTTGAGCTGCAGCCATTTCCTCAAACTGGGTTGTCAAACTAGACAGTAAGGTTTGCTTGCGGTTCAAGGCCTCTAAAGATGCTTTTTGTATGCTCAGTTCCCAAAGAATACTTCTTAAACGACCCGATAAAATTAGCGCGAACTGTTGCTTTGCAGTGCTTTGTAGTTTGTCTACTTTGCTATCCAGCTTTTTCTCAATGTCCCTTAAAAAGGGCGACTTGATATCAAAACTAAAGGTAATCTCACTTTCATTGGTGCCCAATTCATCTCTGCTCTCCAAATGCATAAAAGAGACTGATGGTGAACCGTCAAGCCAAGTTGACAAACCCGACTCTTTAACTTGCTCAATATTGGGTTTTATTAACAAATTTGACTGTTTTTCGATAGCTGCTTGTAAACTATCGTGTAAACTTAGATTAGGTTGTGCATGCGTTGGCAAAATTACGCATATATAGACAACGAAATAGCCCCATGGCCACCAAAGAGATTTGAATCTTGTCACTGATTTCTCGCGCTCGTTAAAGTTGCGTCAATACTACAAGATTGCGTCTGCAAGCGCATCAGACATAGGTATTACGCGCCATCGCACATATGTATGACGCATAGCTCTCAGGCCACATAAGTAGTGATTAAGGAAGAAATAATGAGAAACACTGTTGTAGCAACCATCTTATTTATCATCATGACACTAAACGCTTTTGATGTGATGGTAGATGTCGGGTTGGGAATGCCTTTTTGGCATATTGCGCAAGAGGCGTCCTTGGTGCTCCTCTCTGGATTAGGTGCTACCGTTCTTGTTCTGCACATGCGCACAAAAAACAAAAATTTGCAGGAGCTAGCATCGAAACTTGCAGATGCAAATCAGCAGGTCGCTTTACTTAGCGGTAAAATACAAGAAGAAAGAAAACGCTACAGTCTTATTATTAAAAATCAATTTGAACAGTGGGAGTTAACAATGGGTGAGCAACAGGTCGCGCTGCTCTTATTAAAAGGCTTAAGCTTAAAAGAAATCGCAAGCGTAAGAGACACAAAAGAAATGACGGTTAGGCAACAAGCTTCCAGCATCTACAACAAAAGCAATTTAGGTGGAAGACACGAATTTTCAGCTTGGTTTTTGGAAGACTTTTTAAATTAGAGTCAGCCATTCATCTGTATTACTCTTGTCAGCGATTCAAGGCCTTACCTTTACTCAGTAATTTGCGCCAGAGTGATTGCACGCAAAGCAAAGGAGAATTGGTCGGTGTGAGAGGATTCGAACCTCCGACCCCTGACACCCCATGACAGTGCGCTACCAAGCTGCGCCACACACCGACCGAAGTGGGGCATTATATTTACCCACACAGAAAAAGCCAGTAATTTTATACAATTGCCCTTTTTAGCTCAGAATTTAAGCTTTGAGTTTGGCATCGCCTGTAGCTGGCATCGTAAAGTCAGTAATAAAGCTACGCACTTCTTTCAAAGGAAGTGGTTTAGAAAAGTAGTAGCCTTGAATTGTATAACCACCTAACAAATTCACCTTTTCTAACTGTGTTTCTGTTTCAACGCCTTCAATCGTGACACTTAAATTAAGACCTTTTGCTAGCTTTAATATTACATCGACAATCGCTGCTGAGCGCTCCGCTGTGGCATCTGAATCTAACTCAGTAATAAATGAACGGTCTATTTTTAAGGTATCGATGGAGAGTTGCTGTAAATAAGATAACGATGAGAAACCAGTACCAAAGTCATCCAGTGCAATGGAAATACCTTTCTGCTTAAGTAATTTTAACTTATTATTTACTGCATCAATGTTCTCAATAATCGCCGACTCAGTCACTTCTAACTCCAAACGGGATGGCGGAAGACCAGTCCTGTCTAGTGTTAACATCACCATATCAATAAAATTATCAGATAGGCACTGAAGACCTGATACATTGACGCTCACTTTCAAATCGTTTGGCCACGCTTTTGCGTCCTGACATGCTTGCTCCAGCACATAACTGCCAATAGAAATAATTTGCCCCGTTTCTTCGGCCAATTCAATGAAATCGCCTGGAGATACTCTGCCATGTTTAGGGTGAGACCAACGTACTAAAGCTTCCATGCCTGTTACATTATGATTTAAGCTATCAACCTGAGGTTGGTATTCAACAAAAAACTGACCTTCGTCTACCGCAACCCGCAAGTCACTCATCATCTGGATACGTTTGTTGTTTTCAGCCTCAAGCAGGTTATTAAAAATAGTGAACTGGCCTTTACCACTTCCCTTCGCAGCATACATTGCTATATCAGCTTTCTTGAATAAATCATCGAGAACAAGGCCGTGTTGCGGCGCGACGCTCACACCGACACTCGCTTTAATTTCAACCTGTGTGTTGGTTAAGCGAATTGGAGCAGATAAACAATCGAGTATCTGCCTTGCTCTTCGTTGTGCATTTTTTACCTCTGTACTGAACAGAATAAATTCATCTCCGCCTAATCTAGCGATCATTTCTTTTGGCAGTAATGCTTGTGTAAAACGGTGAGCAATATGTTGAAGTAATTTATCTCCTTCATGATGACCAAAGACATCATTTACTTCTTTGAAGTTATCCAAGTCTATCAACATGATCATGAAAGGAATTGCACCGGACTCAAAGCGACTTGCATGCTTATTGAATTGGAAGCGATTCGGTAGCCCTGTCAGCATATCTGTTTTCGCCAAGCGTTCAATTTCTTGTTTGTGTGTGTACTCTGACGTCACATCTTTGGCAACACCGCGCCAACCAATGAGTTCATCGTCCTCAAATAGAGGTTTACCCGATAATGACATCCAAGCGACTTGATCGTTTAAGTAGATTGGAAACACAACGCTGTTAAATTCCATTTGATTTGCTACAGCCTCTTCCACTTGCTTAATTTTTTTGAGGTGGTCAGCTTCAGTACAATGAAAATGTTGCGATAATAAGGTGGGTAGATCGAGTTCAATGATTTGTTCGTTGTCGAGATGAATAGCAGATTTAATTTTGCTCGGTAAATGTGACAATTTCCCTCGTCCGTCCAACTCCCATAGCCAATCACTCACGTGATCTTCAAAGTCCTGCATCAAGACGCTCATACTCTCTTTTTGATATTCCGCCTTGGATTTTTGAATTTGAGCGCGTTGCTCTGCTGCAATTCTCATTAAGTAAGTACGATGTAGAGCCAGTATAATGGTGCTAATCAAAGCAGCGTAGAACAATATCATGCCACTCAATACGATACTAAAGGTAAGGTCTCCAAGCATGAAGCCAATATGGATGGATGATATTGTTAATGGTCCTATCCAATAGAATGCAGCTCTTGGAACCATACAAAGAGCAAAAGCTCCGCCACAAATCATACCCGTAATCATCGCTACCAGTACGAGTCGTCCCTCATCACCTACAATTGGAAAGAGATAATAAGAGTACAGACTAAAGCCCGAAGCTACGGCAACAGCAAAAATACAATGAATCCGCATTGCGACCCGGTTGGTAATGTATTCTTGGTTTCGACGCCAAAAGTACTCTGACCATATGAGCCAACTAAGCGAAACACAACAGAGAAAGGAAGCAATCGAGTTGAGGTACTGAGAGTTGGCAAAGTCTTGAAACATGAACGCCACTAACAAGGCGTTGAATATGTTGAAAGGCTGAGTGACGTATAGAAGTTTAGATATGATTGCCAGCAGCTTTGACTGGACTTCAGATATCTGCGATTCTGACAGCCCTACTCCGTGCAGCGACGCTTGTTTAAATTGAATTATGCTTGATATTTTTAGTTTTGGTTTTGCCAAACTTTCACCTAATCCTGAGTATAGCTCACGCCTTTACTACATTTATTCGCTCTTGTCGTCAGCGCTGATACGACTCGCAATTGCGCCTATTTGGCCTTTGTATTTTGCATCTACTCTGGCATTGTAAGGTTTTTCGGCATGACCGCTAAGCATCTCAAAACTTATTGCACCTATTTTCATAAGAGGCTTCAGCGCTAAGGGAAGTTTTCCGCTGTTATAAAACTCTAAAACAATCTGACCTGACCAACCTGGATCGATTCGGTGCGCAGTGACATGAACCATCAAACCCAATCGAGCAAGAGACGAACGACCGTCAAGCCAACCGACGATATTATCTGGTAAGGTAATTGATTCATGCGTAACTGCTATCGCGAGCTCACCTGGATGAAGGAAAAAGGAGTCTTCATCTGCAATGCAAATTTCGTCGCTCATAACTGAATCGAGGGCTTTTTGAACGCTTTCTTTCGGGCCACTCAAATCAATATAAGGCGCTGCATGTTCTTGAAAAACTCTGAACTTATTACTGAGCCTGACATCGACAGTCAAGCCGCTGATTTGATCATAATCGGGTGAAGGAACGATGCTTATTTTCCCTTCTTGCAGATACTTGAGAATATCCTTGTCACACAAACGCATAACTTTGTTCCTTGAAACACAACAACCACTATTTAGGAATGCTTACCTAAACTTATGTGATTGATTATGCTTGCAGATGGCAGCGCTTGCAATATTTTCATTTATTGTTGATTGACAATAGCTATACCTAGCTCAGGATTTCCTTGTGTATGCTTCGTTACTAAGGCGTGCTGAGGCATTTCTGTGCCTATTTTTATAGACACTTGTTGAGCGATTTCACGATAAATAAGACTGGCTTCATTGCCGGGATCAAAGACCACTATTGGCTTCCCTTCGTCAGCATGCTCTCGAATAGCGTTACTCAAAGGTAATTCGCCTAACACGGGTATTTCAAATTGTTGTGCAAGTTTAGCTGAACCTCCTTTGGAGAAAGGATAGGACTTCTCTCCGCACGCACATTGGAAATAGCTCATATTTTCAACGATCCCCAATACTGGCACATCCAATTTGCCGAACATCGCAATGCCTTTTTTCGCATCAGCAGTAGCAATCGTTTGAGGCGTACTAACAACGACGGCTGCGCTCAAGGGTACCTGCTGCGCTAATGTAAGATGAATATCGCCCGTTCCTGGCGGCAAATCTACGATTAAATAATCTAACAAGGGCCACTTCGTTTCATAAATTAATTGCTTTAATGCTTTGGTCGCCATGGGTCCCCGCCATATGGCCGCGCTCTCACTGTCAACTAGATAACCGATAGAATTAGCAACTACACCATGCACATCAATTGGAAACATAGTTCGGTTATCTTCACTCGCTGGATGCGCCTCTGGGTTACCCAGCATGATCGGAACAGATGGCCCGTAAATATCTGCATCCACAATCCCTACGCGCGCTCCCTCTTCCATCAAAGCAAACGCAAGGTTAACACTAGTAGCCGACTTACCTACGCCCCCTTTGCCTGAGGAAACCGCAATCACATTCTTAACATTGGGTATGGGTGTTGTTTTCGCCGCTGTGATAGGAATATTATAGCTAACCTTTATTTCACTCTTGTTTAAGGATGGCATTTGCTCAGTTAAGTAAGCAGCAAGTGCGTCCAAACGTGAATTCGCACAGAATGGCAAACTGAGCTCAATAACCTGTTTTTTACCCTTCTCTAAGCTTTTCTCATCAGCTAAAGCAACGATAGCTTCGCGGTGTTTTGGTTCGCTATTAAGGTTAAAAAATGACGCGACCGCCTGCTCAATTGCATCGTTTCTTTCTAGCTTTTTTCTTGAAAACACGGCGAAAAACTCCTTTTTGGATAAAGATGCGTCAGAAAACTACTTATTCGATAGAATTACGTAATGCAAAATAAGCTTGTTTGGGCTACCATCTGCGCATTAATTTTTATTTGTGAAACCTATATTTAATCTATGTCTACTACTCAAGTTGCTACGGCTGAAAAACGCCGTATTTTGGTCACCAGTGCATTACCCTACGCAAACGGTTCAATTCATTTAGGCCATCTCTTAGAACATATTCAAACCGATATCTGGACTCGATTCCAACGAATGAGAGGTCACGAATGTTACAGCGTGTGTGCAGACGATGCGCACGGTACACCGGTCATGTTGAAAGCACAAGAGTTAGGCATTACGCCAGAACAAATGGTCGCTAAAACACGCGAAGAACATCACCAAGATTTGCTTGATTTTCACGTTGACTATAACAATTATTATGTGACTCATTCAGAAGAAAACAAGACTCTTTGTGAATTAGTCTATAACAATTTGAATGACGCTGGATATATCAGTAAACGCGTGATCAGCCAGTTATATGATCCCGAAAAAGAAATGTTTTTGCCAGACCGCTTTATCAAGGGTGATTGTCCTAGTTGTGGTGCTGAAAACCAGAACGGCGACAACTGTGATGTATGCAGTGCTACTTACAGTCCAACTGAAGTAAAGAACCCACGTTCGGTAGTTTCTGGTGCAACACCAGTGTTGCGCGACTCTGAACACTATTTCTTCGACCTTCCTAAGTTTGAAGATATGCTGAAATCTTGGATCCGCTCTGGCGCTATACAAAATGAGATGGCAAACAAACTAGAAGAATGGTTTGAGCAAGGGCTACAGCAATGGGATATCAGTCGCGACGCTCCTTACTTTGGTTTTGAAATACCCAATGCTCCGGGCAAGTTTTTTTATGTTTGGGTAGATGCTCCAGTGGGTTACATGGCCAGCTTTAAACATTTCTGCGATGCCAATGCTATCGATGACGCCCCGTTTTGGGCAAAAGATACTGACACAGAGCTGTATCATTTCATTGGTAAAGACATTACTTACTTCCACTGCTTGTTCTGGCCAGCAATGCTTGAAGGTGCCGGGTTCAGAAAGCCGACCGGTGTGAACATTCATGGTTTCGTAACTGTTAACGGCGCTAAGATGTCCAAATCGAGCGGCACATTTATTAAGGCTCGCACCTATTTAGAGCACTTGAACCCCGAATACTTAAGATATTACTTTGCATCGAAATTAAACGATTCGGTAACAGATATCGACTTAAATTTTGAAGACTTTGTCCAGAAAGTAAACTCTGATTTAGTGGGTAAAGTTGTCAATATCGCTAGCCGCTGTGCAGGCTTTATCACTAAACGCTTTGACGGCAAACTGTCTGATAACATTGAAAACCCTGAGTTACTTGCTACCTTCCAGAAAGCCAGTGAAAGTATTGCTCAGCATATTGAAGCTCGTCACTATCATAAAGCCGTCCGCGATATCATGGCATTAGCTGATCAAGCAAATCAATATATTGATGCACAAGCACCTTGGGTGACGATTAAAGATGAAGCTAAACAAGCATTCACTCATGATGTGTGCTCTCTTGGTATCCACTTGTTCCGTATCCTCATGGTTTATTTAACGCCAGTTATGCCGAAGTTATCAGAGCAGGCACAAGCATTCTTGAATGACTCATTCAATTGGGACAGCGCACAAGAAGTTAAATTGGGTCATTCAATCAACAAGTTCAAAGCGCTGTTGCAACGCGTTGAGATGGACAAAGTGAATGCTATCATCGAAGACTCAAAAGAAAGTCTAGCACCAGCAACAAAACCAGCGAAAGAAGCAAAAAAGAAAGCCTCTACACCGGCGCTTGAAACTCAATCTGGAACGCCCCTCGAACAAGATCCTATCGCTGAAACGATTAGCTTTGAAGACTTTGCCAAGGTCGACTTACGCGTTGCTCGAATAGCAAAAGCCGAACACGTTGAAAAAGCCGATAAGCTCCTTCGTTTAGAATTGGATTTGGGTGGTGAAACAAAACAGGTATTTGCTGGTATTAAATCAGCGTATCAACCTGAAGAGTTGGAAGGTAAACTGACTGTTATGGTGGCTAATTTAGCACCACGTAAGATGCGTTTTGGAATGTCAGAAGGAATGGTGCTAGCGGCTGGTCCTGGTGGCAGCGACCTCTTTATTCTTGAGCCTCATGATGGCGCCCAGCCTGGCATGAAAGTTAAGTAGCTTGTCGAGCTACTTAACTGTCATTTAAGATAGTTAGAGTGAGTCGCGATGGCTCACTCTAGCACTTGCTGCAGAAAAACTTGGCTTCTTCACCTTCCATTTAGGTTTTATCGTCGAAAGTGGTATCTCTCTTTTCCTCGCCACAATGACGTACATTGACGATAAGCCTGGCAAGTACCGCTTACAAAACTTTTGTATTCTTGATCCTTGAGAAAAGCGTTTGCTAGCAAATAAGGACGAGTACATAACATACTCCTGCTCGACTATTTCAAAGCCCAAAAGCTGCAACCAGTCCTTTATTCTAGCGCTGGTGAAGAAGCGTCCCTGATGCAATAAATTGCCTTTATTTATAGGAAAGTATTTAAGCACGCCAGCCATACTGAAAGGGTTAAATCCAGCAATAATGACTTGCCCATTAGCAGTGATGGCACGATCAACTTCGCGTAAAATTTGGTGAGGATCCTGAGCAAAATCTAGCTCGGCGGCCAACAAGAAACCATCAACGGAGTTTTGTTGAAGAGGTAGTTCTCGCGAGATACCCCTGACATTGCAACCTGCAGTTATGGGCTCGCTTAGATTAACGATGTGTTTTATTGGCGAATTAACCAAGGCGACATCACCACTGAGCGTTCCTAAACGGACGAAATGATAACCAAATATCCGCTCAACTAAAGGTGCACAGGCTAGCTCAAGCTCTTGTTTAATCAGCTCGCCTTGGCTAATATCAGACCATCCAGTAGGATACTGAGGCTTAACCGCACTTAGTGCTGATTTCATCACGCCACATAAACCTTGTTAGTTAATTTACCTTGGCCTAAGGTTATAGTGAACACGACTCTACTTGCAAGCGTAATACTCATACTGCACACTTAATAGCATAGATATTTTAATGAGGCTAAGATGAATCAGATTTTCGCAATTTCCGCTTTCGATGACAATTATATTTGGTGTTTACATGACGGCAAATACGCCATTGTTGTTGACCCTGGCCAAGCTAAGCCTGTAGAAGAAGCCCTGATATCAGCAGATTTAACACTGACTGCAATTCTTATAACTCACCACCACTATGACCATGTGGGTGGCGTTCTAGCACTCAAAGAGAAGCACAACGACGTGCCTGTATATGGTCCCAAAAACCCTAATATTAAAGGCTTAACGCATAATTTATCGGAAGGAGACATTGTTTCCATTGAAAGCCCGTCTGTCACACTCAATGTCCTCGAACTTCATGGTCACACAATGGACCACATCGGCTACGTTAATGAAGACCTAGTATTTTGTGGCGACACTCTTTTTTCTGCTGGCTGCGGTCGCATGTTTGAAGGTACCCCAGAAATATTCTACAAGTCATTGAGTAAACTTGCCGCACTTCCAGAGAATACCAAAGTGTATTGCACTCATGAATATACACTTGCAAATCTGGCATTCGCAAAACACGTCGACCCTGAAAACATGGCATTACAGGAATATAGCCGGTGGGCCGAAGAAACTCGAGCACTTGGAAAAATTACCCTGCCAAGCGATATCAAAACGCAAAAAAGAATTAATCCTTTCCTGCGCTGTGAGGACAAACGCATAGAGGAAAACATTGCGAAAGAGATGAACTTATCACCTGCCAATGCAGTCGAAGTATTTGCGGCTTTACGTTCGCGAAAAGACAGTTATTAATTGCACCTTGAATTAGGTATGATTAAGGAGTGTTTTTTTACTCGTCGATGAACGAGTTGGTGATCAAAAATAAGAATAAAAACACCATAAAAACAGATACCGATAACGGTACACAACAATAAATTTGCGCATAAAATTAGGTTCTAATGAAATACATATTCGCAGCTATGCTGCCCCTAGTGTTGACGGGTTGCCTCGTCACACCAAGTGAGACTACCGATAATGCATCTAACTCGAGCGAGAGTGAGCATGAGATTGGGCATGAAATTGAGAATACCAGCCAAGAAAACTTTGCCTTTGCAAACGATTTAAGCTGCAACGTCGCTGTCGACGCTGACCATACCTATTGTGAAAGTGACGCAGAAGGCGTGCTTCCAGTCGTTCATCCAGCGAAACCGGTTGAACTCACACTAATTGAAGATGAAGTACCAGCCCCTATCGAAATTACCAATGTTTGGGAACGAGTTCGTCAGAGTTTGACGTTTGCGGTGCCTGATCAAAAACGAGTTGAAAATCAACGTCGATGGTATTTGCGTCATCCATCCTATATGAAACGAGTATCGAAGCGCGCTGAGCCGTTTTTATATTACATCGTTGAAGAGTTGGAAAAAGCCAACATGCCAGCGGAACTGGCTTTATTACCTATCGTTGAAAGCGCATTTGATCCTTTCGCCTATTCGCATGGGCGTGCTGCAGGCATGTGGCAGTTTATCCCTGGCACCGGCAAAAATTATGGTATGAAGCAAACATGGTGGTATGACGGTCGTCGTGATGTTATCGCTTCCACCGAAGGTGCAATTAAATACCTTCAGCGCCTTCATAAACTTTTCGATGGTAATTGGTTACATGCTCTGGCCGCTTACAACAGTGGCGAAGGTCGTGTCATGCGAGCAATCCGAAACAATAAACGCCGCGGTAAACCAACTGACTTTTGGTCTTTAGACTTACCTCGCGAAACACGTGCCTATGTGCCGAAGCTATTGGCCCTGTCAGATATTCTTGCAAATCAACAAGAATATACCTTTGATTGGCCTGAAATCAGCAATCAGCCGGTGATTGAAATTGTTGATGTCGGTTCTCAGATTGACCTTGCTATGGCAGCGAAGTTTGCTGGTTTAACAACAGAAGAGTTACATGCTCTAAACCCTGGATTTAATCGCTGGGCAACTGATCCGGATGGTCCACACCGTTTAGTCGTACCTAAGCGAGTGGCTGAAACATTTACGCTGGCGCTACAAGACACCGATCCTAAAGATAGATTAAATTGGGTACGCCATAAAGTGAAGCCGGGTGAAAGTCTTGGTCTTATTGCCAATAAATATCACACCACGATTGATGTGATTCAAAGCATTAATGGCATGAAGAATAACGTCATATACGCAAACGATTACTTGTTAGTACCGGTTGCATTGAAAAGCCTAGAAGAATACTCACTATCGGCAGATCAGCGCTTAGCCCGAACTCAAGCTCAAAAGAAAGGGGCCTATCAACTCACTCATAAGATTAAGAGTGGTGATACCTTCTGGGATTTGTCTCGCGAATACAAAGTGTCAGTGCGTGAACTAGCAAAATGGAATGGTATGGCACCACGAGATCCATTGATGCCAGGTAAAGACCTTGTCGTTTGGGTAAATAAAGTATCGCCCCAGCAAACTGACAATAGCATCATGCGCAAACTGACCTACACGGTTAGAAACGGTGATTCATTATCTCGAATAGCCAGCAAGTTTAAAGTTTCAATTAGTGACATTACTAAGTGGAATGATCTGAACAGTAAGCGCTACTTACAGCCTGGGCAAAAACTCAAGCTGTACGTAGACGTAACAAGAACCTAAGCTTTACGCCAAGTGGTGCCGGAAGCGCTATCTTCTAGCACCACGCCCAACTCGTTAAGTGCATCGCGCGCTGCGTCGGCTGCCGGCCAATCTTTATTTGAGCGTGCCGTATTGCGTCGTTCAATTAACGCTTCTACTTTTGAGGCAAATTCATCACTGCCCTCTCCTGCAATATTTCCTTGCAAATAATCGGCAGGTGACATTTGCAGAATACCTAATATACCGCCTAGTTTTTGTAAAACACCCGCAAGGTCGGCAGCTTCATCACCTTCTGCTTTATTCAGGTCTCTAGCCACATCAAATAATACAGAGAAAGCCACTGGCATATTAAAGTCATCATTCATCGCAGCTTCGAAACGAGACAAATAGCCACCTTTGGATAACGCTACATCTAAGTTGGCATCGATGCCACGTAGTGCAGTGTATAGTCTTTCTAATCCCGCTTTTGCTTGCGCGATACTGTCCTGAGAATAGCTTAACTGACTGCGGTAATGAGCAGACATGAGGAAAAAGCGTAAGGTTTCAGGATCATGTACTTTCAACACATCTCTCAATGTAAAGAAATTACCCAGTGATTTCGACATTTTTACGTCATCTACCTGTACCATACCCGCGTGCATCCAAGTGTTCACATATGGTGTATCAAATGCACAGCATGATTGCGCAATTTCATTTTCGTGATGAGGGAACATCAAATCTGAACCGCCACCGTGGATATCAAAGTGTTCACCTAAGTGTTTGTGATTCATAGCTGAACATTCAATGTGCCATCCTGGTCTGCCATTGCCCCATGGTGACTCCCAACTAGGCTCCTCAGGTTTCGCCGATTTCCATAGTACAAAATCAAGCGGATCATCTTTGTCACTTGAAGTTTCAACCCGCGCACCAGCATTAAGCTGACTTAGGTCTTGCTTGCTCAAACGGCCATAGGCTTCGTACGAACTAACATCAAACAAAATGTCACCCGACGGCGCTTGATATGCATACTTCTTATCCATCAAACGCTGTATCACGTCGATGATCTCGTCCATGTGCTCAGTCACCTTCGGCTCAACATCAGGCTCTAAAAGATTAATTGAAGCAAAGTCCTCATGCATCATAGCAATGGTTCGCTCAGTCAATTGACTTGGCGTTTCATTATTGGCAATAGCTCGCTGTATGATTTTGTCGTCAACATCGGTGATGTTTCTAACGTAGTTCACCTCATATCCCGCATGACGTAAATAACGCACCATAATATCAAAGCTTAAGTAAGTGCGAGCATGCCCCATATGACACAGGTCATAAACAGTAATTCCGCACACATAAAGACCCACTTTGTTCTCAACTAAAGGAGTAAAGGGTTCTTTCTTACGAGTGAGTGTGTTGAATATCTGTAACATCAGCGCTATTTACCTATGTTGGTTTTATGATTAGCCGCGAATTCTAGCACTCAAGCCATAAATGTGAACCCGTTTTGTGAATTAAGCAGCAAAATGAACGCTTGAGCATTGGTCTTGTGGGTGTTTTACGCTAACATTGCGACAAAATTTCTCTGATATTAGGAAGACATTATGCAACATGTGTTATTAACAACAAATCACGGCGACATCAAAATTGCCTTATTTGAAGATGCGGCACCGAAAACAGTGGCAAACTTTATTACCTACGTAAAAGAAGGTTTTTACAACGGTACGATTTTCCACCGTGTTATCGGTAACTTCATGATCCAAGGTGGTGGTTTTGAAGCTGGCTTAGAACAAAAATCAACGAATGATCCGATTGAGAACGAAGCGGACAACGGCAAAAGCAACAAAACTGGCACATTGGCAATGGCAAGAACGCAAGACCCGCATTCTGCAACAGCGCAATTCTTTATCAATGTGAAAGACAATGACTTTCTTGATTTCTCTGCACCAAATGTACAAGGCTACGGTTACTGCGTGTTTGCTGAAGTGATTGAAGGCATGGACGTTGTTGAAAAAATCAAAGGCGTACAAACTGGGAACATGGGCATGCATCAAGATGTGCCTTTAGAAGACGTTGTAATTGAATCGGCAAGCATTGTTGAATAAACCGGTCACTTATTTCATCTCAGATCTGCACTTAAGTGCAGATCGGGATGATATCAACGCATGCTTGTTCCGTTTTCTGGAAACCGAGGCTAAACAAGCTGACGCCTTATATATTCTCGGCGACTTATTTGAGGTCTGGATTGGCGATGACAACATCACCGAGTTTTCAGAAAGCATCGCTGAAGCACTTCGTACATTAAGCAAAACTGTCCCTATTTACTTTATTCACGGCAATCGTGATTTTGCGATTCGTGAGGAATACGCTGAAAAAGCGGGTATGACAATTCTCCCCGAACAAGACGTGATTAATTTATATGGGCGCTTAGCCTTAATCATGCATGGTGATGAATTGTGTACACGCGATGTGGCATATCAGAAATTCAGGAAAAAATCTCGCAGTTGGTGGTGGCCACGTCTAATGTTATTGCTTCCTTTAAGTATGCGAAAAAATATCGCAGAGAAAGGCAGAGAAACAAGTAAAAACAATCAAAAACAACTCACCGCAGATATCATGGATGTTACTCAGTCTGAAGTCGAAGACGCTATGCGCAATCACGAAGTGGATCTCTTAATCCATGGACATACCCACCGCCCCTTCGTTCACCACTTCAAAATTAACGGCAAACCCATGCAACGCATCGTCTTGGGAGATTGGTACGATCAAGGAAGCATCCTAGTAGCAACGCCCGATTCACTCGCGTTAGAAACCCGACAATTTTAAATCAGACAATATGGCCAAAAGTGTTTGAAAAACAACTCATTGATGTCTATCATTCCAAGTTGAGTTTTCATTAACCCTCAGACTCGACGCCCAACAGGTAGTAGAAAGCGTCATCACATTCTTGCAATTTGATAAGGACATCTAACATGTTCAAAAGAAGCATCAAGTACTTAGTACTGGTTGTGATAAACATCGTGATTCTCGCCGCACTTTATATTCAACAAAATCAGAAAGACTCTGACGCGATAGATACCGACTATATGATCAGCTTACTTGACGCCAATACTAAGTTAGAGGCAGAAATAGAGGCACTTGAGGCAAAGAACAGTCTCCTAGAGTCTTCAAGCGAAAGCGCTCAAACGCAATTGACCCAGACAAGAGGGTTAGTTGATAGAAATATTGCACAACTTGCTCAATGTCGTAATGACCAAGCTGCAGCGTTAGCATTATCCAAGCAACAGGCGCGAGAACGAGCAAAAATCACCAGTAGCCAGGTCTACAATGCCGAAGAGTGCAGTGATAACGCTGTCCAAGCTAGTTTCTTAGGTAAGCAATTAAATTCAATGAAAGAACGCATGGCTGATTTGAACAATAAAAACAGCGACCTTTCGACACAAACTCAAGTCCTTCGCAATGAACTTGCCAAGGTAAATGAAGAGTCATTGAGGTTTTCTAAAGAAAAGTTGCGTTTACAAGAAACTATCCGTGAATTAGAAAGAGATTTGTCTAGCAATATTTATTTGAAACAGGTCTATACCACCCCCACATACTGTCAGCCGCCGCGTTTTGAAGAACTCGTCTGTGTTGAAAGGTTACTTGTTCGTCCACAGTTTAGTAAAAAACCGACAACTGATGTGAGAACCACCCTGCGCGATCCAAATGGAAAAGTGATAGGTCGCTTCAGTTTTGATTCAACGAAAGCTAAGTTAATAAACTTCCCCTTCCCTCGTGACTCTGAATCGCAAGCCGGTGAATATACCGTGACTTTCGAAGTCAATGAAATGGAGTTAGTGGAGAAGCTTGAGCTCAAACATTAAACAAAAACAACGAGGAGTCGTTTATGAGAACGGTTGTCTATGTATCCGGTACGTTTGATCTTTTCCACCGCAATCATCTAAAAATGATTGAATACGGCGCCGGCTTGGGCGATACCTTGATTGTCGGCGTTAGCACAGATGAACTTGTTTGCACATACAAAAAGCCACCTAGCGTTCCGTTTGAAGAGCGTATAGCCATTATTGAAGCGCTAAAGTACCCTGATGTCGTTATTCCACAGCGTTCCTTAGAGCACTCAGAGCGTGTAAAAGACCTAAATATTGATATTTTTGTTGTGGGTGATGATTGGCGTGGTAAGTATGACTATTTGCGAGACTTAGGTGTGCAAGTGTTCTACTTCCCTTACGGCGCTGGCGTAAGCAGCTCGAACTTAAAAACGAAAATATATAATCAATACAAAAAACTGGTTGATGAAGCAGATGTTCACCAAAACCCTGAGGTGAAGTAATGCTGAACGTGCTAATAACAGGTGGTGCAGGTGATTGGGCCAGTAGTTTTAAGGAGCAACACCAGCAACGCTTCGACATCACAACAGTTAGCCGCAAAGACTTAGATGTAAGCTCACCAGAAGCCGTCGCAAATTTCTTTGCCGACAAGTCCTTTGATGTTGTCATCAATAATGCTGGCAGCATTCATCCGGCACGTTTTGCAGATGCCGATCCCCAGAAGTGGATAAACGATATCAACGTAAATTTAATTGGTACGTTTTTGGTATCACAAGCTGCAGTTAAAGCGAAACCAGATACGCAAATTATTAATATCTCTTCAACCGCAGCTTTCAATGCCTATGGCAATTGGTCTTCTTATTGCAGTGCGAAAGCTGGTGTATTAACACTATCTAAGAGTTTAGCAAATGATGGATATGATGCTTATTGTGTTTGCCCTGGTGCCATTGATACGAAATTTAGAGATGGTTTAAATCTGTCAAATGCTAATGCCATGACTTGCGAGCATTTGAGTAAATATATCGTGGATATTATTGATGGGAAATATCAAAGTGGAGACGTGCTATTCATCCGCAAAGATGAGTTTGTGCTCAATCCCTGAGTAGGTACACCACTGTGAAAACGAAAGTCATCATCGCTCGACACAATCAGCTCAGCTTCAATTTGTGCGAATTCATTCACTCTTACTGATATATCTTGCCCAGCGATTGACTCAGCCAGCGTCAAATAGTCTTCAAAATGGCGTGCTTCAGACCGTAATAACGAAACATAAAAATCGCCCAGCTTTTTATCTACAAATGGCGCTAACTTAGCAAAGCGTTCACACGAGCGCGCCTCAATAAAGGCCCCACAAATTAGCTTGTCAATTAGCGCGTTCGGCTCGTGCGTTTTTACATGCTTAAGCATGCCTTTTGCGTAACGACTTGAACTGATGTTTTCATACGACACCTGATAATGCTCCATCATTTCAAGTACTTGATAGAAATGATGTAACTCTTCCTTTATCAACAAGACCATTTTATCAACGAGCTCTTGTCCGTATTGATTACCTTCAAGCGCCATCATAGATTTATTAAGCTTGTTATGCTTCGCTAAATCTCGCCAATCTCCTTGCATTCGATAAGTGAAGTCTTCGTATGGCTTTAACCAAGCTAGCAGTGCCTGAGCACTTTCTTTGTCCACCGCGTAACGACGAATCAAAAACATGGCACTTTGTGCTGCTTTAAGTTCACACACTAAATGGTCAAGTAGCACAATAGAAAGATTTTTCGGCTTAATAGCCTCATCTACCCAAGCTTGAGGTGTTTCGCATAGAAGAAATGCGTTAATTGGCGCTAATAAACCTTGGATATTTTCTGCTTGGGTCATAAAGACTTTCACTCTGTTGCTGTGACGGCTGATTGAAAAAGGTGAGAGGTTTATCACCTCTGGAATTCGCTCAGGATTATCGATCCTGAATTATTCAGGCGTGCGAATGATAACTGAGTCGGCCTATTCAGACAATCACTAAGCAACAAGCCTTTAATTTCTCGAGGCTATTTTATTTGTCCATAAGGCACCTAACATTGCAAGCAAGAAGCCAGGTATCATCATTAGCTGTGGCACTTCATCTGCAACAAGCCATGCTATTAAGGCCCCAACCGCCGGTACCATGAACATGATAGAAGCAACTTTTGCTATAGAGCCCTGCCTAACCATTGCAAACATTAATAAGATGCCAACAATCGAATTACCAATCACTAAAAATGAAATTGCCCCCCAAAAAGGTAGGCTACTTTCCATAACAAAGCCTTCAAAGAACAAAGCAAAAGGGATAGATATCGCGGAAGCAAACGCATATTGCACCCATGTAGCAACAATAGGATGAACACCTAGCTTTCTCTGCTTTTCAATGACTTGGCCGATAGAAAGTCCAACTACGGCGGTAAAACCAAGGATAGCTCCCAATAAATATCCTTCATCTCCATCCATATCTACACCAATAATTAGAGCTGCGCCTAATAAACCCAAACTTAAGCTAGCCCATACATTCCACGCAGGCACTCTCTTGGCGAGTAATGCACTAGAGATAATAACCAAAACAGGTTGTGACGCCGCAAAGAGAGCCATAATACTCGCGCTCGCCCCCAGTTTCATTCCAAGGTAAATACTGCCGAAGTGACCTATATGTAAGAAAAGCCCGGTCCCCATTAATGCGTAGGATTGGCGAAAATTAGGTATCGGTAATCGCCATAAAAGTACCAAAGGGGTAAGAACTAAAAATGCACCGAAAAAACGGAACGCCAGCAAATTGAATGGTTCGGTATAAACCAACGCAAGTTTACCCATGGCATAACCAGCACTCCAGACGAGTAAAAACAGAACGGGATAGAATGGTTTCAGAGCTGCGAGCACGTTGGAACTTCGTTAAGGATGTATAGGCAGATGCTAGCATTTTACCTGAGTTATTCAACGCGATTATAGTCGTATGGACCTTTAACAAAATTGAAAGCCAGCTTGAAAACTTTCATAGCTAAAACTGAAGTCGCATATCGCCACTTGTTACTTTGCATTATGGTAGTTGGCATAAGCCAAGATTAACTAAAAAATAATTCATCAAATCATGCTGTTCACTTTAATTGCGTAGCGTGAAGACAGAATAACAGAAGGTAATTGAGCATGTCTTACAACACTGAATATCAAGCATCTATAAACGACCCAGAGGAATTTTGGCGAAACAAAGCGACGGACTTACCCTGGTTTAAAGCACCAGAACAAATTTTATCTGAAGACGATAATGGGATTGCAAGATGGTTTGCCGATGGTGAAATGAACACTTGCTACATGGCGCTTGACTATCATGTAGAGCAAGGCCGTGGCGATCAAACTGCTATCATTTACGACTCACCGGTGACCTCAACTAAGCAAAAAATCACGTATCATGACTTGCTCGAGAAAGTAGCTCACTTCGCGGGCCTAATGCAAAGTCATGGTGTTGGTAAAGGTGATCGCGTCGTCATTTATATGCCTATGATAGCCGAGGCAGTCATCGCCATGCTAGCGTCAGCTCGGATTGGTGCCGTCCACTCGGTTGTTTTTGGTGGTTTTTCTGCACACGAGCTCGCAGTTAGAATAGACGATGCCCAACCTACCCTTTTAATAACCGCTTCGTGTGGCATAGAAATCAATCGAACTATTGAGTACAAGCCCATGGTTGATGAAGCAATTAGACTCGCTTCTCACAAACTAGACAAAGTTATCTTGTTACAACGAGAGCAATGCCTGGCCTCAATGCAAGAAGGTCGCGATATTGATTGGGCTAGCGCGGTCTGCAAAGCACCGAGAGCAGACTGTGTCAGTGTAAAAGGAACAGATCCTCTTTATATTCTTTACACCTCAGGAACAACGGGTAAACCCAAGGGCGTTGTGCGCGATAATGGTGGTCACGCAGTCGCCTTAAAATACTCGATGTCTGCTGTCTACAATATGCAGCAAGGTGATGTATTTTGGGCTGCTTCTGATGTAGGCTGGGTAGTTGGTCACTCGTATATTGTATATGCTCCACTATTGCACGGTTGCACTAGTATCGTGTATGAAGGCAAGCCTGTTAGAACGCCTGACGCTGGTGCATTTTGGCGAGTCATTGAGGAATACAAAGTCAATGCTATTTTCGCTGCCCCAACTGCGTTTCGTGCAATAAGAAAAGAAGATCCAGAGGCATCTTTGTTGGCAAATTATGACCTATCCAGCTTACATAGTATTTTCATGGCGGGTGAACGTCTTGACCCACCAACATATGAATGGACTAAACAGAAAACCGCAAAACCAGTCATTGACCATTGGTGGCAAACCGAGACTGGCTGGGCAATTGCTTCTAATTTGGTCGGAATTGAAAAGTTAGAGACCAAACCGGGCTCTGCAACGAAACCTGTACCAGGCTTTCATGTGCAGATTTTGGATAACAATGGAAAGCCTCTACCTGCAAATACTCAAGGCTCTATTGCCATCAAGTTGCCTTTGCCGCCAAGTTGTTTAGCCAGTATTTGGGGCGATTTCGATCGTTTCGCTTCTGGCTATTTAACCGAATACCCCGGTTACTATTGCTCCGGAGATGGTGGTTACATTGATGAAGACGGATATTTATTTGTTATGGGTCGGACTGATGATGTCATTAATGTTGCCGGTCACCGCTTATCAACTGGCGAAATGGAAGAGATTCTAGCAGCTCATGATGCCGTTGCTGAGTGCAGCGTCATTGGCGTCTATGATAGTTTAAAAGGGCAAGTCCCTGTCGGTTTGGCCTTGTTAAAAGACGGCGCTACCATCAGCGAAGCAGAGCTTCAGAATGAGCTAGTGGCAATGGTGAGAAAAGAAATAGGTGCTGTGGCCTGCTTAAAGCAGACCATCGTTGTGCCCCGCTTGCCAAAAACACGCTCAGGCAAAATCCTCAGGAAGCTTTTGCGTCAAATAGCAGAAAACCAAGATTTTATCACTCCCTCCACAATAGACGATCCTAGTAGCGTAGATGAAATCAAAGCCATCATGCAAAGCAATGGTTTGGTAAAGGAGCAGGCAGAAGCCTAAACTCAGTAATCTACTTAAGGCATAAGACCAAGAGGTCGTGCACTTGCATTTAGCAAGTGCACACTCGAGTGCATTGTTATCTCTTATCTCTGGAAATATCCTTCCACCTAAGCATTTCTAATACTCGGGCTGATGCGCCATGGTAAAAGCCTATTTCTACATCGTAACGCTTCGGGTTTCTGAACGTACCGAACACAATATCAAAAATAGGTAAGTCACTGTAGTTGTATGCATGTATGCCTTTAGCATGGTGAATACTATGACTTTCTGGGCGTTGAATGATGTAACCCAGCCAATGGGGTGTGCGGATATTGCAATGTTGAAAAACAACTAAAAATTGCGATATCAGCAAAAAATAAGTCGCCGCTTGCGGGCTAATACCCACCACTAACACTAAACCAATACTACCAAGAAAGGTAAACCCAATCATATCGAAAGGACTAAAGTAGAAAGCACCTACCGTATCTACTCGCTCTGCGCTGTGATGCATTTGATGAAAAATACGCCACAGGGAATCACTCTGATGCATACAACGATGCCACACATACAATAGTCCTTGGAAGACCAGTAAAGCTATCAGAACACCCAGCCAAGTGCTCACCTGTGTTAGATCAAATAGTTGATAAGCTTGTAAATATTTGTCCCAAATTAATGGCAAATATGTGGCCACATAAAAGTAGACGATGAACGATATACCCCCTCTTAAATACCAGCCTTTGCTGATCGGCTGATATCTCGCAGGAAACGCCTTTTCGACAATGAATAGTAGAAAAAATAAAGCGAGCAACGATAGTGAAATAGGGTCTATAAGCACTTCAATTGGATTAGGCACAGCAGTTTCCTTAAATTAGATTGCGACAATTCCTATTTTGTAACTTCTCGTGTTATTTACATGAATTATCAGTAACACTTGCCTAATGATTACCTAACGAATGAATAAGCTTACGTTATGCAACAAGACTTATACGACATAAATAGTTAATATTGGAAATACACCATGGTTAGGAAAGACTAGGTTCATGATTTATCGTGTCTCTCAATATGAGATCAATACAACGCAATTTACATTTAGTGATTCGGGCAAGACGGTGCCTGTTGAACCAAAAGTATTTGATGTCATTGTCTATTTACTGAATCATCGAAATACCGTTATTTCTCGTGACGAATTGTTTGCACAAATCTGGGCCAACCGAGAAGTGACTGATACAACCTTAAGCAACCACATTAAAAGTGCTCGCAAACTGTTCGGTGATAGCGGCGAATTACAAAGCGTGATCAAAACAATTCGCGGGCGTGGTTACCAGTTTGTAGCTGATGTTGAGGAGTTGGCTCAGCCTCAATTGAATGAAATACCAGTAAAGAATCAACGAAACATTAGGCGCCTAACTACACTATTTATCTCAATCGTATTGTTTATTGGCTTTTGGCTATGGTGGACCAACGAAACGTCAGTAAGTAACGAAGATAAACGACGGCTTGTGCTTGTATTACCTTTCGCCGTGTCGTCTGTTGAACATGAAAAATGGCAAGCGTTCGCTGATCAAATGACAAGGGAAGTCATACGAAAACTAAACCATGTTCCTGATTTGAGAGTCATTCCTGCCTCTTCCGCATTTATTTTTAGAGAGGATCCTTCTTACTCTCATATTCGCAATAAATTACCGGACGTTAGTTATGTCTTGAACGCTGTAATCAATCACAGTGGCAGTGGCTACATTCGAATAAGCGCCGATATGGTTGGCCTACAATCAGAAAAGCTCATTTGGAGTCGAGACTTTGAAACTAACGTCAATGAGTCAAACTATTTTACGATTCAAAATAATATTGCCAATACCGTGACTGAGTCATTGGAGATTGTATTAGGCGAGGGCGAAAAAGCCCTATTGAGTGCACTACCTACGGAAAACTTAGCGGCCTATGAGCTCTATGTTAAAGGTCAAGAACAACTTAACCTCCTCAACCATGCATCGTTGTTGCGATCAATTGAACTGTTTGACCAAGCAATCACATTAGACCCTACGTTTATTCTCGCTTTAGTCGCGAAAGCGAATGCCTACCGCATTATTATGGCATATTTTGAAAAGCCTGCGGATGTGCTACCAAAGGTCATTACGTCGGTAAATGCAGTACTGACTCAGGATCCCCAATCAGCCGAGGCTTTATCAGCATTAGGCTTAGCTTATGTGCTTGCTTGGCGATGGGAAGATGCATGGAAAATTCTCAACAGAGCAAAAACAGCTAACCCAGATTTAGCATTAACAGAACTAGGCTTTGCGCTCTACTTTGCATCAATGGGAGATAAAAAATCAGTCAATCGAGCATTGCAGAAAGCAACAATGCTAGACCCATTAAATGTCGAAATTGCTGATTGGGGACATTGGGCTTTGGCCATGGTAGGCGACCTAGAGTTTGCTAGGGAATGGGCAAAAAAACAAATACGCTTACATCCTCAGGTAGGGATGGTTTTCAGCGGTGCTAGTGTTTCTTCAGCCTTAGATGGTGACTATACTGGCGCAATTGAAATAGCGGAAAAAGGGATTAAGCTCGACCCAGAATCTCCATATGCTTACTTAGCATTGGCTCAAGCTTATGGGTATGCTGGTAAAAAAGAAAGAATACCCTCATTACTTCAAAAGGCAGAATCACTGAATAAGTATATGTGTCCCTATGAAAGTGCAGTCAACTACATCATTTTAGATGACTTTGAACGGGCATTTTCACTTTTGAATGAAGCGGTCTCATCTCGTTCAAATTGCTTAGTGTTCACCCATGTCGATAAGAGACTCGAGCCTATTAAAAATGATCTACGATATGATGCCCTGCTTACTCGTATCGGACTAGACGATAATTCATTAGCTAAGCATCTGAAATAAAGGGTAAAATTATACGTTGGGGTCCAGTATGAGAACCGCTTATTCAGCCTTAATTGCTGCACTCCCAAACCTTCAACTAGAACAAAAGATACTACTCGCACAACAACATTAATAAGAATCGTTATCATTTGCATTGACTATCTTATTACATGCCTATAGAATGCCCGCAAATAATGAAATTATCTCAATATTAGTGGAGTTAACATTGAAGTTTACAAAAACCTGCTTAGCAATTTCCGCCGTATTAGCGGCGAGCTCTTTTTCAAGCAAAGCTAACTTAGATGCGGCAGAGGCTGTTGAAAGGATCACTGTTAGAGGTGCTTTCTTTGGGCAAAATTCTGCAGACTCATTAAAAACACCTACGGCTCTAATCAATGTACCATCTTCCCTTTCGGTCGTTGATAAAATCCAGATTGAAAGACAATCGTTAAGCAGCATGGCAGATATTCTTCAGTACACGCCAGGAGCTTCCGCAGGGCAAGGTGAAGATCATCGCGATCAAATGACCATTCGCGGGCAAAATACAACAGCCGACTTCTTCATTGATGGTCTGCGCGACGATGTGCAATATTTCCGTCCTTTATACAACCTTGAGCGCGTAGA
This sequence comes from Alteromonas sp. W364, assembly GCF_031846205.1. Classification (NCBI taxonomy): domain Bacteria; kingdom Pseudomonadati; phylum Pseudomonadota; class Gammaproteobacteria; order Alteromonadales; family Alteromonadaceae; genus Alteromonas; species Alteromonas sp. W364. The sequence continues at coordinate 62,432 of NZ_JAVRID010000001.1, read as the reverse complement.
AATATTACGCGGCTCTAACGCCCTACTCTTTGGTCGCGGTGGCGGTGGCGGTATCGTTAACCGTGTTTCAAAAACAGCTGACTTAACCGATAGTTTTGCGTCAGTGAATGCCGGGATTGATACTTTCTCTGCCCATTCGGTTTCACTTGATATCAATCGCAAGATCGACGATGAACAAGGGCTCCGAGTAAACGCATTCTACGAATCAATGGAAAACCATCGTGATGGGAAAGAAGGCGATCGCGTTGCAATTAACCCGACCTACTCTGTTTATGTTGGTGAAGAAACCAAGTTAACGTTGTCATATGAATACGTCGATGATGAGCGCGTTATTGACCGTGGTGTGCCGTCAAATGGTAATGAACCATTGGTGGGTCAAGATGAAACGCTTTTTGGCGATCCAGACTTCAACCTTACGACTTTTGAAGGTCATATCGCTCGAACGGTACTTGAACATAACATTAACGATGACTGGTCAATAAACGGTACATTGCAATTTGCTGACTACGATAAGCTATACCAAAACTTTTACCCTGCCGGATATGATGCAGAAACGAACCTAGTGACGATTGATAACTACATCGATCCGACACAGCGTGAAAACCTTATTCTGCAAATCAATGCTGTTGGTCAAATTATGACAGGAGAGATTGAGCACACTATCCTAATGGGTGCAGAATATGGTAATCAAGACACTGCAAACAAACGTGATGAATTACGTTTCAACGGCAGTGATAAGTTTACTATCCCATTGAATAGTATCTTTGTGGCGCCCCCCATTGAAGAGCAGCGCAATACCAGAGACAGAGCATCTGACGTAACATTCACATCGGTGTTTTTCCAAGACGAAGCTCGCGTCACCGATTGGTTAATTCTTGTCGCAGGTTTGCGTTACGACAGTTTTGATATTGATGTTACAGACAATGTTGCCCTTCGAAACGATACCCAGGGTTTGTTTGGCCGCAAAGACACTGAAGTATCGCCAAGACTTGGTGCTATCTTCAAACCAGATGAGAACCTGTCTCTTTATGTGAGCTACAGCAAGTCTTTCTTACCTCGTTCAGGTGATCAATTCTTAACACTTAACCTGAGCACTCAAGCGCTTGCACCTGAAGAATTCTTAAATAAAGAAATCGGCGTGAAGTGGAACCCAACAGATACACTTGCTGTGACTGCTGCTATTTTTGAAATAGAGCGTGAAAACGGCACTGTGGTTGACCCTAGCAACCCCGAACGTTCTCTACTTACTGGCACAGAAACCAGTGGATTTGAAGTACAAGTGGTCGGTTATCTTACTGACCAATGGCAAATCAACGCAGGTTATAGCCAACTAGATGCTGATGAAATGGGCCGAGTTAGCGATGGTATCGTTAGCAACCGAACTTTGTCGCAAGTCCCTGAGAATATGCTATCGCTTTGGAACAACTATGAATTTAGCGAAAAGCTGAGGTTAGGTCTTGGTTTTGTATATCAATCGGAGCAGTTCGCTTCTTTGTCTAACACCGTTGAGCTACCTAGTTTTACTCGCGTTGACCTAGCAGCTTATTACCAAGTTAACGAGAAAACCAGTGTTCAATTCAATATTGAAAACCTCTTAGATGAAGCGTATTTCTCAGCTGCTCACAATGACAACAACATTACCGTCGCTGAGCCAGTTAATGCAAGAGTGAGTGTCAGTTACAAGTTCTAAGTGTCACAAGCTTGCTGCATAGCACTTGAATAAATCGCAAGCAAATAAGAAGGCCACTCAAATGAGTGGCCTTTTTTATCACACTTTAATAACCCGTCCGATAACGCGTTTTGTGTCACCTAGCATCTCGCTCGCTGCGCGTCTTATCTTCAGTAACAATAAATAAGCAATTGGCACCAAAAATAAACTCGTTACCGTACTGAAAATAAGGCCGCCAATAATGGCAATCGCCATGGGAGCATAAGGAGGGCCATCTCCGCCAATATTGACGTTACCTATCGCCAATGGCAATAGACCCAATACCGTGGTTGATACTGTCATCAGAATGGGTCTTGCTCGAGTCAAACAACCTTCAACAATCGCCTCTGGAACCGACATGCCCAAATTCGCAAGCTGGTTAATTCTATCGACCAAGACGATACCGTTGTTCACGACGATGCCCATTAAGATCAGCATGCCTATCATCCCCATCACTGTCATTGAATTTCCAGTGATTAAGAAGGCCCAAAACACGCCTGTAATGGAAAAAATCAGAGAGGTTAAAACGGCTGTAGGTAATAAAAGTGATTCAAATAAGGCCGCCATGACTATATAAATCATCACCACAGCAAGCAGCATATTCGTCAGCATAATCGACTCATCTTCGTCTTGACGCTGAAAGCTTCCTTCTAAAGACCATGAATAGCCAGATGGCAATTCAATGTTTTGCAAAATAGACTGAATTTTTTCGCGAGCTTCATCAATGGTGACATCTTCTTCCAAATTGCCACCGATACTTAATGAGGTTTGGCGACTGCTACGCTGAATTTGTGATAAGCGGGGTTGTACTGTCATTTCTGCAACCATGTCTAAGGTCACATTTTGATCGCCATCTCTAAATATCACTAGGTTCTTCAAGCGATCAACAGAGGTCTGTAGTGATTCGTCGTACATTAAACGAATGTCGATTTCCCCTTCACTGTCGTTTCTAAACGTACGCAAATTAGAGCCTCTCAAAGCGGTGCTAACGATAGTGGCCACATCACTGCTGCCCAGTCCAAAGCGATAAGCTTTCTCGCGGTCAACTTTCAATTGCAGTTCAAGATCTTGGCTATCCACATCGGTTTTCACGTCTGTGATCCCATCAACGCTGTTGAGTATTGGTACGATTTGATTAGCAAGTGTTAGTAATGTTTCAGATGAGCGGCCAAATAATGTTACTCGAACACCACCTCCAGAACCCTGATCCCATTGAAACGAGGGCTTAGCCCTGGCAAAACGTGGGAAGCGCTCTTTCATTGCTTCTTTTAACTCTTTCACTTTAACGGGCAAATCGGGTTCTAAGGTAATACCTGAAACGGCAAAGCCTGCGGTGAAATAGGTGTAAACCTGCTTAATATGAAACTCTTCCTGATTAGCATACAAAAAATCTTCCATTTTCGTGACTGTAAGCTCTACCTCATCCAAGTTGTAATTACCTTGAATATCATAGTTCAACCAAATCCGGTCTTGATTAGCGTTATTGTCTTCATCACTATTTATGAAGGTAAATGGAATGGCGGTGCTTGCTAAAATGCCAAAAGCGATGAGTACTGTTATCTTTTGATGAGATAAGGTCCAACGCAATACTCGCTCGTAATTTGCCTTGAATATGGAATTCTTAGCCACTTTGGGCTTAGGTTGGATTTTTAGCTTTGTCGTCAATAGTGGGATAAGTGTTTGCGCGAGTAAAAGTGAGGCAAACAAAGAGATACAAATGGAAACAGCCACGTGCTCTAGAAATACGGTCAGCTCGGCTTTCACACCCACGATATTTGGTAAGAATACAATTGCGGTCGTTGCCGTTCCAGCAATCACCGCTAAACTAACTAAGGATACACCCTTTTTAGTGGCCTCTATTTTACTCTCTTCTGTTTCTGCGTGATTTTTCTCACGCTCTTGGAATACGCTTTCAGTCACTACCACTGCGTTATCAACTAACATCCCAACAGCTAACATTAAGCCCATCAGTGATAAGATGTTTAGGGTATAACCCATAAAATACATGCATGCGAGCGTGATACAAATAGCAAACGGGACCGACAGAACAACAACCAAGGTGGTTGCAACGTTGCGAAGGAATAAATACAGCACGACCATCGACAGCAATGCGCCGATCAAGCCCGAGTTTAATAAGTCTTGCAATGAAGTGGTTACGCTGTCTGCTTCATCTTGCATAATAAAGACATTAATACCGTTAAACGCGGAACTATCCTTTGCTTCATCAATTGCGTTCATCACCGCAGTAGAGACCTCTACCAGGTTTGCGCCAGACTCTCTAAATATATTCAAACCAATGGCATGTGTTTTATCAAGATGGCGACCTTCATCTGCTTCTGGCGTCTCAAAGCTCACTTCAGCAATGTCACTCAAGCGCACGTTTTTTGCCACAATCAAGTCGGCGATTTCTTGCTTACTTTTATATTCGCCCTCGGGGTTGACCGTAATCTTTTGGTCCAAATCAAAGAATTGCCCTGCTGTCATAGAGAAGTTAGCTTGACGTAAAGTGTTGGTTAGCTGTGCAGTATCGATATGCAAAGCGGCGATACGATCAGGATCTAAGCGAATGGATATTTGTTTTTTTAATACACCGTACAGCTCCACTCTCGAAACGCCTTTAATGCGTTCAATTGGCATTTTTAAGTTGCGTTCTAATAAGTCGTAGGAGTTAGAAATATCGCGGTCACTGGAGAGCCTTAGTTGAAACACTGGCATATCTGCTAAGTTAAACTTAAATACCATTACCCGCTCAACATCGTCAGGTAGTAAGTGACGGATTGCGTCTATTTTTTCACGGGCCTCGATACCTTTTGCCTTAATATTTTCATTCCAGTCAAAACGCACATTAATTTGTGCGTTGTTCTCGTTAGAAAAAGAGCGCAGGCGTTTAATACCCGACATCGTTGCTAATGCCTCTTCGACAGGACGCGTGATCATTTTTTCTATTTCTGCTGGCGTCGCATCTTCATATGGAATTTGAATAAACAATTCAGGAAAGTCGATACCTGGAAATTTTTCCAAGGGTAATAAGCGACTCGCGCCTAAGCCAAGCAGCAATAAAGAAAAGAACAGCATGGTAATAGTCACTGGGCGGCGAATAGCAAATGAAGCTAAGGCTGCCCCCGTATGCGATAACTTATCCATGAGAAACCTCCGCATCGTCAGTTAACACAGGCGTCGATTCCTTGCTCGTTTGAGCATAATGTTTACGATCAAAGATACTGTACAAAATAGGGATCAAGAACAGTGTTAACAATGACGCAAATAGCAGCCCAAATATTACAGTCACTGCCATAGGTGTGCGAATTTCTGCGCCTTCACCTAAACCAATCGCCATCGGTAAGAGGCCCAAAACGGTCGTCAGTGTGGTCATCAGAATTGGACGCAAACGGCTATGAGCAGCATCGATAATCGCCTCCATTTTCTCTGTACCCGCTTGGCGCAACTGGTTAATTCTATCAATAAGTACAATCGCGTTGTTCACCACGATACCTGCCAACATTATCAAGCCAATAAACACCACGACACTAATGTTCGTGCCAGTAATAAACAAACCATATACGGAGCCAGCACAAGCCATGGGCACGGTGAACAAGATTAAGAAAGGATGTAAGAAGGATTCAAACTGTGAGGCCATGACAATATAAACCATGAACACAGCCAGCGCTAACGCTAGGTAAAGTGATGAAAAGCTTGCCTCCATCTCTTCGCTCTGCCCTGCTACTTTGGCATCTAATGATAATGGAACTTGTGTTTCATCAATGATCTTTTGCGCTTCAATTGCAGCGGTACCTAAATCACCATAGGCTAGGTTAGCACTGACTAAGACAACACGTTGTTGATCAACGCGAGAAATCTCACTAGGGCCAACGGACATTTCAACATCGGCCACAGTTGCCAGTGTGACTGCCGGTGAAGAACCTGGGTTCACAATCAACTGACCAATATCCGCAACAGAATTACGTTGGTCGCTTTGATTGCGAACAAGGATATCAATTTTACGATCATCAATACTAAATTTAGTCGCAATTTCGCCACCTACTTTGGCCGCAATTAAACGTGATACATCCGGTGCATTTAAACCCAATTGCGCAAGTTTTGCATGGTTGAAGTTTATTTTTAACTCTGGAGAACCTGTTTGCAAAGAGCTTTTCACATCAGCAAAGCGCTTATCTTCACCTAAAGCACCTGCGAGTTTATCTCCATACTGCTTGAGTAGCGCAAGGTCATAACCTGCAATTTCAATTTCTAGTGGCGTTGAGAAACTAAATAACTCAGGTGTACCAAATTTACTTTGCACGCCGGCTTTTCTTGATAAATGAGCGCGCATGGCTTCCCGCACTGCATTCGCTTGCTCTGGCGTAGTGCCATCTTTCATCACGACATTGAGCTTGCCCCAATAGTCTCCGCCCTGTGCTGGTGAGGCATTCATTAAACTACCTGTACCTGCCAATGAATAGGTTCTTTCAACCCCTTCTTGAACTTGCGTGAAACTGGCTAGTTCACTTAACACTGCATCAGTCGTTTCTAATCGTGTACCAGTAGGCAAGGTAACTTCCACATCAAACTCGCCTTGCGCAAGCGGTGGAATCAGTTCTAAACCGATTCGTGGTAATAGTAAGATAGAAAGTAAAGATACCGCCATGATGGACATCATCACTAATACACGCGCTTTCAATGCCCCTTTTAGAGCGACAAAATAACTGGCAGACAAAACGTTATATACTTTATCGAACACCCATAAAACAGGTTTAAACAAATAAGACAACGCGACTGCAAGAAGTTTATAGATACTTAATACCAGGGTAACGAAAACAGCTGGAACATAGTAAAAAACTAGCTTAATTAAGCCCCTAAATGGCGCTCCCAGGTAGTAGAAAAATATACCGACTTTACTCGTTGGCTTTGTACGTGACGAGCGTGGGCCTAAGTCGAGACCTGGTGCATCATTACTATTCGTTGCACCGGCTTTATCACGCGCAGCTAGCATTGGTATCAATGTTAGCGCAACAACTAAGGATACAGCTAAGGCGAATGTAACAGTGAGGGCTTGGTCGCTAAATAACTGCCCTGCAATCCCTTCAACAAACACTAAAGGGAAAAACACAGCCATAGTCGTTAAGGTAGAGGCAACAATAGCCATTGATACTTCAGATGTGCCTTTTGCCGCAGCTTCCTTCGCATTCACTTTGTTCTTTTTGTGACGGTCAATATTCTCTAAAACAACAATACTATTATCAACTAACAAACCAATCGCGAGCGCGATACCGCCTAAACTCATAATGTTGAGGCTAATATCATAGCTATTCATTAAGTTAAATGTGGCAATGATAGATACCGGAATTGAAATAGAAATAATCAGCGTTGGCCAGATATTTTTTAAGAAGAAATACAAGATAAACATCGCTAAAACACCGCCAATAATGGCTGCCGACTTCACCTCATCAATGGCACTAGCGATAAATTCAGACTGGTCATACACTTTTTGAATTTCATACTCTTCTGGCATATTGTTTTGCAAACGTTCTAAGCGTTTTGCTACCGCATTTGCCACATCAACCGTGTTCGCATCACCTTCTTTATAGATAGCAATTTCGACACCTTCAAAACTATTGAAACGAGTAATAGAACTTCTTTCTTTGTATGAATCAATAACTTCGGCGACATCACTAAGCTTAATATAGCGCCCTTCTCTGCTCGCAATAAAGATGTTTCGCATATCGTCTAAGCTTTCGAACTGATTGATGGTACGCACCAAATACTCTTGAGAGCCATCTTCGACTCGACCGCCTGACGCATTGACGTTTTCGTCTTTTAAGCGTTGGATAATTTCATTCAATGAGATATTCAATTGGCTTGTACGCTGCTGGTTTATCAACACTTGTACTTCGTTTTCTAAACCTCCGCCAACACGAACTGATGCAACACCTTCCACTGATTCAATACGACGCTTAATTTCTTCTTCTGCGTAGGTCCGCACACGTTTGGTAGTATTAACATCCATCACCGTGAGTGAAGCACTATCGCTTTGCTCGGCATCGATGTTCTTGCTTCCCAGCCCATAACGCATAATAGGATCTAAACTTGGATTAAAACGCAGTAGTAAGGGACGAGTCACATCCAAAGGCAGAAAAAGCACATCTAGCTTTTCGCGTACTTCCAAGCTTGCCATGTCCATTTCTGTGCCCCATTCAAACTCAAGCACAACGTCAGACTGTTCAGCTTTTGAAGCAGAGACCACTTTTCTTACGCCTTTCACAACGCCAACCGCTTCCTCAATAGGTTTAGTCACCAACTGCTCCACTTCCCCTGGGGCGGCACCAATATAATCAGTGCGAATAGTCAGGGTTGGATAAGATAACTCGGGTAATAAGTTAATGGACAAACGAGACAGTGAAACGAAACCAAAAAGCAATACAGCTAAGGTAAACATCCACACTGTGACCGGCCGATTAACAGCAACGTCGATGATTTTCATGGTGAACTTCCTTATTAACCGTTTACGATTTCAACAGTAGCGTTGTCTTTCAGGTTTTGATGGCCTGTTATCACTACCTTTTCAGTACCCATCAAACCATCAATCACTTCAACCAAATTACCTTCTTGATAACCGATTTTGACTGCTACCTTTTTCGCCATACCTTGGTCATCAACAACAAACACATTCACTTTGTCATCTATCGCTAGCATCGCTTTACGAGGGATTAGTGTAGTATTGTCACGGGTGTCATAATTCAATTTTACTTGAGTGAACATGCCAGACTTTAATTGGTTTTCATCGTTTGGTACTCGAAGTGTGACCTTAAATGTGCCGGTTTTAGAATCGATAACGGGGCTAATACGCTCAACGAAAGCATTGACGGGTTTGTCACTCAATGCAGTCACAATTAGGCCTGCTTTTTGGTCTTTATGTACTTTGGAGAGTTCTTTTTCTGGCAAATACACAATGCCATATAGCTCTTTTTGCTGAACGATGTGAAACATTCTTTCACGTTGGAAGGATTCGGTTAAGTTTCCTACCTTCGCGTTTCTTTCAGCTATATAACCACTGATAGGTGCCACAATGGTCGCTTCTTTCAAATCAAGCTCAGCTAGCGCCAAGGTGGCTTTTGCAGATTCATACTGTGCGGTGATCTTATCGTAGGTATCATCACTCACCAGTTTTTGATTATAGACTTTATTGATTTTAGCTAACTCTTTTTCAATTCCTTGCATGTCGGCTTCAGCGCGCTTTAGGGCTAACTCGTAGCGAGTTGGTTCTAGCTTCGCAAGCACTTGGCCTTTTTCAACATAATCACCTTCTTCGACCATGATTTCTTCAATGATGCCTGACGCTCGCCCAACAACAAAAGCTTCTTCTTTCGCTTCTAGTACCGCTGTTGTTTGATAATTTGAAGAGATACTTCCAACAGCAACCGAGTCGACTTCTACCGGAATTGGGATGATTTTTTCTTCAACAACATCACCAGCTTGCTCAGAATCTTTGTTTGCTGCAGCTTGTCCGCAAGCGCTTAAAGAGACAGTGAGTGCCAGAATAGAACTACATAGGAGTAATTGAAGTGAAGAGCTTTTGTTTGCTTGATCATCATGAGAGTAAGTCATGGGTTTCCCTTATTGAGTCTGTGCTATCAAATTAAAAATGAATGTCACATCGCAATTGTTTAAATATTTATAGCTTGCGATGCGTGTTATCTATTAGTCGCGAGAAAAGCGCGAATCGTTGAAAACAAGTTTGCACCGACTGTGCCATTAATAATTAATCAATATTTTCAATAACTTAAGAATAATCGATTCCATTGATTGGTGAATAAAGCGATTAGAATTGGTGAGTTTTGCTAAATGTTGGCTAGAAAGTTTGTGGTTTGTGTTACAAACGGGGCGAATCTAAATATCCTGTTACAAACAAGTTACCCGTTCTGGCGATATCGAAGTCGCTTCCACTGCCGTCTCGGCACACAAGGTCATTGCAGAACACATCGCCACCTCAGCACACACCGTCATCTCCGCACACACCGTCATCTCCGCACACACCGTCATCTCCGCACACACCGTCATCTCCGCGAAGGCGGAGATCCCCTCTATATTCTCGAATATGCAAAAATAAAGTAGGTTCCCGCCTTCGCGGGAATGACTATGGATTTCGGAATGACAGTGGCGCGCGGGCATGGGTTCCCGCCTTCGCGGGAATGACTATGGAGCCGGGAATGACTATGGAGCCGGGAATGGCTACGGAGCCGGGAATGGCTACGGAGCCGGGAGTGCCTATGGAGCCCGGAATGACTATGGGGCGCGGTGATGACTATGGGGCGCGGTGATGACTAAGGCGACAGCGATTAAAAGTTTGGTTTATAGTCGTAGTCTTCTACTGTTCCTGATTGATGAAAATTCTCTAATGGTTCTTTTTTAGCGAAAGTCGAGTTAACTAAATTATATGGCACCATCTGAATCGAGTTATTAAAGTGTTCTACCGCTCTGTTATATATAGTGAGTGCAGCTGCAACATTGTCGTTCTTATCGCTGATTTCACTCATCAGCTCTTTAACTAGTTCTTTAGCACCTAATTCGGGATAGTTTTCAGCAGTCGCTTTGAAACTAGAAAACAAGGCATTTGATTTTGCCTCAACAGTACTAAGCGCTTGTACGTCAATATCATCTTTATCTAACTGGGAAATTGACTCTCTCAGCGCGGTGACTTTTTCAATAAAGTCACTCTCAAACTCTTTAAAGTCATTTGCCACCTCGGTGAGTTGAGGAATTAAGTCCTGTTTTAATTTTTCATAGGTAATGACGTCTGACCAAGCGCGTTTTGCTCGATTCAAATTGCTAATTATTGTGTTGTATAGAACAACAACAACAATGATTAAGCTGCCGATAATAATAGAAGTGATCATGATTTATCCTTGATGCGCTATTTGTTCTGGTTAATAAACTGCACTAATTCTTTAGTAAGCTCAAGTATTGGTATTGATGCTGGCTTATCAATCCCCTCTAGGTAACGTGTTGTTTCTTGCAATTTCGGCTTTCGTACTTCACTCGGAAACACCTGTTTTGGCAGCTCAATACATGCCACTGAATCACCGGTTACATCAAGTGACTTTACAAAGTTAAACTTGTCAGTGAATTCAAGCACGACCTTAGGTTCGAAAAACTTTGCAGCATGCATTTCAGTTAACGCCCTCACCTTGAATAACTTGTTAAAAGCACGGCTAGCGGAATCCCAGCGAGCTTGAAATCGTTTTGTATTTAAACTCAAATAATTAAAATCTGTAAACTGCACAAGCACACCGTATTTGTATTTTGTGGTTTTACTTTCAGTTGTTCGTGTTGTGCCATTACTATCGGTGCTAGTTGAAGTGCTAACATCAACATACTTAAATTCAAACAGAGTAAACGGGGTAGTATCGACACCACCTAAATACCGTTTAGTGATACTTTGCCCTTCATCCCCACATTTGAACAATGGAAAAAGCGCTTTTAACTGTCGCCAATATTCTTTGCCGTTATACTCGTAGTCTCTAACAATGCCTGCTTGAATTGCTACCGCCCTTACATACAAAAGATCGCCTGCTTTTTTAACGGTACTATATCTCATCCAAATGACAGCTATTGCGCCAATCGCACTCACACCGGCTGCGACTCTCAGCCACATGCGGTCCTCGTAAGTGAGATCCATTTGAGACCAGTATGACAATATGGCCATAAGTCCAGCAAAGGCGAGTGCCATTATGGCAAAAGTGTGATTGAACTGGTATTTCTGTTGTTTACTGAATGAGGTAATTGCTTCAGTTGCTTTGTCTATATCAGCTGGCGTTTTTGCCGTTATTGCTCTGGCTCTCAACTCAGCCAGGTGTTCCTTTAATGCTTTATTTCTCGATTTCACTCAGGTCTTGCCTTAGATATTTTTTACATACCAATACTATACTGCATTCTACTCATAGCTTGGGTGAATAAGTTTAAAAATCTAAATCACTGATTTGAATTTGACCAAATAGGAGGCTTACACCAAACTCTTGTTAAAGTTATGTTAATAATTTATATTACCTGTAACTTTTTCATAACACTTACAATTCCTGAAAAATAAAAACTAAGAATTGGGTGTCTAAAAAAGAATACTTGATGGCGCTATTATTCGGTGGGACTGCGCTGCCAAGGTCAAATGGAAATTTAATAACAACCTTGTTGTAGTAGGAGTCACAATGATATTGAATCATTTATGGGGAATTTATACTCATCCGAAAGAAGAATGGCAAACCATTGATAAACGCCATGAGTCTTATTTTTACGCGCTTAGTCACATTATGGTTATTGCACTGATACCAGCAGGCATGGCGTATTTCGCTTCTGCGCATTTAGGCTGGGATATTGGCGCAGGTCCAACCGCTGATACCATTAAATTAACGCAGTCTAGTGCCATGCAAATGGCAGTAGCTATGTACTTTGGCCTTGTTATTGGTGTAATCGCCCTTGCAGTGCTCATTCACGAGTTAGCCAAGTCGTTTGATGCTCATCCTAATTATACACAGTCATTAGAGCTTGCCGCTTACACTGCAACGCCCTTATTCATGACTGGATTCAGTGCGTTTTACCCTGAATTGTGGTTTATTATGTCGGTTGGCCTAGTTGGCTTATCGTATTCAGTTTACCTCTTATACTCTGGCGTACCAATTATGCTGCACATTCCAGAAGACAAAGGCTTTATCTATAGTAGTTCAGTGGTCACCTGCGGTTTAGTGCTGTTAGTTATTTTAATGGCATCGTCGGTCATACTATGGAGTGTTGGCATCGGTCCGCAATATATGTAGCAACAAAGTCTTTATCAAACACAAAAAAGCCCGCTAAATGCGGGCTTTTTTATGTCTGAGAAGAACCTTGCTTACTAGATAACATAATCACGCTAAGCTCTTGGACTAGGCGTTACGACCCATATTATGCATTTCTAAGTTACTTAACTCTTCTTGCACAACTGGCGCTGACTTCGCTTTTTCACTTCTCGCTTTGTCAATGCTCTCAAGGTACGCCTGGTCAACATCACCTGTAATGTAATTACCAGTAAATACAGAGGTTTCAAAGGCAGTTAAGTTATTATTCTCTTCTCTCACTGCTTCGACTAAGTCCTCAATATCTTGAAAAATCAGGCCATCAGCTTTAATACAGTCAGCAATCTGTTCTATTTCACGACCATAAGCGATCAACTCATTTGCTGATGGCATATCAATTCCGTATACATTCGGGAACCTAATCTCAGGCGCCGCAGATGCAAAGTAAACCTTGTTGGCACCAGACTCTCTAGCCATTTCTATAATTTGTTCTGATGTTGTACCTCGTACGATTGAATCATCTACTAGAAGTACATTTTTACCTTTGAACTCAGAGGAAATCGCATTTAATTTGCGACGTACTGACTTTCTGCGTTGTGTTTGACCCGGCATAATAAAGGTGCGACCGATATAGCGGTTTTTCACGAAGCCTTGGCGATACGGTTTTTCCAATGTATTTGCAATTTGTAATGCAACATCCATTGATGTCTCTGGGATAGGAATAACCACATCTATGTCTAAATCTGACCATTCACGAGCGATTTTCTCACCCAGTTTACGTCCCATATTAACGCGTGAAGCATAAACACTAATACCATCGATGAATGAATCCGGACGAGCAAAGTAGACAAATTCAAAGATACAAGGAGTGCAGCTCGGTTTAGACGCGCATTGCTTTGTGAATAACTCACCTGCTTCATTCACATAAACGGCTTCGCCTGGTGCAACATCTCTGACGAAATGGAAACCAACAGCGTCTAACGCGACGCTCTCAGACGCTACCATGTATTCGTCACCATGTTCTGTCTGGCGTTTACCCAGCACCAAAGGACGTATGCCGTGGGGGTCACGAAAGGCTACCATACCGTTGCCGATAATAGCCGCAACTACAGCGTAGGCTCCCCTAATTTTACTATGAACAGTTTCTACCGCAGCAAATATTTCTTCAGGATGTACTTCAAAACTGGCCGCGTTTTGCAAAGCATGTGCGAAGATATTCAATAACAGTTCTGAATCCGAAGTGGTATTAATGTGGCGACGAGAAATGCGAAAAACTTCGTCTTGTAATTCATGTGCATTGGTCAAGTTACCGTTATGAGCGAATGATATACCAAAAGGTGAATTAACATAAAAAGGCTGAGCTTCTGCCGAGCTTGATGAACCCGCGGTAGGATATCGACAATGCCCTATGCCAACATTTCCGGTTAAACGCTTCATGTGGCGAGTTCTAAACACATCACGAACTAAGCCGTTTTCTTTGCGTAAGTGGAACATCCCGTCATCGATGGTCATGATCCCGGCGGCGTCTTGTCCACGGTGCTGAAGCACAATTAATGCGTCATACAAATCTTGATTTACCGGACCTTTTGCTACTATCCCGACAATACCACACATACCAAAACCCTTTTATTCGGTTGGAGAGAGAAAACTTGAACTCTCTTTCACATATTCAAAAAACCATTCGATGATCACTGAAAACTCAGGAACCAAGATTGACTGCTTCCACCACTCGCTATCCGCCAATGGGGTAAAAGTATCCATGAAGAAAAGTAATGCGCTGACAATAAGCACACCTCTAATTGCACCAAATACGGCGCCAAGCGCTCTGTCTGTACCACTTAAACCAGTTGCTTTCACCAATTGTGAGAACACGTAGTTGACCAGAGCACCGACAATCAATGTCGATATAAATAAAATGGCTATTGCTACACCGTTACGAAACATCTCGTCAGAGATACCGGTAAGAAATTTTGCTAGTTGGGGATAAAGCTGACTAGAAACAATAAAGGCAGAAAACCAGACGACCAAGGAAACAGCTTCTTTCATAAAGCCGCGTATCACGCTGATGACAGCGGAAAAAGCAATAATACCTAGAACGGTAAAATCAAACCAATTCATGATGTCAGAACCGCTTCGCAAGTTTGGTGCGAGATAGTATTAAAATTTGTCATAAACCTTGGGGTTAACATGCAATGAGAAACATGCTTTTTCGGGCTTCTTAATTTGCCGCGCATTCTACCAGAAGGCAGGAAACTGTCCAATCTTTAAATCGACAAATTACGTCTAAACGCTATTTGGCTTACCCCATTTATGCCTTAGTTTGCATTCACATCAAATGGGGTTACTTTACCCGTTAAACCCGTTGTGGCTTTTAGGTGAGGTAGCGCCTTGTCGAGCTTGTCTCGTTCTATCTCTGGCCCAACAAACACTTTAGTCAAACGGCCTGCACTGGTTTGCACCTTTCGTGTAAAAACGCGATACCCGGCTTTTTCAAGTTTTCGAATAAGGTCATTTACATTTTTTAAGTTGCCAAAACTACCCAGTTGCACAACCCATCCTTGGTCTTTTAATTTTTCAGCTGAGGTGTCTTTCTGAAGAGTTTGAGTTGCTAATGAATTGTCTTGATTTGGCGTCGATGGTTTACCTTCATCAGCAGTCACGTTTTTGTTGTCAGTCTCAGCTGACGCCTGCCCTTTTTGCTCATTTGAAGCCTCATTCGCAGCCGCTTGCATATTCTTCGCTAAGGTTTTTGCCAACTCATTCGCTTGCTCGTCACTTTTTTCACTCGCATTATCAGCAGTCTGGGCATTAGCAGTATTGCCATCTGAGGTTTCATCCGCCTTTTCGAGTAAATCATCAGCAGCAACATCATCGACAATGACCACCTCTCTTCGAGTGGCATTTGCCACCTGCTCTGCAGGGAACGTTTCTGGTTCAGTGGCGGATAAATTAGAGGTCGAACGCGGAAAATCGACAAACGTTTCATTGTTCGTTTGTTTTTTTCCATCCAAATAATCTGGCAGAAAAATGACCGTTACGGCAACCAAAATAATGGTACCTACTAACCTATTCTGTAAGGCATTTGACACTACAGCGTCCTCTAATTTTGCAATTTATTAATGATGACAAAGGCGATCTGCGTTATTGTACAACTATTTCTCAAGCCTTTGATATATTATGCCTTAGCATGGCGCGCTAGAACAGCCGCAACTGTTAAAAAAGACCCCATAACCAATATCAAATCATCAACTTGAGCATTATCGAGCGCTTTCAAGTAGGCAGTTTCTACGTCTGGAAAAGACATTAGCCTCTCAACATCAAGCTGACCGGTAATATCGTTATCTTGCACCGCTTGACATAAACGCTCGGCTTTCTCTCCTCTGCTCGTCGGCAATGTCGCGCAATACCAATGCATGTCCATCTCGCCAAACGCCGACAAACTCACTTCAATATTTTTATCTTTCAGCATACCGACTACGATATGACAGGTACGAAATGAATAAGTTCGTAGTAAGGAGCTCAACTGCATTGCACTGTCTTCATTGTGCGCAACATCCAGTATGACAGGACATTCACCTTTGCATTCATCACGATGACGCAAGACATGATGACGCCCCATTACCGAAATAGAGTCGATAATTGACTGTAGTTCTTCACTGGGTAGCAAGAAGCTATGTTCATGCTTAAGTAAGGAAGCTAAAAGGTTTATCGCCGCTAGCGCGGTTGCAACGTTCTGCTTTGGAATGCTGGCACTTTCTACCGAAAACGATTGATTGTCCACTGTCACTTCTGCGCGTTCAGGAGAGTAAAAGAAGTCTTTTCCGACTAGTTTCAAAGGAGTGCCAATTTGTGCAGCATACTCTAACAGGGATTGTTGCGCCAAAGGCTCCCCCACAATAGCGGTTTTTCCAGAGCGGAAAATCCCGGCTTTTTCAAGAGCAATTTTTTCTTTGGTATCGCCTAGCCAATCTTGATGATCAAGCCCAATACTGGTAATCACAGCCACGTCAGAATCAATGACATTAGTGGCATCCAAGCGACCACCGAGGCCGACTTCTAGAATAACGACATCCACTTTTTGGAGGCTAAAGGCCTTGAGAGCGGCCAACGTCGCATATTCGAAATAGGTTAAAGGAAGTGTTTTTTCCGAGATTGATCTCGCTTGGTTAATTTGATGAAAAATAGAACACAAAGCGTCTTCATCAATATTTTTACCGTTTATCCGAATTCGTTCGCAATAACTTAGTAGGTGCGGTGAACTGTAAACCCCAACACTGAAACCCGCAGCTAAGCAGATTTTTTCGATTAAAGCGCAAGTCGTACCCTTGCCATTTGTACCGCCCACGGTCAGTACTTTTTGCTGCCTAAAATCCACCTGCAGACGCTCTACCATCTCTGCAGTACGAGACAAGCCCATATCAATTTCCTTGGTATGGGCTTGTTCTATATAGGCTAACCAGTCGTTTAGACTTGTCTGTTCATTCAACATGAAACCCTACGAATAGTTGGTTATACGGCTTCTTGAGGTCGGTGCAACTTCGATAGTACGGAGTACAACTTATCTCGCATTTGGCGACGATCAACAATCATATCAATTGCCCCTTTTTCAACTAAAAATTCGCTACGTTGAAAACCAGGAGGTAGCGTTTCACGGACAGTTTGTTCGATAACTCTTGGGCCAGCGAAACCGATCAAAGCTTTTGGTTCAGCCACATTGATATCACCTAACATGGCAAGACTTGCTGATACACCGCCCATAGTAGGGTCAGTAAGTACAGAAATATAAGGCAGACCTTTTTTACTCATTTTTGCCAAAGCAGCACTCGTTTTAGCCATTTGCATTAACGACAATAAGGCTTCTTGCATACGAGCTCCACCACTGGTCGAAAAGCAAATAAGTGGCGTGTTGTTTTGCAAACAAGAGTTAACCGCAGCAACAAACTTCGCACCCACTACGGATGCCATTGAACCGCCCATAAAGGCAAATTCAAAACAAGCAACTACGACAGGCATTCCGTTTAGCTTACCCTTCATCACTACCAGCGCATCTTTTTCGTTAGTACTTTTTTGTGCTGCTGTAATGCGGTCTTTATACTTTTTACTATCTTTGAATTTCAATACATCTTGCGGCTCTAAATCTGCGGCTATTTCTTCTCTATCCGCCGCATCTAAAAAGGCATTGATTCGCGCTCTTGAAGTGATGCGCATGTGATGATCACATTTAGGACACACTTCCTGAAGCTTTTCTAATTCGGTCTTATAGAGAACTGCGTTACAAGAACCACACTTCGTCCAAATACCTTCTGGCACATTACTTTTAGTTGAAGACTGCGTGCGGGGAAGTATTTTCTCAATCCAACTCATGAAACATTCCTATGTTTATTCTGTTAGGCTTTTTCGCCAGTTCGTTCAGTATAGTCAATTTATACAGACTACGCTGCTAACTTTGGGATGCATTAAATCACAGATCCCTTGGATGACGAAAGTAAAACTGGTCTAAGAAGTTAGCTTTGCGTTAGTAATACTGTGCAATTTTATAAAAATATAGGCCCAAAAGGGCTTTTTGGAATAGCAAATTGTGCGGGGTAACACACGTCTACTAGGTACAAACCATTTGGCCTAGCTGTTACGCCGGCAAGGGTTCTATCCTTGGCTTCTAACGTAGCCTTCATCCACGCTACCGGCTCTTCACCCGTACCTACTTTTATTAACGAACCGACAATATTGCGGACCATATGATGTAAGAAAGCATTGGCAGCAACTTCCACAACAATGTAATCGTCTTTTCGCGTCACACTTATTTCGCTCATATTTCGGTTGGCTGTATTTGCTTGGCAGCTAACGGCACGAAAAGAAGTGAAATCATGCTCTCCCACCAGACACTGCGCAGCTTCATGCATGCGCTCATGATCCAGCGGATAATAAACATGGGTAATGCCACCATGCAGAATAGCAGGCCGCAAAGGATGATTATAGATAATGTACCGATAACGCCTGGAGGTCGCTGAGAAACGCGCGTGAAACTCTTCACTTGTGTCCACCGCCCACTTCACACCAATATTGTGCGGCAAATGAGTATTTACGCCTCTCGTCCATGCCTTTGTTGGCCTTTTTGCATTGGTATCAAAGTGCACCACTTGATAAGTTGCATGCACTCCCGCGTCGGTCCGACCAGCACATACTACAGCAATGGGTTCTAGGGCAATTTTCGCTAAGGCTTTTTCAAGCTCTTCTTGTACACTAATATCAGCTTGTTGACGTTGCCAGCCATGGTAGGCGCTTCCGTCATATTCAATGCCTAACGCTATTCGCATCTTGTATTAATTAACCTATATTCTTATTTTTACTATCGTTTGGGGCGAGTACTCGCCACATTACGTCGACTTTGACCGGCTTTATTAAGCTTGTGCTTTTTAACAGAGCGACGCATGCGACTGATACGAGCATGATCAAGTTTGTCATCATCTGTTTTGAGGTTTGTTTCGGTTTCTTTCGGCAGCTGCACCATTTTACGAAGCTGATTAACTTTTTCTAAATCGAGCTCTATCCAAGCCCCTTGAGGCAAACGCTTTTGTAATTCAAGGTTACCGTAGCGCACTCGGATTAGGCGACTAACCTGCACACCTTGTGATTCCCATAAACGTCTGACTTCTCGGTTTCGACCTTCAGATAAGGTCACGTTAAACCATTGATTCAAACTTTCATCATCTGTTGGGCGCACATGAATATGTGTAAATTTAGCAACACCATCTTCAAGTTCAACACCCTTTTGCAATGTGCGTAACATAGCTGGCGCGACCTCACCGAATACGCGAACAGCATATTCGCGCTCAATTTCGTGTCTGGGGTGCATCAAACGATTTGCTAATTCACCATCGTTGGTAAATAGAAGTAAGCCACTCGTATTGATGTCAAGTCGGCCTACCGCAATCCATCTATCGGATTGAATATTGGGAAGACGATCGAAGACGGTTGCTCTGCCTTCGGGATCATTGCGAGAACACAATTCGCCCTCTGGTTTATTGTACATAAGCACACGGCAAGGGGACTTTTCTTTGCTGCGCGAGAGCAGATGCCCGTCTACACGCAATTGGTCATCACCGCCAACACGGTCTCCCAACTTCGCAACAGTACCATTGACGGAAATCCTTCCCTCTTCTATCCAGCGTTCCATTTCACGTCGAGAGCCCACGCCATTGTTGGCAAGGACTTTTTGTAGCTTTTCTGTTTCTTGACTATCAGTCATTTTCTATTCACTTTATTGGTTACTGCTTGATCTAGCGCATTCATGCACTAGTGTAGTTGTTCGTTGTTTGGCGCATCGTTCGCCTGTTCTGCTGTCGTATTGATGCCCGTGCTATCGTCACTTAGCGCGTTCGGGGCATCTGTGTCAGCCGCATCCATTGCCATCTGCAAGTTTTCTTCAAACATTTGGGCAGAAGGCAAATCTGCTAGACTAGATAATGAAAAGTAGTCCAAAAATGTTTTAGTTGTTGCCAGTAAAGCCGGCCTGCCTGGCACTTCCTTATGACCGATTACCTTAACCCAGTTTCGCTCAGTTAAGGACTTGACGATGTTACTACTGACAGAAACACCGCGAATTTCTTCTATTTCACCACGTGTAATTGGCTGGCGATAAGCAATTAGCGCCAGGGTTTCTAACATTGCTCGACTATATCGAGGGGCGTTTTCTTGCCATAACTTTGACAACAATACGCCTAAACTTTCATCTGATTGAAAGCGATAGCCGGAGGCAACCTGCACTAAGCGAATACCCCGAGATGCGTAATCAAGCTCTAACTCTTTTAGTGCTTTCTTTAACTGCTGAGTACTCACACTAAAATCACTTAAAAACGTGGACTTCATCATATCGATACTCAAGGGAGCATCAGCAACGAATATACCAGCTTCAACCAACTGCTTTAATTGAACATCATTGATCTTCTGCATACTCAATTTCACCTAATTTCACATGAATACTGGTAAAAGCACCTTCTTGAGAGCAGATAATCAAGCCACTTTTGACTAATTCCAAGATCGCGATAAAGGTCACTACCACACCGCCTTTACCTTGTTTAGAGTCAAGTAAGCTCGACATCTCAGTGTATTTATCATTACTTAGCAATTGTAACAGATGCGACATGCGCTCACGAGTTGATAATACTTCTTTTTCAATTTGATGGTGTTCGAATGCCTCAGCACGTTGCATAGCACCTTGAAACGCGAATGCAATCTCTTGCAAAGTTACTTTCGGCAAGTGTTTGATTGGTTGAACATTTTCACTAGTTTGAGCCTTTGCGATAAAGTTATCTCGGTCAATTCTAGGCGCGGCATCAAGTTCTTCTGCGGCTTTCTTAATTTGCTCATACTCTTTCAATCGCCGGATTAACTCAGCACGAGGATCTTCTTCATCTTCTGTCGCATCTTCTCGCTTAGGCAGTAATAATCTCGATTTAATTTCTGCCAACATTGCCGCCATGAGTAAATACTCTCCCGCTAGCTCTAGCTTCAAATCAGTCATCACTTCCACATATTTCATATACTGCTGGGTGATTTGCAACACGGGAAGTTCAACGATATCGAATTTTTGTCGACGAATGAGATACAAGAGAAGATCGAGTGGTCCTTCAAAACTGTCTAAGATAACTTCTAAGGCGTCAGGCGGAATATATAAATCTTCGGGCTTATCAATCATTGCCTCGCCGTTTACAAACGCCAAAGCTAAAGGTTGTTGCTCCTTTATCTGCGCTATTGGCCTCGGCTCATTGTCATGCAGTGACTTGTCATCTTCGCTCATACTCTATGTCAATCTTCGCTATTCATGCGTGGTTTAAAGCATTTATTCAAATGGACTTGGGTCGCCACTACCAACCCTGATCACGTCCGTATCGCCTTCAGACATATCGATAACTGTGGTGGGCTCTTCACCTAAATATCCGCCGTGAATGATTAAACCTACCAACTTTTCAAGTTTATCCCGAATTTCCTCTGGGTCGGTTTCGGCCATGGTTTCATTGGGTAAAATCAAGGTAGTCGACATCAGTGGTTCACCTAACTCTTCAAGCAAGGCAAGCGCGATAGGGTTGTCGGGTACACGAATACCAATCGTTTTCCGTTTCGGGTTTTGTAAGCGTTTCGGCACTTCTTTTGTGGCCTTTAAGATAAAAGTGTAAGGGCCAGGAGTATTGTTTTTAATTTGCCTAAATGCGGCATTATCAACGCGAGAGTAAACGGAAAGCTCTGACATATCTCTGCACATCAAGGTAAAGTTGTGGTCTTTGCCGATGTCACGAATGCGACAAATTTGCTCGAGTGCTTTTTTGTTTTCCATCTGGCAACCTATGGCATAGCCAGAATCAGTTGGATATACGATAACCTCGCCCGAATTAATGATCTCACAAGCCTGCTTGATTAATCGAGCCTGAGGGTTATCGGGATGAATATAGAAAAATTGACTCATGCTAAACTCTCCGTAGCAATCTGCATAGAAATCTTCGTAGCAACGCTACCGTGTAATATTTTGCCACTATTGAGCGTAAACCGAAGTTACTAATGTGGCTTGCTTAAGCACTGATCATACTCCAATCGTGCCAAACCGGCACTATACTATCTGGAATTTCTAATCGACGGCCCAGTTCAGTGAATCGTGATGGAAAATGGAAGTCTGAACCAGCAGAAGCAAGTAAGTTGTTATCTTTTAGTATTTCTTGAAGTAAACGCTTTTTATCTGCAGCCATGTTTGGATGCGTAATTTCCATTGCGTCACCACCATGCTGACTAAACTCATTAACTAGGCGACGAAGCCATTTGCTCGTCATATCGTAATGAGAAGGATGCGCTAAAACAGCGCTACCACCAGCATCATGGATCCATTGAATCGCCTCTTTTACGCTTATCCATTTGGGTGTAACGTGAGCTCGTTTGTTTTTACCTAAAAACTTTGTAAAAGCTTGCTGCGCGTGTGTCACAACGCCTCTTTGCACTAAAGCTTTGGCGATATGATTGCGCGATATTTGAGCGCCATCGGCATAAGCTAAAGCCAGATCGTAGATCCCCTCATGACCACACTTGTGGAGTTTTTCACAGATGCGCACTGCGCGTCGGTCACGTTCTTCAAGCTGCTGACTCAGACGTTCCAAGAAAATAGGATCATGATTGTCCACATTTAAACCCACTATGTGAATATCAAAACCATGCCACGAAGTCGATAATTCAACACCAGAGATTATCTGCATTCGCATATTTTCAGCTTGCACATAGTCTTTTGCTGTTTGTATTCCCGCCACAGTATCGTGATCAGTGATGGCTAACACATCAACTTGCATTTGTTGCGCTCGTTGAACCAATTGAATTGGTGATAAAGCCCCGTCAGAGCAATTTGTGTGACTATGTAAATCTATTTTCAACACTTTTTCTTCTTAATTATAACAACTAAAACAAGTAAGATACTTGACACAGAGAGCGATTTGTTTTCTTCTATGCAGTATATACAAAAACACGCAGTGAAGATATGGATGCGCATTCATTACGATGCAAACCCGCAACAGTAGCAAGTGTTTATCAGTTTGGTGTTTTAGTCCCAGGCAAAAAAGAAATAGTGAGAAAACATAAAATGAATACAGTGATTTTGAACATAACAACAAACCCTGCAAGCACTCTTGCACGCGTTTGGTGGTGGCACACGCTCAACTAAGGGCTGTGTGTACGTTCGTATCACAAAAATAAGGCCCGTTTAGCGGGCTTTTTTTTTGATTGTTTTTCGCCCATAAAAAATAAAAACAAATTACATCAGAGCAGTCAAAACGGAAAACGAGAAGATCATGAGTTTAGCAGAATTAGGCCTAGAGGCCGGCCAAGTCGAGAGTATCATCGTTGATGGCCCCTACATCAAAGATCCATTATTGGCCTACCAAGCATTAGGCAAAGAAAACAGTCTGTTATTAGAGTCGGCAGAAATAGACAGCAAAGCCAATCTGAAGAGTTTGTTGCTGGTAGATGCAGCTATTCGCATCGAGTGTAATGACCAAAGTGTGACAATTACAGCTTTAACAGCAAACGGTATTTCAGTGTTTCCAGTCTTAAAAGCAGCATTGGCTGACTATCATTCACACCAAGAGGTGGCTGAAGACTCGATGCGTTTTGAGTTTCCTGCAATATCCAGCAACATAGATGAAGACTCTAGGCTCAAACAAGCCAGTGTTTTTGATGTATTAAGAGTGTTAAAAAACGAAGTGAGCACGCTTCGAGACCATCCAAATGCTTTATTCCTCGGTGGTGTATTCTCTTATGACTTGCTTGGTACATTTGAAAAGTTACCCGAAGCAACATTCGCCGACAATAACTGTCCTGAGTATGTTTTTTATCTAGCAGAAACCTTACTTTTAGTAGATCACCAAAACCAAAAAACCGAATTAATTGGTTCGGTTTTTAGCGGCCCAATGGTTGCGCAACACTATTTCAGTATTAATCAGCGTTTAGAACAAATTAAACATCATTTAAGTGACTTGCCAAATAAGATCGAAGACGCTCAAATTGTCAAAAACATAACTCTACAAGTCGATAAGTCAGACCAAGAATACTGTGAAGACGTGAAAAATTTGAAAGAGCATATTCTGGATGGTGATATTTTTCAGGTTGTGCCGTCACGCTCATTCTCTTTACCCTGTCCGTCTCCACTGGCCTCATATCAACAGTTGAAGAAGCAGAATCCATCACCTTACATGTTCTATCTACATGATCAAGATTTCACTATGTTTGGGGCATCTCCCGAGTCTGCCTTAAAATACGACCAACAAAGTAATGTTGTTGAAGTGTATCCGATTGCTGGCACAAGACCACGTGGCAAAAACCAGGATGGCACAATAAACTTCGATATGGATAGTCGCCTTGAGTTGAACTTGCGTCAAGATGAGAAAGAGAAATCAGAACACATTATGCTTGTTGACTTGGCTAGAAATGACGTGGCAAAAGTTAGCAAGCCCGGCACTCGGCACGTAAAAGACTTACTTAAAGTAGACCGATACTCACATGTTATGCACTTGGTGTCTCGCGTGGTTGGTGAATTAAAAGAGGATTTAGATGCTCTTCACGCTTACCAAGCCTGCATGAATATGGGGACGCTAGTCGGTGCACCTAAAGTCAGTGCTGCGTCGTTGATTCGAGAAGTGGAAAAACAGAAACGGGGTAGCTATGGCGGCGCTGTTGGTTATCTCAATGGCAATGGTGATATGGACACATGTATCGTTATCCGAAGTGCATTTGTTCGTTTAAAAACGGCTTATATTCAAGCCGGTGCGGGTGTTGTGAATGACTCCATACCGCAATCAGAAGCCGATGAAACAAGAGCAAAGGCACAGGCTGTCATTTCAGCGATTATCGCCGCTCATAAACCTGTTAAACAAGGAGAAGACAAATGAGCGCCATTAATCTTGTCTTAATAGATAACGTCGATTCGTTTACTTATAATCTAGTGGATGAAATTCGTAGCCTTGGCGTAGAGATGACGATTTACCGCAACACAGTAGACACTCAAACTGTTCTCGATAAATTAGCCGAATATAAGAAGCAAGGCCCAAGTTTATTGATGTTATCTCCGGGCCCCGGCGCGCCGAGTGACGCAGGTTGTATGCCGGAACTTCTAAAAAAAGTGAAAGGAATATATCCGGTAATAGGGATTTGTTTAGGTCACCAAGCGATAGTTGAAGCATATGGTGGGACGGTTGCACGAGCGCCTTATGTCATGCATGGAAAAAGCTCTCAAATGCAGTTTCTTGAAGATCAGGACACGCTATCAATATTTGCTGGTTTATCCAACCCTTTATCGATTGCTCGTTACCATTCACTCGTGGCAACCTCTATGCCTGACGACTTAAAGACAATTGCCAGTATAGATGGCTTGGTGATGGCTGCCTTGCATCCAAAACATAAAATGCTAGGTTTTCAATTCCACCCAGAATCTATTCTAACTTGTGATGGCAGTCAGTTATTGATGCAGAGTATTCGTTATTTAGTCGAAGAACCCATCTCTGCAAATGAGAAAAAAGTAACGAAGGCATCAACATGATCATGCTTTCTAATACAATAAACAGTGATATAAGAGCTACCCAAACAAGGCTCAGCAATAACAACACAAGGACGAGCGATTATGACTAACGCACGAACTCATGTTCAAACCAGTTTAGAGAAGCTTTACCTCGGTCATTCTCTCAGCTTTGAAGAAGCACAAGCGGTGTTCAACCAAGTAATGCGTGGTGAAGTAAGCGAAATCGAGTTGTCAGCGCTGCTAGTTGCCTTAAAAATTAAACGTGAGAGCACGGATGAAATAGCCGGTGCAGCCTCAGCGATGGTGCAAAATGCGGTTCCCTTCCCTCGTCCAGATTACGCTTTTAGCGACATAGTGGGCACAGGGGGAGACGGCCATAATACTATTAATGTTTCTAGCGCAGCAGCGGTCGTAGCCGCAAGTTGCGGTGTGAAGGTGGCTAAGCATGGTAACCGAAGCGTATCGAGTAAATCAGGCTCTTCCGACCTATTCGCTGCTTTTGGTTTACAGCTCGATATGTCACCTGACACCGCAAGACACTGTTTAGACGAAGCAAATTTGTGCTTTTTAGCCGCACCTGCGTATCACTCTGGTGTTAAACATGCGATGCCGGTGAGATTAGCATTAAAAACACGCACACTGTTCAATATATTGGGCCCTTTAGCTAATCCAGCCAAGCCAAGCCACAGCGTATTAGGTGTGTATACACCGACGCTGCTAGATGACTATGCTCAAACCCTAGTAAAGCTTGGGCACAAAAGAGCTTATGTCATTCATGGTAGTGGTTTAGATGAGTTAGCTCTGCATGGGCCAAGCCAAGTTGTCAGCATAGCCGGGAGTGAAATAAGCAAGCAAGAAGTCTCTCCTGCTGATTTTGGTTTGAAAGAGTATCCACTGAGTGCCATTGAAGGCGGCGAACCAGCTCAAAATAAAGCACTTATTGCTGATGTATTTAACGGAGAAGGTAAGCCAGCGCATACCGCCGCGATTGCAATGAATGCCGCTGCATTGATTCAGTTAAATGGTCTCACTGAATCGTTTAAAGAAGCGTGTGATTTAGCAATGGCAGCTATCGAACAAGCTAAACCGATGAAGACAATGACAACGGCAGCAAGATTGAGCCAAGGCAAATAAAATGAACAATTTTCAGGTATTGGTAAGCCTAAAACTACGCAGAGTGAGTAAGCAGTGACTAAAAATGTATTAGAAAAAATTGTCGATGACAAACAAGCAGAAATAGCGCAACGCAAAATAGACTTCCCGCTGTCGCAGTTTAAAGCAACATTGCGCCCGTGTACCAAAGACTTTTATGCGGCATTAGCAGCGCCAAATGCGAGTTTTATTCTTGAATGTAAAAAAGCATCGCCATCCAAAGGTTTAATCCGTGAGCACTTTGATTTAGATGAAATAATCGATGCTTATAGCCCGTATGCGTCATGTATTTCGGTACTGACAGATGAAAAGTACTTTCAAGGCAAATTTGAATATTTAGATTATATAACCTCAAAAGTCGACCAGCCGGTAATTAACAAAGACTTTTTTGTTGATGAATACCAAATATACCTTGCCAGATATTACAATGCTGACGCGGTGTTACTGATGCTATCGGTCTTGGATGACGAACAATTCAAAGTGTTAAACGACCTTACGCATGAACTCGGGATGCATGTGTTAACAGAAGTTAGCAATGAAGAAGAGGTCGAGCGCGCATTGGCACTAAACGCCAACATTATCGGTATTAATAATCGTAACCTACGCGACCTCAGCACAGATCTCGCAACAACTGAACGCTTGGTACCTTTGATTAAGGAAAGTGGTTTTGACGGTGTAATATTGTCAGAATCAGGCATATATCAACACAGCGAA
Organism: Alteromonas sp. W364; assembly: GCF_031846205.1. Lineage (NCBI taxonomy): Bacteria > Pseudomonadati > Pseudomonadota > Gammaproteobacteria > Alteromonadales > Alteromonadaceae > Alteromonas > Alteromonas sp. W364. The sequence goes on along the minus strand of NZ_JAVRID010000001.1, from coordinate 34,999 downwards.
GTCCAACGCTTGACACCTTTAGTCGATGGCTTTTTAGTTGGTAGCGCGTTAATGGCTGAACATAATCTACGTAAAGCGGTTGAAAAACTGATTTTCGGTGAAGTGAAAATTTGTGGTATTAATTCCATTGAAAACGCGAAGCTAGTTGCTGCATTTCCAGCAACCTACCTGGGTCTCATTTTTGCAGCGAAATCACCTCGTTTTGTTGCCATTGAAAATGCCATGGAAATAGCCAATTTTGCACAATCTGAAAGCGGCCTAAAAACCGTTGGCGTTTTTGTCGACCACCCTATCGAGTTAGTATCGGATTATGCACGTAAATTGAACCTTAGCGCTGTGCAACTGCATGGCAGTGAGTCTCTTGGTTACGTGCAGGCTTTGAAACCATTACTGCCTCAAACTTGCGAAGTTTGGTCAGTGATTGCGATTGAACAAGACAGTGACCTTACTAATTTGTCAGTTATTGAAAACGAAATACAAGACGCCTTAGGTGTTGCTGACAAAGTACTTTTAGACTGTAAAGTTGGTCAGCAACTTGGCGGCACGGGGGTATCTTTTGATTGGCGATTGTTAGAGGGTGTGCCTCAAAAACACAGACTCATCTTAGCGGGCGGCTTGGATTCTCATAATATCCAACAAGCCAAAGCAAGTGGAGTCGGCATTCTTGATGTGAATTCTGGCGTTGAAGAACAAGCGGCAATGAAGTCACAGATGAAACTGTCACAAGTATTTGCCAACTTACGCAGCTATTAAGAGGGATGAACGAGATACCCAAACAACAAACGTTTATGCTAGTGGCATTGAGCCCTAAACAGCAAAAGGCTGTAAGCATTAATATTGAAAATACGAATTCAGAAACAAAGAGCGAGTAGATAATGAATAATTTAGAAAGTAAATTTGGTGAATTTGGCGGTATGTATGTGCCTGAATTACTTATCCCGGCGCTCGACCAACTTGAACAAGCATTTTTAGATGCGAAGGACGATCCTAGTTTCCAGAAAGAATTTATGGATCTCTTAAAAGATTACGCGGGTCGCCCCACGGCAATGACCTTGTCACGCAATTTGGTCTCAAACCCATTGGTTAAACTGTATCTAAAGCGTGAGGACTTATTGCACGGTGGTGCGCATAAAACGAACCAAGTACTTGGTCAAGCCCTGTTAACAAAACGCATGGGTAAAACGGAAGTTATTGCTGAAACCGGAGCGGGTCAACATGGCGTTGCAACCGCCTTGGCTTGTGCCTTGCTCGGATTGAAAGCGCGCATATACATGGGCGCGAAAGACGTCGAAAGACAGTCTCCGAATGTGTTCAGAATGCGCTTAATGGGCGCTGAAGTCATTCCGGTAGACTCAGGTTCGGGCACCTTAAAGGATGCGGTGAATGAAGCAATGCGCGATTGGTCTGCTAATTATGACAAAGCTCACTATTTGCTTGGTACAGCTGCAGGTCCTCACCCGTTCCCAACGATTGTACGAGAGTATCACCGCATGATTGGTGAAGAAACACGTGCACAGATATTGGAAAAAGAAGGCCGCCTGCCAGACGCAGTCGTTGCTTGTGTCGGTGGTGGTTCAAACGCAATTGGTATGTTTGCTGATTTTATTGATGAACCCAGTGTCCGCTTAGTCGGCGTAGAGCCAGCTGGAAAGGGCGTGCATACTAAAGAGCACGGTGCAACTATCGTCACTGGCACGAAAGGCATTTTACACGGTGCGTATACCTTTATTATGCAAGATAAAGATGGGCAAATTGAGGAGTCATATTCGGTCTCTGCAGGGCTTGATTACCCAGCAGTTGGACCACAGCATGCATTTTTAGCCGAAACAGGAAGAGCGGAGTATCATGCCGTGACAGATGAAGAAGCGCTAAATGCTTTTCAATTGCTAGCCAAAAAAGAGGGGATCATCCCAGCATTGGAATCTTCTCACGCCCTAGCTCACGCCTTAAATATGGCAGACGAAGCAACAGAAGAAACGATTATCGTCTTGAATCTATCTGGCCGAGGTGACAAAGATCTTGCCCATGTCACCAGTATTTTGGGAGATAAACTATGAGCACACAACGCTACGCAAACATGTTCACTAAGCTAAAAGCTAGCAAGCAAGGAGCCTTTGTTCCTTTCGTTATGATTGGCGATCCAGACAGAGAAACATCTCTCGCTATTATCGATCAATTAGTGGAGAGCGGCGCTGATGCCCTAGAGCTTGGTATACCGTATTCTGACCCTATCGCCGATGGTCCTACGATCCAAAAAGCGGCGATAAGAGCACTGGGTTCTGGGATTAAAACTCAGGATTGCTTTGAGATACTGACTGAAATAAGAGCGCGGCATCCTGATACACCGATTGGCTTGTTACTATACAGTAACCTTGTGCTCGTTAACGGTATTGACACCTTTTATCAAAAGGCTGCAGCGGCTGGCGTCGACAGTATATTAATTGCTGATGTGCCATTGAGAGAAGCGCCACGCTTTATAGAGATTGCAAAAGCGAATAACATCGAGCAAATTTTGATTGCGCCACCCAACGCCTCCGATGAGACACTTAAATCAATTGGCGAACAGTCGAGCGGTTACACTTATTTGCTTGGTCGAGCAGGTGTTACCGGGGCAGAAACAGCCGTTGAAATACCAGCATCAGACCTCATTGAGAAGCTAACAAAATTTGAAGTAGCGCCTCCTTTATTGGGTTTTGGTATATCCACCCCTGCACAGGTAGCTGATGCGATTCAATCTGGTGCTGCTGGCGCAATATCTGGCTCAGCGACAGTCAATATTATTGCTAAGTATTTATCTGATAATGATGCCATGCTTGCAGAGCTAGGTTCATTTGTCGCCAAGATGAAAGCAGCCACAGCCCTATAACGGGCTGTTTTTCTAGGAGTAAAATATATGTGGTACGTGATTTACGCGGAGGATGTAGACAATAGTCTCGACCTTAGAATGGCTGCAAGGCCTGCACACTTGGATAGGATCAAACACCTTGTTGACCAAGGAAGAATATTGGTTGCAGGACCTACCCCATCGATTGATAGCGAAGATCCAGGCCCAGCGGGATTCACAGGGTCTTTGATCATCGCTCAGTTCGATAGCTTGACCGACGCACAACTGTGGGCAGACACTGACCCTTATGTTGAGGCTGGCGTTTTTAAATCTGTGGTAGTAAAACCCTATAAGAAAGTGCTGCCATAGCACAATGAGTATTTTTGTTAACCCTTCCTTGAGTATAGAAGAGGCTGAATTTAGTTTGTCTGCTACCCGCGCCCAAGGCGCTGGGGGGCAGCATGTTAATAAAGTTGCCACTGCAATATATCTGCGATTTGATATTAATGCCTCATCGCTGCCAGAGCGCCTGAAACAAAAGCTATTAAATAGTAACGATAATCGAATTAATAGTGAGGGCGTGCTGGTTATTCGCTCTCAAAACCACCGAACTCAAGAGCAAAACAAACGAGAGGCTATTGCTCGTTTAAAAGAGTTCATCAATGAAGGTAGCTACGAAAAACCAATTCGCAAAGCAACTAAGCCAAGCCGTTCATCACAGCGCAAGCGCTTAGACAGCAAAACGAAAAGCGGTGTACAAAAAAAACTGCGAAAAAAGATAGATTTTTAATCCTTAGCCCGCTCCTGCAATGTGATAAATTACTACAAGGCTTGTGCATCTCATGATAATGTATTGACAGATTTGTAGTCGATTGCAAAATCACATGAAACGCTATAATTCAGCCTGCGTTCAGCAAAATTGAGTAGTATTAAATAGCGAATTTCAAATGACAACAGTACTCTACAGGAGATATTTGTATTAAATCGGTTTTAGTTCGGTCTTTTATTCTAAGTTTGCTTCTCGTTTTTTCTAGCCAGATTGTTTTGGTTCAAAACGCTCATGCCTTTCAACAAGCTGAGAAGAAAAAAATTACCAAGTCTCAAGCTGCGCGACAAGCACAAAAAGCGGTCAACGGGAAAGTGCTAAAGGTAGAGTTAAAAGGCAGTGCATATCGAGTCAAAATACATCAAAGCTCTGGACGAGTCGTTTTCGTCATGGTCGATGCTTACAGCGGAAAAGTTCGCAAATAAACGGTCAACAATAGACTCATATTAAGGACAATCGGAGATAAATCCATGCGAATACTCATTGTTGAAGATGACAGCAGACTGTTATTACAACTCGACCAATACATGCAATCCCAAGGCTTTAGCGTCGACCTTGCGGATGACGGTGAAAAAGCACTGTTTCAACTACAAGAATACGAATACGACTTAGCCATTGTCGATGTTGGCCTGCCCAGCATCGATGGCTTCGAAGTTATCCAACGAGCAAGAGCTGCCGACGTTTCATGCCCTATGATCATCCTCACTGCGCGCGACCGCTGGCAAGAAAAAGTAAAAGGTTTAGAGTGCGGTGCAGATGACTATCTGACTAAACCCTTCGTTCATGAAGAGCTATTGGCGAGAGTCAAAGCCTTAATTAGACGCTCAGTTGGCCAAGCAAGTCCACTCATTCAGAAAGGCCCACTATCTCTTGATACTGTTGCTAATCAACTCTTTGTGAATGAAGAAGCAATCGAACTTACGGCTTATGAATATAAAGTCATCGAGTACTTGATGCTAAACCCTAAAAAGGTAGTATCAAAGACTGAGATGGTAGAGCATATTTATGACCAAGACTTCGACTTAGATAGCAATGTCATCGAAGTTTTTGTCGGTCGCTTGCGTAAAAAAATCGATAAGAATAACGAAATAAAGCCCATTGAAACACTTAGAGGCCGAGGGTATCGACTAAATGCGAACTTATAGTGCACGACAAGGACACCTATAAACGATGAAAGCATGGTCAATCACGCGACGGATTTTCCTCACTTGCTTTTTGTTCGTCGCGATCTTCTTTCCAGCTATCATATTTTCCATGCAAAATGCCTATGAGCGCAGTTTACTTCTAGCCAAAAAAGAAGAACTATCTACCACTGTATTCGCCATGATATCTGAATTCGAATTCGAAGATGGAATAGCATCCATGCCTTCTCAGCTCTTCGTTGAAGATTTAAACTTACCAGGTTCGGATCTTGTCGCTGTCATTAAGTGGCGTAAACAGCAAGTATGGCAATCCCAATCCGCCATCGATAGCAAAATAGATACGCGTTTGTTTGGTAAATTATTCAGGCAGACAGAAGACCAAGCGTCAGGCAAATTACTCTTCAATTCTGACTTTAACCCTGAAGACCCGCATTTTGCCCTCAGCAATACGGCAGAGTTCTTTATCGATGGTAACTTTGAAGAAGTGACCTTTCTCGTGATTAACGCCAAAGATAAATACGAGAATGAACTGAATACGTTTATCAATCGGCTATGGGGATGGATTGCAGTGCTAGGATTTGTATTGCTTGGCCTCATTGCCTTGTCATTGCGCAGTGTGTTTATGCCAATGCAAAAAATCATTGCTCGTATTGGCCAAATAGAACATGGTGAAATTGAGCATATTACCGACGACTATCCGCCTGAATTACAACCATTACAAAGCAGTATCAACAAACTCCTCGACAGTGAAAAACTACAACGCGAGCGATATAAAAAGAGCCTCGATGATCTTGCTCACAGTATCAAAACCCCATTGAGCGTGGTTTTGGGTCAAAGCAATTTGAGCGAAGAAATAAAACAGCCCGTATTACAAATCGACAATATCGTTAAACGACAATTGAAACGTGCGACCATTAACGTCATTGGCTACTTACCTAGTATCGATGTGCACCCAATTTGTGTCTCTATGGTAGATGCAATGGAAAAAATACACAGAGATAAATCGCTTACTTTGCATGTCGATACGCCAAGTCCAGCACCACTTTCAATCGACCAAACAGACTTCATGGAAATTCTTGGCAATTTATTGGATAACGCATGTAAAGCAGCCAAAAAAGAAGTGGTCATTAAATATGAACGCGATGCCGACCTTACTAAGGTTTCGGTAATTGATGACGGTGATGGTATCAGTCAAGAAGAGATAGATACCATCACCACGCGAGGCAAACGACTGGACAGCTACTCAGAAGGACAAGGCTTAGGTTTAGCCTTAGTTGTTGATATGCTTGACACTTACGGGGGCCAGCTCACTATCGTTTCTTATAAAACGCACAAAGATGACCTTATCAAGCACCCTCGAAGAGGTAGCACATTTACTATCCATTTGCCGACGCAACGCTCTATATTGGATAACTAAGTGAGCTCACTTAATTTGAAGCTTGAGTTTCCTCGTTACCCTTAGCTTCCTCTACCGTTTCTCTCGTTGGATCATCACTCGATAGTAGTATTGCTAACCACTTGCTTTCATCACGCGATTCCAGCGCAATTTTCACGACCATTGTTAACGGCACAGACAGAAGCATACCTACGCTGCCGAGGAGCCATCCCCAAAAAATTAATGATAGGAACACAACTAGCGTAGACAAACCTAAGCCCCGCCCCATAAAGCGCGGTTCTATCACATTCCCCATCACCATATTCACCACAACAAAGCCTAAACCCGCTAAACCCGCTTTGGCAAAACCAAACTCAACAAAAGCCATTAACACGGCAGGAATGGCAGCAATAATTGAACCGATATTAGGGATAAAATTAAGCATAAAGGCGAGTACAGACCACAGTAAAAAGTGATCAACGCCCAAGAAATAAAGCCACAAACCAATGCAAAGACCGGTCCCCAAGCTAACCAGCATCTTAATACCTAAGTAGGAGTTGACTGACTGCAGGAAGCGGTCGATGTGAGTCATTTTCATGTCTGGATCAGCTAGGGCCACATGAATTCGCTTCGGCATTGTTTCTGCTTCAAACAGCATAAAAATGACGGTTAAAATAATCAGAAACAAGTTTGAAAGCACGCTACCCATACCACTCAGAAAACCGGTGGCTACAGACATTGCTGCGCCGGGGTCGAGGTAGGACATAATCAATTGTTGATCGATATTTATGTTCAACACAGCAAGCTTGTTGATTACCCATGCAAACTCGCCAGATAGCTGCTCTCGATAAACGGGCATGTTTGCACGAAACTCTGACAATGATTGCGTAATTAAGCCTGCTAGCATGAAACCAATCACTAAAATTATCAGTATAACTAAAGTAACAGATGCCCAACGCGGAATAGAGTATCTTGCAGCCCAGTTAATTAATGGACTACAAGCAATCGCAATGAAAGCGGAAAGAAGGAATGGCACCATAATCACGCTGGCAGCTTTAATGCCTGCTAAGACGATGACGATGCAAGCCATTACCATCATCGCTTTAGCTGTAGGTGACTTAATATCCATAAATATCCTTATTCTGTTACGCTGAGTTTTGATTGCTGCCGAGCCCATCGAAAGTGGCATAGCTATCGAAACAACATAGACTACAATAGTATGACGTCAGTCTACCCTAGTCTGATACAGGATCAACAGCTCAGCGTGATAAACACCGATTAAGAAAGTAGTAATAAAATGAATCACTCAAGTAAAATTTAGACAAAAAGGAAATGTTCATTCAATGAATTTGAATCAAGCAACAATCAGAATTAAAAACCTTCGCTTACGCACCTATATCGGCATTAACGAAGACGAAATTAAAAACCAACAGGATGTAGTGATTAATGTAAAAATTCATTATGACGCCAAGAAGGCGACTGATTCAGATTTGATGGATCACGCCTTAAATTATAAAACCATTACAAAAGCCATTATTCGCTTGGTCGAAGATAATCGTTTTTATTTACTAGAGAAGCTGACACATGACGTGCTCGAAATTGCTGCAGAGCACCCTTGGGTGACATTCGCAGAAGCTGAAGTAGATAAGCCGCACGCATTGCGATTCTCTGACTCAGTTTCGTTATCGCTATCTTGCACGAAAGGATAATTCACATGACTCAACACATTTTGCTGACTGGTGGAACTGGTCTCATTGGCAGACAGTTAGTTAAAAAATTTCAAGGCGCTTATCAGATAACCGTGTTGAGTCGTGATCCAAGCCGCGCGCAACGCTTACTGGGCAGTGAAATCAATTACCTGACCCTTGACGATTTAAGTTCACTAGAAGACGTTGATGTTGTAATTAATTTAGCTGGAGAACCAATTGCAGATAAACGCTGGACTGACAGTCAAAAACAGCGAATTTGTCATAGTCGTTGGGATATTACTCAAAAGCTAGTGGACTTAATAAAGGCTGCTAAAAACCCTCCGCATACATTCATAAGTGGCTCGGCAATCGGTGTATATGGACGTCAAGGCGATACAGTTGTTACGGAAACATTTACTGATTTTCATGATGAATTTAGTCGTGAGGTTTGTCAGAAATGGGAAGATATCGCTTTTCAAGCGAATGAATTCTGCCGTGTATGCATACTGAGAACTGGCGTGGTTTTATCTGAAGAAGGTGGTGCGTTGGCTAAAATGCTAATGCCATTTAGACTTGGCTTAGGCGGTCCAATTGGTACTGGTAAACAATTTATGGCATGGATTCATATTGAAGATATGCTTAATGGCATAGCGTTTCTTATTGATTCAAGGTCTGCTCAGGGGGTATATAACCTGACCTCCCCTAACCCGAACACCAATCACTTTTTCTCTTTAGCCTTAGCTCGTCGGCTTGAAAGGCCCTGCATTTTTAAAGTGCCTGCCTTTGTGCTCAAGACCTTAATGGGAGAGTCCTCAGACCTCGTTTTACATGGGCAAAAAGTCGTACCTGAAAAGTTATTGACTGAAGGATTTACCTTTCATTATCCAGAGCTAAAAGACGCTTTAAAAGCACTCGATTTATGACAATGGGCATGCATACATCGCAATTGAATTGAGTGTACGCTATGAAATGAGTTCCATGTCTATGTGCATGATGCCATCTTCATCATAAGGTTCGCTAAACGCTACGAAGCCGAGCCCTTCATAAAACGTTTGCAAATAACATTGCGCGCCAATTTGTATACTGTGTTGTGGCCAATTGCGTCTACAATACGCGATACTTTCATTCATTAGCGCTTCGGCAATCCCTTTTCCTCTATGCGACGGTGCTACGACGACTCTACCAATACTGCTTCCCACAAAAGATACACCCGGTGCTAAGCAACGTGAATAAGCAAGAACACGTTCCTGCTCATTATCGAACAAACAAATATGGGCTGCGTGCTGGTCAGTATCTTTGTCGTCTAAATCCGGATAGACGCACTCTTGCTCAACCACAAAAACATCGCTACGCAGCTTTAGTAAGCTATAAAGCGCAGCGACATTGAGGTCGTCGAATCGAAAAGTTTTGAATGAGATAGCACTCATTATCACACCATTTTGCGCAGTAATTCACCTGTATTTAAGCTTAACAGACGCCAGCACCCGATGGCACCTAAAATACCGACTGTCACTGCACCTACTGCTGGCGCAATCAGCCAATAACTTAAATGTAGACTTGCTTCCATTTGAAAAACCTTCGTTTGTAGCATGTATAGACTAAACTCGTTAGATATGGCTGCCATCAAGCCGGCCACTAAGCCAATGATAATGAACTCGTTGATCACACTGAACCGAATTGTCCATCCTTTCGCTCCTAGCGTTCTTAATATGGCCAATTCTTGCAAACGTTCATCCATACTCGCCTGTACTTGCGCTATCAACACTAGCGCACCGGCTAAAAGGACCAATATCAGTATAAACTCCACAGCCATTGACACTTGGTCTATGATTTCGCGTAATTGATTAATACGGGCATCCACATCGAACAATGTCACGCTGGCGAACGGCGCCATTAATTTTGTTATTTCAGGTTTACGCTCTTCGTCTAAGTGGAAACTTGTAATATAAGTTGGCGAAAAGTTTTCCATCGCTTTTGGATGCAATACGAAGAAGAAGTTCGGTTGCATCGTTTGCCAGTTAACTTCACGCAAGCTAGTCACGGTGGCTGAAACCACTTCACTGCCAATATTAAAGGTCAGCACATCACCTAGCTCTATTTCCAGTCGTTCCGCAACCTCAGCTTCGATAGATAAGGGAACGGGATCGCCCTCTTCCCAGACATCCAGCCACTCACCTTCAAGAATTTTATTACCTGTTTGCAGCGTTGTGCTCCAAGTTAGATTTGCCTCACGACCTAAGCCTTGACGGCCATCATCAGTAGCATCTCTCTCTTCTTTAGTGACTTCTGTGCGAATTTTTTCGTCGTTAATGGCAACAAAGCGGCCTCTAGCAACGGGGTAATAACCATCACTTTCTACATTGTTCTTGTCAAAATGCTCAATGAGACCTAAGCGCTGGGTTTCAGTGACATTGGACAGGAAATAGTTTGGCGTGCCTTCAGGTAATTGGTCTCGCCATTGTTTGACCATATCGTTGCGCATAACCAGCACAACTAACAGCAACATAATGGTAATTGCGAAACTTATCAGTTGCACACTGTTCCCCATTGCTCGGCGACGTATCCTAGCCCATGCTAGTGTCCACGCCCCCATGCTGCCGCTGCCAAGACGTCGACCAACCATGATGAGTACGTTTGTTACACCCAATAACAATGCAACTAAAATGATTCCTGACACAAAGAGTATCGCGCTGATCAACAAATCTTGGCTATATATCCACATCAACAAAAAGACTGCAATACCTGATGTAGCAAACTGCAATGCTTTTGATGATAAGGTGGTATTAATGTCTCGTCGAAGCACTCGCAATGGCGGTACCGAAAACAATTGCAGTAAAGGATAAAGAGAAAACAATACAGCACAGACAACACCGGTAAATACAGCAATGGCTAATGGTCTCCAGTGCCACACATCCAAAGAAACCTCGACTGTACCTGCGAGCAAATGCACAACCCCTTGTTGCAGCAAGAAGCCTGTAATTACCCCCAGTATAATTCCCAATATAGTGATAAAACAAATCTGCAGGAGGTAAATGCGCTGAACCATTTTTTTGCCAGCACCTAAGGTTTTCATGATCGCCACAGGGTCGAAATGACGTTGACTATAACGCTGTGCAGCAACTGCTATAGAAACTGCTGCAAGTACAATAGCGAGAAGACTCGCGAGTAAGAAATACTGCTCTGCTCGCGCAATAGAACGACCAATTGCTGAATCATCATCTTCGATTGACGTCCAGCGATGAATTTCGCGGTCCAATTGTGGGCGTAACCAATCATAGTATTCGTCTAAGTCTGAAGAATCGCCGGTGAAATAGTATTTATAACTGACTCTCGAGCCAGGACCTGTGATGTTAGTTTTAGGTAAATCTTCGGCTGACATCAACGCTATTGGGTCAGTATTGAATACACTGAAACCGGCATCTGGTATTTCGCTCAGCACACGCGTCACGGTGAAGCTAGAATCACCAATGTCAACGCTATCTCCCAATTCGATCTGTAGGAGTTGGAACATCCTCGAATCAAGCCATACCTCACCTGGCTCGAGAGAATCACTGGTTGCTTCAGGAACACCAAACGCTCTGTCTGTGACTTTGATTGCACCTTTCAAAGGATAATCACTGTCAACAGCCCGTAGATCTGATAAAGCGAGCTCATCATCACCAAAAACCATCGAGCGGGTAGAAACTTGATAAGCCGTTTCGAGACCAAACTCACTGGCTTTGACTACCCAGCTTTCATCCACAGGGGTGCGTGAACGCAATTGTCGATCAGCGGCGATGAACTCGGCAGAGCGGTCCGTCAGAGCGCCTTGAAGACGTTCACTAAATAACGATAAGGACAAAACCGAGGCGACAGAAAGCACAATCGCCAATAGAATTATCGTGAGTTCCCCACGCTTCGCTTCGTGTTTAAACAAGCGCCAGGCCAATTGAAATACCATAGACATGCTTATTCTCCAGAAACGACTTTAAGTGGTTTTGTTTCTTCACTTAACTCGCCAGCATGCATACGCAGTTGACGCTGGCAGCGCTGTGCCAGTGCATCATCGTGTGTTACCAAGACTAGAGTGGTGTTGGAGTCTTTATTTAAGTCAAAGAGTAAGTCTTCGACCTTTGTTGAATTGTTAGAGTCCAAGTTACCGGTAGGTTCATCAGCAAACAAAATTTTAGGATTGGTGATAAATGCTCTCGCAATCGCTACGCGCTGTTGCTCGCCACCTGATAGCTGATTAGGGAAATGACTTGCCCTGTGCTCTAGGCCAACCTGTTCGAGGATCTTTTGCGCGAGTTTTCTCGGTTCAGGTAGGCCCGCAATTTCTGCTGGAAGCATGATGTTTTCAATTGCGGTCAAACTTTGGACCAACATAAAGCTTTGGAAAATAAAACCGACCTTGTCACCCCGTAAGCGCGCCCGCTGTTCTTCGTCCATATCATGCAGCGCTTCTCCGTCTAACATAATATGACCGCCTGACACTTCGTCTAAGCCCGCAAGTAAACCAAGCAAAGTTGACTTTCCCGAGCCAGATGCGCCTATAATAGCAACAGATTCACCAGGCTTAACTTGAAAGCTAATGGGTTGAAGGATCTGTAACTCGCCTTCGCTCGTATTAACCTTTTTAATTACGCTTTTCGTTTCAATCATCAGTGGAGCTGTTGTCATAGTGTTTTCTTTTATTCAATTCTTTAAATTTAGTTGGAGTAGAACCCGAAATAACGATGGGAGTACACGCCAATCGGCACGTGTCGCTACGACCGTAGTTATGAGCTTTGTTATACTTCTTTTATTCCCGTTTTCAGCCTATTCAGATCAGCAGAAAATTCAAGAACATAAGTTGCTAGTTCTCGGTGACAGTCTAAGCGCTGCCTATGGACTTACTCAACAGCAAGGCTGGGTTTATTTGTTACAAAATGCATGGCAAAAAGAAGAAAGAGCGATAGAAGTAGTCAACGGTGCTATCAGCGGCGACACAACTGACGGAGGACTTTCTCGCCTACCCAGACTTCTCGATCTGCACAAACCAACACATTTACTCATCGAATTGGGTGGGAACGACGCGCTTCAAGGCCACAATCCGAAAAAGATTAGAGCCAATATCAATGAAATGGTTCAACTAGCAAAAGCTCAAAACGTAGAAGTAATGATACAAGCGATGCAAATACCGACAAACTATGGGCGCCGCTACACGCAAATGTTCACTCAAATATACGCTGATGTTGCAGAGACTAACGGCATTCCATTAATCCCATTTTTTCTTGAAGAAATAGCCCTCAAGCCAGAGTTAATGCAAAATGACGGCATTCATCCTACTGCCGAAGCGCAGCCGATGATCAAAGATTTTCTCAAACCTAAACTGGAACAGCATATCCTGCCATAGGATATGCTGATTTCACTAATCCTCAGCCTCGTAGGTGAAGACCTCTTCTAAAGGTTTATTGAACAGATGAGCAATTTTGAATGCCACCTCTAGGGAGGGATTGTATTTGTTTTTCTCGATTGCCATGATTGTTTGTCTTGTTACTCCGACAGCTTCCGCCAAAGCTTGCTGAGTCATTTCATCTGCAAAAAAGCGACACTCTCTTACTCTATTTACAATTGCCATACTGTTTACACCGCATCTTTTCTATACAGTACTATTTGATGAGTAAAACGCACTATTTCTGACAGAATAAACACAAATAATAAAACATGTACTTCAAATAACGGAATTGGGAAGTATGCCTTTATCGATGATTCCATGCCAATGGCATGAGGCAGCAGCAATTGACCCAAGGTAATAATCACACCAATGCTTAAGACCCAGTAGCCACTATTATTTGAGGTAAGTGCAATCAGGCGATCTCGCTCATCCCCTTCCACTTCGGCTTTGGAACCAGCAGCCGAGATAAGAGACTGAAAAATAATCTCTATGATAATGATATATAAAATAGCACTACTTAAATTAGCCATAGCGACATCGATTGCTTCTTGCTCTGAAAGACTACTCATGTCAATGCTGAAGACTCTGATTGTGTAAAAACCAAAAACAACCAAAGTCGCTATCAGTGACAGCCACGTACTTTTTTCTTTCAAGGTCATGTTCATTGTTATCTCCAAAAGAACTATTTATTTAAAAATATAAAAGCGCGTTTTCACCAAAATAATTGCTTAGCGCACTTCGAATAAAACATATAGTAAACATTACCAGACACAATGTATAGTATTTTTAACCTAAAGAACAATATAAATTACTATTTGATTGAAATTTAAAACAAAAAAAAGCCATATCACCTTGAGGGAAATACGACTTTTAACAAGAAACGATAGTCTTTCGCTTAACTCTTTATCAGAGCATGTTTAAGGCCTTGTGTATGACACAGGGACTGACTCATCTCGTTTTAAATAACGGTCTCGCAACTTAGTTTGGCGTGAGGTCATTTCAACTTCTTCACCTTGAATTATCACGTTAACCGCAGTCTGCGTAACTTCCAAAGGATCTCCAGACCATATGACAACATCAGCAACCTTACCCGGCTCTAAGCTCCCAATCTCGTTATCCAAACCAAATATTTCTGCGATATTAATGCTTAAAGCCGCGATACCTGCAGAATGCGGAAGTCCATTTGCCACGGCATTGCCGGTATGTTGAGTGGCCAATCGAATATTGTGTGTATCCATGCCAATAACAACTTTAACACCTGCTTTGTGCAAACGAGCGGCATTTTCTAGAGTGGCTCCCAATTGATCAAAACCACCTGGTAGATTGTACTCAGGATTCACAATAACGGGTATCTTTTGCGCTGCTAACTCATCCGCTAAACGCCAAGCTTCTAAGCCATGAACTAACACAATATTCAGGTCAGAATATTGCTGTTTTAGTTTTAATATTTGAGCAATATCAGCCGCTCTGTCTGCTTTCATCAGCAAAGGAACTTCACCCTTCAATACGGGAATAAGTGCTTTAGCATCGGCCATACTGCTGATGCCTTCCCAATCTTCACTTGGGTTTAATGAATAGCTTTGCGCGAAGGTCACTTCTTCAAAAATGGTATGAATAGCAACCCACATGGCTGCGCGACTGCCGCCATTGTCCTCTGCACCACTGTTGCTGACATCAATCTGCATGAAAGCTTTCGGTTTCATCACAGAATCAAAGCTAGTCGCCAAGCTAATTACTGCGCCCTGACCTTGGAAGAGCTGCCCAGTATGGCTTAAAGCCGTCGCTGCAGACGTAAAGCCTTCAATGCGAGTAATTGGTATCAACGTAGAGTCATTATTCACAGCATACTGAACATCTAAGGCTGCCCCTACTGATGAGACTGGATGTTCATTCGTCCTGGCATCAACCACTCCAGCTGACATACTGACTTCTTCCAGACCTAAAGATGTGTAGGCACCAATAAAGCCAGGTGTAACAACCTTACCTCGTGCATCAATTTCGCGGTAACCGCTTGGCACATCGGTCCCTTCAATAACCTGCTGGATACGACCCTCATTAATTAACACCGTACCTTCTTCAATAACACCTGCTGCAGAAACGGTATGTACCTTACCACCTACAATCGCAATTTTTTCAGCAAATGACGAAGCAGACATTCCCAGCCCGAGTGCCATACAGGAAACTATGCTTACTTTTTTGAACAAACTCATTTTGCGTCTCCTTCTGCTACTTGTCCTAATTCAAAGTCACTCACCGGCCAACTCTCAGGTTTATTTCGGTCATAAACCATCGCGCCATCAATAAATACTTTTTCGGCTTGAGCATAAGTAGAGAATGGGTCAGTGCTCCACAACACAACATCCGCATTCTTACCTTCTTCTAGTGAACCCGTTTTATCAAAAATACCCAGCGATTTTGCTGGATTTGCTGACAACCATGTCCAAGCATCGGCCTGCGAGATGTCGATACCTGCGCGCTTACCGTCAGCCCAAGCCTTTGCTGCCTCTTGGTTAAGTCGTTGGATACCTAAGTCGCTATCGGAATGCACAATTGCACATGCTTTGGCTGCATGTACCATCGCTACATTTTCTTTGATGCCGTCGTAAGCTTCCATTTTGAAACCCCACCAATCTGCCCACATTGCTGAGCAAACACCATTTTCGGCAAGTTTGTCGCCAATTTTATAGGCTTCAACAGCATGATGGAAAGTCCCAATCTTGTAATCAAACTCCTTCATCACATCCATCATCACCGTCATTTCGTCAGCACGGTAACAATGCATGTGCACCAGAATTTCGCCGTTCAGCACGCCAGCGAGTGTTTCTAAGTTGAGATCACGCTTTGGTGGAGTAGCTGATACACCAGCATCTAAGTCTGCCTGATAATCAGCCCAGTCTTTTTGATACCCTTGGGCATCAATCCAAGCTGAGCGATAGCCAGCGACGTTTGCCATACGTGTCATTGGACCGCCTTTTTGACCATATACACGCTTCGGATTTTCACCACACGCCATTTTAATTCCGTAAGGCGCGCCAGGAAATTTCATGTCTTGCATCGTTCTGTTCGGCACGTTTTTAACGGTGACACTGCGACCACCAAACAAATTTGCAGAGCCGGGGAGAATTTGCAAAGAAGTTACACCGCCAGCTAAGGCTCTTTGAAAGCCAGGATCTTGTGGCCAAATAGAGTGCTCAGCCCATACTTCTGCGGTCACTGGTCCGGTCATCTCATTGCCGTCTGAATGAGAATGCGTTGAAGGCGAAGGATATACCCCCAAATGACTATGATTATCGATAATACCCGGCGTAAGCCATTTCCCCTCACCGTCGATCTCAATCGCATCAGAAACGCTGCTAACACTGCTACCGACTTCTTTAATCACACCATCTTGAATGAGTATTTCACCATCTTCAATTTTACCACCAATGCCGTCGAGTATGGTGACATTGGTGATGATGAATGGCGCACTGTCTATTACTTTATAGGTGCTTGGGAATGGATTAGTATCAATACCAGCCACGATTGTTGATTTTTGTTCTTCATGGTCACTGCTACACGCACTGAGAAGCGCGGCAGATACGGCCAGCGCCAAACCGAATTTTATATTGGGTTTAAACATATCTTTCCTTGTTCCTAGAAAAGTGGATTTATTGTTATTGTTAGATACTCTTATTCTTTTATTATCTCAGCCGAATTGTTGTAGGCAGAGACAATCTTCGTAAAATTAATAGAAAGAATAAACGAGTGCAATCGAGTTTCAGCGAAAAGCATAAAATAGCCAGAAGCTGCTGTAAAGTTAGGACACAATAGCCAGTTTTTCCATTCCTAAATGGGAAATAGCAGATAAAATCAAGCTAAGTGAGAAATATCTTAAGAGGAAAGCAATTCAACAATGGCTTGAGGGTCTTTTAGTGTGCGCAAAGAAATAAACATTTCTTCAGCTTCTGGATATTGTCGCTTTAAATAGTTGAACCACTGTTTAATGCGGTTTGGATAATAACGGCCTTTATCTGAATAAATTTCATAGCCGGAATAAGAAACAAGCAAAGCCTTCACTTCTTCCCATGTCATTCCTTGATGACCATGTTTAATCGTATTTGCGAGATTAGGCAGCGCTAATGCCCCCCGACCCAACATAATATCGTCACAGCCACTTTGCTCCTGGCATAGTGCAGCATCCTGAGCACTCCATATTTCACCATTTGCGATGATTGGAATATCGGTCGTCTGTTTGATCTTTTTTATCCATGGCCAATAAGCAGGCGGCTTATAACCATCAACTTTGGTACGAGCATGGATTGTGAGTAAACTTGCTCCCGCTTGCGTAATCGCGTCGGCATTCTCAAGAGCCAATGATTTATCGTCAAAGCCCAAGCGGATTTTAGCACTAACAGCCTGTTCTGCAGGCACTGCGTCACGCACCGCTTTGATGATTTGATACAATGTTTCCGGCTCTTTGAGTAATACTGCCCCCCCTTTACTTTTATTGACCGTTTTCGCTGGACAACCAAAGTTCAAATCGATACCTGGGGAACCAAGCTCTACCGCTCTAACCGCATTTTCTGCCAGCCACTGGGGATGTTGCCCAAGAAGCTGTACCCTAACAGGCACACCCGAAGGCGTTTTTGCACCATGATGCAATTCAGGGCATAAACGATAGAAGGTTCTGGGAGGTAATAGTTGCTCTACTACTCGCACAAATTCAGTAATGCACAAGTCAAAACCACCGACTTTTGTCAGCATATCTCGCATCAAATGATCGACAACACCTTCCATCGGCGCTAATACTATTTTCATAGCCTACATTATGCCGTATCTAAGGTAATTAAATTGATGTTTCTCATGCTATCCAATTGGGCGTGTTATTAGCAATTGCTAAATTTAAGTCATAAAAAAACCACCCTATTGGGTGGTTTCTCTATATGGCGTCCCCTAGGGGATTCGAACCCCTGTTACCGCCGTGAAAGGGCGGTGTCCTAGGCCTCTAGACGAAGGGGACAAAAAACTTTTCGTTAAAGCTACGCTTTAACAGTTTTTTGTTAGGCTTATTATCGTTACGATAAATCACCTAACCTAGACCAAGCGACGACAGCTTGGATTTATAGTTACTTAACGTTTAACTAACGTCTCATATTGACCACTGAGAAAATGGCGTCCCCTAGGGGATTCGAACCCCTGTTACCGCCGTGAAAGGGCGGTGTCCTAGGCCTCTAGACGAAGGGGACAAAAAACTTTTCGTCAAAGCGATGCTTTAACAGTTTTTTGTTAGGCTTATTATCATTACGATAAATCACCTAACCTAGACCAAACTACGACGTTTGGATTTCTGTCACGACAAACTTGGTGGAGCTAGGCGGGATCGAACCGCCGACCTCTTGCATGCCATGCAAGCGCTCTCCCAGCTGAGCTATAGCCCCGTGTCCAATTGGACCTGCGAGCTATGTTTCGTGCTACAGTTCCGTGACAGCGGGGCGCATTCTAGGCATCTGGATTAATTATGTCAACGATTTTTTTAAGAATTTTCTCTATTTGCTATGTAATTAATCGCCTTGTCGATTCTTTGAGCAATTTGCTCTTTAGAGATCAGGTTTAATGTGACATCAAGAGATGGAGAATTTCCCGAACCTGTTGCTGCAACTCTCAACGGCATACCAATTTTACCCATGCCCACGTCCAATTCTTCAGCAGTAGCATTAATCGCCGCTTGAATATTTTCCGCTTGCCAATCTTCTATTGCCAATAACTTCTCTTTTACTGTTTCAAGAGGCAATCTAGCAACCGGACGTAGGTGCTTCTTAGCGGCTTTCTCATCAAAAGCCTCATAATCTTCAAAGAAATAACGGCTGATACTAGCCAGTTCTTTCAATGTACTCACTCGGTCCGCTTGAACAGTAATGACATCAGCTATTGACGGACCATTACTAGTATCAATCCCCTGCTGCTCAAAATGCCACTGCGCGTGCTTGGCAACTTCTTCGCTTGGCAGGCTCTTTATATAGTGTTCATTTAACCAGTTTAGTTTTTCCGTGTTAAACGCACTTGCCGACTTGCTGATTGAATCTAAACTAAAGTGTTCAATCATTTCTTCAACACTAAAGATCTCCTGGTCACCATGTGACCACCCTAGCCTAACCAAATAATTCAATACCGCTTGTGGTAGATAGCCATCGTCGCGATACTGCATCACGCTCACAGCACCATGACGCTTCGATAACTTCTTACCATCATCCCCCAATATCATGGATACATGGGCATATTCAGGAATGGGTGCCCCTAAGGCTTTTAGAATATTTATTTGACGCGGTGTATTATTAATATGGTCCTCACCACGCACCACATGTGTAATACCCATATCCCAATCATCGACCACCACACAGAAATTGTATGTAGGTGCACCATCAGTGCGCTTAATAATAAGATCATCAAGCTCGCTATTGGCGATGCGAATTTCACCTCGAACATGATCATTTATCACGACTTCACCGTCTAGTGGGTTTTTAAAGCGCACAACAAACGGCATGTTTTCTGGATGATCACTCCGATCTCTCCATGTGCCAGGATAGCGCGGCTTTTCACCTTTCTTTTCTTGCTCTTCACGGATCGCATCGAGTTCATCAACGCTCATGAAACATTTATAAGCTAAGCCTTTTTCTAGCAACTCATCAATCAATTGATTGTATCGGTCAAAACGTTCAGTTTGATAATAAGGCCCTTTGTCATGATCAAGACCTAACCAAGACATACCATCCAATATTGCTTGCTTTGCATCATCGGTAGAACGCTCTAGGTCAGTATCTTCAATACGCAATACGAATTCACCGCCTTGGCTTTTTGCATATAACCAAGAATAAAGAGCTGTGCGAGCACCGCCAACGTGAAGATAGCCAGTCGGACTGGGAGCAAAACGGGTTACCACTGTCATGAGAAAAACTTCCTTAAAAAATAATGCGCGTAGTTTACCGCTTAATGCCCACAGGAAAAAGTAAAGCTCGACCTTATTTCATGCATTATTAACTGCAATGTTATTCGGAGAACACAGTTTGGCCGAAAAATGAACGTTTGATACAATTTTTTCAAAATGCTGTTGACAGACGCGGTCGCAACTCTATAATACGCGTCCACTTGCTTAGGAACACTCACAGCAAGTCAGTAACAAGATGGACGCTTAGCTCAGTTGGGAGAGCATCGCCCTTACAAGGCGAGGGTCACTGGTTCAAGCCCAGTAGCGTCCACCACTTTCTCTTGTTACAAATAAGATATATGGACGCTTAGCTCAGTTGCAAAAAGAGCAAGCATCGCCGCTCCTTATTACAAGAAGGGCGAGGTTCACTGGTAAAAGCCATGTGGATATCCAAAACAATATGGACGCTTAGCTCAGTTGGGAGAGCATCGCCCTTACAAGGCGAGGGTCACTGGTTCAAGCCCAGTAGCGTCCACCACTTCTTCAAGTTCAAATGCATCGCCGTTCTTTACAAGAGATGAGGCGAGTGGTTCAAGCCCAGTAGCGTCCACCACTTCTTCAAGTTCAAATGCATCGCCGTTCTTTACAAGAGATGAGGCGAGTGATTCAAGCCCAGTAGACTCTTGCTATCTATACTGAGGTTAATCTAGCTCAATCAAACGCTCAAATAATACGGCAACCTGTCCTGCGCCGCCGTGAACACTGCTACCATAGTTTAGAGTGTGCACACGCCATCCTTGTTTCGCATAAGAATTAATTTGAGCGTCAAATTTATATTCAGCTTGTTTGTTGTTTCTTCCCCACGTCGACAACCAATCAACATCATTTTTAAAAACTACTGACTTGTATTCGAAACAAGACTCAGGTTCAACGTAATCGAGTTCTTCGATATTCAACCCAAATACAGAGGCCAGTGCTTTTTTCGATTGTAAGGAGATACTACCTTCTTTTTCGATCCGTTGAACTGTTCGTAAATTTAAGCCCGAAGCAACCGCAAGCTCTTCTTGGGACCACGCTTGCTTATTACGAAGTCTTTTAACCAGTTCTCTGTCAATTATCATGTAGCACCTACAAACCTTATTGATTTTTATCGTTTTGAGTTTTATATAAAGCTATACCTATCGGTAACATTATAACGATACCCAGAATATAGCTACCGATACTTCCGCCTATCGCTATACCCGCACATATCACTATGGCTGTAGACGCTGACAATGTTTTATTCTGTAAAAAGTTTTTAATGTTCATACTGTAATCTCTGTTCGTTAAATTGAATCATCTTTGTACTGTTTAATCGCTGTATATTGCTACGGCGTTTTACTGACAAAATGACGACAGCAAACTTATCCAATTGAAATTTATAGCTTTTATTCGTAGAGATAAAATAAGAATTGTAGAATTTGACAAAGCTGTATACCGATTTGGCTTTGGTAGGATTAAATAGTTCCTCGCTAATTACACACCACGAGCAATGGAATGATTGCCTATTTCACTTATCGATTTTGCGCCAGTGAGCGTCATAGCAACCTGCATTTCTTTTTTGTAAAGCTCCAGCAGATGTTCAACCCCATTTTGACCTCGAGCGGCTAGCGCATAAATGTACGAACGTCCCAACATTGTGCAGTCTGCGCCGAGTGCTAACATACGAACAACATCCAAACCATTTTTGATACCAGAGTCGACAAACAATTTAATGTCTCCTTTTACAGCATCAGCAATAATTGGCAAGGCTTTGGCTGAAGACATTACTCCATCCAGTTGTCTACCACCATGATTTGAGACCACGATGCCATCCGCGCCAAAGCGCACTGCGTCTTTTGCATCTTCGACATCAAGAATGCCTTTTATGATGAGTGGGCCATCCCAATAATCTCGAATCCACTCTAAGTCTTTCCAAGAAATAGAGGTATCAAAATTATCGGCTAGCCAGCCAATGTAGTCGCCCAACTTTGTTTGTTTTTGACGATACTTGGATATATTGCCCAAATCGTGAGGTTTACCTAACAGGCCAACATCAAACGCCCATAGGGGATGAACCATCGCTTGAAGCACCCTTTTTATCTCTGCCCCAGGGCCGCTCATGCCTGAATGCATATCTCGATAGCGCGCGCCCGGCGTTGGCATATCAACGGTAAAAACAAGTGTTTTCACACCCGCAGCTTTTGCTCGCTGCAATACATTTTTCATGAAGCTGCGATCTTTAAGCACATACAATTGAAACCACATTGGTCGCTCTATTTGAGGCGTAACTTCTTCGATGGGACACACCGATACCGTCGACATTGTGAAGGGAATTCCTTTGTTCTCTGCCGCTTTGGCTGCTTGAACTTCACCACGCCGAGCATACATTCCTGTTAAACCAACTGGAGACAGTGCTATTGGCATAGCAAGCTTTTCTCCGAATACCTCATGCTCAAGACTCAAACTCGACATATCCTTAAGTACTTTTTGCTTAAGCGAGATATTTTCTAAGTCGGCAACATTCGCTCTAAGCGTGCTCTCAGAATAAGATCCACCGTCAATATAATGAAATAAAAAGGGCGGAAGTTTCTTTTTTGCAGCAGCGCGATAGTCAGTAGTAGCTGAAATAATCATAGTATGGTTTCATTTTTGACAGAATGACTATCGTATACCTTTGTATTTGGTAGATAAATAGAATTAAGTATATTGTTAATTTCTTAAAATGGTGGAATTGGTCAGCATTCGATAAATTTATTGCAATAAAAATCAATCTAACTGAGTGCATGCATAGCTGATCAAAAATCCAGCAAACGCACTGATTTTAAATGAATAAACTGCTCCACATCTGTCATTACAAATTTAATTAAAGTATATTCTTAGCATCACGATAACTTATTCAATGTTTACTTAATGTTGAAGAATCACAGCAAATGGAATTGTCGGTCATCTCACGGATGCGTATACTCATTATAGACAATAAGCAGAGCGCAACTAAGCATCTGACCCCGCAGCTTGAACAGATTGGCTTCAGAAACATCCAGTATGTTGAATCTACTCAGCGCGCCCTACTTGCCCTTGAAAAACTCACATTCGATCTAGTTATCTGCGCTTACAGCATCAAACGAAGCCATGATGGTTTGTATTTCTATGAAAAGCTGTTGCAAAGCAAACTTCTGCCAAGCGAGACCGCATTTGTATTTACAAGCCACGAAACTAACTTTGAAATCATTCAAAGCATCTTAGAGTTGCCTGCTGACGATATCCTAGCTAAACCACTGAAAGTAGAAAAACTCTACAAACGAATCTCAAGAGTGATGCGTCGCAAACAAAAGTTCATCACGGTACACGACTTTATTAATGAAGAAAAATACAACGCCGCAATTACCGAAGTAAATAAAATACTAAGCTACCAGAGTAATCGAGATCTGTTCCCTCTTGCCTTAAAAATGAAAGGGGATCTTTTACTATTAGCTAAGCAATATGAAGAGGCTAAAGCGTTCTTTACGTCAATGATAAAAATTGAATCACTAGCATGGGCGGAACAAGGCTTAGTGAAAAGCTTAATCGCTCTGGGCTTCGATGATGACGCAGAAAAACAAATCATTACTTTAGCAGCTAAACGCGAAACGAAGACCATGGCCTATGAGCTTCTTGCTAGCCTACAAATAAAACAAGGTGCATACAGTGAAGCACTAGAGAGCATGTTGATTGCGACCGAGATTTCGCCAAAAAATATGCGCAGACAACATATCGCTAGGCTGATTGCTCGCTTGACCCACGATCACGAAACAGAGTTCGCCGTCACTCAATTACTGTTGAGTAACTCAAAGAATACAGTAAGTGAGACGCCTGAAGTTTATATGAAAGTCGTTCGCGCAGGTATCGACTTTGCAATGACAGCGGATCCAAGCCAAGTCAATGAAGTGATGAATGCGACGAGGCAATATCTGACGGAATTAAAAAGAAAGTTTGTTAATGAGGATATTCAAGAAGACATCAACATTATTAAAGCTCGCATGTCGTACTTGGAAAATGATGTTCAAAAAGCAACAGACTTAGTTGAAAATTTCACCAGAGACAATCGTAAACTGGGTGATGAAAGCTTAGCAGATAAAGCGAAAGCACTGCATGAAGTGGGCTTGAAAGACGACGCCCTTGCTTTATATAAAGTCATTGAAGAACGGGCACAAAAACGAGCTAACTATGTCGATGACCAACTTTCTGACATCGCCCTATTTAGCCAATGTATTACACAGGAACGATTCGAAAAAGAACAAGTTCGTTTAAACCCTAAAGAGCTCAACGCAGAAGGCATCACAGCTTTTAGAAATGGCAATTTTGCAAAAGCGTTTGATGTTTTTTCCCAAGCCGCGAATATCATGCCAAAGAATACGGCAATTGCACTCAACCTGCTACATGTCATATCCAAACTGAAGCTTAGTACAGCAATAGAGGAAGTGAATACGCACGTGCTGCACTCAGTCAACTTACTTGAGCAGAAGAAGTTGAGTTTTGAACAAGCGCAAAAGTACAAAAAACTTCGAAATCTTCTGAACGTATAAGCACGTTTTCACGTAGAATCAACTCATTATTTACATACTGAGTCATCGAATTATTCATGCGACCATCTCGCTTTTCAACGCCTGACGACAAACCAGTAAATTGGTCAGTTCTCACTAAGCTCTGGCCTTACTTGCTAGAGTTTAAAAGCCGTGTCTGGCTTGCCATCGGTTTTCTGGTAGCAGCAAAAGTAGCTAGTGTATGCCTCCCCTTCGTCTTAAAACACACCGTTGATAATCTCAACTTAGATACCACCAAAGAAATCATTATGGGGGCAACACTAGGTCTGATTGTCGCCTATGGCGCCCTGCGTTTAGCAAACGTCTTATTTGGGGAAATCAGAGATACGCTATTTGGTAGAGTGACAGAGAGAGCAATGCGTCGTTTAGGCTTAACCGTATTTGAACATCTTCACAAGCTTGATCTCAGTTTTCACTTATCAAGACAAACCGGCGGCCTATCTCGTGATATTGAACGTGGAACCAGTGGTATCAGCTTTTTGATGCGTTTTTTGATTTTTAATATTGGCCCAACCCTATTAGAGATAGCCCTCGTCATTGGCTTGTTATTTTATAACTACGGTGCAAGCTTTGCGCTTGTGATATTTGGTTCTGTCGTTCTCTACGTCAGTTTTTCAATGAAAGCCACTGATTGGCGCACAAAGTTTGTTAAAGAAGTGAACCAAGCCGACAACAGCACCACTTCCAGGGCGGTCGATAGCTTACTGAATTACGAAACCGTAAAATACTTTAACAACGAAAATTTTGAGGCTAAGCGCTACGACGTCGATCTTGCTAACTGGGAAACCGCACGACGAAAAAACCGGCTATCATTGTTTGCCTTAAATGGCGGACAGGCAACAATCATCGCAGTAGCAATGACCAGCATGATGGGACTCGCTGCAGTGAATGTTGCGAGCGGCAATATGACCATTGGTGATTTCGTTCTGGTCAACGCTTTCACGATGCAAATATTCATGCCTTTGAACTTCCTAGGCTTTGTATATCGTGAGATTCGAGGCTCACTGGCAAACATTGAAAACCTATTTGACCTATTAGAAAAACCGCCAAAAATACTCGACAAAGACGACGCTACAGAGCTTCAAGTCAGTAGAGGCGAAATAAGGTTTAACGAGGTGGGCTTTTACTATGACGAAAAACGACAAATACTCAAAAACGTCAGTTTCACTGTGAAAGCTGGAAGTAAGGTAGCCGTTGTTGGTGAGAGTGGCGCGGGCAAATCAACCTTAGTAAAACTCTTATTTCGTTTTTATGACCCCAGTGCTGGCCATATCTCAATTGATGATCAAGACATTGCAAAGCAAACTCAGGCATCTGTTCGCCAACAAATTGGAATAGTGCCACAAGATACCGTTTTGTTTAACGATACCCTATACGAAAACATTCGATACGGTAAGCCAGAAGCAAGTGATGACGAAATAAATCAAGCGATAAAGCTAGCCCACCTTGATGAGTTTGTAGATCGTTTGCCAAATAAAGGAGATACTCAAGTTGGCGAGCGTGGCCTGAAACTCAGTGGCGGAGAAAAACAGCGAGTTGCGATTGCACGAACAATTTTAAAACGTCCGCCAATAATGGTATTTGATGAGGCGACCTCAAGTCTTGATTCTCAATCTGAACAAGCCATACTCTCTGCTTTACGTGAAATTGCAAAAGGTCATACGAGCTTTATGATTGCACACAGATTGTCGACTATTGTGGACGCTGATAATATTATCGTCATGGATCAAGGAAGTGTTGCTGAACAAGGCTCTCACGAAGAACTTTTGGCCTTAAACGGCCTATATTCCCGTTTATGGCAAGCCCAACAAAAGAATCAAGCGCAAATTGAGGAAAACTAAAATGCAAGACTTCGATTTCTCAGCACATTCTGCGCAAGAATTGTTGGAATTAGTCAATGCCAAAATGCCCTTTGGCAAATATGCCGGAACGCCATTACTTGAGCTACCAGAACCCTATCTGGTTTGGTTTCACAAAGAAGGGTTTCCTAATAGCAAACTCGGCGAACAACTCGCGATCATGTATGAGATTAAATTGAACGGCCTAGAACCAGTATTACGACCTTTGTTACACGAAAATCGACAAAAGGAAAGCTACTCCGAAGAGACAAAAAAACGCCTAGTAGACATTCAAGAGCGCGATAAATATCGCTTTTAGTACGTATTGTCTTAAGTCATAAAACCTTGAAAATCAGCCTTCGGTAAGAATATGCCTCAATATGCAAAAGTCCCCGTTAAAGACATTGGAATAGACCACCAAATATTGCAGTTGCACGCAGCC
This sequence comes from Alteromonas sp. W364, assembly GCF_031846205.1. Taxonomy (NCBI): domain Bacteria; kingdom Pseudomonadati; phylum Pseudomonadota; class Gammaproteobacteria; order Alteromonadales; family Alteromonadaceae; genus Alteromonas; species Alteromonas sp. W364. The sequence continues at coordinate 7,946 of NZ_JAVRID010000001.1, read as the reverse complement.
ATGGCTAAAAAGTGCTTTGCTAACCCAGCATTATTTGAACAAATCGAAGCTCGCATTGAGACTCGCTACGCAGCCAAACAAATGCGATATGGCGCTTATCTCACTTGGCTATCAATACTAGAACTAAAACACCAACCCGAGAAAATGCTGGCCGCACTGCTAGAAAAATCCTTCAAAATGAGAAATTTGAGAAGAGCGACGGTGTTCACAGGGGTTCTTACTGAGGATGAACGTCTAGCGGTAATCGAAAGTTTGCACCGCCCTATCACTTAATTCATAAGATAATGAAACATAAAAGAAACACATCAGTATCTGTTTATTTTGCCCTATTATTCTCTAGCGGCATGCTAGTCGCTTTTTACCTTCAGCACTTTCCACGCATATTGTTTTACTTATACATAGCGTTAAGTAGTCTTAGTTTTACCCTATATGCCTATGATAAATGGCAGGCCAAACGTGGGGGTTGGCGAACACAGGAAAGCACGCTTCACCTATTTGCATTATTGGGCGGGTGGCCAGGGGCAGCAATGGCAAGACAATACTTGCGGCATAAGTCTTCAAAGCCGAGCTTCCGAACTAAATATTGGTTTTCTATTTTGATTAATGTCAGTGCATTATTTTGGCTATATACACCAAGTGGAGCCAAGTATTTGATGCAGTTAAGCAGTATTATGTAATGACAATATAAGTTGCACTGTCAGTGACTTGCCACTAATAAACGTTATACGCGTGTCGATTTCCATCCAAAACCCGCCGTTGTGCAGCTCTGAAAACACACTAGATGAAAACGTCTATTGCAATAGCTCGATGAGCCGATGAGGCCTATGTTTAATCACATTTAACAGCAAAATAGTTTTCATTGTCGATGACGGCTAGCTGTGGAAAGCTTTTTACTAAATCATCGTAGTCGCTCTCACTCCTCTCTTTTAGTCGGTATGACGCTCTCAAGTGATGCTGCGATACGCTTATGCCTTTTTGTAGAAAGTATTGAGTAGTAAATAGCTTTTATTCTTCTTATACTCTCAACCGATGACATAGATAACTTTGAGGTTGGTAGTTGAATGATAAAAGAGATAACGGAAAGGGCAAACACATGATCAAGTACGTTATCCTTATATTATTCTTTAGTGGGTCGCTTAGTTCAGTCGCTGCCGATACAGCGCACAATTCAGTAAACTCGGATATTAAACATCCCGAATATCAAAAAGTCTGGAACTGTTATACAGCGAGCGATGCACAAGCGCGTAAAAAGCAAGTCACAGAAGGTATTCTGCCCTACATGGTGTTTGAAGGTGAAACTAAGCCTGTTAGTGTCGAAGCGCGCATGAGCATGTCCAAAACTCCCGCTTTTTCTGTCGCGGTAATTCACCAGGGTAAGCTCGACTGGAGCGAAGCTTGGGGCAAATTACAAAACGATGGTAGCAATGCTGATTGTGGCAGCCTTTTTCAAGCAGGTTCTCTCGCCAAGCCATTTACGTTGCTCGCAGCGCTGCGGATGAAAGCTGCAGGATTGGTTGATTTTGATCAGGATATCGAAACTTATTTTTCATCTTATCGTCTACCTGAGGGTCAGCAAAGCAAAGCTAATCCTATTACGCTGCGCAATTTGCTTTCACATACAGCTGGAACTGTGCGTGGTGGATATGCTGGCTACGCAAAGAGCGAGCAGATGCCGACAGACGAACAGATCGTGCGCGGTGAAGCACCGAGCAATTCGCGAAAAGTAGAAGTGGTTAATGAACCAGGCGCATCGCTCGCTTATTCAGGTGGCGGATATACTTTAATTGAAATTGCCCTAAAGGATAAGTTGAATAAACCTTTTGAACTAATAATGCGCGATTGGCTGCTCGATCCGGTTGGCATGAAGCAAGCAGATTTCACTGTGCCTTTGCCAATATCTAGTCATCCTCATACCGCGCGCGGACATCAAATCGATGGTGGCATCGTTGCCGGAGGCTGGAACAACTATCCCGAGCAGGCCGCTGCGGGCTTGTGGGCAACGGCTAGGGACTTGGCCATGTTTTTGTTAGAGATGCATAAAGGCTATCATGGTAAAAGTAATGTATTCACTCAGGCCAGTATCGAAGAGATACTAGCGACTCCTATCGCTAACCATGCTTACGGTTTTAGGTTAATTAACGATGGTAACAATCAAGTTTTTATCACTCATTATGGCGGCACAGTGGGATACAGGGCTGGGATTACTATGAACTTGAGAACCGGCAATGGTGCAGTGTTTCTGGCGAATTCGGATAATGGAGCAAACCTTGGTGAAGAATTTTTCAGCGCAGTCTCCCGAGCCTATGAATGGCCGGTGTTTCGAGAGAAAGTCATTAAGCGCGTTAAGCTATCCCCTGAAGTTTTGCAATCACTCACAGGAACTTATATTTTCCCTGCACAGGGCTGGAAAGTGTCGGTGGTGAACCAACAAGACTCTTTAAGATTTGTATTTCCGGCAGGTAATCGCCTTCCCCTTACTATGATTCCGATCCAAGGCAGTGAGTATCAGTTTGCTCACGAAACCGGTGTTATCGCTCGCTTTTTTGACGAAGAAAACGATTTAAACATTCATTTATTCGGCCAAACTGGGAAACGACAGCAGTAGATGAGTTTGGGTGTTGTATATGACACGAGGCGAGTGTCAGCGCTGGTTCAATGGTATTACTTGCAATAAACACATAACGATAATATGTCGATCGTTCAACCGAGTATATTGCAGGTGAAAGCTTCCTTTCTGGAAATTTTTTAGCTAGGTACGCGTTGTGCCAATCCACAACATTGATAAGGTCAATTATGAATGGCGGTTGCCATCCAATTGCACACATTCGTGTGGTAGTCGTGACTGTGAAGTTTGTGCCAAAAGCGGACAGTGATAAATACCCTTACATAATTCACTTATTTAATCTGCATAATCCACACCTGATGACACCTGTCTATCGTTGCAAAACAGAATCACATCTACACCTTCTCAAACAAATGCATTGTCGACAATTATAAATTTAAAAAGTGTTTTAATTGATTTTAATTCGATCAACCCCTACTATTGTCGACAATAAAGCGTATGACGATAAAATAGGTAAGATTAATTTGGATTCATATAATATTTTCGGAACGATCAATACGATTTTTATTATTGTTAGTTTGTATGGTGTGTTTTCTCAATTGAGAACGATATGGAAGAGAAAAGAGTCTGGTATTGAAAGCGAAAGGCCAACTGCACTTTTATCATTAAACCAATTTACAGTTAGCTACTTGGCATATTTGTCGTTCTTTATATACGGATATTCAATAGAACCGTTTAATCACTATATAGTCTGGCCGAGATTACTTGCTTCGGTATTAGTAGCGTTTATTTTGTTTGAAATTTGGCAAGACCGAAAATCTAACCACTCTAAAAGCTCCTTTAGCTTAGCCTGTGCAACTTTGCTGATTGCTATCGCAGGATTATTTATCGGTGAAACAATAATCGATCAAGGAAAATATATTTCTACAACTATCATTGTTTTAGTAACAATCTTGATAGCTCAAGGTTATTACCACCAAATAAAGCTAATTATTAATTCAGGTAGCACAGGTGCTGTCGATTTAAAGATGAGTCAATTCATCTTTATGATGGATATTTCGACTATAGCTTTTGCTTTAAGTATGGGGCTAAGCATAGGATGGCCATTACTAGTGTTGGCGATTACCAGTGGTATTACTAAAGTCATTATTATGTTTTTATTCAAATGGGTAAAAATCAGTCCAACAGCCCAAAAGCGCAGAAATATTGTGGTTGCTTAAAATACCTTGGCCGACGGTCATTATATAATGTGGTGACCGTCCCTTTATCGCTCTTTGCGGACTTTAACCTCAAAAAATCAACAGTCCGCTAGTGCCTCAGACTTGACCGATTGATGAAGGTCGCAAGCCATCCAAAAGTCGACATAACCGCATAAAACGTTAGAGTTAATTTTTAAACTCTCCGACCCCATGGTCTTCATGGTTTGTATCTACCTATTTTAGAATCGATCCTAAAAAAAATCGTCATTATTGCTTTTGCACAATTTTTACCTATTTGGTTTCATCCATATCATAATGATTTAAGAAATGTGGTGTATCAGGCATTGGTCGACTAGCTTGATTTTACAGCATACATACTTGGAAGTATGGATTGGTTGTGCAAGCTCTACTCTGCACTAAACCTCTATTTTGTTAGCCTTCCTCTTATTAAATCTTCTTTTTTCTTCAGCGCATTGACTAAAAAATTCATTAGCAGTTGTATACGAGGGGACTCTCGCAAGTCTGGATGGGTAAGCACCCAAATATCTACCTGCTCTTCAATGCGTGCTGTGGGTAAGCGCATTAGGTTGTCGGTGGTATCGGCCATAAAGCAAGCAGCCCGGGCCAATCCATATCCTTGCTGCAATGTTGTAAACCTTGTCACAATGTCGTTTATGCTAAACGCAATGGGCAAATCTGGATAGGGGCAGTTGGCAAGCCAAGTTGGTTGGTCTGTCACATTGGCGGGCACTATCCAACGCCTGTTTTCAAAAGGCGTATTTTTAATATAGTTCTCATCACCATAATACGACAGTGCAAAAGGGAATAAGCGCCTTCCAACTAAATGCTCGGGTAACTCTTTTGCGCCTCTTATCACAATATCAGCTTCAGATTTATCGAGGTTAGCCAAATTTTCTGAGCATATAATCCTTAGCTGAATACCCGGATAGCTTTCAATAAATTCACTTATATCAGGCATTAGTAAATACTGCGCCATGGCTTCTGACAACGACAGCGTAATGGGCCCGTTAATAGAATCGACATGGGCACGCTGCGCGCGGTCACTTATTCCTATTAGCTGCTCTATTTCTTGTGCAGTGCTAATTAGTGCCTTTCCTAGCGGTGTCGATACAAACCCAGAAGGATGTTTTTCAAACACCAACGCGCCGCGACGTTTATGCAGTGCGTCTAGTCGCCTTGATACTGTGGTGTGAGTCGTATTTAACAATACCGCCGCTGCACGAAGTGTGCGCGTGCGGTGTATGGCTAGAATTAATGCGTATTCGTTCCAATCGTTCATGGAACGATAATGCACCAATGAAAATAAAAAACAAGCCTGTTCTACGTATGTAAGTCTTTATACACTTTACGTCTTGTTTTAGGCAATGTTAGCCAGTAAAAGTGGAGTGTATCGATGAGAGTATTATTTAATAGCAGTATTTATAAGTTGTTCACAGTATGTCTAAGCCTGATTTTGTGCATGAGTTCGTTTAATAGCGTCATGGCTCAAGACCAACCTAGCGATGACATACAGACTTTAATGGTGCATTTTGAACCAAAGCAGATGATTCAACTGATTTCGCCCGACACATCAATAAGCAAAAATACTAAAGAAGCTGCCAAACTTAGAGGCAAATATTACCAAGAGGCTATTCCGCTTGCACAGTCGTTTGGTTTTAAAAATCATGTACAACTGAACGTAACAAACACGCTAGTGGGCAGCACAAAACCCACCGCGCTTATTTTGTCGTCGTGGCCGTCGGTGGCTACATTCGATGAATTTTCGGCCTTACCCGAGTGGCCTAAGCTTAAAGAAATGCGCAAAAATGCATGGGATGAACTCAGCCTTTATAACGCAGAAATTGACCATGCAACCATATTAACTTTTCGAGAAGATAAGTACTACACCGTTCTTTTTGCATGGATAAATCCAGAACATCCTAGTGACTACTTAGCATATTTAGCAGGAATTGAAACTGCGCTAAACAGAATAGGCGGCACATTTATGCTAAAGCTTAAAGAGCCTAGCATAGAAGTTCATGCGTCTGAAAATAATCCACCTTTTCAGATAACTTTTGTTGAATGGGATACAAAAGACGGTTTCACGAAATTGTCGAAACAAGAGGACTATAAGCGCTACACCAATTTGCGTGATTCAGGCCTTCGCAAAGTAGAATTTCATCAAATTAAGCCTAAGTTTCCTAAATCCTAGCGCTTAGCTGTAGCGCTCATGTGGTGTACTCATGTGAAGTACATCCAAATTCGAATGAGTGGCCATTTACTCTGTTTTACACTATTTTAATTTAAATAAGGGCGTGTTTTTGACTATATTGCATGATGGGTAAGTGCCATCCAATTGCAGTCATTCGCTTGCACAATTCAACTAAGATCTAAGACTCGATTATCGATAACAAACTAAGCATCAACGGTCTCCTCTGGGCGTGAAGGCCCTGTATTTAGGCACAAAACTCAAAAAAGCGGGTGAGATTGAGCCTTTTTTTATTTCATTAAATGATAATGTGCGCTCGAGTGCACAAACAATGCACAATGTGACAGTGGTATTTTGAGATAAGAACATGGAGACTAAATGGCTAGGAAAAACGCCTTAGAAACAGGCATATTAAATGATTCAGCTTTTTACATTTTATCGACTCTCGTTGAAGAAAAGCATGGGTATATGATTATGAAAGTAATTGAAGAGGCGAGTTCAGGGACGGTGAGCATTGGGCCAGCGTCTTTATACACAACCCTAAAAAAACTGCTGGATTCAGGATTAATACAACGCAATAAAACAAACGATGAATCTACCAAAATTTATCAAATTACTAAATCTGGTAAGCAAACTCTTGAAAACGATATAAATCGAAAAAAAGACATGATTGAGTTTGCACAAAACCTAATGCAATAGACTTTAAGTGTTCCGCTCGACAGAACATTATCAATACTAAAAGTGACGCCATTTAAAAGACTTAAATAAATAAGGAAATGAAAATGAAAAAAAAGTATCGATTAAATTTTGGCTTGGCATTCTTTGAAAAAAGCACCATGCAAAAATTTGAAAAACTTGCCACTCAAGGCTGGCTGTTTAAACGTTTTGCTTTTGGTGGTTTTTTATTGGAATTTGAACAAGGTGAGCAACAAACGCTCAGTTACAGTCTAGGCTTTCAAAGTGAGCCTGACTCGGATTACTTTGAGATTGTACGAGCGGCAGGATGGCGGCACGTAACATCGCATTTTAACGAATTTCATGTTTTTAGCGCGTCACCCGGTACAGCTCCTATTTATACAAACGACGAAGGAGAAGCAGAAAAATATGAAGAGCTAAACTCATCCTTCGGTAAGGCCGCACTCTATACGTTTTTGGCTATCCTTGCTGTGACGGCCTTGATGATGCTAAGCCAAATCTATTTTAGTCTACTGTATGTGCCGTTGCAGATACTCCAATATTCTTGTGTCGCGACCTTTGTATTTTGTTTATTACCTTATTGTAAATACACTTACGACCGCTTAAAACGATAGTTTAAATGCGGTTTAACGATCGGCGGTTGGCTTTCCATTAAGTTTATATACCTTACCGCCTTTCATCACCATATCAACATTCTGTAATAAGTTGATGTAACCCAGTACATCCTCTTTAACCGCAATAATATCAGCGTATTTACCTTCACTCACCGAGCCAGTTTTATCACTGACTTTCGTCAGTATAGACGGCCATAACGCAAAAACTCATTAAACTCACGTTTAACATGCTTGGGTAAGTTTGCGATAAAATCTGGATAGTAGCGTTCAACCATTTGATAGATTAGCATTGTTTATGGTCGATGGCGCTTGTATCTTTCACTTTGTTGCTTTGCCAGCACATGCATTCTTCGTTACATTCTTTGTGGACTAGAGTGTCAAAAACAGGCGCATTTTACGACTGGCTCAATGTTCGCTTAGGGTTTGTGTGTTCGGCTGGTTTTATGGCTACTCATTTTGGGTGTTGAACAAATTTGATAAACATTTGTTCTTGCAGTGATTGAGTATGCGGGCTTTTAACGATTGAAGTCGAATGAGATGTGCAAGACCTGCCTCAACAATTACCGTTCTTGCATGCATCCAACGTCCGCAATGAACGTTAACTTGCCTGTCGGGAAAATTAGCTGGAAAAAGCGAAATTTGTTCAACAGAACCAAAAAAGCAAC